>NZ_JBWKMV010000001.1:1257807-1799534 GCF_059415225.1 Caulobacter sp. GW821-FHT10E02
CGCATATCCCTTCGCCGAAGCGAAAGTGCGACCCGCCCTGCGGCGAGGGGCGTCTGATATGTCGGCCGAAGACTCGTGTCAACGGCGATATCGAAGAAGCGTCAAATAGCCCGCCAGGGCTGAGCTATTTCATGTGGATGGAGCAGAGCAGGGCAGTCGCGCCGGTCCTTTCAGGCACAGAGGAAAGCGTTCGTGTGCAATCGATCGCCGTTAGCGGAAACAGCTCTAGTTGCGATCGTTTCTCAATGTGGTCTGGGGTGTTTGAAGCGCTGGCGACAGTGGGCTACAACCCGCTCGATTCAAGCCAAGGGCTGTCATGACCGCCTTCCTTCTCCAGTATCTGCCGATCGTGATCTTCCTAGGGATCGCGGCGGCTATCGGCATCGTCTTCATTCTGGCGGCAGCCGTGTTCGCGCCGAAGGCGCCGGACCCGGAAAAACTGTCCGCGTACGAATGCGGCTTCAACGCCTTCGACGACGCGCGCATGAAGTTCGACGTCCGGTTCTATCTGGTGTCGATCCTCTTCATCATCTTCGACCTGGAAGTGGCGTTCCTGTTCCCGTGGGCGGTCACGCTGATGAAGCTGCCGCACGACGCGGCCCAGTTCGCCTTCTGGTCGATGATGACCTTCCTGGGCGTGCTGACCGTCGGCTTTATCTACGAATGGAAGAAGGGCGCCCTCGAATGGGAGTGATCGTTCCCGCCACCACCGTTCCGGCGCTTTCGGGCGGCCGCTCGACGGTCGAGGGCTATGACCCCAAGCTGCACGACCCGTTCTTCGACGGCGTCTCGCAACAGCTGGCCGACAAGGGCTTCATCACGGCCGCCGCCGACGACCTAATCACCTGGGCCCGCACGGGCTCGCTGATGTGGATGACGTTCGGCCTGGCCTGCTGCGCCGTCGAGATGATGCACTCGGCCATGCCGCGCTACGACCTGGAGCGCTTCGGCTTCGCGCCGCGCGCCAGCCCGCGTCAGTCGGACGTGATGATCGTCGCCGGCACGCTGACCAACAAGATGGCTCCGGCCCTGCGCAAGGTCTACGACCAGATGCCGGAGCCGCGCTACGTCATCTCGATGGGCAGCTGCGCCAACGGCGGCGGCTACTACTATTACAGCTACAGCGTCGTGCGCGGCTGCGACCGTATCGTGCCGATCGACATCTACGTGCCGGGCTGCCCGCCCACGGCCGAAGCCCTGGTCTACGGCGTGCTGCAGCTTCAGAAGAAGATCCGTCGCACGGGGACGATCGAGCGATGACCGACGTGGCTCCGACTGAAATCACTATTTCGCCGCTCGAGGCCCTGGGCCTGGACATCGTCGCCCGCGCGCCCGGCGTGCTGGGTCATTCGGTGGCGTTCGGCGAGCTGACGATCGTGGCCAAGGCCGCGACCGTGGTCGAGACCCTGCTGTTCCTGCGCGACGACGCCGCGACCCGCTTCCATCAGCTGGTCGACCTGACGGGCGTGGACTATCCGGAGCGCGCCGCGCGCTTCGACGTGGTCTACCACCTGCTGTCGATGGTGAAGAACACCCGCATCCGCCTGAAGGTGATGACGGACGAGGACACCCCGGTGCCCAGCGCCACGCCGGTGTTCCCGGTCGCGGACTGGTTCGAGCGCGAGGCGTTCGACATGTACGGCATCTTCTTCGAAGGCCATCCGGACCTGCGCCGGATCCTGACCGACTACGGCTTCCACGGCCATCCGCTGCGGAAGGACTTCCCCATGACGGGTTATGTGGAAGTTCGCTACGACGACGAGCTCAAGCGCGTCGTGTACGAACCCGTCAAGATTACCGAGTTCCGTGCGTTCGATTTCCTCTCGCCCTGGGAAGGCGCCAAGTACGCGCTCCCCGGTGACGAGAAGGCTCAATAGCGAGCAGGGGATGACTAACCATGGGTTTGCGACGGCCGACGTTCCGTTCCGCCACCTCGTTCTTTCTGGTCGCCTTTTCGACCGCGTTCCTGATGACCATCGGGATGCGGCTGACGGGGTGGTTCACGAAGGCGCCGGTGATCAGCGCGGATCAGAACAAGTCGTTGGGCGTCGCGATCATGGTTTCGGTGATCATGCTGGCCGTCGGCGCCAGCATCCGGCGGATGGAAGTGGCCGAGCTGCGCAGCGCGCTGCTCGGAGCGGCTTCCGTCCTGTTGGCTCTGCCGCTCTCACAGGCCGCGATTTCCCAGAGCTGGGACGTCGCGACCACCATCATCACCTTGCTGGGCGTGGTTCTGCTGATCGCAGGACTGCTTGTGTCGCTCAGCATCGAGCAGCGTAACGAAGGTCCGTAGCCATGACCGGCACGAACTCGCCCGCCGCGGCGACCGACTTCTTCCGTGACGAACCGACGACTCCGGCCATCCCGGAGACGCCCGTCCGCAAGTTCAACATCAACTTCGGCCCGCAACACCCGGCCGCGCACGGCGTGCTGCGCCTGGTGCTGGAGCTGGACGGCGAAATCGTCGAACGCGTCGATCCGCACATCGGCCTGCTGCACCGCGGCACCGAGAAGCTGATGGAAGCGCGGACCTATCTGCAGAACATCCCGTACTTCGACCGCCTCGACTACGTGGCGCCGATGAACCAGGAGCACGCGTTCTGCCTGGCCATCGAGAAGCTGCTGGGCGTCGAGGTGCCGCGTCGCGGCCAGATCGTGCGCGTGCTGTTCTGCGAGATCGGCCGGGTCCTCAATCACCTGCTGAACGTGACGACCCAGGCCATGGACGTCGGCGCCCTGACGCCGCCGCTCTGGGGCTTCGAGGAGCGCGAGAAGCTGATGATCTTCTACGAGCGCGCCTGCGGCGCTCGTCTGCACGCCAACTACTTCCGTCCGGGCGGCGTCCACCAGGATCTGACGCCCGAGCTGATCGACGACATCGAGACCTGGGCGAAGGCTTTCCCCAAGATCTGCGACGACATCGAAGGCCTGATCACCGACAACCGCATCTTCAAGCAGCGCAACGTCGACATCGGCGTCGTGAGCAAGGAAGACGCCTGGGCCTGGGGTTTCTCGGGCGTGATGGTGCGCGGTTCGGGCATCGCCTGGGACCTGCGCCGCAACCAGCCGTACGAGAACTACAACGAGTTCGAGTTCGACATCCCGCTGGGCAAGAACGGCGACTGCTACGACCGCTATCTCTGCCGCATGCAGGAAATGCGTGAGTCCACCAAGATCATCCTGCAGGCCGTCGCCATGCTGCGCGGCACGCCGGGCCCGGTGCTGACCGAGGACAACAAGGTCAGCCCGCCGCGTCGCGCCGAGATGAAGCGCTCGATGGAAGCCCTGATCCACCACTTCAAGCTCTATACCGAGGGCTTCAAGACGCCGGAAGGCGAGGTCTACGCGGCCGTCGAGGCGCCCAAGGGCGAGTTCGGCGTCTACGTCGTCAGCAACGGCACCAACAAGCCGTACCGCTGCAAGATCAAGGCGCCGGGCTTCTCGCACCTCGCGGCCATGGACTGGATGAACCGCGGCCACCAGCTGGCCGACGTCTCGGCCATCCTGGGCTCGCTCGACATCGTGTTCGGCGAGGTCGACCGGTGAGCCTGGAAGCTATCGCCCAAGCTCAGCTGGACGCCTACAACGCCCAGGATCTGGACGCGCACTGCGCCCACTTCGCCGACGACGTGGTCGTGGCGGGGCTGAACGGCGATGTGGCGCGTACGGGCCTGGACGCCTATCGCGCCTTCTACGAGAAGACCTTCGCCGAGTTCCCCAGGAACAAGGCGGAGCTGCTGAACCGCATCGTGGTCGGTGCGAACGTGATCGACCACGAGCATGTCGACCGCGGCAACGGCGATGCGCCGTTCCAGGTCGCCGCCATCTACACTTTCAAGGGCGACAAGATCGTCCGCGTGGATTTCGCCCGATGAGCGTACGTCGTCTCGCCAAGGAACAGCCCGCCAGCTTCGCCTTCTCGGCTGACAGCCAGGCCAAGGCCGACTGGTGGAAAGCCAAGTATCCCGCCGCCCGCAAGCAGTCGACGGTGATCCCGATGCTGTGGCTGGCCCAGAAGCAGGAAGGCTGGATCTCCGAGCCGGCGATCCAGGAGATCGCCAAGCAGCTCGAGATGCCGGTCATCCGCGTGCTGGAAGTCGCCACCTTCTACGTGATGTTCCAGCTGCAGCCAGTCGGCAAGGTCGCCTTCGTCCAGCTGTGCGGCACCACGCCGTGCCAGCTGCGCGGCGCGCTGGACCTGAAGGCCGTGCTGAAGGCCAAGATCGGCGACGCCAACCACGTCTCGGCCGACGGCAAGTTCAGCTGGGAAGAGGTCGAGTGCCTGGGCGCGTGCTGCAACGCCCCGATGGCCGCGATCAACGACTACTACTACGAGGACCTGACGCCGGAGAGCCTGGCCCAGATCCTCGACGACTTCGCGGCCGGCAAGGACCCGAAGCCGGGCAGCTACGACGGCCGCGGCGCCTCGGAGCCGAAGGGCGCGATCCACACGCTCACGGACCCGAAGCTGTACGACGGCTCGTACGCCAAGAAGATCAAGATCCCGAACCTGCCCGAGAAGCCGAAGGCTACGAAGGCAAAGCCGGAGCCGACCGCCTGACATGAGCGCCGACGCCACCCTGCAGAAGAAGCGCCTGACCACGATGCTCGCCATCGATGTGGTCTGCTTCCTGCTGGCTGGCGTGGCGATCTATGGCGCGGTGTCGCTGGGACTGGGATGGGCCAAACCCGTCTTCATCCTGGCCATCGTGGCGGGCCTTGGGGCGCAAGTCTGGTTCATCCTGGGCTGGATGCGCGCGACCAAGGGGGAGGGCGCTTCGTCATGATCGACGACAGCGAACTCAACACCCGCCGCGCGGCCTATGCCGACACCATCCGGGGCCTCTACCGCCGTGAACGCGGTATCGGCTTCGTGGCGTGCCTGCTCGGCGCGATCCTGCTGATCTGGGGTCGCACCGTGGCTGGAGCGCCGTTCCTGGCGGTCGTCGCCGGTCTCGTCACGATTGGCGCAGGCTGGCTGCTTTTCGCCTATGTCATCATTCGTCGGACGCGCTATGTGCGCGCCCATCCATTCGATCCGCAAAGCTGAGTCATGGTCGGTATCCTCGAAGACAAGGACCGCATCTTCACGAACCTCTACGGTCTCCATGATTGGGGCCTTGAAGGTGCGAAGAAGCGCGGCTGCTGGAATGGCACCAAGGACATCCTGGACGCGGGTCGCGACTGGATCATCGACAACATGAAGAACTCCGGCCTGCGCGGCCGGGGCGGGGCGGGCTTCGGCACCGGCCTGAAGTGGTCGTTCATGCCCAAGGAAGTGAAGGACGGTCGTCCGCACTACCTGGTCGTCAATGCCGACGAGTCCGAGCCTGGCACCTGCAAGGACCGGGAGATCATGCGGCATGACCCGCACCTCCTGATCGAAGGCTGCCTGATCGCCTCGCGCGCCATGCTGGCCCACGCCTGCTACATCTACATTCGCGGCGAATACGTCCGTGAGCGTGAAGTGCTGGAAGAGGCCATCAAGCAGGCCTACGAGGCCAAGCTGGTCGGCAAGAACAACGTCCACGGCTGGGACTTCGACATCTACGTCCACCACGGCGCCGGCGCCTATATCTGCGGCGAAGAGACGGCCCTGCTGGAAAGCCTGGAAGGCAAGAAGGGCCAACCGCGCCTGAAGCCGCCGTTCCCGGCCGGCGCGGGCCTCTACGGCATGCCGACCACGGTCAACAACGTCGAGAGCATCGCCGTCGCCGGCACGATCCTGCGTCGCGGCGCCGCGTGGTTCGCCGGCTTTGGCCGCCCGAACAACGCCGGCACCAAGCTGTTCTGCGTCTCGGGCCACGTGAACCTGCCCTGCAACGTCGAAGAAGCCATGAGCATCCCCTTCCGTCAGCTGATGGAAGACCACTGCGGCGGCATCCGCGGCGGCTGGGGCAACCTCAAGGCCGTCATCCCGGGCGGCTCGTCCGTGCCGATGATCCCGGCCGAGCAGTGCGAAGACCTGCCGATGGACTTCGACGCCCTGCGGAACCTGAAGTCGGGTCTGGGCACGGCCGCCGTCATCGTCATGGACAAGTCCACCGACCTGGTCCGCGCCATCGCCCGCCTGTCGTACTTCTACAAGCACGAGAGCTGCGGCCAGTGCACGCCGTGCCGCGAAGGCACCGGCTGGATGTGGCGCGTCATGGAACGCATGGCGACCGGCGAGGCCGATCCGAAAGAGATCGACACCCTGCTGGACGTCACGACCCAGGTCGAAGGTCACACCATCTGCGCCCTGGGCGACGCGGCCGCCTGGCCGATCCAGGGTCTGTTCCGTCACTTCCGCCACGAGGTGGAAGACCGGATTGCTTCCTATCGTAGCGGTCGCCTGCACGTGCAGGGCGCCAAGCTGATCGCGGCGGAGTAACGATTATGGCTATCGCCAAGGTCAACGGCGTCGAAGTCGAGTTCGAGCCCGGCATGACGGTTCTGCAGGTCGCGGAACTGGCTGGGGAAGAGATCCCGCGCTTCTGCTACCACGAACGTCTGTCCATCGCCGGCAACTGCCGGATGTGTCTGGTCGAGGTGAAGCCCGGTCCGCCGAAGCCGCAGGCCTCGTGCGCCCTGCCGGCCGCCGAGGGCCAGGAGATCTTCACCAAGACTCCGATGGTCAAGAAGGCCCGCGAAGGGGTGATGGAGTTCCTGCTCATCAACCACCCGCTGGATTGCCCGATCTGCGACCAGGGCGGCGAGTGCGACTTGCAGGACCAGGCCGTCGGCTACGGCCGCGACGACAGCCGCTACGACGAGAACAAGCGCGCGGTCGAAGAGAAGGCCATGGGCCCGCTCATCAAGACCGTGATGACGCGCTGCATCCAGTGCACGCGCTGTGTCCGCTTCATCACCGAAGTCGCCGGCTCGCCGGAAATCGGCCTGATCTCGCGCGGCGAAGACGTTGAAATCACGACCTATCTGGGCGCGGCGGTGACGTCGGAACTCAGCGCCAACGTCATCGACCTTTGCCCGGTCGGCGCGCTGACCTCCAAGCCCTACGCCTTCGAAGCCCGTCCTTGGGAACTGAAGAAGACCGAGAGCGTCGACGTCATGGACGCCCTGGGCTCGTCGATCCGTATCGACAGCCGCGCCGCCGCCGTGCTGCGCGTGCTGCCGCGCATCAACGAGGACGTCAACGAAGAGTGGATCTCGGACAAGACGCGCTATGCCGTCGACGGCCTGGGCCGTCAGCGCCTGGACCGTCCCTATGTCCGCGTCGGCGGCAGCCTGAAGCCGGCCACCTGGGCCGAGGCTTTCGCCGCCATCGCCGGCAAGATCAAGACGACCGCGCCTGAGCGCATCGGCGTCATCGCCGGCGACCTGCAGGACGCCGAGAGCCTGAAGGCGACCAAGGACCTCTTCACCGCCCTGGGCGTGAAGAACCTCGACGCCCGCCAGGACGGCGCCGCCCTGGGCGCCGGCCCGCGCGAGAGCTGGCTGTTCAACTCGACGATCGCCGGCATCGAGAACGCCGATGTCGTGCTGTTCGTCGGGGCCAATCCGCGCACCGAGGCGCCGGTCCTGAACGCCCGCTTCCGCAAGCAGTGGATCGCCGGCAAGACCCGCTTCGGCGTCATCGGCGAGCAAGCCGACCTGACGTTCGACTACGACTACATCGGCGCCGGCGCCAAGACGCTGTCGGGCCTGGCCAAGAGCAAGAGCGACTTCGTCGCCGCCCTCAAGGCCGCCGAGCGTCCCGCGATCATCATCGGTCAGGGCGCTTTGGCCCGCGCCGACGGCGCGGCGATCCTCAAGGCCGCCGCCACCCTGGGCAAGACCATCAAGGTCGTGCGCGAAGGCTGGAACGGCTGGAACATCCTGCACACCGCCGCCGCGCGCGTCGCCGGCCTCGACATGGGCTTCGTCCCGGCCGAGGGCGGTCTGGCCGCTGGCGACATGCTGAAGCCGGGCGCCCTGGACGTCCTGTTCCTGCTGGGCGCCGACGAGTGCGAGGCCTCGGCCTCGGACGCCTTCAAGATCTATCTCGGCACGCACGGCGACAACGGGGCCCACAAGGCCGACGTGGTCCTGCCGGGCGCGGCCTACACCGAGAAGAACGGTCTCTACGTGAACCTCGAAGGCCGCGTGCAACAGGGCCGTCGCGCCGTGTTCCCGAAGGGCGAGGCCAAGGAAGACTGGTCGATCCTGCGCGCCCTGTCGGAAGTGCTGGGCCATAAGCTGCCTTATGACAGCCTGGACCAACTGCGCGCCAAGCTGTTCGCCGACCACCCGACCTTCGGTCAGATCGACTATGCGCCGGGTTCGGTCGCGACCTCGTTCGATGTGGGCGCCCTGGGCGCTGACGGCGAAGTCTCGGACGCGCCGTTCGAAAGCCCGATCAAGGCTTTCCACCTGACCAACCCCGTCGCGCGCGCCAGCGTGACCATGGCCGAATGCGCGGCCGTGGCTTCCGGCGCCGCCAAGATCGCTGCGGAGTAAATCGTGGGCTCGACTTCTCCGCTTCTCTGGTTTGGCCTGACGACCGGCGGCATCCTGCTGGTCGTGATCTGGGTCCTGCTGAGCCTGGCCTTCCTGCTGCTGGCCGACCGCAAGATCTGGGCCGGCGTCCAGATGCGCAAAGGCCCCAACGTGGTTGGCCCGTTCGGCCTGCTGCAGTCCTTCGCCGACTTCCTGAAGTTCGTTCTGAAGGAAATCGTGATCCCCGCCGGCGCCGACAAGGTCGTCTTCATGCTGGCGCCGCTGCTGAGCCTGGTCCTGGGCTTCGTCGGCTGGGCCGTGGTGCCGTTCGCGCCTGGCTGGGTCGTCTCCAACCTCAACGTCGGCATCCTGTACCTGCTGGCCATGAGCTCGCTCGGTGTCTACGGCATCATCATGGGCGGCTGGGCTTCGAACTCGAAGTATCCGTTCCTGGGGGCGCTGCGTTCGGCGGCGCAGATGGTGTCGTACGAAGTCTCGATCGGCCTGATCATCATCACGGTGATCCTGCTGGCCGGTTCGATGAACCTGTCGACCATCGTCGAGAAGCAGTCGGGCTGGTTCTGGAACTGGAACGTCTTCGGCGGCGGCCTGAAGAACATCATCCTCGTGCCGATCATGATCGTCTCGATGGGCATGTTCTACATCTCGGCCCTGGCCGAGACGAACCGTCCGCCCTTCGACCTTCCGGAAGCCGAATCCGAACTCGTGGCCGGTTACCAGGTCGAGTACAGCTCGACCCCGTACCTGCTGTTCATGGTCGCCGAGTATTCGAACATCGTCCTGATGTGCGCCATGATCAGCGTGCTGTTCTTCGGCGGCTGGAATCCCGGTTTCCCGACCGACTTCCTCAAGAGCTGGGGCTGGTGGGGCAATCTGTTCCTGGCCTTGGTGTTCTACGCCAAGATCTGCTTCTGGTTCTTCATGATCGCCATGGCCAAGGCCATCGTGCCTCGCTACCGCTACGACCAACTGATGCGCCTGGGTTGGAAGGTGTTCCTGCCGACCTCGCTGGTGCTGGTCGCGCTGGTCGCCGCCTGGCGCGTGTTCGGTCCGGGGGCGTGATGCGCCGCGCCGCGATCCTTGCGCTGGGTTTGTCCGGCCTTGCCCTCACGGCCTGCGCCGTGGCGGCGCAGGACAAGTCCTATTCGCTGGGCGACGGGACCGTCAGCTATGACGACCTCCGTCGCGAAGGCGACAAGTGCAAGGCTTCGGGCGGCGTGATCCGGGCCAAGCAGGACGGGGGCGACCCCGCTCAGCTGTCGAACTACACCTGCGTGATCCCACGCGAGGCGAAATAGGGGCTTTTGGCCCGATCGAGACGGGGAGGGGCCAACGCACCTCCTCGGAAGTATAGGTTTTAGGAGAGCTCTGGTGTTCCAGCGCATCACTCAAGCGGTCAAGGGCGCTGCCCTTCTGGACTTCGCCGGCGCCTTCGGCCTGGCCATGAAGTACATGATCGCGCCGAAGAAGACGGTGATCTACCCGAACGAGCGCGGCCCGCAGTCGCCGCGCTTCCGGGGCGAGCACGCCCTGCGCCGCTATCCGTCGGGTGAGGAGCGCTGCATCGCGTGCAAGCTCTGCGAGGCCATCTGCCCGGCCCAGGCGATCACCATCGAGGCCGAACCGCGCGAGGACGGCAGCCGCCGGACGACCCGCTACGACATCGACATGGTCAAGTGCATCTACTGCGGTCTGTGCCAGGAGGCCTGCCCGGTGGACGCCATCGTGGAAGGTCCGAACATCGAGTTCGCGACCGAGACCCGCGAAGAGCTCTACTACGACAAGGAACGTCTTCTCGATAACGGCGACCGCTGGGAGCGCCTGATCGCGAAGAATCTGGAGTTGGACGCGCCCTACCGCTAAGAGACGGGCGAATCCGAAGCAGGCGTTGCGCCGTAAGGCGTCGACGTCATCGAACGTAAGATTTCAGGGGAGCCCTGGGCCAATGCCCTTGCAGGCGATCGCTTTCTATCTGCTGGCATTCACGACCATCGCGGCGGGTCTTCTCGTCGTGTCGGCGCGGAATCCCGTGCACTCGGTGCTCTTCCTGATCACCGCCTTCTTCTCGGCCGCCGGCCTCTTCGTCCTGCTGGGCGCTGAGTTCCTGGCGATGCTGCTCATCGTCGTCTACGTGGGCGCCGTCGCGGTGCTGTTCCTGTTCGTCGTCATGATGCTGGACGTGGACTTCGCCGAGCTTCGTCAGGGCTTCGTGCAGTACCTGCCGTTCGGTGGGGCGATCGCCCTGGTCATCGCCACCGAGATGGTGATGGTCGTGGCCGCGGTCGCCACCAACGGCGCGGCCTCGCGGAACGCTCTGCCGAACGCCTCGCCGGGCGGCGTGCCCAACACCGAAGCGATCGGCCAGGTGCTCTACACCGATTACGTCTTCTTCTTCCAACTGGCGGGCCTGGTGCTGCTGGTCGCCATGATCGGCGCCATCGTCCTGACCCTGCGCCACAAGCCGGGCGTCAAGCGCCAGGACATCGGCAAGCAGGTGGCCCGCACCCCCAAGACCGGCATGGAGCTGGTCCAGATCAAGCCGGGCGAGGGGATCTCCGAATGATCGGGCTGTCGCACTATCTCGTCGTCGCCGCGATCCTGTTCACGATCGGCGTCTTCGGCATCTTCGTGAACCGCAAGAACGTCATCGTCATCCTGATGTCGATCGAGCTGATCCTGCTGGCGGTGAACATCAACCTCGTGGCGTTCTCGGCCTTCCTGCACGATGTGGCGGGGCAGATCTTCGCCATGTTCGTGCTGACCGTCGCCGCCGCCGAGGCGGCCGTGGGTCTGGCCATCCTTGTGACCTTCTTCCGAAACCGCGGCGACATCGCGGTTGACGACGCCAGCATGATGAAGGGCTAAGCGACGTCATGCAGACGCTTGTCACCATTCTCGTTTTCGCGCCGATCATCGCCGCGGCCATCGCCGGCCTGTTCGGCCGCCGCATCGGCAACGTCGCGTCGCAGTCGGTCACCACCGGCGCGCTGATCCTGGCCTGCGGCCTGTCCTGGTACACGTTCAGCCAGTGGACCTGGGGGCACATGGAGGCCTTCACCGTCCACCTGCTGCCGTTCATCAGCATTGGCGACTTCCAGGCCAACTGGTCGATCCGCATCGACGCCCTGTCGGCGACCATGCTGATCGTGGTCACGACGGTCTCGGCCCTCGTGCACATCTATTCCTGGGGCTACATGGCCGAGGACGACAGCAAGCCGCGCTTCTTCGCGTACCTGTCGCTGTTCACCTTCGCCATGCTGTCGCTGGTCACCGCCGCCGACTTCATGCAGCTGTTCTTCGGCTGGGAAGGCGTGGGTCTGGCCTCGTACCTGCTGATCGGCTTCTGGTTCAAGAAGCCCTCGGCCAGCGCCGCGGCCATCAAGGCCTTCGTGGTCAACCGCGTCGGCGACTTCGGTTTCGCCCTCGGCATCATGACCACCTTCTGGGCCTTCGGCACGATCCAGTTCGCCGAGCTGTTCCCGATGATCGCCAGCCACGCCGGCAAGACCTGGGAATTCGCGGGCCACACCTGGCCGCTGATGGATATCGCCTGCTTCCTGCTGTTCATCGGCGCGATGGGCAAGTCGGCGCAGTTCTTCCTGCACACCTGGCTTCCGGACGCCATGGAAGGCCCGACCCCGGTGTCGGCCCTGATCCACGCGGCCACCATGGTGACCGCCGGCGTCTACATGCTGTGCCTGCTGTCGCCGATGTTCGAATACGCCCCGGTGGCCAAGAACATCGTCACGGTGATCGGCGCGGTGACGGCCCTGTTCGCCGCCACGGTCGGCCTGACCCAGAACGACATCAAGCGCGTGATCGCCTACTCGACCTGTTCGCAGCTGGGCTACATGTTCTTCGCGGCCGGCGTCGGCGCCTATCAGGCGGCCATGTTCCACCTGTTCACGCACGCCTTCTTCAAGGCGCTGCTGTTCCTGGGCGCCGGTTCGGTGATCCACGGCATGCACCACGAGCAGGACATGCGTCGCTACGGCGCCCTGGCCAAGCTGCTGCCGGTGACCTTCATCGCCATGACGATAGGCACGATCGCCATCACGGGTCTGGGCCTGCCGCCGCTGCACCTCGGCTTCGCCGGCTTCTATTCGAAGGACACCATCATCGAAGCGGCGTTCGCCGCCGGCCAGCACAACGGCATCGGCATGTTCGCCTGGGTGATCGGCGTGCTCGTCGCGGGCCTGACCTCGTTCTACTCGTGGCGCCTGGCCTTCTTCACCTTCAACGGCAAGGCGCGCTGGGGTCATGACGACCACCACGCCCATGGCGACGCGCACGCGGCCCATGGTCACGACGACCATGCGCACGAGACGCACGACGAGCCGCTCGCGGACGACCACGCTCACGACGATCACGGCCATGGTCACGACCACAAGCCGCACGAAAGCCCGTGGGTGATGCTGTTCCCGCTGGTGGTGCTGTCGCTGGGCGCGATCTTCGCCGGCTTCGTGTTCACCGACTACTTCGTCGGCCACCACCAGGAAGAGTTCTGGCGTGGCGCGATCTACAACGCCCCGACCAACCACGTCCTCCACCAGGCGCACGAAGTGGCCGAGTGGGTGAAGTGGAGCCCGCTGATCGCCTCGATCCTGGGCCTGCTGGTCGCGGTCTATGTCTATCTGCTGAAGGGCGACGAGCGCCTGGGCCTGAAAATGGCCGAGCGCAAGGGTCCGCTGTACGTCTTCTTCTACAACAAGTGGTTCTTCGACGAGCTTTACGACGCCACCTTCGTGCGCTTCGCCAAGTTCCTCGGCGACCTGTTCTGGAAGGGCGGCGACCAGAAGATCATCGACCGGCTGGGCCCGGATGGCGTCTCCAACCTCTCGTATGAGGTCGGCAAGCGCACCGGCAAGCTGCAGACCGGCTATCTCTACCACTACGCGTTTGTCATGCTGCTCGGCGTAGCCGGTCTGCTGACCTTCGCCCTGTACGCCTTCCGTTGAGGGGGACGGAGCTAATGAGCGGCCTTCTCAGCCTTACGACCTTCGCGCCGATCGTCGGCGTCGCGGTGATCCTCGCCGCGCGCGCCTTCAACGGCGAGAGCGCCAAGACCGACACGCTGGCCAAGTGGATCGCGCTCGTGACCACGCTGGTCACGTTCGGCCTGTCGATCGTCCTGACCCTCCAGTTCGACCCGAAGAACGCGGGCTTCCAGTTCGTGGAAGACTTCGCCTGGTTCGCGGGCATCCACTACCGCATGGGCGTGGACGGCATCTCGGTGCTGTTCGTCCTGCTGACCGCGTTCCTGCTGCCCATCTGCATCATCGCCAGCTGGAAGTCGGTCGAGAAGCGCGTCGTCGAGTACCTGATCGCCTTCCTGGTCCTGGAGACCCTGGTGATCGGCGTGTTCTGCGCGCTGGATCTGATCCTCTTCTATCTCTACTTCGAGTTCAGCCTGGTCCCGATGTTCCTGATCATCGGCATCTGGGGCGGCAAGCGCCGGATCTACGCGGCCTACAAGTTCTTCCTCTACACGCTGCTCGGCTCGATCCTGATGCTGGCCGCCATCCTGGCCATGATCAACATCGCAGGCACCTCGTCGATCCCGGCGCTGATGACGTTCAAGTTCGCGCCGTGGCTGCAGACCTGGCTGTGGCTGGCCTTCTTCGCCTCGTTCGCGGTGAAGATGCCGATGTGGCCGGTGCACACCTGGCTGCCCGACGCCCACGTGGAAGCTCCGACGGCCGGTTCGGTCATCCTGGCCGGCATCCTGCTGAAGCTGGGCGGCTACGGCTTCATGCGCTTCAGCCTGCCGATGTTCCCCAACGCCTCGGAGATGTTCCAGCCGCTGGTGTTCGCGATGTCGGCCATCGCCATCGTCTACACCTCGCTGGTCGCCTTCCGTCAGACCGACATCAAGAAGCTGATCGCCTATTCGTCGGTCGCCCACATGGGCTTCGTGACCATGGGCATCTTCTCGGGCAACGCGGCCGGCGAGCAGGGCGCCCTGTTCCAGATGCTGAGCCACGGGGTGATCTCCGGCGCGCTCTTCCTCTGCGTCGGCGTCGTCTACGATCGCATGCACACCCGCGAGATCGCCTTCTACGGCGGCCTGACCAACCGCATGCCGCACTACGCTTTCGTGTTCCTGCTGTTCACGATGGGCAATGTCGGTCTGCCGGGCACCTCGGGCTTCGTCGGTGAAATCCTGACCATGACCGGCGTCTACAAGGCCTCGACCTGGACGGCGATCGTGTCGGCCACCGGCGTGATCCTGTCGGCCATGTACGCCCTGACCCTGTATCGTCGGGTCATGTACGGCGAGATCACCAATCCCGAGCTGAAGACCATCACCGATCTGGACGCGCGCGAGATCCTTCTCTTCGTGCCGCTGATCGCGATGACCCTGCTGCTGGGCATCTACCCCAATCTCGTGTTCAACCTGACCGCGACGTCCGTCGACGCGCTCGTCGGCGCCTGGCGCGCCGCCGTGGGCGGGTGAGGAGCCTATGACCTTTTCCGCCCACTTCACGCTCGTCCTGCCTGAGATCGTTCTCGCGATCGCGGCGCTGGTTCTGCTGGTCGCCGGCGCCTTCCGGGGCAAGGTCGGGGCCATCTTCACCCTGGCCGCCGTCGCGGCGCTGATCGCGGCCGCCGCTACGGCCGTCCTCGGTCCGCACGGCCGCGCCTTCGGCGGCGTCTACGCGGCCGACGCCGCGGCGACCTACGCCAAGGTGGCCATCTATCTGTCGAGCGCCATCGCCGTGGTGCTGGGCGACCGCTGGCTGGCCCAGCGCGACGACCAGAAGTTCGAATACGCCGTGCTGGTGATCCTGGCCGCTCTGGGCATGGGCGTCACCGCCTCGGCCGGCGACCTGATCAGCCTCTATGTCGGCGTCGAGCTGCAGTCGCTGGCCCTTTACGTTCTGGCCGCCATGCGCCGTGACGACGCCAAGTCGTCGGAAGCGGGCCTGAAGTACTTCGTGCTGGGCGCGCTGTCGTCGGGCTTGCTGCTGTATGGCAGCTCGCTGATCTACGGCTTCACCGGTTCGACCCACTTCAGCCAGATCGCCATGGCCGCCGCCCACGGCGGTTCGCACGGCACGGGCCTGCTGTTTGGCCTGGTGTTCCTCATCTGCGGCCTGGCGTTCAAGGTCTCGGCCGCGCCGTTCCACATGTGGACCCCGGACGTCTACGAAGGCGCCCCGACCCCGGTCGTCGGCTTCTTCGCCGCCGCGCCGAAGCTGGCGGCCATGATGATGTTCGCTCGCGTGCTGGGCGACGCCTTCCCGACCGCCACCGACCAGTGGCGCCAGATCCTGGTGATCGCGGCCCTGCTGTCGATCTTCGTCGGCGCCTTCGCGGGCCTGGCCCAGACCAACCTCAAGCGCCTGTGGGCCTATTCCTCGATCGCCAATGTCGGCTATGCCCTGCTGGGCGTCGCGGCCGGCGGCGAGGTGGGCCTGCATGCGATGCTGGTCTTCATGGTGCTCTACATGGTCGACGTCACCGGCTTCTTCGCCTGCCTGCAGGCGCTGAACCGGAACGGCAAGCCGATGGAGACCATCGAGGACATGGCGGGCCTGATCAAAGAACGCCCGGGTGTCGCCCTGGCCATGACCGCGTTCTCGCTGTCGGCCCTGGGCCTGCCGCCGTTCTCGGGCTTCTGGTCGAAGTACTATGTGTTCAAGGCGGCCATGGGCGCAGGCGACGTGGTCCTGCAATGGGCCGCCGTGCTGGGCTTGGTCGGTTCGGTCGTCGCGGCGTTCTATTACCTGCGCCTGATCAAATCGATGTGGTTCGACGCGCCGGCCGGTTCGGTGGACGCCCCGTCGCCTTCGGCTCGCGCCGTCGGCATCGCGGCCGCGTTCTTCTCGTTCCCGATCGTGCTCGTGGCGCTGGTCTGGCTGGATCCCGCCGCCAAGGCCGCCGCGGCCGCCTTTGGTCACGCGTGACGTGACGGGCGTTCCGCCCGTCGTCGTCCTCGACGAGATCGACTCCACCAACGCCGAAGCCCGTCGTCGGGCCGAGGCGGGCGAGGCCGGCCCCGTGTGGCTGGTCGGCCTCTGCCAGACCGCCGGCCGCGGACGTCGCGGCCGGGCCTGGGAAACGGGCGAGGGCAACCTCGCCGCCACGCTGCTCCTGCGCACCGACAAGCCGCCGGGCGAGGCCGCCCAGCTCTCGTTCGTCGCCGCCCTGGCCGTCGCCGACATGCTGGGCCACTACGTGCCCGCGTCCCTCGTCAGCCTGAAATGGCCCAATGATCCGCTGTTGGGCGGCCTGAAGGTCAGCGGCATACTGATCGAGTCCGGCGCGTCGCCGTTGGGCGGCCTGTGGCTGGCCGTCGGCATCGGGGTCAACCTGGCCCGCAAGCCGATCGACAGCGAGCGCCCCGGCACCTCGATCGCCACCTATCGCGAAGTCCCGCCGCCGACGGCGCCTGAAGCCGCCCAATGCTTGGCCGAGGCCTTCGAGCGCTGGCAGCGCGTCTGGAGCTCGCTGGGCTTCCCCGCCATCGCCGACGCCTGGACGGCTCGAGCCCATGGCCTGGGCGAGACCTGCATAGCCCGCCTGGGGACCGAGACGGTCGAGGGGATCGCCGAGGGGCTGGACGGCGACGGGGCCTTGCGCCTGCGTCTGGACGACGGCCGTGTCCGCCGGATCACCGCCGGCGATGTCTTCTTTGGAGCTGCCTGATGCTTCTCGCCATTGAACAGGGCAACACCAACACCATGTTCGCCATCCACGACGGTCAGTCGTGGCTGGCCCAGTGGCGCGCGGCGACCGAGAGCACCCGCACGGCCGACGAATACGTGGTCTGGCTCTCGCAGCTGCTGTCGATGCAGGGCATCGGCTTCCGGGCCATCGACGCGGTGATCATCTCCAGCGTCGTGCCGCAGTCGATCTTCAACCTGCGCAACCTCAGCCGTCGCTACCTCAACGTCGAACCGCTGGTGATCGGCGAGAACGCCAAGCTGGGCATCGACGTCCGCATCGAGAAGCCGTCCGAGGCCGGCGCCGACCGCCTGGTCAACGCCATCGGCGCGGCGATGGTCTATTCCGGCCCGCTGATCGTCATCGACAGCGGCACGGCCACCACCTTCGACATCGTGGCGGCCGACGGCGCGTTCGAGGGCGGGATCATCTCGCCCGGCATCAATCTTTCCATGCAGGCCCTGCACGAGGCGGCGGCCAAGCTGCCCCGGATCGCCATCCAGCGGCCGGCCGGTAACAGGATCGTGGGGACGGACACCGTCTCGGCCATGCAATCGGGCGTCTTCTGGGGGTATATCTCCCTGATTGAGGGCCTCGTCTCGCGCATCAAGGCCGAGCGCGGCGAGCCCATGACCGTAATCGCCACCGGCGGCGTCGCCTCGTTGTTCGAGGGCGCCACCGACAGCATCGACCACTTCGACTCCGACCTGACGATACGGGGTCTTCTCGAAATCTATCGTCGAAACACCATTTCCGAGACCTGATGAAAAAATCCAAGAGCGACGAGCTCGTCTTCCTGCCGCTGGGCGGGTCGAACGAGATCGGCATGAATTTCAATCTGTACGGCTTTGGCCCGTCGCACGATCGCAAGTGGATCGTGGTCGACCTGGGCGTGACCTTCGGTGACCAGACGACGCCCGGCGTCGAGATCATCCTGCCGGACCCGTCCTATATCGAGCCCTACGCCAAGGACATCATCGGCATCGTCCTGACCCACGCCCACGAAGACCACCTGGGCGCGGTGCACTGGCTGTGGCCGCGCCTGAAGGCGCCGGTCTACGCCACGCCGTTCACCGCCTTCCTGCTGCGCGAGAAGCTGCGTGACGCGGGCATCCTGGACGACGTGCCGATCACCGAGGTGCCGCTGGGCGGCAAGTTCTCGCTGGGTCCGTTCGACCTGGAACTGATCACCCTGACGCACTCGATCCCCGAGCCGAACGGCCTGGCGATCAAGACGCCGCTGGGCACGATCCTGCACACCGGCGACTGGAAGATCGATCCCGAGCCCCAACTGGGCGCCCCGACCGACGACGCTGCCCTCCGCCGCCTCGGCGACGAGGGCGTGCTGGCCATGGTCTGCGACAGCACCAACGTCTTCGTCGAGGGCGAGGCCGGTTCGGAAGCTGACGTCCGCGAGGCGCTGGGTGGCCTGATCAAGAGCCTGTCGGGCAAGATCGCCGTGGCCTGCTTCGCCTCGAACGTGGCGCGCATGGACACCGTGATCCGCGCCGCCCAGGCTTGCGGCCGCAAGGTCTGCCTGGCCGGCCGCTCGATGCACCGCATGGCCGCCGCCGCGCGGTCGGTGGGTCTGCTGCAGGGCCTGGAGCCGTTCGTCAATGACGACCAGGCCAAGCACCTGCCGGAGGATCAGGTCCTGTTCCTCTGCACCGGCAGCCAGGGCGAGGCCCGCGCGGCCCTGTCGCGCATCGCCGACGGCAGCCACCCGCACGTAAAGCTGGGGCAGGGCGACCACGTGGTCTTCAGCTCGCGCGTCATCCCGGGCAACGAGATCCCGATCCGCAACCTGCAGAACAAGCTGGCCGACCGCGGCGTGCGCCTGCACACCGAGCGCGATACGCCCGGCATCCACGTCTCGGGCCACCCGTGCCGTGAAGAGCTGCGCCAGATGTATGCTTGGGTGCGTCCCACGATCGCCGTGCCGACCCATGGCGAGCGCCGCCACCTGATCGAGCACGCCGCCTTCGCCAAGGATCTGCAGGTCCCGCACGCCGTTAGCCCGCGCAACGGCGACATGGTGCGCCTGGCGCCGGGCCATCCGGAGATTATCGACGAGGTGCCCGCTGGTCGCCTGTACGTCGACGGCGGCGTGGTGACGCCCGAGAACGGCGACGCCCTGCGCGAGCGCCGTCACGCGGCGTTCAACGGCATGCTGGCCGTGTCGATCGTGCTGGACGGCCGCAACCGCATCGTCTCGGGCCCGCAGGTCCGGGGCATCGGCCTGACCGGCGACGAGGAGTACAGCCTCGACGACGCCCTGGACGACCTCGCCGAGGAAGCCGAGACCGCCTACAAGAAGCTCGCCGGCGACACCCGCGAGCAGGACGAGGCGATCGAGAGCGCCATCTCCCGCGCCGTGAAGAAGGCCGCGTTCCGCATCTGGGAACGCAAGCCGGTCGTGGAAACGACGGTCCTGCGCCTGTGATCTTCCGCCGTAGCCGTTCCGCCGAGCCTCAGACGTCGGCCCCGCCGATCGAAGCGGCCGGCGAGAACGGCTACGCCGGCCAGATCGTCCGCCACCTCTACCAGGACCTGCTCAAGCGCGAGCCGGATCCCGACGCCCTGGCCGCCTGCGTGGCCTGGATGGGGCGGGGCGCGACGATCGAGGACATCAAGGCCGAGATCATCAGCTCGCCGGAATATCGCGAGCGCGTCTCGGGCCACCCGATCGCCAAGTTCCCGGCCATCTATCGGCCCGAGCGGATCTCGTACTTCACCCACCGGGGCCGCTTCCGTCCGCTGGCGATCAGCATCGAGACGGTCAATATCTGCAACAACGACTGCGTGATCTGCCCGTACTCGATCCAGACCCGCAAGAAGCAGGGCATGGACATGGCGGTGTTCGCCAAGGTCGTGGCCGACTACGCGGCGCTGGGCGGCGGGCCGGTGACCCTGACGCCGATGGTCGGCGAGATGCTGCTGGACAAGCAGCTGCTGGAGCGCCTGAAGCTGCTGCGCGCCACGCCGGCGATCTCACGCGTCTCGGCGATCACCAACGCCACCATGGCCTATCTCTATACGGACGAAGAGCTGGCCGAGCTGGCCGGCTATTTCGACCGCATCACGGTGTCCGTGTACGGATTGGACGCCGAAGAGTTCGCGCTGATGACCCGCAAGGACCAGTACGACCAGTTCATGGAGTCGCTGGGCCGGCTGATCCGCATCTTCGGCGTGGCCAAGGTCGGCCTCGGCGCGCGGCACCTGCGCGACCGTACGGCTGACGAGGTCGAGGCCTGGCTGGCCGATGTGGCCGAGCGCGCCGGCGTCGAACCCGGCCAGTTGTCGCTGCCGGGCACCAAGACCTATGCCAACTGGACCGTCTTCGACACGTCCAAGCCGCTGCCGCTGGACGCCGAGTGGATGCCTGCCCAGCAGAACACCGAGCAGTGCGCCCTGCCGCTGATCAGCCTGCAGGTGCTGTCGAGCGGCAAGGTGTCGTTCTGCGGCTGCGCCGACTTCGACGGCAAGACGGCCCTGATGCTGGGCGATATCCGCGAGGCCAGCCTGGCCGAGCTGCTGGGCTCGGAGCGCGTGAAGGCGCTGTGGGATTGGCAGGGCTGCGGCGTGCCCGAGCCGTGCAAGGGCTGCAGCTTCTACATGCCGATCAGCCGGCTGAACGATCTGCACTCGGCTTTCAGCGACCCGATTGGTACGTTCGGCGGCTAGGGAGAAGACACCATGATCGGCAAGCTCAATCACGTCGGCGTCGCCACGCCCTCGATCGACGACTCGGTGAAGATGTACCGCGACCTGCTGGGCGCCACCTCGGTGACCGAGAAGTGGGCGATGCCGGAGCAGGGGGTCTGGGTCTGCTTCGTCAATCTGCCCAACAGCCAGATCGAACTGATCGAGCCGTATGGCGAGAGCTCGCCGATCCACGGCTTCCTGGCCAAGAACCCGAAGGGCGGCCAGCACCACATTTGCTTCGAGGTCGAGAACATCTACGAAGCCCGCGACGATCTGGTGGCCAAGGGCGCGACCGTGCTGGGCGAGCCCCGCATCGGCGCCCACGGCACGATGATCATCTTCGTTCACCCCAAGGACATGGGCGGCCTCTTGGTCGAGCTCATGGAAACCCCCAAGGAAGCTCACTGATGAGCCCGATCACCTGGTTCGCGATCTACCTGACCATCTGGTGGACGGTGCTGTTCGCCGTTCTGCCGCTGGGCTCGCGCAGCTACCACGAGGCCGGTATCAAGCCGCCGGGCGGCGGCGACCCGGGCGCGCCGATCAATCCGAACCTGAAGCGCAAGTTCATCACCACGACCTGGGTCTCGGCCGTCGTGTTCGTGCTGCTGTTCCTGACCATCCACTTCAACCTGATCAACTTGCCCGACCTGCCGGACTGGAAGTGACCACGGCGCAGGCGTGCGGATGCACAAGCCTTGGGCGCGAGGTGGGCAATCTGCCTTCAATCGCCCAAGGCTTGGGCGAACGGCCTCATTGTTAGCGCTTCCCTCGCAGGATCGTGCCCCAACACATGTTCGGTTGGTAAGGTGACTTCAGGAGATCGGCCTTGCCGGTCTCGCTCTGTGGCGTCTTCCCCGACGATGACTTGAAAGGCCGCGCGGCGATCCGCGCGGCCTCTCTTTTATTCAGGCTCGGAGCCTTACTTTAGCCTCGCGCGTTGCCAAGCTGTCGGACGAGAGGCTATCTCAGGCCTCCTTGAATTCCCCGGAGTTTCCACGCGCATGCGCATGTCGCGCTATTTCCTGCCGGTGCTGAAGGAAGCACCGTCCGACGCCCAGATCGTCTCGCACCAGCTGATGCTTCGCGCCGGCATGATCCGCCAGGAAGCGGCGGGCATCTATGCCTGGCTGCCACTGGGCTTCCGCGTGCTGAAGAAGATCGAACAGATCGTCCGCGAGGAAATGGATCGCGCCGGCGCCATCGAACTGCTGATGCCGACGCTCCAGCTGGCCGACCTGTGGCGCGAGTCGGGGCGTTACGACGCCTATGGCCCGGAGATGCTGCGCATCACCGATCGCCACGAGCGCGAGCTGCTGTACGGGCCCACCAACGAGGAAATGATCACCGAGATCTTCCGCGGCTCGGTGCGCAGCTACCGCGACCTGCCCAAGAACCTCTATCACGTGCAGTGGAAGTTCCGCGACGAGACCCGCCCGCGCTTCGGCGTGATGCGCGGCCGCGAGTTCCTGATGAAGGACGCCTATAGCTTCGACCTCGACGCCGAGGGCGCGCGTAAGGCCTACAACCGCATGTTCGTGGCCTATCTGAACCTGTTCGAGCGCATGGGCCTGAAGGCCGTGCCGATGCGCGCCGACACCGGTCCGATCGGCGGCGACCTCAGCCACGAGTTCATCGTCCTGGCCGAGACGGGCGAAAGCGCCGTCTTCTGCCACAAGGACCTGGTCGAGATGCCGGCCCCGGGTCCGGACGTCGACTGGTACGGCGACCTGCAGCCGCTGGTGAACCAGCGCACGGCGCTCTACGCCGCGACCGAGGAAATGCACGACGAAGCCGCCTTCGGCGCGCTGCCGGAAGGCGATCGCCTGTCGGCTCGCGGCATCGAGGTCGGCCACATCTTCTCGTTCGGCACGAAGTACTCCGAGCCGATGAAGGCCGTGGTCACCGGTCCGGACGGCAAGGACGTGCCGGTGCAGATGGGCAGCTACGGCGTCGGCGTTTCGCGCCTGCTGGGCGCGATCATCGAGGCCAGCCATGATGACGCCGGCATCATCTGGCCGGAAGGCGTCGCGCCGTTCGATGTCGGCATCGTCAATATGCGCCAGGGCGACGCCGCCTGTGACGCGGCCTGCGAGACGGCCTACAACGCGCTCAAGGCCGCCGGCAAGGACGTGCTCTACGACGACACCGACGCCCGCGGCGGCGCCAAGTTCGCCACCATGGATCTGATCGGTCTGCCCTGGCAGCTGGTCGTCGGTCCCAAGGGCATCGCCGAGGGCGTGGTCGAGATCAAGAACCGCAAGACCGGCGAGCGTCACACCGCCTCGCTGGAATCGGTCCTCGACGGCCTGACCAAGAGCAAGACCGCCTGATGCCAGACATCCGCGCCGCCGGTCCCTTCAGTCGCTGGGAGCGCTCTGTCGCTGCCCGGTACCTGTTCGCCAAGCGCAAGAACGGCGGCGTGGCGCTGATCGCGGTCATCTCGTTCTGCGCGGTGATGCTGGCGGTCTTCGCCCTCATCACCGTGATGAGCGTCATGAACGGCTTCCGGGCCGAGCTGCTGGGCCGCATCGTCGGCTTCAACGGCCACCTCTACGCCCAGTCGCCGCTGATCAATGGGCCGGATCGCGACACCATCATCCGTCGCATCAAGGCCGCGCCGGGGGTCACCCAGGCCGCGCCGATGGTCGAGGCCCAGGCCATGGTCATCGGCCCCACGCAGGTGACCGGCGCCATCGTGCGCGGCGTGACCGCGGGCGACCTGCGCCACATGTCGTTGATCTCCAGCAACATCAAGAAGGGCTCACTGCAGGGCTTCGGCCAGGGCGAGTACGGCGGCGACATCGTCCTGATCGGCGACCGCATGGCCCAGACCCTGGGCGTGCAGCCCGGCGACCCGATCACCCTGATCTCGCCCTCGGGCCCGGCCACGGCGTTCGGGACCTCGACCCGCGAGAAGAACTACATCGTCGGCGGCCTGTTCAGCGTGGGCATGAGCCAGTTCGACGAGGCCTTCATCTACATGCCGCTGGAGCAGGCTCAGCTTTTCTTCGGTCGCGACACCTCGGTCGACTATGTCGAGATCAAGGTCGACGACCCGGACAAGGCCAAGGAATACAAGCACGACGTCGAGGTCGCCTCCGGCCCCGGCGCGCTGGTCAGCGACTGGCAGGACAAGAATCACAGCTATTTCACCGCGCTCCAGGTCGAGCGGAAGGTGATGCGGCTGATCCTGTTCTGCATCGTCGCCATCGCCACCCTGAACATCATCTCCAGCCTGGTCATGCTGGTGAAGAACAAGGGCAAGGACATCGCCATCCTGCGCACCATGGGCGCCAGCCAGGGCGCTGTGCTGCGCATCTTCGTCATGGCCGGCGCCTCGATCGGCGTCGCCGGCACCCTGTGTGGCCTGGCCCTGGGCGTGGTGTTCTGCGCCTACATCACCCCGATCCAGAACTTCGTGGAATGGGTCAGCGGCACCGCCGTGTTCAGCGCCGACGTCTACATGCTCTCGCACATCCCGGCGAAGATCGACTGGACCGAGGTCGGCGGCATCGTCGCGCTGTCGGCCCTGATGAGCATCCTGGCGACCCTGCCGCCGGCCATGCGCGCCTCGCGCCTCGATCCGGTGGAGGCGCTTCGCTATGAGTGATCCCATCCTGGCCCTGCGCGGGGTCGAGCGCGTCTACAAGACCGAGGCCGGTCCGCTGCCCGTGCTGCGCGGCGTCGATATCGACGTCTATCCGGGTGAAGTCGTCGGCCTGATCGGGCCCTCGGGCTCGGGCAAGTCGTCGCTGCTGCACTCGGCGGGCTTGCTGGAGCATCCCGACGCCGGGCTGGTGGCCCTGGAAGGCCGCGACTGCTCCAAGCTCTCCGAGCGCGCCCGCACCCGCATCCGCCTCGGCACGGTCGGCTTCGTCTACCAGTTCCACCATCTCCTGCCCGAGTTCTCGGCCCTCGAGAACGTGGCCATGCCCCTGACCATCGCCGGCAAGAGCCGCCGCGAGGCCGAGGCGCGCGCCAAGGAACTGCTGGAGGGCCTGGGCCTGGGTCATCGCATGACCCACCAGCCGGCCCAGATGTCCGGCGGCGAACAGCAGCGCGTCGCCATCGCCCGGGCGCTGGCCAATCGCCCCAAGCTGCTGCTGGCCGATGAACCGACCGGCAACCTCGATCCGGCAACCTCCTCGGCGGTGTTCCAGGCGCTGTACCAGACCTGCCGCGAGCAGGGCGTCGCGGCCCTGATCGCCACGCACAACATGGAGCTGGCCCGCTACATGGATCGCGTGCTCGCCCTCAAGGACGGGCACCTGGAAGCTCAGCGGTTCAGCTAGAACTGATGGCGGAAGGCCGTCTGCAGGACCGTCTGGTCCTGGGCGGGCGCCAGGCCCAGCCGCGCGCGGTCGCGGCGGAAGCTGTCGATATACAGCGCCTCGACCACGATCTGGGCGTTGGGCCGCACATCCCAGCGATAGGCCGCCAGGGCCGACCAGCCGTGCTCGGCGTTATTGTCCGTCGCCTTGTTGGTGCGGTCGGTCGTCGAGAAGTGGTCGTAGCGCACGGTCGCAGACCCTGGTCCCAGCGCCTTGGTCGCCGAGACATAGGCCGCCTCGAACCCCATGTCGGCCCACAGGCCCAAGGCGTTCGAATAGCCCATCAGGGTCTCGCCGGTCATGACCTGGGCCTTCACGGCGACGGAGTCGAGGTCCAAGCGCATGCCCAGGTTCCAGAACCGCGTCTCCCATGACCACTCACGGCGGTCGTCGACGCTGGTCCGGTCGCCTTCGTTCTCGTAGCGGAAGAGATCGAAGGCCAGCCGCGACGACGGCCGCCACTCGATGCGGCCATAGTAGCCGAGCCGTCCATCGATCTCGGCCAATGGCGTGGTCGACGGCGCCTGGCGCATGGCCATGCGGGGGCTCAGCGGCGGCAGCGGGAAGCGGCCGAACACCGGCGATTTCAGGTCGTGCAGCGCCCAGCCGCGGAAGGTCAGTTCGGTGCCCGAGGTGTCGCCGTTCTTGAAGCCGCCGGCGGTCAGGCTGAAGGTCTGGCCAGCGATCGTGCGCCGGAGCGTGGCTTCGATCCCGACGACCTTGGTCTCCTCGGCCACCCAGGTGTTGATCGCCGAGGGCGTGATGGTGTCGGGCACGGACCAGTCCAGGCCGTCATGCTCCAGCGAGATCGGCGGGTAGAACACGCCGGCGCGGGCCGATAGCCGCAGGGCCGAGCCGGGGCGGGAGCGGTAGGCCAGATAGCCTTCGCCAAGGTCCACCAAATGCCGCTGGCCGTCCTGGCTTTCGCCGACGACCACGGCCGAGACGGTGTGAGAGAAGCGCGGGTTCCAGACCAGGGCGGCCTCACCCAGCCGCGGGCCCTGATGGCCGTCGCCGAACCGAGCCTTGCCGACCGCGCCGTCGACCCAGGAGGTTTCGCCATTCGCCGCGACGAGACGCAGATCGACTAGGCCGGAGATGGTGTCGCGAGAGAACAGGTCGGCTTCGCCGTGCGCCGTACCGGCGCCCGCCAAGCTCAGCCATAAGACCAGAAGTGATACGCCGTTCCGTCCCATGGCCCGAAATCTGGGCCGAAGCGCCTTCGATAAGGTTAAAGCAGCGCGCTCTTCATGGCCTCGAAGAAACCGGCATGGTCGATCTTCTTGATGACCCTTGCGTTGGGTAGTCGACGTTTCAGGGCCGGGTCCGCGATCTCGATATCCGGCAGGATCGAGTGCGAGACACTCAAATAGCCCCGCGTCAGTTCGCCCATCGTCTCGACATCGACCACGCAGTCCTCGGCTTCCAGGATCAGGCTTTCGTCCAAGGCGATGGCGCAGGTGAGGGCGTCCGGGTGCAGGCTGCCGTCCAGCCCCTCGGTTTCGCGGGCGAAGGCGAGGGAGGCGCGGTTCACGTCGGTGAAGAACCTGGCCTTGTCGGTGCCCAGGGCTTCCAGCTCAGCCAGTTGCGCCGTGTTCCACAGGCCGTCCTGAAGAGTAAGGGTCCAGGTGGCGATCGACAGGTTGAAGCCGGCGTTGACGACGATCTTGGCCGCCTCCGGATCGACATAGAAATTGTACTCGGCCGCCGGGGTGACGTTGCCGACGCCGTTGTCCGTGCCGCCCATGACCCAAAGGTGCTTCAGCGCCTTGGCGATGCGCGGCTCGCGCAGGTAGGCGAGGGCGATATTGGTCAGCGGGGCCTGCGCGATCAGGGTGATCTCGCCGGGCGCAGCCATGATCCGTCGCACCAACTCGTCGACCGCGTGGCCGTCGGCGGGACGCTGGGCGGCCTTGGCGAACCCGCTGTCGCTCATGCCGTCGTGGCCGAAGACATAGGCCGCGTCGAGCGGCGCGCGGGTGAACGGGGCCTGGGCGCCCAGATAGACCGGAACCTCTCCGGCCTTGCCGCACATCTCCAGCGTCACCAGCGCGTTTTCGGCGTGCTGGACGAAGCCGACATTGCCATGGGCGATCGTGATCGCCTCGACCGTAACGTCGGGGCGGGTGAGGGCGAGCATCAGCGAGAAGACGTCGTCGCCGGCGGTGTCGGTGTCGATGATCAGGCGCATGGGCCCGGTCTGAACCGATCCGCGCGCCTTGGCCATATCGATTATCGCTGCGGCTGGCGGCCTATCGAGTGACTCGGCTCAAGAAAATGCGGTGGAACGTCGCGGAACATCTTGTGAACAGAACAAAAGCGGAATATGGAACAAAACAAGAAATCTGTGGAGGCTCCTATGATCCGTATCGCCCGTGAGTCTTTGGCCCTTGTGTCGGTCGCCAGCTTCGTCTGGATGATGTGTACGGTCGCCAACCTGGTGGCTTGAGTCGTGTAGCGGAGGTCGGTCAGATGGCGGAGGGGGAAGGACAAGGCTTCGTCCACCTGCGGGTCCGGTCGGCCTATTCGCTGCTGGAAGGCGCCATCAAGGCCGATCAGATCGGCAAGCTGGCCGCCGGGATCGGCATGCCGGCAGCGGCTATCGCCGACCGCGCCAACCTGTTCGGGGCGCTTGAATATTCGTCCTACGCCAAGGACGCGGGGGTCCAGCCGATCATCGGTTGCGCCATCCCGATCACCGGCATCGGCGGCGGCCCGACCGAGCGCTGGGCCCGGGCCCCGACGATCATGCTGCTGGCCCAGAACGAGCGGGGCTATCTGAACCTCTCGGAACTGTCGTCGATCGCCTATCTCGACAGCGCCGAACTGCCCGAGCCGATCGTGCCCTGGGCCAAGGTCATCGAATACAGCGAAGGCCTGATCCTGCTGTCGGGCGGCACCGACGGTCCGGTGGACGCGCTGTTCGCCGCCGGCAAGACGGCCGAGGCCTCGGCGGCCCTGGCCGAGATGCAGCGGGTGTTCGGCGACCGCTTCTATGTCGAGCTCCAGCGCCATGGCCTGCCCAAGCAGGCGGCGGCCGAGCCGGGCCTGGTCAACTGGGCCTACGAGCACGACGCGCCGCTGGTCGCCACCAACGATGTCTATTTCGCCAAGGAAAGTTTCTACGACGCGCACGACGCGCTGCTGTGCATCTCCGACGGCTCGTTCGTCGGACAGGACGAGCGTCGCCGCGTTACGCCCGAGCACTGGTTCAAGCCGGCGGCGGACATGCGCAAGCTGTTCTCCGACCTGCCGGAAGCCTGCGACAACACCCTCGATATTGCCCGCCGCTGCGCCTTCATGGTGCACAAGCGCGACCCCATCCTGCCCAGCTTTCCGACCGGCGATGGCCGCAACGAGGCTGAGGAGCTGACGCACCAGGCTGAGGAAGGCCTGAGGATGCGTCTTGAGGGCCTGACCCTCGCGGCACCTGAGGAAGAGTACTGGAAGCGGCTCGCGTTCGAGCTCGACATCATCAAGAAGATGGGTTTCCCCGGCTACTTCCTGATCGTGTCGGACTTCATCAAGTGGGGGAAGAACCACGGCATCCCAGTCGGTCCCGGGCGGGGTTCGGGCGCTGGTTCGCTGGTCGCCTGGGTGCTGACCATCACCGACCTCGATCCGCTGCGCTTTGGCCTGCTGTTCGAGCGCTTCCTCAATCCCGAGCGGGTCTCCATGCCCGACTTCGACGTCGACTTCTGCCAGGAGCGGCGCGAAGAGGTGATCGTCTACGTGCAGGAGAAGTACGGCCGCGACCGCGTGGCCCAGATCATCACTTTCGGTTCGCTACAGGCGCGGGCCGTGCTGCGCGACGTCGGTCGCGTGATGCAGCTGCCGCTGGGTCTGGTCGACCGCCTCTGCAAGATGGTGCCCAACAACCCGGCCGCGCCGGTGACCCTGGCCCAGGCCATCGATCTTGAGCCGCGTCTCAAGCAGGCCAAGAAGGAAGACGCCAACGTCTCGGCCTGTCTGGACGTGGCCCTGCAGCTGGAAGGCCTGTTCCGCAACGCCTCGACCCACGCCGCCGGCGTGGTCATCGGCGACCGGCCGCTGACCCAGCTGACCCCGCTCTACAAGGATCCGCGCTCGGACCTGCCAGCCACCCAGTTCAACATGAAGTGGGTCGAGAGCGCCGGCCTGGTGAAGTTCGACTTCCTGGGCCTGAAGACCCTGACCGTGCTGGACCGCGCGGTGAAGCACCTGAAGAAGCGCGGCTTCGAGATCGATCTGGGCAAGCTGGCCTTCGACGACACCAAGACCTACGAACTGCTCGCCTCCGGCCAGACGGTCGGCGTGTTCCAGCTTGAAAGTCAGGGCATGCGGGACACGCTGCGCAAGATGCGCTGCGGCTCGATCGAGGAGATCACCGCGCTGATCTCGCTCTATCGCCCTGGCCCGATGGATAACATCGACACCTTCGTCGACTGTAAGTTCGGCCGCAAACCCGTCGATACCCTGCACCCGTCGCTGGAGACGGTGCTGAAGGAGACCTACGGCGTCATCGTCTACCAGGAACAGGTGATGCAGATCGCCCAGATCCTGGCGGGCTACAGCCTGGGTGAAGCCGACCTTCTGCGTCGCGCCATGGGTAAGAAGAAGAAGGAGGAGATGGATCTCCAGAAGATCCGTTTCGTCTCCGGGGCCAAGGAAAAGAACGTCCCCGAGGAACAGTCGGGCTCGATCTTTGAACTGGTGGCCAAGTTCGCCGGTTACGGCTTCAACAAGTCGCATGCCGCCGCCTACGCCTTCATCTCGTACCAAACGGCCTGGCTGAAGGCCAACACGCCGGTCGAGTTCTTCGCCGCCTCGATGAGCCTCGATCTGTCGAACACCGACAAGCTGGCCGTCTTCCACCAGGACGCCCGCAAGTTCGAGATCAATGTCCGGGCCCCGGACGTCAATGTCTCGGGCGCCGACTTCGAGGTCGAGAACGGCGAGGTGCTCTACGCCCTGGGCGCCATCCGCAACGTCGGCCTCGAGGCCATGAAGCATCTGGTGGCGATCCGCGAAGAGGGCGGGCCGTTCCGCGACATCTTCGACTTCGTCGAACGGATCGACCCCAAGCAGGTCAACAAGCGCGCCATCGAAAACCTGGCCCGGGCCGGAGCCTTCGACCAGATCCACAAGAACCGCGCCCAGATCGTGGCCTCGGCCGACGTGCTGATCGCCCACGCCCAGAGCTGCCACGCCGACCGCCAGGGCGGGCAGGGCGGGCTGTTCGGCTCGGACCCCGGCGCGGGCCGTCCGCGCCTGGCGAAGACCGAGAACTGGAACCAGGTCGACCTGCTGGACGAGGAACTGTCGGCCGTCGGCTTCTACCTGACCGGTCACCCGCTGGAGGACGTGGTCGGCATGCTGCGCCGCAAGCGCGTGGCGCTGGTGACCGAGGCCATGGGTCAGGCCGAGGCCGGCATGGAAGCCCTGCGCATGTGCGGGGTCGTCCGTCGTCGCCAGGAGCGCGCCTCGCAGAGCGGCGAGAAGTTCGCCTTCGTCTCGCTGTCGGACCCGTCCGGCGAGTACGAGGTGCTGTTCCCCCCCGAGAGCCTGCGCAAGTGCCGTGAGGTGCTGGAGCCGGGCAAGGCCGTGGTCATCAAGGTCCGCGCCAAGGCCCGCGACGGCGAGGTCCGCTTCTTCGGTGACGACGCCGAGCCGCTCGAGAAGGCCATCGAGAACGTCGTGGCCGGCCTGCGCGTCCACCTGTCGCCGTCGGCGACCGAGATCGAAGCGCTCCGGCGCCGCCTCGAACCCGCCCAGGGTCAGAAGGGCGGGGAGGTGACCTTCATCGCGGCTATCGGCGGCGGCCGCGAGGTCGAGCTGCGTCTGCCAGGTCGCTACACGCTGGATGCCGCTCTGCGCGGGGCGCTGAAGACCGCGCCGGGCGTGGCGCTACTGGAAGACGTTTAGGAATATATTCCTATTTCGGTAAGTGAGAGCCCGAAGCGGGCCGATGTGGGAGAGAACGATGGCCAAGCATGAAGGCGGTTGCCAGTGCGGGCGCGTGCGCTATGCGGTCGATGTGTCGCTGGACAATGTGATCAGCTGCAACTGCTCGCGCTGCGGCAAGCTGGGCGCGATCATGGCGTTCGCGCCGGAGAGCGCCTTCGAGCTCCAGAGCGGCCAGGACGCCCTGACCGAGTACCAGTTCAACACCCACAAGATCTCACACCTGTTCTGCGAGACCTGCGGCATCCAGTCGTTCGGCCTGGGTACGGCCCCGAACGGGGACAAGATGGCGGCCATCAATGTCCGCTGCCTGGACGGTGTCGACGTCTTCGCGCTGAAGCCGCAACAGGTGGACGGTAAGTCGTTCTAGGAGCTGGCGGCCGGCGCTGTCTGAGAGCGCGGCCGGTTCAGAGGATGCTCGCCGTCGTTCAGTGCGCCGCTCTAGGCGTCCCGGTAGGCGTCGAGCGCGGCCCTGAGCTCGGACTGCTCCTCGTGCTCGAGTTGCGTGGTGACGGCGTCAACCGCATCGACCAACGCCCTGAAGCGCTGGGCCAGAGCGGGTTGACCGCTCCAGAAGTCCAGCGGGAGTCGCAGTGCGCTCGCCAGGACGTCGCCATGGTGGAAGTCGCCGGAGCGGAACGGATCTTCCTCCAGGCGCAGCATCGCGAGTTCCGCGATCCAGGGTAGGCCTAGGCTCTGGCTCAAGGCTAGGCGCAACTCTTCGTCGGAAAGAGCGCTAAGGGGCTTCTTGCGCAGAGCGTGGGCCGTACGAACCACATAGGATCCATACTCCGGCTCGCCCCATGTTTCTCCATCGAGCTGCTCAAGCGTTTTGTCCAGATAGCTTGGACCTGTCCCAGGGCTGGTCCTTGATCGCTTCTTGCTCATCCGTTGAATAGAGCGGGCGCAAGGATGACAGGCAAGTTCGGCATGGGGTGAGGGGGAAGGTTCGTTAGGGCGATCAACCTTACCGCCTGATCACCAAGCCGCCGCCCGTCCATTGGCCAACCCCGCCCGGAACAGCCGCCGCTCGGCCTTCTTGCCGCCCTTGACGATCACCGGCGTCTCCGCGCCACGCAGCAGGGGCAGGTCGTCGAGGCTGTCGGTATAGGCATAGGCCCAGCGCGCGCCGTGGCCGGCCTCGGCCAAGGCCTGGCACTTGCGCTGGTTGCGGCAGTGGACGTCGGCGACCCAGCCGCCGCCGCGGCGCTTCAAGGAGGTGCCGATCACCTGGATCGGATGACCCAGCGGCCCGATCAGCGCTTCGGCCAGAATGACAGGCGCGGCGGTGACCACCACGACCCGGTCGCCGGCGTCCAGATGGTCCTTCAGGGCCGTGAGGCCGCCGGCGCGCCAGGCCAGAGCGCTGTCGCCCGCCCGGAAGGCCTCTCCGAACCGCGCGCACGATTCGCGTAGGGCCCGCTCGCCGAGACCGGCCGTGGCGATCCATAGCAGGATGGAGGCGCCGAGCCGGCGCGTGCGCGGGATGATCACCAGGGGCGCGGCGATCGGCGCCACGGCCAAGACCGCCAGGGCGCGTAAGGGCGAGCGCTTGACCCGACCCCAGAGCCACAGGCCCGTGGAATCACCGTCCAGCAAGGTTCCGTCCAGGTCGAAGACCGCGAGCATGAGGCGTCCTCCAGCTATGCCGTGGTAACGACGTCGCCAGATCGAGCGGGCCACATCAGTATGTCGGAATGGCGACAGCCTTCCGGCCTGTCTGTGGAACGTCGGTGGATGGCCCCAGGTTTCGGGGGATGGATCTTGCGATCGACGGTCCGGCGGCGGATCAACCGTGCCGGCGACGCGAGCGATCACGCCGAGGGCTTGCTTTTTCTCCGCTGAGAGACTATCTGCGCGGCCATTCCACACGTGGACGTTCGGTTGCATCGGGGAGACATCCCGGCGTCGCCGTTCCGGTCCCGCTCCAGAATGGTCTGGAACGGGGGTGTCCGCGGAGGTTCAACCGGAAAAAGGATATAGGCCCGATGGCTCTTCCCGAATTCTCCATGCGTCAGCTCCTGGAAGCCGGCGCCCACTTCGGTCACCAGACGCACCGCTGGAACCCGAAGATGGACCGCTACATCTTCGGTTCGCGCTCGAACATCCACATCATCGACCTGTCGCAGTCGATCCCGCTGCTGCACCAAGCCCTGGTGAAGGTCCGTGAAGTCGCCGCCGCCGGCGGCCGCGTGCTGTTCGTCGGCACCAAGCGCCAGGCCAGCGACCCGGTCGCCACGGCCGCCAAGCGCTGCGCCCAATATTATGTGAACCACCGTTGGCTGGGCGGCACGCTCACCAACTGGCGCACCGTCTCGGGCTCGATCGCGCGTCTGCGCGAGCTGGAAGGCGTCCTGGCCGGCGAAGGTCAAGGTCGTTCCAAGAAGGAACTGCTGCAGCTGACGCGCGAGCGCGACAAGCTGGAACTGTCGCTGGGCGGCATCAAGGACATGGGCGGCATCCCCGACATCATGTTCGTGATCGACACCAACAAGGAAGCGATCGCGATCCTGGAAGCCCGCAAGCTGAACATCCCGGTCGTCGCCATCCTCGACACCAACTGCGATCCGGACGGCATCACCTACCCGATCCCGGGTAACGACGACGCCGCCCGCGCCCTGCAGCTGTACTGCGACCTGATCGCCGACGCCGTCCTGGACGGTCTGGCCGCTGGCCAAGCCGGCTCGGGCGTCGACCTGGGCGCCGCCGTGAACCCGACCGAGCCGGCCCTGGCTCGCGCTCTGGCTCCGGAACCGGTTGCCGAAGCCGCCCCGGAAGCTGCTGTTGAAGCCGCTCCGGAAGCGCCGGTTGAAGCCGCCGCCGAAGCTGCTCCGGAATCGGCCGAAGGCTGATTTCCCACGCGTCCCCACCGGGCCTGGCCCGGGACCGGGGACCGTCGCGACCCTGACATGCGACCGGGCTAACAAGCCCGGTCGCTTACGCATTAGAGATTACGACTGGGTGCAGGCTCGGTCGCTAACCGTTTGAATATGGAGATTTTCCATGGCTGAGATCACGGCTGCGCTGGTCAAAGAACTGCGCGAAAAGTCCGGCGTCGGCATGATGGACTGCAAGAAGGCGCTGTCGGAGAACAACGGCGACATCGAAGCGTCCATCGACTGGCTGCGCGCCAAGGGCCTGTCCAAGGCCGCCAAGAAGGCTGACCGCGCCGCCGCCGAAGGCCTGGTGGCCGTCGCCACCGCCGACCAAGGCGCTGGCGAAACCGCCACGGCCGTCGAAGTGAACGCCGAAACCGACTTCGTGTCGCGTAACGACCTGTTCCAGGGCGCTGCCCGTCAGATCGCCGGCGCCGCCCTGGCCACCGACGGTTCGGTCGACGCCATCACCGCCGCCAAGCTGGCCGGCGGCGAAAGCGTGCAGGACCACCTGACCAACCTGATCGCCACGATCGGCGAGAACATGATGGTGCGTCGCGCCGCCAAGTGGACGGTCGAGAACGGCGTCGTCGCCTCGTACATCCACAACGCCACCGCGCCGGACCTCGGCCGCATCGGCGTGCTGGTGGCCGTCGAGTCGACCGGCGACAAGGCCGCCCTGCGCGAGCTGGGCCGCAAGATCGCCATGCACGTCGCCGCGACCGCCCCGCTGTCGCTGTCGCCGGACGATCTGGACCCGGCCGCCATCGAGCGTGAAAAGGCCGTGTTCACCGAGCAAGCTCTGGAGTCGGGCAAGCCGGCCGCCGTCGTCGAGAAGATGATCGAAGGCCGCATCCGCAAGTTCCTGGAAGAAGTCGTGCTGCTGAAGCAAGCCTTCGTCATGAACCCGGACCAGACCGTCGAGCAGCTGGTCGCCGAGACCGGCAAGACCCTGGGCGCGCCGATCACCATCAAGGGCTTCACCCGTCTCGCCCTGGGCGAAGGCGTGGAAAAGAAGCAAGACGACTTCGCTGCTGAAGTCGCTTCGATGACCGGCCAGGCCTAAGGCTTGACCGCTGGGGCCTTAGGGGCCCAGCAGACAATCAGGGCGCGGCGCGTCTAGACGCGCGCCGCGCCCTTTTTGCGCCTACCGTTCGACAGCCCCGGCAGAGGGCGAGGACGGTTGGCAAAACCCACCCCACTTCTGTAGAACGCACGTAATGTGCGTGCCGACGACTCAGGAATAGCGGTCCCATGTCCGATACCAACGCACCTCAGAAATACCGCCGCATCCTGCTGAAAGTGTCGGGCGAGGTCCTGATGGGCGATACGCCCTACGGCATCGACACCAACACCGTGCAATCCGTCGCCCAGGACGTGGCCGAGATCGTCAAGTCGGGCGTCGAGCTGTGCCTGGTGATCGGCGGCGGCAACATCTTCCGCGGCATGGCCGGCGCGGCCAAGGGCATGGAGCGCTCCAGCGCCGACTACATGGGCATGCTGGCCACCGTGATGAACGCCTTGGCCATGCAGGACGCCCTGGAGCGCATCGGCGTCGAGACGCGCGTGCAGTCGGCTATCCCGATGGCCACGGTCTGCGAGCCCTACATCCGTCGCCGCGCCCAGCGTCACCTGGAAAAGGGCCGCGTCGTGATCTTCGCCGCCGGCACCGGCAACCCGTTCTTCACCACTGACACCGCCGCGGCCCTGCGCGCCGCCGAGATGCAGTGCGACGCCCTGTTCAAGGGCACCAGCGTCGATGGCGTCTACACGGCCGATCCCAAGAAGGATCCGTCGGCCGAGCGCTACGACCGCCTGACCTATATGGACGTGCTGGCCAAGGACCTGCGGGTCATGGACGCCTCGGCCGTGGCGCTCATGCGCGACAGCAACATTCCGATCGTGGTCTTCTCGATCAAGGGGCGCGGCAACCTGCTGACCGTCCTGCGAGGCGAGGGGACCCACACCGTGGTCGCCGCCGACCGCGCCGCCTGAAGATAGAGAACCGCGAGGAGAGCCCGCCATGGCCGCCGCCGAGAAACCCGTCCTGCAGCGCTACCGCGACCGCATGGACAAGACCATCGCCGCCCTGAAGGACGAGTTCGCCAGCCTGCGCACCGGTCGTGCGTCGGCCAGCCTGCTGGACCAGGTCATGGTCGAGGCCTATGGCTCGACCACGCCGCTAAACGCGGTGGCCTCGGTCAGCGTGCCCGAGCCGCGCCAGATCAATGTCAGCGTATGGGATCGCGGCGTCGTCGTCTCGGTCGAGAAGGCCATCCGCGCTTCGGGCCTGGGCCTGAACCCGGTCGTCGAAGGCCAGAACCTGCGCATCCCGATCCCGCCGCTGACCGAGGAGCGCCGCAAGGATCTCTCCAAGATCGCCGGCAAGTACGCCGAGCAGCAGAAGATCGCCGTGCGCAACGTCCGTCGGGACGCCAACGACGACCTGAAGAAGGCCGAGAAGGACGGCGCCATCGCTGAGGACGAGCGCAAGAAGATGGAAACCGAGGTGCAGAAGATCACCGACGAGGCCATCAAGCGGGTCGACGAGGCCTTGAAAATCAAAGAGCAAGAGATCATGCAGGTTTAATCGCCCCCTCTTCGAGTGGGTGGGGAGCGATGAGGGAAGGTTGAAGCGAATGCCGGCGACCACCGGTCCGCAGAACGTGTCGGGGCGCGCCGGGGGCGAAGCGACCGACCAACGTCTGCACGTGGCCATTATCATGGATGGTAACGGCCGCTGGGCGAAGCAGCGGGGGATGCCGCGCGTCCTCGGCCATCGCGCCGGCGTCAACGCGCTGAAGCGCACCGTTGAAGGCGCGCAGGCTCAGAACGTCGGCGTGCTGACGGTGTTCGGCTTCTCGACCGAGAACTGGCGCCGGCCGGCGCACGAGGTCTCCGAGCTGATGAGCCTGCTCAAGGCCTATGTGGAATCGGACCTGGAGCGCCTGGCCAAGGCGGGCGTCCGCGTCCGCATCATCGGTCGTCGCACCGGGCTCTCGGCCGACATCGCCGAGGTGATCGAGCGGGCGGAGAAGCGCACCGAGGGCAATACCCAGTTCACCCTGCAGGTGGCCTTCAACTATGGCGGCCAAGCCGACATCACCGACGCGGCCCGCGCCTTCGCCGAGAAGGTCGAGCGCGGCGAGGCCAAGGCCTCGGACCTGACCGAGCAGACCTTCGAGCGCTTCCTGTCGACGGCTTCGGCTCCCGCGCCCGACCTGATCGTGCGCACCAGCGGCGAGCGCCGCATCTCGAACTTCCTGCTTTGGGAATGCGCCTACGCCGAGCTCGTCTTCCAGGACGTGCTGTGGCCCGACTACGGCCCCGAGGCCCTGGCGGCGGCCATCGCCGAATATCGCCGTCGGGATCGACGCTACGGAGGGGTCGCTGCCGATGACGTCGCCGTCGCCGGCTAAGCGCTTCAACTGGGGTAATCTGAAGACGCGCGTGGTTTCGGCCACCGTGCTCGTACCTATGGTCGTGGCCGCCGTCTGGCTGGGGAACTTCTGGTTCCTGGCCCTGGCCCTGGTCTGCACGGCGCTGCTGGCCCGTGAGTGGGGCAAGATCAGTGCGCCCAAGTCGCCCAACGCCGTTGGCACCGTGGTTGGCCTGTTCTGCGCGGTCGCGGTCGTCGCCGCCTATCTGCATCAATTTCTCATCGCCTGGTCGGTTGTGCTGGCCGGCGCCTTCCTGGCCGGCCTGATCGCGCGCGGCGCGGTCGAGCGTCGGGCCGATGCTGCCTATGGCGTGGTCTATATCGCTCCGGCGGTCATAGCCCTGGTCTGGGTCCGCTCGCTGCCCACCGACGGGCTTTACTGGACGCTGCTGCTGTTCGTGGTGACCTGGTTCGCGGACATCTTCGCCTATGTGACGGGAAGCCTGCTGAAGGGGCCCAAGCTGTGGCCCCAGATCTCGCCCAACAAGACCTGGTCCGGCTTCATCGGCGGCCTGGTGGCGGCGACCATCGGCGCGGTCCTGGTAGCCCACTTCGCGCACCTGAGGCTGGTGTGGCCGGCCGCGGCCCTGGTCGGCTTCCTGGGCGGCCTGGCGACCATGGCCGGCGACCTGTGGGAATCGATCCTCAAGCGTCGCTTCGGCGTGAAGGACAGCGGCGACATCATCCCGGGCCACGGCGGCCTGCTGGATCGCGTCGACGGCCTGATGTTCGCGGCGATCGTCATCGCCGCCGTCCGGCTGATCGACCACGTGGGATGGGCGCATTGACCTTACCCCGCAAGGTGGTGGTGCTGGGCTCGACAGGTTCGATCGGCCTTTCGACCCTGAGCCTTTTCGAAGTATCCGGCGTCGACGTCGAGATCCTGGCCCTGACGGCCGGACGCAATGTCGAGCGCCTGATCGAACAGGCCAAACGCTGGACGCCGCAGGTCGCGGTGATCGAGGACGAGAGCAAGCTCCAGAGGCTGAAGGACGGCCTGGCCGGCACCGGCGTGCGCGCCGCCGCCGGCGCGACCGCCGTGGCCGAGGCCGCCGCCATGGGCGCGGACTGGGTGATGTCGGCCATCGTCGGCGCGGCGGGCCTGCCCCCCACGGTCGCGGCCGCCCGCACCGGCGCGATCATCGCCCTGGCCAACAAGGAAAGCCTCGTCTGCGCCGGACCGGCGCTGCTGGCCATCGCCAAGGCGGCCGGCGGCACGGTGATCCCGGTCGACTCCGAGCACTCGGCCATCTTCCAGGCGCTGCAGCCCGACTGCGCCCACCGCGTGGCGCGCCTGATCCTGACGGCCTCGGGCGGTCCGTTCCGCACCTGGGACAAGGCGGCCATGGCCACCGCGACCCCGGAACAGGCCATCGCCCATCCCAACTGGAGCATGGGCGCCAAGATCTCGGTCGATTCCGCGACGATGATGAACAAGGGGCTCGAGATGATCGAGGCCTCGTACCTGTTCAACACGCCCGAGGATCGCATCGACGTGGTGGTCCACCCGCAATCGGTGATCCACAGCCTGGTGGAGTATGTCGACGGCTCGACCCTGGCCCAGCTGGGACCGCCCGACATGCGCAGCCCGATCTCGTGCGCCTTCGCCTGGCCGGACCGTCTGCCGTGGCCCGCGCAGCGCCTGGACCTGGCCGCCTATGGTCAGCTGACCTTCGAATCGCCCGACCTGGATCGCTTCCCGCTGATCGGAGTCGCCCGCGAGGCCCTGCGCCTGGGCGGGGGCGCGCCGACGGCGATGAATGCGGCCAATGAGGTCGCCGTGGCCGCTTTCCTTGACCGGGGGATTGGCTTTCTCGATATTGCCGCCGCGGTGGCGGGAACCCTTGAGCGTATGAACAGTCTTGGCAACCTGGCCGTCGATGAAAACGACGCTGTCGAAAACGCGATGATGATCGACGCCAGCGCTCGCCGCATTGCGGCCGAGGTTGTCGCGCAAAAGCATCGCCGGCTCTGATCCGGGGGACCGGCCAACCTTATGACTGACGTCTTGATCTTCATCCTGTCCACGGCCTTCGTGCTGTCCGTCGTGGTGACCATCCACGAGCTGGGGCACTACTGGGCCGCGCGCGCGTGCGGGGTGGCCATCGACTGCTTCTCGATCGGCTTCGGCCCGCCGCTGCTGTCGTGGACCGACAAGCATGGCGTTGAGTGGCGCCTGGCTTCGATCCCCCTGGGCGGCTATGTCCGCTTCTCCGGTGACGAGAACGCCGCCAGCGTGCCCGACCAGGACAACCTGGCCGCCATGCGCGACTCGATCGTCCGGCGCGAGGGCGAGGAGGGGGTCTCCAAGTACTTCCATTTCAAGCCGGTGTGGCAGCGAGCGATCATCGCCGTGGCCGGCCCGGTGTCGAACTTCGTCCTGGCCATCCTGATCATGGCCGTCTTCCTGGTGCTGATCGGGACGCCGCAGCGCGCGGCCAGCGTCAATGGAGTCGTGCCCGGCGGCGCGGCCGAGGCGGCGGGCTTCAAGAAGGGAGACGTCATCGTCGCTGCCGACGGCCGCAAGATCGGCACGTTCCAGGACCTGCAGGGCTATGTCTCGCTGCGCGCCAACCTGCCGATCGACTTCACGGTCAAGCGCGCCAGCCAGGAAGTCCACCTGACGGCCACGCCGCGCCTGGTGGAGATCAACGACAAGATCAGCGGCCGCATGAAGACCGGCCAACTGGGCATCGAGAACGCCGGGGTCACCCAGTTCAAGCGCTCCAACGTGCTGACCGCCATCCCCGACGCCACGGTCGAGGTGTGGGGCATGATCAAGACGATCGGCTTCTATCTGGGGCGTCTGGTCACCGGCCAGCTGCCCGCCGACCAGATCAGCGGCCTGATCGGCATCGGCCACACGGCTGGCGCGGTGACCAAGGCCAGCGCCGCCGGCGCGCCCGACGTGGCCACCATGGCGCTGCGCGTCTTCATCTCGTCCATGCTGCTGATCGCCAGCCTGTCGGTCAGCATCGGCTTCATGAATCTGCTGCCGATCCCGGTCCTCGATGGCGGACATCTGCTGATGTACGCCTATGAGGCCGTGGCCAAGCGGCCTCTACGGGCGGATTTCCAGGCGGCCGGCTTCCGTGCGGGGCTTGCCTTGATCCTGGGTTTCATGCTGTTCGCGGCGTGGAACGACCTCAACCGCTACGACGTGTTCAAATTCATCGGCGGCCTGTTCACGTGAACGCCCGCTCTTCGTCCATGATTGGTCCCATGAACAAACTTCGCGCCCATAGCGCCGCGTTCGCCACGGGTATGGCGCTGCTCCTCGGCTCGACGGCCCTGGTGGCTCCGCAGCAAGCCTTCGCCCAGGCGTCCCAGACCGGTGTGGTCTCGCGCATCGTCGTGCAGGGTAACGAACGCATCGAGCAGGGCACGGTTCTGTCCTATCTGCCGATCCAGCCGGGCGACACGGTCGACTCCCAGCGCCTTGACCTTGCGCTGAAGACCCTGGCCCGCACGGACCTGTTCGCCGACGTGAAGATCGAGATGCAGGGCGGCGACCTGGTCGTGAAGGTCGTCGAGAACCCGATCATCAACCAGGTGGTCTTCGAGGGGAATTCGTCCCTGAAGGAAGACAAGCTGAAGGACGAAGTGCAGATCCGCCCGCGCGGCATCTTCACCCGCGCCAAGGTGCAGGCCGACGTCCAGCGCATCATCGAACTGTATCGTCGTTCGGGCCGCATCTCGGCGACCGTGACGCCGAAGGTGGTCGAGCTGCCGCAAAAGCGCGTCGACCTGGTGTTCGAAATCGCGGAAGGCCCCAAGAGCGGCGTGCTGGGGATCAACTTCCTGGGCAACAGCGAGTACTCGGACAACGACCTGCGTGACGTGGTCGTGACCAAGGAAAGCCGCTGGTACAAGATCCTGACCAGCAACGACAATTACGACCCTGACCGGATCGAGTACGACCGCGAGCAGCTGCGCAAGCACTACCGCAACCGCGGCTTCTTCGACTTCCGCGTCGTCTCGTCAGTGGCCGAACTGGCCCCGGACAAGAACGGCTTCGCCGTCACCTACACCCTCGACGAAGGCCCGAAGTACAAGTTCGGCAAGGTCACCGTCGAAACCGAGCTGAAGAAGCTGGACGGCAACCTGCTGGCCCAGATCCTGCCGATCCGCGCCGGCCAGCTGTACGAGGACGAGCGCATCGAGCAGGCCACCGACGCCCTGACCTTCGCGGCGGGCGCGGCCGGCTTCGCCTTCGTGGACGTGCGTCCGCGCTATGTCCCGAACCGCGAGACCAAGACCGTCGACGTGGTGTTCTCGGTCCGCGAAGGCCCGCGCGTCTATGTCGATCGCATCGACATCGTCGGCAACACCCGTACGCTGGACTACGTCCTGCGCCGCGAACTGGAAGTGGCCGAAGGCGACGCCTACAACCGCGTGCTGGTCGACCGCTCGAAGAACAACATCCGTCGCCTGGGCTTCTTCAAGGAAGTCGACATCGAGGACACCCCCGGCTCGGCCCCGGACCGCACCAGCCTGAAGGTGAAGGTCGAGGAGCAGCCGACGGGCGAACTGTCGTTCAGCGCCGGCTACAGCTCGGTCGACAAGCTGGTGCTGGACGTCGGCATCACCGAGCGGAACTTCCGCGGCCGCGGCCAGAACCTGCGCGCCCGCGCCTCGGTCGGTTCGCTGCGCCAGCAGATCGACTTCGGCTTCAGCGAGCCGCGCTTCCTGGGTCGTAACCTGGTGGCGGGCGTGAACCTGTACACCTTCCGCTACGACCTGTCGGACTACGCGGCCTACGACACCAAGTCGGTCGGCGGCGATGTCCGCCTGGGCTTCCCGCTGACCAACGACTCGTCGATGAGCCTGCGCTACACGATCCGTCAGGATAACGTCAGCGTGGCCGACAGCCTCTGCACCAGCGGCTCGGTCTCGCAGATCCTCTGCCTGCAGCGCGGCGCCTACATCACCTCGCTGATCGGCTACGGCCTGCGCATCGACAAGCGCAACGACCCGATCAACCCGACCCGCGGCTGGTTCGCCGACCTGAATCAGGACCTGGCCGGCATCGGCGGCGACGTGAAATACCTGAAGACCGAAGCCGACGCCGGCTGGTACTGGGGCTTCACCAAGGACCTGGTGTTCAGCGCCACCGGCTCGTTCGGCTATATCGAGGGCTGGGGCGGCGACAACGTCCGCATCAACGACCGCTTCTATCGCGGCGGCACCTCGTTCCGCGGCTTCGAGATCGCCGGTATCGGTCCGCGCGACATCTCGAGCACCAACAACTCGATGGGCGCCAAGCTCTACGCCATCAGCACCTTCGAGTTGACCGTCCCGACCTTCCTGCCCGAGCAGTACGGCATCAAGGCCGCCCTGTTCAGCGACGTGGGTACGGCCGGTCTGCTGGATGATGTGGATCGTCAGAAGTCGCCCGGCGTCTTCGATCCGAACATCAAGGATAACCTCGGCCTGCGTGCGACGGCCGGTATCTCGATCGACTGGAAGTCCCCCATGGGTCCCATTCGATTCGATATCAGCCGCATTTTGGCCAAGGAAGACTACGATCGAACCGAAACCTTCCGGTTCTCCACCTCCACAAGGTTCCAATAAACATGTCCAAGTTCCTGTCCGCGGCCGCGTCCAGCGTTGTCGCTCTCGCCATCGCGACCAGCGCCTCGGCCCAGACGGCTCCCGCCGCTGCTCCGGCCGCCCCGGCCGTCACGCACGGCCCGGCCCTGACCGGCGTCTGCATCTTCTCGAGCCAACGCGCTGTCGCCACCTCGGCGGTGGGTAAGGCCGTCGACGCCCGCCTGAAGACCATCATCCAGCAGGTCAACGCCGAGCTGACCGCCGAGCGCACGGGCCTCGACAACGAAGCCAAGGGCCTCGACGCCAAGAAGGCCACCCTGGCCCAGGACGCCCTGGAGCAGCAGGCCTCGGCTCTGCAGGTCAAGGCCAACGCCTGGCAGCGCAAGGGCCAACTGCGCCAGAAGGAAGTCGAAGCGACCGAGCAGAAGGCGCTGGCCCGCGTCTATCAAGAGCTGGATACGCCGATCCGTCAGGTCTACCAGACCCAGAAGTGCAGCATCCTGCTCGACCGCGAGTCGGTGATGCTGGCCAACCCGTCGATGGACATCACCGACGGCGTGGTCGCCGCGCTTGACGCCCGCATCAAGACCCTGACCTTCGATCGCGAACGTCTGGACCAAGGCGCTCCGGGCGCCGCGGCTCTGCAACCGACGAACAAGTAAGCGAATCGTCTCCTTTGGGTTTACCTAAGGGAACGTTTTTGCCGTGAGGAGCCATGCCGGACCCGCGTTTCTTCGACAGCCTGGGTCCGGCTTCGCTTTCCGAGTTGGCCCGGGCCGGCGCCGCCGAACTGGCGGACGCCGCCCTGGGTGACCGGGCTATCGCCCGCGCCGCGCCGCTGGATAGCGCCGACGCGCAAGGCGTGGCTTTCTTCTCCGACGCCAAGCGCAAGGACGCCGCCGGTGCCACCCCGGCCGGCGCCTGTTTCGTGCGTCCGGAGCACAAGGATTTCCTGCCGCCGACCTGTGCGGCGCTGGTCACCAAGCACCCGCAGGCGGCCTGGGCTGCCGCCGCTAGTCGCCTGCACGCCCCGCGTCGTCATGAGCCTTCGGCGCCCGCCATCCATCCGGAAGCGGAGCTGGAGGAGGGCGTCCTGCTGTCGCCCAACGTGGCGATCGGGCAGGGCGCGCGCATCGGGCGCGGCACGCGGATCGGCCCCGGGGCCGTCATCGGTCCGGGCGTCCTGATCGGCCGTGACTGCGTGATCGGCCCCAACGCCGTGATCGGCTTCGCCTTGCTGGGCGACCGGGTGTCGGTCTCGGCCGGCGCGGTGCTGGGCGAGGCTGGCTTCGGCGCCGCCGTCGGTCCGCGCGGCATGGTCGACATGCCCCAGCTGGGCCGGGTGGTGATCCAGGACAACGTCACGATCGGCGCCAACAGCTGCGTCGACCGCGGCGCCTTCACCGACACGACGATCGGCGAGAACACCAAGATCGACAACCTGGTGCATGTCGCGCACAACGTCCGTGTAGGACGCAATTGCGTGCTGGCGGCCTATACCGGGCTGTCGGGCAGTACGATCGTCGGCGACGGTGTCGCCTTCGGCGGCAAGGCCGGCGTCGCCGACCATTTGAACATCGGCTCGGGCGCGAGCATCGGGGCGGCCGCTTCGGTGTTCAAGGACGTGCCGGAAGGCGAAACTTGGACGGGATTCCCGGCGCGACCGCTGAAGCGGTGGCTTCGGGAGACCGCATGGCTGTCGCGCATGGCGGGCGGCCGAGGGGCGAAGGGCAGATCATGAGCGAGAACACCGAGCAAACGGTGCAGACCGACATCGACATCGCGGAAATCCTGGCGCGCATCCCGCACCGCTATCCGTTCCTGCTGGTCGATCGCGCCGAGGCCTATAACCCCGGCCAGTCGATCGTCGGCATCAAGTGCGTGACGATCAACGAGCCGTTCTTCCAAGGCCACTTCCCGGGCAATCCGGTGATGCCCGGCGTGCTGATCGTCGAGGCCCTGGCCCAGACGGGCGCGGTGCTGATGAGCAAGACGCTGGAAGTCGATACCGAGGGCAAGACCATCTTCTTCATGTCGATCGACGGCGTGCGCTTCCGCAATCCCGTGCGTCCCGGCGATGTGATCCGCATGGAAGTCGAGGTCGTGCGCGCGCGTTCGTCGATCTTCAAGTTCAAGGGCGTGGCCAAGGTCGGCGACAAGGTGGCCGCCGAGGCCGAGTTCGCCGCCATGGTCGTGGAGACCCCCACGAAATGACCGCGATCCACCCCACCGCCATCGTCGCGCCCGAAGCCAAGATCGCCTCGGACGTCGAGATCGGGCCCTACAGCATCGTCGGCCCGGACGTGACCCTGGAAGCCGGCGTTCGCCTGCTGTCGCACGTGGTGGTGGAAGGCGCGACGACCCTGGGCGAAGGCTGCACCGTCCATCCGTTCGCCAATCTGGGCGGTCCGCCCCAGCATCTGGGCCACAAGGGCGAGAAGACCGAACTGCTGATCGGTCCGCGCAACATCATCCGCGAACACGTGACCATGCACACCGGCACCGCTTCGGGGCGTGGCGTGACGACGATCGGCTCGGACGGCCTCTACATGGTCGGCTCGCACATCGCCCACGACTGCATCGTCGGCGATTTCGTGGTGCTGGCCAAGGGCGCGACCCTGGGCGGTCACGTGTCGATCGGCGACTATGTGTTCATGGGCGGTCTGGCCGCCGCGCACCAGTTCTCGCGCATCGGCCGCTACAGCTTCATCGGCGGCCTGGCCGCGGTGACCAAGGACGTGATCCCCTACGGTTCGGTGTGGGGCAACCACGCCCACCTCGAGGGCCTGAACCTGGTCGGCCTCAAGCGCCGGGGCTTCTCGCGCGAGACGATCAACGCCCTGCGCGCGGCCTATCGCCTGATGTTCGCCGACGAAGGCACCTTCCAGGAGCGTCTGGACGACGTCGCGGAGATCCACGCCGGCAATCCCGAGGTGATGGAGATCGTCGACTTCATCCGCGCCGACGCCAACCGGCCGCTTTGCTTGCCCGAGCGCGAGGTTTAGTCTCTCTTGATGCGTAAGCTTGGCCTGATCGCCGGCGGCGGCGCGCTGCCCGTCGAGTTGGCGGCCCATTGCGAGGCCGCCGGACGCGCCTTCGCGGTCATGCGGCTGAGGAGCTTCGCCGATCCGGCCCTGGCCCGCTATCCGGGGATCGAGGTCGGCCTCGGCGAGTTCGGCAAGGCCTTCAAGGCGCTGCGGGCCGAGGGCTGCGAGGTCGTCTGCTTCGCCGGCAATGTTAGTCGCCCCGACTTCGGCGCCCTGATGCCTGACGCGCGAGGCCTCCTGATCGTACCCAGTCTGATCAAGGCCGCGCGCCAGGGCGACGACGCCCTGCTGCGCCGGGTGCTGGACGAGTTCGAGAAGGAAGGCTTCGAGATCGAGGGCGCGCACGAGGTCGTCGGTGAGATGACCTTGCCGCGCGGACGCCTGGGCAAGTTCTATCCGCGCGACGAGCACATGGCCGACATCGAGAAGGCCCTGATGGTGGCTCGCGAGATCGGCCGGCTGGACGTGGGGCAGGGCGCCGTGGTCTGCAACGGCCTGGTCCTGGCCGTCGAGGCCCAGGAAGGCACCGACGCGATGCTCCGGCGGGTGGAGCAACTACCCCAGGCCATCCGGGGCACGGCCGAAAAGCCGCGCGGCGTACTGGCCAAGGCTCCAAAGCCGATCCAGGAGACCAAGGTCGACCTGCCGACCATTGGTGTCGCCACCATCCAGCGCGCCGCCCGCGCGGGCCTGGCCGGCGTGGTCGGCGAGGCCGGCCGTCTGCTGGTCGTCGATCGCGACGCGGTGATGGCCTGCGCCGACGATCTGGGCCTCTTCGTGCTGGGGGTCGATCCGCAGGGGCGGCCCTGATGTCTCTCAAGATCATGCTGGTGGCCGCCGAGGCCTCGGGCGACGCCCTTGGCGCCAGCCTAGCCAAGGCGCTGCGGGCGCGGTTGGGCGACAAGGTCACCTTCGTCGGCGTCGGCGGGGCCAAGATGGCCGAGCAGGGGGTGGAGAGCCCCTTCGACATCGCCCAGCTGTCGATCCTGGGCATCGTAGAGGGCCTGAAGGCCTATCCGACGGTCTTGGCCCGCCTGAAGGACTCCGTGGCCCTGGCGGCCCGGGAAAAGCCCGACGTGGCCGTTCTGATCGACAGTTGGGGCTTCAACATCCGCTTGGCTCACGCCTTGCGGAAGCTGGATCCCAAGCTGCCGCTGGTGAAATACGTCGCGCCACAGGTCTGGGCCTATCGCGCCGGCCGCGCCAGGAGCCTCGCCAAGTCGGTCGATCTGCTGCTGTCGATCCAACCGATGGACAAGCCGTATTTCGACGCCGTGGACCTGCCCAGCGTCTTTGTCGGCAACTCGGCCTTGGCCAAGCGCTTCGACCATGCCGACGGCGCCAGGCTGCGCGCGGCGGTCGGGGCTTCGGCGACCGATCCGATCCTGCTGGTCCTGCCCGGCAGCCGCCCCTCGGAGATCGAGCGCGTGCTGCCCGCCTTCGAAGACGCCGTGCGCCGCCTGAAGGCCGAGCGGCCCGAACTGGTGGTCGTCATCCCCGCCGCCTACACCGTGGCCGAGGCCGTCAAGGCCCGGGTCGCCGGCTGGCCGTTCCGCGCCCACGTGATCGAGGACGAGGCGCTGAAGGACGACGCCTTCGTCGCCGGCGACGTCGCCCTGGCCTGCAGCGGCACGGTGACCACCGAGCTGGCCCTGGCCGGCCGGCCGATGGTGGTCGGCTACAAGACCGCGCCGCTGACCTACGCCATCGTCAAGCGCCTGATGAAGCCGCGCTGGGTCACGTTGTTCAACATCGCCGCCGGCCGCGAGATCGCGCCCGAATTGCTGCAGGACGCTTGCGAAGGCGAGGCCCTGGCGCGCGAGGTCGGCAAGCGGCTGGACGATCCGGGGTTGCGGGAACGACAGGCGGCGGAACAGAGCGCGGCCCTGGACAAGATGGGGCGCGGCATGCCCGATCCGTCGGAAGCCGCCGCCGACGCCCTAATCGACTTCCTGAAGGCGCGGGGCCTGGTCGCGGCCTGACACAGCCCGGTCGAGCGCGCCCAGCAGCTTGGCGACGTCGATCGGCTTGCCGACATGGTCGTCCATGCCGGCTTCCAGCAGCAGCTCGACCTGGTGACGCATGGCGTTGGCCGTCAGGGCGATCACCGGCGTGCGCGGCCGGCCTTCCTCGGCTTCCAGGCGGCGGATTTCCTTCAGCGCCGTCAGGCCGTCCATGACCGGCATGTGGATGTCCATCAGCACCGCGTCCCAGCGGCCTTCGCGCCAGGCGACCAGGGCCTTGGCGCCGTCGTCGACGATGACCGGCTCGACGCCGGCCTGGCTCAGTACAGAGCGCAGGACGAGCTGATTGGTCGGGTTGTCCTCGGCCGCCAGGATGCGCAGTCCCGGCGCGGCGTCGGGCAGGGTCTCATCCTCGATCTTGGTGGGCGCGGCGACCTTGGCCAGCGGCAGGACGACGGTGAAGGCGCTGCCTTCGCCTGGACGGCTGAACAGGGTGACGTCGCCATCCATCCGGCGGGCCAGCTCGCGGCAGATGGCGAGGCCCAGGCCCGCCCCGCCGTGCCGGCGCGTGGCGATGTCGTCCAGCAGCACGAAGCGGCCGAACAACTGCTCCTGCTCCTCGGGCGCGACGCCGGGGCCGGTGTCGGCGACGGTCAGCTCCAGCCGGCCGGCCTCGTAGTCGGCGACGATCGAGACGCCGCCGCGTTCGGTGAACTTCACGGCATTGGACAGCAGGTTGTGCAGGATCTGCCGCAGCCGTCCGGCGTCGCCCAGATAGGCGCCTTCGGCGGCTGGGGCGATCGACAGATCGTGGCTCAGGCCCTTGCCCTGGGCCAGGGCGGCGAAGGTCTGGCCACAGCCGACCAGCAGCTCGCGCAGGTCGAAGGGCTCGGGGCGCAGCTCCAACTGGCCGGCCTCGATGCGGGCCAGGTCGAGCACGTCATTGAGGATCTCGGTCAGGGCCTTGCCCGACTGGCGGACCACGCCCAGGCGTTCACGCTGGGCCGGCGACAGTTCGTCGGCCTGCATCACCTGGGTCATGCCCAGGATGCCGTTCAGCGGCGTGCGGATCTCGTGGCTCATGGTCGCCAGGAAGGCGGTCTTGGCGCGGTTGGCGCTGTCGGCCTCGGCCTCGCGGGCCTGGGCCAGGGCGGTGGCCTCGGCCATCCGCGCCACGGTCTGTTCGCGCTGGATCGCGTAGCGCAGCACATAGGCGAAGAAGCACAGCACCGCGACCAGCGAGAGGACTAGCTGAGCGGGGCCGGTCGACAGCGCCGCGAAGGCGGTTCCGACGAAGACCTGCAGCAGCACGGCCGACAGGGCGGCCAGGCCGATGCGGCGCGAGATCACGAACTCGGCGGTGCAGCTCAGCGCGACGGCGGCCATCATCGCCCCGCCGGTCAGCACCGAGGCGCGCGTGCCCAGCAGCACCAGGGCCGAGGGCAGGCTGGCATAGATGAAGGTGTAGACCAGGGTATAGGCCGCCAGCACCGTCTCCAGGAACGGCTTGGCCTGGCCGTGCCTCGCGACGACGCCGCAGAGCAACTGGCTGATGGCGATCAGCGCCGCGACCGCGACCAGCCATCCGATACAGATCTTGGGATCAAGCCAGGCGCAGGAGCCGGCGGCGGCCAGCAGGGTCATCGGCACGATGGACAGCAGATCGCGGCGCCGGTGCTCGACGATACTCAGCCACCGCGTATCCAGAACGCACCTCACACGCCGTAGCGAAACTCACCCGGCGAGTTCATATGGCGAAGGTTAACCAGCGATTTACGGCCGGGGCCTAGAGTACCCGGAACTGTCGCCGTGGAGCCGTTGTCGTGGCCATCGACCCGACTACGCCCGTGACTCCCATCCTTCCAACTCCCACGATTGGGACTGGACCGGAATCTGTCGCCGTCATCCAGGCCCTGGCGCGCCAAGCGATCGCCAATACGACCGCCCAGTTAGGCGAGATCGTCGGTCGCCCGACCAACCCGCAGGTCAAGCCCGGGGCGCCTGTTGAGCAGGTCGGACAAGCCGCGACTCAGGACGCCGGCCACGCCGCCGATGCGCCTGGCGCCAAGAACGTTCCGCCCGCGCTGCAGCAGGCCGCCCTGGCTCGCCCCGAGACGCGCCTTGTCCGCGCCGTGCGCACCGCCACCGCCGAGGCCGTGCCGCGCCAGACGGGTCTTGCGCCGCTGATGGCCAATGTCCGCGCCGTCGTCGCGCGTCCCGACATGCCGCCCGAGGTGCGCGAGGCGGGCAGGGCGCTGCTGGCCAAGGCGGCTTCGGCCGCCGAGATCGCCACGCCCCAGGGCCTGCGCCAGGCTGTCGAGCGCTCCGGCGTGTTCCTGGAGGCCAAGATGGCGCGCGCGGCCGCCACGCCGCCCCCGGAGGGCCAGCCGCGCCTTCCCGAGGCCACCGACATGAAGGCCGCGCTGCTGGTGTTTCGCGGCGCGCTGTCGGCCTGGCTGGCCAAGGCGCCGCCGCAGGCGTCGGAAGCTCCGGCCGCGGAGCCGGCGTCCGTGCCAACCGAGGAGGGGGCTGAGGCGCCTTTGACTGCGACGCCGCGCGCCGCTGCGTCGGCGACGGTGACGTCACAACCGCCGCTCAGCGCCAATCCCGCGCCCATGGCTCAGCCTGATCTCAAGGCCGCGCCGACCGTCGCATCGCCGCTGCCGCAAGCGGAGGCCTCCGAGGTCGCCGCGGAAGCCTCGCAATCGCTCACCAAGGCCCCCGAGTCGTCATCCGAGGATGACGGCCTCGCCGCTCGCTTCGGCGCCTTCGTGGCCACGCCCAAGCCGTCCGCGTCCGTCGCCACGCCGGTGCGCGCGGCGCTGTCGGCTCTGGTGCAACTGGGCCTGATCGCAGAGGAAGCTCTTCAAGAGGAGCCGACGACCGCACTGCCGGCCGAGCCCAAGGCCCTGACGCCGCGCGGCTATGGCGCCGTCCCGGCCGAAGCCGCGCGGTCCAAGGTCCCGCCGCCGCCCTATGCCGGTGGCCCGATGGCCGGCCAGAAGCCCGCGGCGCCCGAACTGTCCATGAACCAGTCGCCGGCCGATCTGGTGCGCGGCTTGCTGAGGGGGACCAACGGCGCCCTGGCCCGCCAGGACCTGATGCAGATCGCCTCGCTGCCCGACAGCGTCCCGCACGAGGCCGAGACCGTCGAAGCCCGTCCGCAGCAGGCCGGCCGCCTGAACCTCGACCTGCCGTTCATGACGCCCCAGGGCCTGGCCGTCGCCCAGTTCGAGATCAGCCACGACGGCGGCGGTTCCGGCGGCGGCGCGGTCGGTCCGGCCGAGCGCACCTACAGGGCCCGGTTCTCGATCGACCTGGAGCCGCTGGGCCCTGTCCACGCCCTGGTCACCCTGACCGGTTCGCGCACCCGCGTGTCGCTGTGGGCCGAACGGGCCGAAACCATCGCCCGCCTCCGCGCCGGCGAGGAGAGCCTGGGCGCGGCCCTGCGCCAGGCCGAGCTGTCACCTGAGGTCGCCGTCCATTCCGGCGCGCCGACCAGTCCAGGCGGCGTCAGCCCGCTGGGTCATTTCGTGGACCAGGCCTCATGAGCGGGATCACCGGACCCTCGGCGCGGCCGCGTATCGCTGTCGCCTTGCTCTACGAAGAGCCCAACGCGCCCAAGGTCGTGGCCTCGGGCCAGGGCTGGCTGGGCGAGAAGATCATCGAGACGGCCCGCGAGCACGGCGTGCCGATCGAGGAGGACCCGGTCCTGGCCCAGGCCCTGTCGAGCCTTGAGATCGACGAGGAGATCCCCGAGGCGCTCTATCGCGCCGTCGCCGAGGTCCTCAGCTTCCTGCTGAAGCGCTAAACGAAAAAGGCCCCGCCGAAGCGGGGCCTGATCCTTGGTCTCCGAGGAGAAAAGCGCTTAGCGCTTTTCCACCGGCACGTAGTCGCGTTGCGTAGCGCCCGTGTAGAGCTGGCGCGGACGACCGATCTTGCGGGTGGGGTCCTCGAACATTTCCTTCCACTGGCTGATCCAGCCGACGGTGCGGGCCAGGGCGAACAGCACGGTGAACATGTTGGTCGGGAAGCCCATCGCGCGCAGGGTGATGCCCGAATAGAAGTCGATGTTCGGGTACAGCTTGCGGTCGATGAAGTACGGATCGCTCAGGGCGACCTTTTCCAGTTCCTGGGCGACCTGCAGCAGCGGGTCGTTGTTGTGGCCCAGTTCCGCCAGCACTTCGTGGGCGGTCTTCTGCATGACCTTCGCGCGCGGGTCGAAGTTCTTGTACACGCGGTGACCGAAGCCCATCAGCTTGTACTTACGGTCCTTCACGCCCTGGACGTAGTCCGGGATGTTCTCGACCGAGCCAATGGTTTCCAGCATCTCCAGGGCTTCCTGGTTGGCGCCGCCGTGCGACGGGCCCCACAGGCAGGCGATGCCGGCGGCGATGCAGGCGAACGGGTGCGCGCCCGACGAACCGGCCAGGCGGACGGTCGAGGTCGAGGCGTTCTGCTCGTGGTCGGCGTGCAGGATGAAGATCCGGTCCATGGCGCGGGTCAGCACCGGGTTCGGCTTCCAGTCCTCGGCCGGCACGGCGAAGCACATGCGCAGGAAGTTTTCCGAGTACGACAGGTCGTTGCGCGGCGACACGAACGGCTGGCCGACCGTGTACTTGTAGGCGCGGGCGGCGATCGTCGGCATCTTGGCGATCAGGCGATGGGCGCTGATCTCGCGCTCACGGGCGTCGTCGACATTGATGCTGTCGGCGTAGAAGGCCGACAGGGCGCCGACGGCGCCGGTCATCACGGCCATCGGGTGCGCGTCGCGGCGGAAGCCTTGGAAGAAGGCGTCGAACTGCGCGTGCAGCATGGTGTGATATGTGATGTTCTTTTCGAACTTGGCGAATTCGTCGGCCGACGGCAGTTCGCCGTTCAGCAGCAGGTGGCAGACCTCGAGGAACGAGGACTTCTCGGCCAGCTGGTCGATCGGATAGCCGCGGTGCAGCAAGATGCCCGCGTCGCCGTCGATATAGGTGATCTTGCTCTCGCAAGAAGCGGTCGAGGTGAAGCCGGGGTCGAACGTGAAGTGGTCGCTCTCGGCATAGACCTTTCGGATGTCCAGGACGTCAGGACCCGTGCTGCCCTTGAGGATCGGCAGGTCATAGCTCTTGTCGCCAATCGTCAGCGTGGCTTTATCGGTCATACTTAGACCTCTCCATAAATTGGAACGAGCAGTCCAACTTTCGTTTTCGCACGTGCGTTATAGCGCCTCATGCGCGCGGCGCCAGGGCGTCGTCAAGGCGCCCCAAACTCTCTTCGCGGGAGAGCGCGGCCATGGTCTTGTTCAGGTCCGGAGCCGGCGCGCCGCCGGTCAGGATCCCGCGCAGGGCCGGGCCGAACTTCCCGAAGCCGACGCCCTCGGATTCCGCGAACGTTTTCAACACCGTTTCCAGGGTCGGAGCGTCGAAGGCCGGGGCGGCGGCCAGCTGATCGCGCAGGCGCTTGAGGCGCTCGACGGTTTCTTCGGTCAGCTGCTTTTGGGTTTTCTCTTCCAGCGCGAACGGCCGGACCTTCAGTGCGAACGCACAGTGATCCACCAGTTCCAGGATGGTCTTGGCGCCTTCCTTCACTTCCGGGACCGTGCGGGCGATGCGCTCGCGGGCGTCGGCGGGCAGGGGCTCGCCGCGCTTCTCGGCGGCCGTCAGGGCCAGTTCGGTCAGGCGGTCGTCGTCGGCCTTGCGCAGGTGCTGGGCGTTGATGTGGTTCAGCTTGGCCCAGTCCAGGCGCGCGGGCGCCTTGACCACGTCGGCCACGTCGAACCAGCTGATCGCCTGCTCGTCGTTGAACACCTCGTCGTCGCCATGGCCCCAGCCAAGACGCGCCAGGTAGTTGCGCATGCCTTCGGGGATATAGCCGAGGTCGGCGAACTCGCCGACGGCCTGTGCGCCGTGGCGCTTGCTCAGCTTGGCGCCGTCCGGGCCGTGGATCAGCGGGATGTGGGCGAAGGCCGGCACGTCCCAGTCCAGCGCCTGATAGATCAGGCTCTGGCGGGCGGCGTTGTTCAGGTGGTCGTCGCCCCGGATCACGTGGGTGACGCCCATGTCGTGGTCGTCGACCACCACGGCGAGGTTGTAGGTCGGCGCGCCGTCGGCGCGCAGCAGGACGAGATCGTCCAGCTCGATGTTCTTGAAGGTCACCGGACCCTTGACCAGGTCGTTGACCACGGTCTCGCCGTCCAGCGGGCCCTTGAAGCGGATCACGTGCGGAACCGTCAGGTCGCCTTCCGGCGCGTCGCGCCAGGGCGAGCGGATGGCGCGGCCTTCGGCGCGGGCCTTCTCGCGGGCGACTTCCAGTTCCTCGACGGTCATCCAGCAGCGATAGGCGCGGCCGGCGTCCAGCATCTGCTGCACGGCCTCGACGTGACGCGGGGCGCGGGTGTGTTGGAAAACGACCTCGTCGTCCGATTCCAGGCCCAGCCAGTTCAGGCCTTCGAAGATCGCGGCGACGGCCGCCTCGGTCGAACGCTCACGATCGGTGTCTTCGACGCGAACAAGGAACTTCCCTCCCGTATGGCGTGCATATAACCAGTTGAACAGCGCCGTGCGGGCGCCGCCGATATGCAGGAAACCGGTGGGCGAGGGGGCGAAGCGCGTGACGACGCCGGAAGAGATGGGGTTCGACATGAGCTTCAAAACTGTGGGGCTGGAGGCCGAGATGGCGTCGACAAGCGCGAACCGCAAGGTGGCTCGGGCGGCGCGTCTTAGCACGCCGCTTCACGCCGGGCCTAGCGGTTTTCCGCATCGCGGCGAACTTGGCTTAACCGTCAAAAATACAGTGGTTTCGGTATGTTAGGCGCGGAACTTGCCGAGCCGGCATTGTCCGCGCCCGCACCCCGCCTGTCGTGGTCGACCTTGAAGGCCGGGCTGCTGGCGGAAGGGCGAGTCAATCTGGATCGGGCGTTCCTGTGGACGCCGGTGGCGTTCGGTCTCGGCGCGGCGGGCTATCTGGAGGCCGGGGTCGAGCCGAAGCTCTGGATGCTGGCGCTCGTAACCGGGCTGCTGGCGTTGGTGTGGTGGACCGGCCAGCGCTGGAACGCGCCGCGCGGCCTCGTCGTGCTGGCCAGTCTGATGGCGTTCGGGGCGGCAGGCGGCTTGGCCGCCAAGGTCCGCAGCGACCGCGTGGCCGCGCCGATCATGGCCGGCGAGCGGGTCGTGCGGCGGGTGGATGGCTTCGTCGTCGACGTCGTCAGTCCCGGCGCGGGCGGACCACGGCTGCTGATCGCGCCGGTGGCGGTCTCGGGCCTCTCGCCAGAGCGCACGCCGCGCCGGATCCGGGTGACGATCGGCGAGAACGAGACGCCGGCGCCGGGCCAAATGTTGAGGCTGCGGGCCATGCTGGGACCGCCACCGCCTCCGGCCGCGCCGGGATCCTACGACTTCGCCCGCGACGCCTGGTTCGACTCGATCGGCGGCGTGGGATTCGTGATCGGCGAGCTTTCGACGACGCGTCTCGATCCGCCGCCGCTGCGGCTGCGGTTGATCATGGCGATCAACGCCTTCCGCTGGAGTCTGGCCCAACGGATCCTGGCGCGGATGGGCCCCAGCAGCGGCGGCATCGGCGCGGCCATGGTCACCGGCCACGAAGCCTGGATCACCGAGGACCAAACCGAGGCCATGCGGGCCTCGGGCCTGGCGCATATCCTGTCGATCTCGGGCCTGCACATGGCCATCGTCGGCGGCTTCGTGTTCGGCGCGGTGCGGCTGGGCGTCGCCGCCTGGCCCTGGCTGGCGCTGCGAGCGCCGGGCAAGAAGATCGCCGCCGTCGCCGGTTTAGTTGCTGTGCTGGCCTATCTGGTCATCTCCGGCGCGCCGCCGCCGGCCGAGCGCTCGGCGATCACGGCCAGCGTCGCCTTCCTGGCCATCCTGTTTGATCGCCGGGCCATCACCCTCCATGGCTTGGCCGTGGCGGCCCTGATGATCCTGGCGATGAAGCCGGAGACCGCTGGCGAGCCGGGCTTCCAGATGTCGTTCGCCGCCACCGCCGCCCTGGTGGCCCTGGCCGAAAGCTGGCCGCAGCCGGTCAAGGAAATCTCGACGCCGTGGTGGATCCGCTGGCCGCAGGCGGGCTTCACCTGGCTGGCGGCTTCGGTCGCGGCCAGTCTGGTGGCGGGCCTGGCCACCGCGCCGTTCGCCATGCAGCACTTCAACCGCGTCGCCGTCTGGGGCCTGCCGGCCAATTTGGCGGTCGCGCCGCTGTCTTCGTTCGTGATCATGCCGTTCCTGGCGATCGGCACCTTGCTGGAGCCTTTCGGCCTGGGCGCGCCGTTCCTGGCCGTGGCGGGCTGGGGCGTCGACGGCATGGTCGGGATCGCCAACGGCTTCGCCGACGCCCATGGCGCGCAGAGGATCGTCGCCAGCGCGCCCCCACAGGTGCTGGTGGTCGCCTTCCTGGGGCTGATGCTGCTGTGTCTGTGGCGCGGCCGTCTGCGCTGGATCGGCGCGCCTTTGGCCCTGGCGGTCGCCCTGTGGCCCAGGCCCGCCGCGCCGGACGCCTGGATCGCCGCCGACGGGGCGACGGCCGCCGTCCGCTCAGGCGACGCGGCCGTGCTGCTGCGCACCGACGCCAAGCGGTTCGGGGCCGAGCTGTGGGCGCGGCGACGGGGCCTGAGGCCGGCGACCTGGAGCCTCTATGCCTGCGACAAGCGGATCTGCGCGCCGGAACCGGGCGCGCCCGTGCGGCTGTCGCTGGTCTGGGGCCGCAAGACGCCCGACGCCGAGACGCTGTCGGGCCTGTGCGTCCGCAGCGAGGTCGTGGTGATCAGAGGGCCGATGCCACCTCGAACGCCGCCGCTGTGCGCCGAAACCGTGCTGCTGGCGGCCGAGGATTTCGCCAAGGGCGGAGCCGCCGAGCTCTATCGCCGGTCCGACGGCTGGCGCATCGTCTGGGCTCAGCCGTTGCGGGGCGATCGGCCGTGGAGCCTGCTGACAGCCGATGTCACCAGCGGAGGCTAAGGCTTCAGCAGCACCACAGGAGTCTCCGCCATGTCGAACCCGTTCGCCGCCCGCCGCGCGGCTTTCCGCGCCCTGCACGCCGAGGGCTGCTTCGCTCTGCCCAATCCGTGGGACGCCGGCAGCGCCAAGCGCCTGGAAAAGCTGGGCTTCAAGGCTCTGGCCTCGACCAGCGCGGGAGCGGCCTGGGCCATGGGCAAGGACGACGGCGAGATCACCCGCGACGAGGTCATCGAACATCTCAAGATGCTGTGCGCCGCCACCGACCTGCCGGTGAACGCGGACTTCGAGGCCGGTTTCGCCGATACCGCTGAAGGCGTCGGCGAAAGCGTCACCCTGGCCATCGAGGCCGGCGTCGCGGGCCTGTCGATCGAGGACTGGTCGGGCTCGGCGCTCTACGATCTGCCGGTCGCCGTCGAGCGCCTGAAGGCCGCCCGCGCCGCCATCGACGCCTCGGGCCAGGACGTGATCCTGGTCGGCCGCACCGAGGGCTATCTGCGGGGCGTCCGCGACCTGGCCCCGACCCTGGAGCGTCTGAAGGCCTATGCCGCCGCTGGCGCCGATTGCCTCTACGCCCCGGCCGTGACCGATCCGGATGAGATCAAGGCCATCGTCGAGGCCGTGGCCCCCAAGCCGGTCAACATCCTGTTCTGGGGCAATGACATGTCGGTCGAGAGCCTGGGCGCGCTGGGCGTGCGCCGGGTCAGCACCGGCGCGGGTCTGGCCGTCGCCGCCTGGGCCGGTTTCGATGCCGCCGCCAAACGCCTGGCGGAGGAGGGGCGGCTGTAGTCCCGATACGAAAAGGCCCCAATCCTCAAGCGAGGTCGGGGCCAATTCTCAAGTCGCCAGAGCAGCTTAGTGGTAGCGGCGGATCAGGCCCACCAGCTTACCCTGCACCTCGACCTGGTCGGGGCCGAAGATGCGGGTCTCGTATTTCGGGTTGGCGGCTTCCAGGGCGATCGAGCCGCCCTTCTTGCGCAGGCGCTTGAGCGTGGCTTCCTCGCCGACCAAGGCGACGACGATCTCGCCCGAGGTGGCGGTGTCGCCCTTCTTGATGATCACATAGTCGCCGTCGAGGATGCCGGCCTCGATCATCGAGTCGCCCTGCACCTCGAGGACATAGTGCTCGCCATTGCCCAGCATGGCCTCGGGCACCGGCAGGCGCTCGCGCTCGTGCTGGATGGCGTCGATCGGGGTGCCGGCGGCGATCTTGCCCAGGATCGGCAGCTCGCGGCTGTCATTGGCCGGGGCGGACGAGGCAGCCGGCGAGGGCGGGGGCGAACCGCCGCCTTCGAACACCTGCGGGCGGAACGCGCCACGACCCTTGGGCGGCGCGGCCGTCGTGGCCTGTTGCGGCAGCTTCACCACTTCCAGCGCCCGGGCCCGGTGGGCGAGACGGCGGATGAAGCCGCGCTCCTCCAGGGCCGTGATCAGCCGGTGGATGCCCGACTTGGACGCCAGGTCCAGGGCCTCCTTCATCTCGTCGAACGAGGGGGAGACGCCGGTCTCCTTGATCCGCTCGTGGATGAACATCAGCAGTTCGTGCTGCTTGCGCGTGAGCATGGCGACCTCGGCTGGAGCGCGGAACAAACCGCAAACCTTGCGAATGTTCTCTAGGCGTTCCGCGTTAAAGTCAAGTCGGGGCGTCGTCGCTCGGAAAAGCTTTGCAGAATCAAGGGTTAGGCTCGGCGACGAGGTAAATGTCGCCCAGAATCAAAAGCTTAACGAAAGCTTTCAGGCGCGCTTGCGGGCGATGATGATGTCCTGGTCCTGCATCGGTTGGCGACGCCAGACGCCCAGGGCCTGGTTCAGCACATCGAGGCCCAGGGTCTCGTACTGCGCCAGGATCGGCTCCAGGTCGTAGCCGATCACCGCTTCGGGCAGTTCCGGCGTCGCGGTCCAGCAGCCGTCCAAGGCGTGGACGAAGTCGAACGCGATCTGGCCGTTGCCCGTGTTGGCGCGGGCTTCCTCGTCGATCAGGTACCAGGAGATGATGCTGGTCCCGCCGGGCTTCAGCACCCGGGCGATCTCGCGGGCGAACTGGGCCTGGTCAGCGGCCAGCAGATGGGTGAACACCGAGCCCAGCCAGACATAGTCGAAGCTGGCGTCGGGATAGGGGAAGACGAAGGCGCTGGCCGGCTGCGAGCCGCCCGGATTGTACCGGTCGCTGTGCATGTCGGCGTGGGTGAATTCGAAGCGCGGGTCGCCGACGGCGATGTTGGCTTTGCACCAGTCGATGGCCTGGGCCATGACGTCGAAGCCGGCATAGCGGCCGTTCTCGTCGAGGTAGTCGACTAGCGGGGCGGCGGCGCGACCGATGCCGCAGCCGACGTCGAGGATGGCGTGGTGCGGTTGCAGGCCGGCGGCGACGAACAGCTCCTTGAACTGCTGGCCCACGCGGATGAAGTCGGCGTCGGCGGCGCCGACCAGGTGCCAGAGCTCCTGAGGCGCGGTGACGGCGTCGGTGGCCGGCGGAGGCGTCGGCGTCAGGGACAGAGCGCGACGAAGCTTGGACAGGAACGCCCGCATCCGATTCCTTTCAGGGAAGAGCGGCGCGGACCCTAGCGGCCGATCAGGCTTCAGCCAACCTAGAGGACGGTCTTCAATTCCGGATGCTTGGGCGTAACCGGCGCGTAGAAGGCCGCCAGCACCGCCAGGTCCTTCTCGTAGTCGCCGCTGGGCATCATCGCCGGACCCAGGCCCACGACCTTGCGCTTGTAGTCCATGAAGCCGGGCACCATCGGTACGCCGGCCTTCAGGGCGATGTTGTAGAAGCCGGTCTTCCAGCCGCCGGCCTTGCCGCGCGTGCCCTCGGGCGCGATCGTCAGCATGAACTCGTCGCGGCGGGCGAACTCGTCGGCCATGGCCTGGACCGTGTCGCGCGACTGCGAGCGGTCGATCGGCACGCCGCCCAGGTCCTTCATCAGCTTCTCGAACGGCCAGCGGAACAGCGAGGCCTTGCCCATGAAGCTGAGCTTCAGGTTCAGCGCGTCGGCCGCGCCCAGGAAGTAGACGAAGTCCCAGTTGCTGGTGTGCGGCGCGGCGATGATCACGAACTTGCGGGTCGTGGTCGGGGCCGAGCCCTCGATCGTCCAGCCCTCGCGCTTGAAGAAGGCGACGAGGGACCAATTCACCACGCGGGCGACCCAATGCATGCGCGCTTCCTCGCGTGGCCGTGTTCTTGTTGGGAGACTGTGAGCGGGCGAGGGGGAAAACGCCAGATGGTGCGTACCCGATCCGTCAGCCCAGCAAGGCCTTGGTGGCGGCCGTGACGTCGGCCTGGCGCATCAGGCTTTCGCCCACCAGCATGGCCTTGGCGCCGGCGGCTTCCATCCGCACGACGTCGTCGTGGGTGAAGAGGCCGCTCTCGGTGACCAGCAGGGCATCCTTGGGGGCCTGGGCCGCCAGCCGTTCGGTGACGGCCAGGTCGACAACGAAGCTCTTCAGGTCGCGGTTGTTGATGCCCACCAGGTCCGAGCCCAGGGCGCCGGCGCGCTCCATCTCGGCCTCGTCGTGGACTTCCACGAGGGCGTCCATACCCAGGCGCTTGGCCTCGGCCATCAGTTCGGCGGCCACGACGTCGTCGATCATCGCCAGGATGACCAGGATGGCGTCGGCGCCCAGGGCGCGGCTCTCGGCCACCTGCCAGGGATCGACCAGGAAATCCTTGCGGATGCAGGGCAGGGCGGTCGCCGCGCGGGCGTCGATCAGATAGGCGTCGGCGCCCTGGAAGCTGGGACCGTCGGTCAGCACCGACAGGCAGGCCGCGCCGCCGGCTTCGTAGTTACGGGCCAGGGCCGGCGGATCGAAGTCGGCGCGGATCAGGCCCTTGGACGGCGAGGCCTTCTTGATCTCGGCGATCAGGGAAAGCTTGCCGGGCGCGTGGCCGTGGACCAGGGCGCGCTTGAAGCCGCGCGGCGACGAGGCGTTCTGGGCGGCGTTCTCAAGGGCGCCCAACGTACGCCGGCGCTTGCGGTCGGTGACCTCGTCACGCTTGTAGGCGGCGATCTTGGCGAGGATGTCGGTCACGCGTTCACTTCCGTATTCGTAGCGGCCACGAGGCCAGCCAGGGCGGCCTTGGCGCGGCCTTCGTCGATGACGTCGGCGGCCAGTTCGATGCCCTCGACCAGGGTCTCGACCTTGTCGGCGACCAGGAAGGCGGCGGCGGCGTTCAGCAGCACGATGTCGCGATAGGCGCCCTTTTCGCCGTCGAACAGGCGGGTGAGGGCGGCGGCGTTGAACTCGGGATCACCGCCGGTGAGGTCCGACAGCGAGGCGCGCGGCAGGCCGACGGCCTCGGGCGTGATCTTGAACAGGTGGATGCGGCCGTCGCGCCATTCGGCGACCTCGGTCTCGCCCGTGGTGGTCAGCTCGTCCATGCCCGAGCCGTGCACCGACCAGGCGCGCTCGGCGCCCAGGGCTCCAAGCGCCTTGGCGATCGGTTCGACGAAGCGCGGGGCCGAGACGCCGACCACCTGCCGCTTGGCGCCGGCCGGATTGGTCAGCGGGCCCAAGAGGTTGAAGATGGTGCGGAAGCCCAGTTGCTGGCGGATCGGCGAGACGTGCTTCATCGCGCCATGGTGGGCCTGGGCGAACAGGAAGCAGATACCGGCCTCGTCCAGGGCCCGGCGCTGCTGCTCGCGCGTGGCGTCGATATTGACGCCCAGGGCGGTCAGGACGTCGGCGGTGCCGGACTTCGACGTGATGGCGCGGTTGCCGTGCTTGGCGACCTTTAGCCCCCCGCCGGCGGCCACGAAGCCCACGGCGGTGGAGATGTTCAGCGTATGCAGGCCATCGCCGCCGGTGCCGCAGACGTCGATGACCTCGTACGGATGCTCCAGCTGGACCGCCGCGCGGCGCATGGCGCGGGCGCAGGCGGCGATCTCGCCCACCGTCTCGCCGCGCAGGCGCATGGCGGTGACGGCGGCGGCCACCTGGGCCGGTGTCGGCTCACCGCGCAGGCAGGCGGCGAAGAAGATCTCGGCGTCGGCGTCGTCCAGGGTCTGGCCGTCGGCCAACTTGGCCAGCAGCGGCTTGAAAGCGTCGGACATGCTTCGACTTTTCCTAAACCCAGACCTGCGCGTCGCGCTTGACGCCGGCCAAGTCCATGAAGTTGGCCAGCATCTGGTGGCCGCCCTCGGTGGCGATCGATTCCGGGTGGAACTGGACGCCGAACACCGGGCGGGTCTTGTGCTGCACGCCCATGATCTCGCCGTCGTCGGTCCAGGCGGTGACCTCCAGCTCGGCGGGAAGGTCTTCGCGGCGGACGGCCAGCGAGTGGTAGCGGGTAGCGGTGAACGGGTTGGGCAGGCCCTTGAAGATGCCCTTGTCGTCGTGGCGGACCTTACTGACCTTGCCGTGCATGACGGCCTTGGCGCGGATCACCTCGCCGCCATAGGCCTGACCGATGGCCTGGTGACCCAGGCACACGCCCAGGATCGGCAGGTCGGCGGGGGCGCTGGTCAGCAGCGGCAGGCAAATGCCGGCCTGGTCGGGGGCCTTGGGGCCCGGCGACAACAGGACGGCTGCTGGCTGCAGGCCCAGGGCCTCGCCCACGGTCAGGGCGTCGTTGCGGTAGACGACCGTCTCGGCACCCAGCTCGTTCAGATAGTGGACGAGGTTGTAGGTGAAGCTGTCGTAGTTATCGATGACGAGGATCATGACGCCGCCTTTCGAAGTGCGGTTCTAGCCTGCGCGGGCCTGATGTGTAGCGGCATTTTCGCGCGCGGCCTTCAGTTACGGTTACAGCGGTCACGGAGTTTGCGCATCATGCGCTCATGGACCCGAGTGATTCCGCCCTGGACCCTGTCGCCGTCGCCTATGTCCGCGCGCTGCTGCGGCCGAAGCGTCGCGCCCAGAAGATGGCGCCGGTGCTGGCCGCCGCGGCCTTCGCCGCGTTCTGCGCGCTGAGCTTCGCCACGGTGATGGTGCTGGCGCCGCCCGCGGTCACACAGCACCTTCCTGACGACCGGCTCGGCGGTCCCTAGAAACAGCCCTAAGGCTCAGCTGAATCGCCAGGCTTCCTCGGCCGCGCGCTTGAGGGCGCGGGACTTGTGCAGGGTCTCGTCGTATTCGGCGTCGGGATCGCTGTCGGCGACGATGCCGCCGCCGGCCTGGACGTACATCATGCCGTCCTTGACCAGCGCCGTGCGCAGCACGATGCAGGTGTCGACCGAGCCGTCGGCGCCGAAATAGCCGACCGCGCCGGCGTAGCCGATGCCGCGCTTCTCGACTTCCAGCTCGTCGATGATCTCCATGGCCCGCACCTTGGGCGCGCCTGACAGCGTGCCGGCGGGCAGGGCGGCCATCAGCACGTCGACCGGGTCGACGCCGTCGGGCGCGGTGCCCTCGACGTTCGAGACGATGTGCATCACGTGGCTGTAGCGCTCGATCTTGAAGCTCTCGGTCACGCGGACGTTCGGGCCCTTGGGACGCTCGGCCGGGGCGTTGCGGCCCTGGTGGTTGAGCATGGCCACGCGACCGACGTCGTTGCGGCCCAGGTCCAGCAGCATCAGGTGCTCGGCGCGCTCCTTGGGATCGGCCAGCAGCTCGGCTTCCAGCGCCGCGTCCTGCTCGGGCGTCGCGCCGCGCGGACGGGTGCCGGCGATCGGCCGGATGGTGATCTTGTTGTCGCGCAGGCGGACCAGGATCTCGGGGCTGGAACCCACCAGGTTGAAGCCGTCCAGGTTCAGGAAGAACAGGAACGGCGACGGGTTGGTCCGGCGCAGCGAGCGGTACAACGCGAACGGCGGCAGGTCGAACGGCGCGCGGAAGCGGTGGCTGGCCACGACCTGGAAGATATCGCCGGCGGCGATGTACTCCTTGGCCTTGGCGACCACGTCAGCGTAGTCGGCGCGGCTGACCGGCGTCGTGAACTCCATCGGATCACGGGCGGGACGCGGCGCGTCGTGGCCCAGCGGCCGGTGCAGGTCGGCCATCACCGCCTCGATCCGCGCGCGGGCGGCGTCGTGAGCCTGCTTGGCCGAAACCCCTGCCTGCGGGCGCACGGCCGTGGTCAGGATGATCTCCTGGGCGATGGCGTCGAAGATCGCCACGATCTGCGGGCGGGTCATGATCCCGTCCGGCAGGCCCAGCTTGTCCTCGTTGATGTCGGGCAGGCGCTCGACCAGGCGGACCAGATCGTAACCCAGGGCCCCGAAGACGCCGGCGGCCATGGGCGGCAGGCCCTTGGGCAGCTCCATGCGCGAACGGGCGACCAGGTCGCGCAGGCTATCCAGCGCGCCGCCCGGCTGGGGCGTGTAGCGGCCGGCGGCGATGTCGTCGCCTTCCGCGATCTCGGCCTGGTCGCCGCGGCAGCGCCACACCAGGTCCGGGTTCATGGTCACGATCGAGTAGCGACCGCGCCAGGCCCCGCCTTCGACGCTCTCGAACAGGAAGCTGTACGGACGCGCCTGGGCGATCTTCAGATAGGCCGAGACCGGGGTCTCGAGATCATCGATCAGGCGGGTCCAGACGACCTGTTGCCGTCCGGAATCATAGGCTTCCGAGAAGGCGTCGAACGCGGGCTCCAGACTCATTACTCGGCTTTCTTTCCGGCCTTGGCGGCGTCGGCCTTGGCCAGGGCCTCAGTGTCGACGCCGATGGCCTGGCGGGCCAGGGTCAGGTTGCTCTTGGTCTTCAGCTGGGCCTTGGCGGCGCCGCGGGCGGCCTCGCCGAGGTCACGCATCAGGCCGTCACCGGCCTGGGCGCCGGCCATGGCCGCGATCTGGGCGATGGCGGCGGTCGGAGCCGGGCGGATGGCTTCCAGCTTGGCGACGACATAGGCCTCGCCCTGCGGACCGGCGCGAGTGGCGAAGGCTTCGCCGTTCTTGGCCTGGAAGGCCGCGCCCAGGAACTCTCGGCCCAGACCCATGTGCTGCTGGGCGTTCTGGCGCGACAGACCCGGAACCTTCTGGACCTTGGACTGCACCGAGGCGGCAACGGCGTCGATCGACTCGCCCTTCTTGACGCGGGCGACCAGCTCATCGGCCTTGGCCTTCAGGCGCTTGGTCAGCTCCTGGCCCATCCAGACGGCGGTCAGCTGCGGCTTGATCTCGGCCAGCGGCGGCATCGAGGCCGGCACGACCTTCTCGACCTTCACGGCGTAGTATTCGCCCTTGCCCAGCTCGATCAGGTCGCTTTCGCCGCCTTGCGACAGGCCGAAGGCGGTCTTGACGATGTCCGGTGTCAGGCCGGCGACCGGCTGGCCGGTCTGGTCCGTGCCTTGGGCCGTCAGGGGAGCGGTCGTCAGCACCAGGGCGCCGGCCTTGCTGGCCGCGGCGACCAGGTCAGCGCCGCCGTCATGGGCGTCCTGATAGGTCTGGGTCTGGTCGTAGGCCTTGGTCTGGGCGGCCTGGGCGCGGACTTCCGCTTCGATCTGCGGACGGACGCTGTCCAGCGTGGCGGTCGAGCCGGCGGTGATCTTGGCGACCTTGACGACCGAGACGCCCAGCTCGCCCGTGATCGGGCCGCTGACCTGGCCGGCGGCCAGCGCGAAGGCGGCGTCGGCGACCTTGCGGTCCGGGATGGCGGTCTTGGGCTTGTCGGCCAGGACCAGCGGGGTCTTTCCGAACGCCTTGGCGACGACGGCAGGGTCTTCACCCTTGGCCAGGCGCTGCGAGATCGTGGCGGCGGCCTTGGCGTCCGGGGCGACGATCTGGATGAGGGTGCGGGTCTCCGGCTTGGCCAGGCTGTCCTTGCGGAAGTCGTAGGCCTTCTGCACGGCGGCCTGGTCGACGGCGACGGTCGGCTCCAGGGCCTTGGCGCTGACGCGCATGATCGACAGGACGCGGGTTTCCGGACGCGTCAGACGGTCGGCGTTCTCCTTCATGAAGGCGGTCAGCTGGGCGTCGGTCGGCGGGGCCGGACGCTCGACCGAGGCCGGGTTCACGGCGAAGGCGGCGACGTCGCGGGCTTCCAGGATGTAGCCGCCTTGCAGCGCGCCGTAGATGCGCGGGGCCTTCAGGCCGCCGGCGACGGCCGAGAAGAAGTGAGCGTTGGCGATCTCGTCGCGCAGCGAGGACTCGTAGGTCGCCGGCGTCAGGTTGTTCTGGGCCAGGAGGGCCGCATAGGCCTGCTGGTCGAACTTGCCGGTGATCGGGTTGAACGGACGCTGGGTGGGCGGCAGCTGGCTCATCTGCTCGTGGACGATGTCGCCGACCAGCTTGTCCGACGGCTTCACGCCCATCTTGCTGATGGCGGCGGCCATCGATTCCTGCAGGGTCAGCTCGGCGACGATCTGGCGATCGATGCCGCGCTCGACCGCCAGGTCGGGCGTCAGGGCTTCACCGCCGCGCTGCTCCATCGCCTTGCGATAGTTGTCGAAGCGCACCTTGAAGTCCTGGGCGGACACCGAGCGCGAGCCGGCGCTGATCACGCCCGAGCCTTGCGGGCCCTTGAAGACGTCGCTGATGCCGAAGATGGCGAAGCTGACGATCAGCAGGCCAAACAGCAGCACCGCGAACGGCGATTTGGCGAAGGAGCGGAAACCGGCGAGCATGCGTTCGAAAACCTTCCAGTCGGGTCGGCGACGCGCTCGCGCACCGACCAAGAGCAGCGGGTATAGTAGAGCCGTGGGCGCGTGGGCAAGCACGCGGGCTTGACTTCCCAGGCGAGCGTGACGCCAAGAAGGCGTCCATGACCCTTTCCAGCACGACTCCCCGGCCGCTGATCGCCGGAAATTGGAAGATGAACGGCCTGAGCGCCGCTCTCGACGAGGCCCGCGCCGTCGCCGCCGGCCTGGACGGCCAGCCGGCCGCCGCCCGCGTCGCCATCTTCCCGCCCGCCACCCTGCTCCACCGCCTGGCCGAAACGGTGGAGGGCTCGTTCGTCCTCGCCGGCGGCCAGGACTGCCACGGCAAGGCCAGCGGCGCCCATACCGGCGACACCTCGGCCGCGATGATCGCCGACGCCGGCGGGACGATGGTGATCCTCGGTCACTCCGAGCGCCGCACCGACCATGGCGAGACCTGCCAGCTGGTGGCCGGCAAGGTCGAGGCCGCCCTTGCCGCGGACCTGGAGCCCATTATCTGCGTCGGCGAGAGCCTGGAGCAGCGCGAAGCCGGCGAGGCCGTGGCCTTCGTCGTCGGCCAGTTGCACAATTCCCTACCGTCCAGCCTGGCCGGCAAGGCCTTCAACGTCGCCTACGAGCCCATCTGGGCCATCGGCACCGGCCACGTGGCCTCGATCGACAACATCGTCGAGATGCACGCGGCCATCCGCGCCGAGCTGATCGCCCTGTTCGGCGAGCAGGGCAGGGTGGTGCCGATCCTCTATGGCGGCTCGGTCAAGCCCGACAACGCCCACGAGATCCTGGCCGCGCCCGACGTCGGCGGGGCCCTGGTCGGCGGCGCGTCGCTGAAGGCCAAGGACTTCCTGGCCATCATCGCGGCGGCGTGAGGGGCTACAAAAGCCCCCAGAATCCTTGACATCCGGGCGCCCACGTGCGCCTTACCGCGCCTTGCAAATCACCGCGTATTCAAGACTTTCATGACCTCCATGCACGCCTATCGCACCCACAACTGCGGCGCCCTGCGCGCCTCCGACACCGGTTCCTCGGTGCGCCTGTCGGGCTGGATCCATCGCAAGCGCGACCACGGCGGCCTGGTCTTCATCGACCTGCGCGACCACCACGGCCTGACGCAGTTGGTCCTGCACCCGGAGACCCCGGGCTTCGCGATCGTCGAGCGTCTGCGCGCCGAGAGCGTGATCAAGATCGATGGCGAGGTCGTCGCCCGTGACGCCAGCGTCGTGAACGCCAACCTGCCGACCGGCGAGATCGAGATCCGCGTCTCGGCCGTCGAGGTGCTGTCGGAAGCCGCCGAGCTGCCGCTGCCGGTCTTCGGCGAGCCGGACTATCCGGAAGAGATTCGCCTCAAGCACCGCTATCTCGACCTGCGTCGCGAGACGCTGCACAAGAACATCGTCCTGCGCTCGCGCGTGATCCAGTCGATCCGCAACCGCATGTTCGCGCAGGGCTTTAACGAGTTCCAGACGCCGATCCTGACGGCCAGCTCGCCGGAAGGCGCGCGCGACTTCCTGGTGCCCTCGCGTCTGCACCCCGAGAAGTTCTACGCCCTGCCGCAGGCGCCCCAGCAGTTCAAGCAACTGCTGATGGTCTCGGGTTTCGACCGCTACTTCCAGATCGCCCCGTGCTTCCGCGACGAGGACCTGCGCGCCGACCGTTCGCTGGAATTCTACCAGCTCGACGTCGAGATGAGCTTCGTCACCCAGGAAGACGTGTTCGCGGCCATCGAGCCGGTGATGCACGGCGTGTTCGAAGAGTTCTCAAGCGGCAAGCCGGTCTCGCCGATCAGCGGCACGCACACCTTCACCAACGACCTGGGTGAATCGTTCGAGCACCAAGGCTTCGAGCGCCTGACCTATATGCAGTCGATGGCCTGGTACGGCAGCGACAAGCCGGACCTGCGCAACCCGATCAAGATGCAGAACGTCTCGGAGCACTTCCGTGACGGGGGCTTTGGCCTCTTCGCCAAGATCCTGGGCGCGGACGCCAAGAACCAGATCTGGGCGATCCCGGCTCCGACCGGCGGCAGCCGCGCCTTCTGCGACCGCATGAACAGCTGGGCGCAGGGCGAAGGCCAGCCGGGCCTGGGCTACGTGTTCTGGTCGGAAGACCAGGGCGGCTGGGGCGGCCCGATCGCCAAGAACCTGGGCGAGCCGACCCAGGCGCTGATGGAATCGCTGGGCCTGGGCCAAGGCGACGCCGCCTTCTTCGTGGCCGGCGACCCGGCCGTGTTCGCCAAGTTCGCGGGTTTGGCCCGCACCCGCGTCGGCGCCGAGCTGAAGCTGGTCGATGAGAACCAGTTCAAGTTCTGCTGGATCGTCGACTTCCCGATGTTCGAGTGGAACGAGGACGAGAAGAAGGTCGATTTCTCGCACAACCCGTTCTCGATGCCGCAAGGCGGTCTGGAGGCCCTGGAGACCCAGGACCCGCTGACCATCCGCGCCTATCAGTACGACATCGTCTGCAACGGCTACGAGCTGTGCTCGGGCGCGATCCGGAACCACAAGCCCGAGATCATGCTCAAGGCCTTCGCCACCGCCGGCTATGGCCCGGAAGTGGTCGAGGAGCAGTTCGGCGGCATGCTGAACGCTTTCCGCTATGGCGCCCCGCCGCACGGTGGTCTGGCTCCCGGCATCGACCGCATCGTGATGCTGCTGGCCGACCAGGTCGCCATCCGCGAAGTCATCGCCTTCCCGCTGAACCAGCAGGGCCAGGACCTGCTGATGAACGCGCCGGCCAACGTGCTCGACAAGCAGCTCAAGGAGCTTCACATCCGCACCGCGCCGCCGATCAAGGTGTAGGGGCGAAAGCCTGGAAACAAAGAAGCCCTCCGGTCTCGCGATCGGAGGGCTTTTTCTTGGTCGGTCTAGGAGCCGACTACCACTTCTTCGGCGGCGCCGGAGGGGCAGGGGGCGCGGGCGGGGCGGGCGGCGCCGTCGGGGGCTTGGGCATGTCGCGCAGCAGCATGATGCGCGTGCCCTTGAGGCCGTTGCACGAACGGATCGAGAGGCCCGCCGGCAGGCGGACAGAGTCGCCGCACGCCTCGTCCAGCTGGTCCTGGTCCAGGCCCCGGGCGCCGGTCAGGTCGGCGCCACTGAGGAAGGCGCCGCTGAGGTCGGCGTTGCGGAAGTCCGCGCCGTTGAACGTCGCGCCGCGCAGGGTGGAACCCGTCAGTTCGGCATTGCGGAAGCTGGCGCCGTCGAAGCGGCCGCCCTGCAGGTTGGCGTGGTTGATCTCGGCGTTCGAGAAGTCGGCGTCCTTGGCGTAGACGCTCTGCAGGTTGGCGCCGGTCAGCTCGACATTGGCCAGCTTGGCGCGCTGCAGGTTGGCGTTGGGCATCTGCACGCCATTCAGCTCGGCCGAGGACAGGTCGACGCGGACCAGGGTGGCCGACTGGAAGTTGGCGCCGCTGCTCTCGATGCCGGACATGCGGGCGTCGGTGAAGTTGGCGCTGGCGAAGTTGGCGCCGCGCATCTCGGCGCCGCGCAGGTCGGCCCGGCTGAGGTCGGACGACTGGAAATTGCTGCCGTAGAACATCGCGCCGCGCAGGTCGGCGCCGATCAGGATGGCCTTGGCGAAGTTGGCGCCCATGAACTTGGCGTTCATCAGCTTGCGGCCGGCCAGGTCGCAGTTGGCGCACATCCCGCCGAAGGAGGTCAGCTTGGCGACATCCTTGTCTTCGGTCGAAGCGTGAGCCTGGCCGGTGATGGCCAGCAGGCTCAGCGTCAAGGCGGCGATGGAAACGCCCAAGCGGGACATCGACTTCTCCGTTCCAGTCCATACGCGACTGTGTGAGTTACGGTTTGAACCGGCCCTCGGGTAGAAGCCACTTAAATTGCGGTAATGACGGGGATTTAACGGCAAAGCGGGATGCGCAGGCCCCGCGGCAGATAGGTCGAACCGTCGCCGCAGGCCTGGTCCAGTTGGTGCTGGTTGAGGCCGATCGCACGATCCATCTCGGCCCCCGAGAAGTTGGCGCCCGATAGTTTGGCTCCGGAGAAATTTGCACCCTGCAGGTAGGCGCCGACGAAGCTGGAATTGGTCAGGTCGGCCTTGGCGAAGCTGGCGCCGGTCAGCACCGCGCCATAGGCGTTGACGTCACGCAGGTCGCCGCCGGTGAAGCGGGTGCGGTTCATGATCGCCGTCGAGAAGTCGGCTTGGCGCAGGCGCGCGCCGGCCAGGTTCTTGTTCTTCAGCTCCAGGTTCGACAGGTCGGCCTGGAAGAGGTTGCAGTGGGGGCAGCTGGCGCCGTTGCGAACGGCCGAGATCTGGCCGGCGTTCTGGGCGCTGGCGGGGACGGCGCAAACCAGGACGGCGAGAGCCGAAAGAAGGGCGATCGGTTTCATTCTGGCGCAGGTCCTACGCGAAAGGGTCTTGTTCACCCTGCCGCAGCAAGCTTAACGCCAGCCGAACGCGCCTACGACGAAGCCATGGGCCCGGGGCGGTCCGACTGGGCCCCGCAGGTGTCGCAGACCGTCATGCCGCCCCGCTTGGTCAGCGAGAGGTCACCGCAGGCCGGACACATTTCGCCTTCCGCGCCCGGACGATCCTGGCCCTCCACGCGGCGACGGCCGAACGAGGCGAACACCAGGTTGTCGTGCGAGGCGCCGCGCGAAAAGCCCTTGGAAATGAACAGGCTGGCCGGAACGGGCTCGGGCTCGACGTCGTCGATCTCGAGGTTCTTGCCGGAGCCCAGGCCATCGGCGTTGAACTCGCCGGGATCGCCATTGGCCAGGTCATCGCGGCCCAGATACGACACGCCCAACTCGCGGAAGACGTAGTCTAGGATCGAGGTCGCCGACTTGATCGAGTCGTTGCCGGTGACCGGGCCCGCCGGCTCGAACTTGGTGTAGACGAAGGCGTCGACGAACTCGTGCAGCGGCACGCCGTGCTGCAGGCCCAGCGACACGGCGATGGCGAAATTGTTCATCAGGCTGCGGAAGGCCGCGCCTTCCTTGTGCATGTCGATGAAGAGCTCACCCAGCTCGCCGTCCTCGTACTCGCCGGTGTGCAGATAGACCTTGTGGCCGCCGACGGCCGCCTTCTGGATGTAGCCCTTGCGGCGGTCGGGCAGGCGGCGGCGCGAGCGGTCGCGCTCGACGATCTTCTCGACCACGCGCTCGGTGACGACGGGCTCACGAGCCGGCGTGGCCGCGCGCGGCGCCTCGGCGGCCTCCTCGGGCAGATCGAGCTTGAAGTCGATCGGCGCGGCGGCGCGTTGCAGGCGCAGGGCCCGGACGCCCGAGCGGGCGGCGGCGGCCTGGGCGCGGACGGCGTCGGCCGGGCGGCTGTCGAAGGCCACCGGGATGGCGACCGGGGTCGGCAGGCAGGCGAAGGCCTCGACGGCGGCCAGCATGGCCAGGCGGTCAGCGAAGGCCGGGGCCTCGACCGATTTGAAGGCCTCGCGCAGTTCCGGGTTCAGGGCGTCGCAGTCGCCCAGCGATCCCGCGCCCAAGGCGTGGCGCTCGGCGGCGGCGATCTCGGTCGGCGAGAAGTCGGCGAAGGCCAGGGTATCGAAGTCGCGGCGGGCCACGTCCTCGGCCGAGGCGCCCAGCACGTCGCGCAGGAAGCCTGCGCCGATCACCGCCGGGGCGAAGGCGGCGCGCAGGCCCTGGTTCTCCCGCAGCGCCTGCTCGGCCTTCTCGATCTCGTGGGCGGTGAAGCCGCGTGCCTGCAGCATGGCGTGGTCGATCGCCGGGCTCTCCATCAGCGAGCCGTGACCCAGGGCGTGGCGGCGGGCGGCGTCCAGGTCGACGCCCTCGCTGGACAGGGCCTCGAAGGCCGCCGCGCTGAAGGTCGGCAGCAGGAAGCCGTCGGCGGTCTGGGCCACCGACACCGGCGACATCGCGCCGGCCGGGCCGATCGGGGCGCCGCCGAGGCGCAAGGTCGCTTCCGGATCCTCGAACGGTCCGACCAGAGCGGCCGAGCGCAGGCCGTGCTTGCGCGCCAGGGCGTGGGCGGTGGCGAGCGAGGCGGCGGCCTCGGTGGCCAGGGCCGAGCGCAGAGCGGCGGCGCGGACGCGGCGTTCGGCCAGGGTCTTGAGCACGCCCTGCTTGTCCTGGGCGAAGATCGCGTCCGGACCCAGCGCGGCGGCGGCCTCGGCGCTGGCCGACAGGGCCGCGCCGACGGCGAGAGCCCACAGGACGGCGGCGCCGTCACGGCCCTCGATGCTGGTCTGGGCCCAGCCTTGGCTGAGCAGGCAGTCGCCGACGCCGGCCAGGCTCAGGCGGGCCGGGCGCTCGCCGCGCTCCAGCTCCAGAGCCGTGCCCCACAGATGGCAGACATAGGTGAAGCGCTCGACGTCGAAGCCGTCGACGTCGAGGAAGGCGCTGGCGTCAATCGCCGCGCTGACGCCCACGCCGCGCGCCAGGATCTCGGCGTCGGTCGGCGACAGGGCCAGGGTGAGGGCGCTGGTTTCCCAGCCGACCTGTGCGGCGAAGGCGGCGGCGTCGTTGCCGGCGGCCACGTCCTGACGCGAGGCCGACGTGACCATGGCCAGGTCGCGCTCGGCAGACGGCTCAACCAGCGGCGCGCGCTGGGCGTCGGCCGTGGCGATGGCGTCGAGGATGGTGCGGTCGTCGGCGCCCAGCTCGCGGGCCTTGCGGGCGGCGCGGGCCAGGGCCGGGTTCTTGCGGACGTCGCCACAGGCGCGCGGATCGCCCGAGCAGCGGCGGACGGCGTCGGCCACCTGGGCTAGGGCGGCGTCGAGGCGCGCGGCGGCCTGGGAGGCGAGGGCGCGGCTGCGGCGGCGGCCCAGGCTGTTCTTGACGATGCTCTGGAATTCGAACTCGGCGATCTCGGGCAGCAGCTCCAGGCCGCCTTGGCCGCCCGCCGGCGTGGCGATGCCGCTCAGCATGGTGGCAAGCAGGGCGTCCTTGAAGGCGCTGGCGTCGGCCTTGTCGCCGAACAGGCCGCGCGTCAGGCCCGCCTTGGCCACACGCTCGGCATAGCGGGCCGGACCACCGCCCAGTGCGGCCTTGGGCTCGATCTCGCCGGCCCAGTCCAGCCAAGCCTCGACACGGGCGTCGCTCCAGGCGCTGGGAGCCGAGACCACGACGATCTCGTCCGCGCGCTCGAGGTCGCGCCACTCCATCGCGGGAACACTTCCGGCGGCTTTGGCAGGGGTGCGCATGGGCGAGTTCCGGATCTGGTCGGCCAGTCTGATATCTTACCAAATTCCTAACGGCTGATTCCGTGCCGCCGGGATGCGCGTAAGGTCGCACCTCAAGTTAGAACCTCGATCGCCGAGCCTCAATAGATGTTGCGGGTCTAAGGGCTCTAATCCACAAGATGTTGAAGTTGCGACCCGCCGAGCGGCGCTGGACGCTGAGGGCGCGAAACCCTATAGTCCGGCCGCTTCGCCGTGCGTGTCGCGGCGCGCAAAGCCTTATGAAATCGGGTGCGAACGTAGTGCTGAAAGCGATCTTCACGTGGTGGAACGGCGCGACCCTGGGTCAGCGCTTCCATATCGGCCGCCGCGGCGTGCTGGTGGGCAAGGACGATTACGGCAACACCTATTTCGAAGCCCGCGACAACAGCGACAGCTATGACGCCCGCAAGCGCCGCTGGGTGATCTACAGCGGCTACGCCGAAGCCTCCAAGGTCCCGCCGGACTGGAGCGGCTGGCTGCACTACACCTTCGACGAGGTCCCGACCCAGACCCCGCTGAACCGTCGCGACTGGGAGAAGGATCACATCCCGAACCTGACCGGCACCGTCCACGCCTGGCGTCCCAAGGGCGCTCTGAGCCGTGGCGGCGAGCGCGCGGCCGCGACCAGCGACTACGAAGCCTGGAAGCCGGAATAGTTCCGATGGCCCGCCGGGCGTTCCTGGTCGCCACTGTCGCGGTCCTGTCCGGTCTGACCGTGACGGGCGCCGCGCTGGCGCGCCAGAACAGCGCCCCGCAGGCCCAGACCCCGCCAGCGGCCGCCCAGGCCCCGGTCGCGTCGGCTCCGCGTCCCGTGGCGCCCGCGCCGGCTCCGAGCGAACTACGTCCGGCCCAGCCGACGACGGTCTCGCCCGCGATCGCCAATCCCAATCCGCCAGCCTCGCCCGCGCCGACCGCCCAGACCGCGCCGCCCAAGCCGGCGGCGACGGTTCCGGTCAAGCCGCCCGAGCCGGCCAAGCGCCTGCGCTACCAGATCGCCATCATCCAGGCCCTGGACAAGGTCACGACCGAGACCATGCGGTTCGAGGTCCCGATCGGCCAGCCGATCCGCTACAAGACCCTGATCTTCACCGTCCGCGCCTGCGAGACGGCGGCCTCGGACGAGGTGGCCCCGGAGACGGCGGCCTATGTCGTGGTCGACACCCAGCCCAAGGCCCAGGCCGGTCGCGCCGCGCCGCCGGGACGTCAGGTCTACAAGGGTTGGATGTACGCCAGCTCGCCGGGCCTGAACCCGCTGCAGCATCCGGTCTATGACGCCTGGCTGATCGCCTGCAAGCAGTCGATCCCGGTCGCGCCGCCCGCCAAGCCGTAGAAGTCGCCCTGCACGGTCAGGGCCTTGGCCAGCCGGCGGCGATAGTCCGCGCGGCTGATCTCGATCGTCCCGAACTGCGTCAGGTGCTCGGTCAGGAACTGGGTGTCCAGCAGCTGGTAGCCGCCGGCCAGCATTCGCGCGACCAGGTGCACCAGCGCCACCTTGCTGGCGTCCCGCGCGGTCGAGAACATGCTCTCGCCGAAGAACGCCCCGCCCAGCGACACGCCATAGAGGCCGCCGACCATCTCGTCGCCCAGCCAGGTCTCGACGCAGTGGGCCAGGCCTCGCGCGTAGAGCTGGCCGTAGAGGCGTTGGATGGGGTGATTGATCCAGGTCTCGACCCGGCCGGGGCGTGGCGCCGCGCAGGCCTCGACGACCGCGTCGAAGGCGGTGTCGATCCGGATCTCGTACGGCCCGTTGCGGACCGTGCGCGCCAGGCGCTTGGGGACGTGGAAGTCCCCGAGCGGCAGGACGCCCCGCCGCTCGGGATCGATCAGGAAGAGGCTTTCGTCCTCGCGGGCGTCGGCCATGGGGAAGACGCCACGCGCGTAGCAGGCGATCAGGTCGTCGACCGTGAAGGCGTCTTCCATGTTGCAGCCTGGACTTAGGCTTCCTGGGCTTTGATCCAGCGTTCCAGCCAGTGGATGTCGTAGTCGCCGGCCAGGATGTCGGGCTGCACCAGGAGGTCCTGGAACAGCGGGATCGTGGTTTCGATACCGCCGACCACCATCTCGCCCAGGCAGCGCTTCAGGCGAGCGATGCACTCGGCGCGGTCGCGGCCGTGCACGATCAGCTTGCCGATCAGGCTGTCGTAATAGGGCGGGATCGCATAGCCGGTGTAGATCGCCGAATCCAGGCGAACGCCCAGGCCGCCAGGGGCATGGAAGTCCGTGATGGTGCCGGGCGAAGGCGTGAAGGTTCGCGCGTTCTCCGCATTGATCCGGCACTCGATGGCGTGGCCCTCGAAGACGACGTCTTCCTGGGTGAACGACAGCGGCAAACCAGCGGCGATGCGGATCTGTTCCCGCACCAGGTCGATGCCGGTGATGGCTTCGGTGACCGGGTGCTCGACCTGCAGGCGGGTGTTCATCTCGATGAAGAAGAACTCGCCGTTCTCCCACAGGAACTCGATGGTGCCGACGCCGAGGTAGCCGATGGCCTTGACGGCATCGACGACGATCTTGCCGATCTTGGCGCGGTCGGCCGCGCCCAGGGCGGGCGAGGGGGCTTCTTCTAGCACCTTCTGGTGACGGCGCTGCAGCGAGCAGTCGCGTTCGCCCAGGTGGACCACGTTGCCGTGGCTGTCGGCGATGACCTGCAGCTCGATGTGACGCGGCTTCTGGAGGTAGCGCTCCATATAGACCGTGTCGTCGCCGAACGCGGCGCGGGCCTCGGCGCGGGCCGTCGAGACGGCTTCGGCCAGGTCTTCACGCGTCTGGGCGACCTTCATACCGCGACCGCCGCCGCCGGAAGCGGCCTTGATCAGCACGGGGAAGCCGATCTTGTCGGCGGCCTCGAAGGCCTCTTCCTCGGTCGAGACGCCGCCGTCCGAGCCGGGGACGACCGGGATGCCGGCGTCCTTCACGGCCTGCTTGGCGGTGATCTTGTCGCCCATCATCCGGATGTGCTCGGGCTTCGGGCCGATGAAGGTGAAGCCGTGCGCGCCGACGATCTCGGCGAAGCGGGCGTTCTCCGACAGGAAGCCGTAGCCCGGGTGGATGCCCTGGGCGCCGGTGATCTCGGCCGCCGCGATGATCGACGGGATGTTCAGGTAGCTCTTGGCGGCCGGAGCCGGGCCGATGCAGACGCTCTCGTCCGCCAGGCGCACCCACATGGAATTACGGTCGGCCTCGGAGTGGACCGCCACGGTGGCGATGCCCATTTCCTTGCAGGCGCGGTGAACCCGCAGGGCAATCTCGCCCCGGTTCGCGATCAGGATCTTGTCGAACATGATCGTTACTCGATGACGACGAGCGGCTCGCCGAACTCGACGGGCTGGGCGTCGGCGACCAGGATCTCGACGACCTTGCCGGCCTTCGGAGCCGAGATCGGGTTCATGGTCTTCATGGCTTCGACGATCAGCAGGGTCTGACCGGCCGAGACCGTGTCGCCAACCTTGATGAAGGCGTCGGCGCCCGGCTGGGGCGACAGATAGACGGTGCCGACCATCGGCGACTTCACGGCGTCGCCACGGGCGGCGGCCGGGGCCGGAGCGGCTTCAGCGGCGGGCGCGGCGGCGACCGGGGCCGGAGCGGCGGCAGGCGCTGGGGCGTAGGCCGGGGCGGCGGCCTGGACGTAGTTGACCGGCGCGGCGTGCAGTTCGCGGGCGACGCGGATCTTCAGACCGGCGTGCTCGACTTCGATCTCGGACAGGCCCGTGTCCTTCAGGATGTCCGCCAGCTTGCGGACCAGACGGGCGTCGATGGCCGGAGCTTCGACCGGATCGGCGGGGGCCTTGGGGTTCGACATGGAAGCTTACCTTGTTCTTGAAACGCCCTGGCGAGCGGAAAACGCCGGGCGATGTTCTTGTTAAACGCGGATCAGGCCGAAAGCGGCCTCGAGCGCCAATTCATAACTCGCTGCGCCGAAGCCGGAGACGATCCCGGTGGCGGCCAGCGAAACGAAGGTGTGGCGGCGGAATTCCTCCCGCGCCGCAGGGTTGGACAGATGGCACTCGATCACCGGGATGCTCAAGGCCTTGAGCGCATCCAGAAGCGCGATCGAGGTGTGGCCGTAGCCGGCCGGATTGATAATGAGCGCCGAGGCCGACTCACGCGCCTCGTGCACCCAATCGATCAGCACACCCTCATGGTTGGACTGGCGGAAGACCACCGAAACGCCACGCGTAGCCGCCCGCGCCTCACAGCGCGCACGGACATCGTCGAGCGTGTCCTTGCCATAAATCTCGGGCTCGCGGGTCCCCAACAGGTTGAGGTTGGGCCCGCTCAGCACGTGGATCGGTTTTACCATGCGGCTCCGCCGTCGATTCCGGGAGGTCTTGTATAGCCGGTTCCGCCGGGTCACAAGCACGGCTCGCTTCGGAGGTGAGATGAGGCTTTTGCTGAACGGGGAAGAGCGGGACGTGGCCGGCGTCGTCACGATCGCCGATCTGGTGGGCGCCCTGGGCCTGGACGCCCGCAAGGTGGCGGTCGAGCGCAACCTCGAGATCGCGCCGCGCTCGACCTATGCCGACACGGCGCTGGCCGACGGCGACCGCATCGAGATCGTCACTTTCATCGGCGGCGGTTGATCATCCGCATTTGAAACGGCGGCTTCCGGGGCGTAAACCGACCCCATGAACGCGCACGTTTCCCCCGACTCCGTTTCGGCTGACACCGAAGAAACCTGGACCGTCGCCGGCCGCACCTTCCGCTCGCGCCTGATCGTCGGCACGGGCAAGTACAAGGATTATGCGACCAACGCCGCCGCCGCCCGCGCGGCCGGGGCCGAGATCGTCACCGTGGCTGTGCGCCGGGTGAACCTGACCGATCCGACTCAGCCGCTGCTCGTCGACTACGTCAAGCCGAGCGAATTCACCTATCTGCCCAATACGGCGGGCTGCTTCACCGGCGAGGACGCCGTGCGCACCCTGCGCCTGGCCCGCGAGGCCGGCGGCTGGGACCTGGTCAAGCTGGAGGTCCTCAGCGACCCCAAGACGCTGTTCCCGGACATGGAAGAGACTCTGCGCTCGCTGAAGCTGCTGGTCGCCGATGGTTTCCAGGTCATGGTCTACTGCTCGGACGACCCGGTCTACGCCCGCAAGCTGGAAGAAGCCGGCGCCGTGGCGATCATGCCGCTGGGCGCGCCGATCGGTTCGGGCCTGGGCATCCAGAACCGCGTCAACCTGCGGATCATCGTCGAGAACGCCAAGGTCCCGGTCCTGGTCGACGCCGGCGTCGGCACGGCCTCGGACGCGGCGATCGGCATGGAACTGGGTTGCGACGCCATCCTGATGAACACCGCCATCGCCGAGGCCAAGGATCCGATCCGCATGGCCAAGGCCATGAAGCATGCGGTCATCGCTGGGCGTGAGGCCTATCTGGCGGGGCGGATGCAGAAGCGGCTGTATGCGGACCCGAGCTCGCCGCTGGCGGGGCTGATCTAGGATCAACCCCGCTTGGGTCCCCGCTTTCGCGGGGATGAGCGGTATAGGGCCTCAGCCCGCCTTCGCCTTGCTCGCCCGCGTCTGGTCGATCGCCAGCTTCAGCGCGTTGATGTCCGCGCCGGGCACCAGGGTGTCGCCGACGATGAAGGCGGGCGTGCCCGTGAGGGCCAGGGTCTTGGCCAGGGTGTCGGTGTCGGCCAGGTGCTGGGTGACGGCTTCGCTCTCGCCGGCGGCCTTGGCCTTGGTCAGGTCAATGCCCAGACCGGCCGCGATACGCAGGGCGGCGGCGGCGTCTAGGGCGTTTTCGGCCATCAGCGCCTTGTAGAGCTCAAGGCTCTTGCCCTGGTCCTTGGCGCCCAGGGCGATGCGGGCGGCGGCTTCGCTATCGTGGCCGAAGATCACGAAGTCCTTCAGCACCAGACGCACGTCGGGGTTCTTCTGGACCAGGTCGACGATCTCGGGCGCGGCGTGACGGCAGTAGCCGCAGCGATAGTCAAAGAACTCGGTGACGGTGATCGAGCCGTTCGGATTGATGACGATGTCGCGCGGGTCGCGCTCGATGGCCTGGCGGTACTGGCCAATGGCCTTCTGGGCCGAAGCGGCCTGCTGCGAGGCCTGCTTCTCCTGCAGCTTCTGGCTGGCCTCCATCAGCACCTCCGGGTGCTCCAGAAGATAGGCGCGGACCTTCTCGCCGAAGGCCTTGTCGGGCTTGGCGGGGCCGCAGCCGGCGAGGACCATGCCGGTGACGGCCAGGGGAAGGGCGAGGGTCGCGGCGCGACGGAGCAGGGTCATACAGATCTCGAAAGTGGGTAAGGGTTAGTGCTGGACGACGCTGTCCTTGGCCAGGTCCTTCAGGTCCTGGTTCGTCGGGCGGGAGGCCAGGATGATGTCGGTGGCGCGGCGCCAGTCGGGGGTGTTCTTGGTCAGGAGCTCCCGGGCCCGCATGGCGAAGACCTTGGCTTCGCGCACGGCGCCTAGCGAATAGTACTGTTCGGCCGTGGCCAGACGGGCCTCGCCGTCTTTCTTCTGGGTGTCGTAGGCCTGGGCCAGCAGGCGCCAGGTGACGGCGTTCTCAGGGTCGTTCAGCAGGCTGCGCTTCAGCTCCTGGACGCCTTCCTCGATCTTCTTGGGATCGTTCAGGCTGATCAGGGTCTGGCCCAGATTGATGCGCAACAGGGCCGCGTCGGGCTTCAACTGCACCGACTTGCGCTGCGGCTCCTCGGCCAGGGCCACGCGGTTGAATTCGAACAGGATCTGGCCCTTCAGCTCCCACAGATAGGGATTGTCGGGGTGTTCGGTGATCATCGGCTCCAGCAGAGCGAGGGCCCGGTCCGGATCCTTCATCTGGTAGTAAGCGATGGCCCGGGCGTAGCGCGCCGGGAAGCCGGTGTCGGTTTCCTTGTACTTCATCAAGGCGACCTGTGGGTTCAGGAAACCCTCCAGCTTGGCCTTCATGACCTCGTGCTGGGCCAGGTCCTCGGGCGTGTCGACGGCGCTGTAGTGTGGCTGACGCTCGACGCGGCTGCGCAGCACCTCGATCCGTTCGGACGACAGGGGGTGGCTGCGGAAATAGGCGAAGCGGCGGGCCTGATCGAAGACTTCCTGGTAGCGGAAGTTGTCGAAGAACTCGACGAGACCGCGGCCCGACTGGCCAGTGGCTTCCAGGAAACCAGCTCCGGCCTGGTCGGCGCGCGATTCCTGCTCACGGCTGTAGCCCAGAGCGCCCAGGGCGCCGGCATATTGCGCGTTGCCTAGCAGCATGGCCGCGCCGTCGGCCGAGCCGGCCAGGGCCGCCAGGACGCCCAGGCCCATGGTCAGGATCATCGGCTTGAGGCCGGCCTTCATCATCTCGTCGGAGCGAATCGGGTGGCCACCGGCCAAGTGCCCGGTTTCGTGGGCGATGACGCCGCGCAGCTGGTTGGGATTCTCGGTCTGCAGGATCAGGCCGGTGTTGAGGCCCATCTGCAGGCCCTGGGTCGCGAAGGCGTTCAGCGACCGATCGCCGACGATCAGGATGCGGACGTTGCGCGCATCGAGTCCGGCGGCGTTGAAGATCGGGTCGGCGTCGTGATGAAGGATTTCCTCGATCTCGGTGTCCCGGATCAGGGAGGGGCCGCCGTCGTCCTGGGCCAAGGCGACCTGGGGAACGCTGGAGGCGAGCACGGCCAGCGCGGACAGAGCCACGCCGAGTCGCTTTCCAACACGCCCGCTACGCGAGGTCATCGATTGATCTCCAGATCGCGCCCCCGCGAACCACGACCAGTCTAACTTGGAACGTGAAGGCGAGGGAACAAGGGTCTCGCATCGGCTCCACAACGATTTCGGCCCGCGTGTCTTTCGACACGCGGGCCGTCATCAGGTCAGCCTACCGGCGCCACCAGCCCTTGCGGGGCTTTTCGGGCGGGGTGGTGATCTCGTTCGGGTCCGGCTCGGCCGGAGCGGCCGGGGCCTCTTCGGCGACGAGCTCGGGAACCGGGGCCGGTTCGGGCGCGGCTTGGACGACCGGTTCCGGAGCCGCTTCGACCACTGGTTCCGGCGGGACGATGGCGACGCTCTCGGTCACGGCTTCGGCGACAGCCTCGACGGCGGCTTCCGGCGCCGCTTCCGCGGTCTCTTCAGCAGCAGCCTTCTTGCCGCGCGAGCGGACGCGCTTGGGCTTCTTCGGCGCTTCCTCGGCCTCGGGCAGTTCGACCCAGACGTCGGCCGGCGGCGCCAGGATCACCGGCGGGGCCAGGATCGGGGCTTCGAACGGCTCGGCCGGTTCGGCGGGGCTCACGGCCTCGACGACGGCGCTCGCCTCGGCGACCACGGGCTCGTCACGACGGCGACCACGGTCGCGACCGCGACGGCCGCGTTCGCGGGCCGGGCGTTCCTCGCGCTCGGGGCGCTCGGCGCGTTCCGGACGCTCGACGCTCTCTTCACGTTCGGCGCGGGCTTCCGGCGCCGGGCGGCGCGGTTCGCTGTTGCCGCCGACCAGAGCGGCCGGGTCGTGCCAGGTGAAGACGTTCTCGCCGAACGGGACGCGCGGACGGATCCAGACGAAGGCGTCGGTCGGGCGATCGCCGTCCTCGCGACCACCACGACGGCCGCCGCGACGGCCGCGACGGCGACGACGGCGGCTGCCGTCATCGTCATCGCCGAACTCGGCGCGGTCGTCGGCGTCGCCTTCGACCTCGTCTTCGTCGCTCTCGGCTTCGGCCGGAGCCTCGCCCTCGGTCTCGCGCTCGTCGCGACGACCACGGCCACGGCCGCGATCACGACGGCCACGACGGCCCTTGCGGTCGCCGCGATCGTCGTCGCGGGCCTGCTTGCGGGTCGAGGCCTCGTCGTCGTCGGTGTCCTCGCGCTCGACGTCTTCCTCGTCCTCGTCGTCGAGGATCTCTTCGTCTTCTTCTTCGTCCTCGAACGCCGACGGATCGAAGTCGTCATCTTCCTCGACGTACGGGGCCGGGGCGACGGCGATGCGGTCGCCCAGCTCGGTGCGCTCGATCTCCTGGTCGCCGGCGTGCAGGCTGTCGTCGACCATGACGGTGACGTGCAGGCCGTGGGTCTGCTGCAGGCGCTGCAGATAGGCGCGCTTTTCGTTGAGGATATAGAGGCCGACCGAACGCGAGACCTTCAGGATCACGGCGCCGGAGCCCTTCAGGGCCTCGACCTCGACCGCGCGCAGGGCGGCCAGGGCGCTGGACTCGACCGAGCGGACGCGGCCGGTGCCTTCGCAGTGTTCGCAGACGTGGGTCGTGCCTTCCAGGACGCCGGTGCGGCGACGCTGACGGCTGATCTCCATCAGGCCGAAGCCCGAGATCTTGCCCATCTGGATGCGGGCGCGGTCGTCCTTGAGAGCGTCCTTCAGGACCTTCTCGACCGTGCGGTTGTTCTTGCCTTCATCCATGTCGATGAAGTCGATGACGATCAGGCCGGCCAGGTCGCGCAGGCGCAGCTGGCGAGCGGCTTCCTCGGCAGCCTCGACATTGGTCTTGAGGGCCGTGGCCTCAATGTTGCGCTCGCGCGTGGCCTTGCCCGAGTTGACGTCGATGGCGACCAGGGCCTCGGTCTGGTTGATCACCAGATAGCCGCCCGAACGCAGCGGCACGACCGGCGAGTAGATCTGGGCCAGATGGTCCTCGATCTTGTTCTTGACGAACAGCGGGGTCGGGTCGCGGTAGTTGAAGACCTTCTTGGCCTGGCTCGGCATCAGCATGCGCATGAAGTCGCGCGCTTCTTTATAGCCGGCGTCGCCCTCGACCCAGATGCCCTCCAGGTCCTTGTCGTACATGTCGCGGATGGCGCGTTTGACGAGGTCTTCTTCCTCGTAGATCAGCGCCGGGGCGACCGAGTGCAGCGTGTTCTCGCGGATGTTTTCCCACAGACGCAGCAGATATTCGTAGTCGCGCTTGACCTCGGCCTTGGTCCGCTTGGCGCCGGCCGTGCGAACGATCAGGCCCATGCCCTGCGGCACGTCCAGGCTGTTGACCACGCTCTTCAGGCGACGGCGGTCGGACACGGCCGTGATCTTGCGGCTGATGCCGCCGCCCCGGGCGGTGTTGGGCATCAGGACGCCGTAGCGGCCGGCAAGCGACAGGTAGGTGGTCAGGGCCGCGCCCTTGTTGCCACGCTCTTCCTTGACGACTTGGACCAGCATGATCTGCCGGCGGCGGATCACTTCCTGGATCTTGTACTTGCGCATCAGCCGGCGCTTGCGGCGCGCCAGCTCTTCTTCGACGTCATCATCGTCGTCGTCCACCGCGTGGCCGCCGTTGACGTCGTCCTCGTCGTCGCCGCCCGAGGCGCGACGCGAGACCGGGGTGTCGTCCTCGTCGTCGCCCGAGTCGTCGCGCATCAGCGCTTCGCGGTCGGCGACCGGGATCTGATAGTAGTCCGGGTGGATTTCGTTGAACGCCAGGAAACCGTGGCGGTTACCGCCGTATTCGATGAACGCAGCCTGGAGGCTGGGTTCAACGCGGGTCACCTTGGCGAGATAGATGTTCCCGCGGAGCTGTTTGCGGGTTTTGCTTTCGAAATCGAACTCTTCAACCCGGGTTCCGTCCACGACGACCACACGCGTCTCTTCGGCGTGTGCTGCGTCGATCAGCATCTTCTTCGACATTAAGGAAGTCTCCACGGCGCGCGGCGGGCGCGAGGCCCGGTCGCCGTTCTGAATGAAGGGCGCGCGCGTCGCCGACCGTCGCACCGTCACTGCGGTTGCGAAGGGTCAGGTGCCAAAGGCGGTCGGGTGCGGCGCAGCCCATTGGGGGTTTCGTTGTCCTCACCGCGCGAAGCGCGGACTGGATGGTTTTGCCTGCCGCGCCATTTGTGGCGCGGAGCGGGAAAGTTGTTCGAACCACAAGTGGCCCGAGGAGGTGTCAGTTGTCGCGCCGGATGGCGCGGATCGGATGGCGCGTCGTCGCCAGAAGGGCGTTAGAGCCCGACGCAAGCCCCGCGACCCGGCGTCTCGGTAGGCGTCTTGCCCGCCAGATCGGCCGTGTCTCGAAACACTATCTAGTCTGCCGTCTCCGCACCGGAAGAGGTTCAGGACCACTTTCGAGGCTGGGACGGCCCGCACGGAGTCGTGACGATCACGGCATTCGCACGCGGCGCGACTGTAGCCACATCAACGCACAAAAGAAAAGCTTTCGACGGACGATCTGGACTTAACCCTTTGGCTACCGCCGCTCAGCGATATTGACGTTCGGTTCACCAGTTTCGGACTACGCGGGCGGGGATGCGTAAGCTTCTTATCAGTTTGGCCCGCATGGGTTGGGTCAGGGCGGCCCTGATCGTCGGCGGTCTCACGACGGCCGGCCTCGCCGTGGCCACCGCCCAAGGCCCCGCCGCGCCCGCTGGCGTGCAGAAGGTCCGCTTCGGCGGCGACCGCAACGAAACGCGCGTGGTCATCGACCTGGATCGCGCCGCGGCCGGCAAGCTGATCTCCGACGGCATGAGCGACCAGCGCCTGGTCATGGCTTTGCCGAACGTCCTGGTGTCCGGCGATCTGCAAGGTTCGGGTCAAGGCCTGGTCAAGCGCTGGGTGATCGATGAGGCCGCCGGCGGCGCCCGTCTGCGTTTGGACCTAGTCGGCAAGGCCGAGGTCCGCCGCCGCTTCCTGCTGCCGCCCGGCGACGGCGCCAGCGCCTATCGCTATGTCATCGATCTGAAGGCCGTGGACAACGCGCCGCTGGTCAACGCCCCGCAGGCCCCGCGCCTGACCTTCGCCAGCGGCCCGGTCAAGGCCGCGCCGCTGCGCCTGAAGAAGGTCATCGTCATCGACGCCGGCCACGGCGGCAAGGATCCCGGCTCGCTGGGCGCCAATGTCTTCGAGAAGGACGTCACCCTGGCCGCCGCCAAGGCGCTGAAGGCGCGCCTGGAGCGCACCGGCCGGTTCCAGGTCGTGCTGACCCGCGAAACCGACACCTTCATTCCGCTGGAAGGCCGCGTGCAGATCGCCCGCCGCGCCGACGCCGATCTCTTTATCTCTCTGCACGCCGACTCGGGACCCGACGTCAGCACGCGTGGCGCGTCGGTCTACACCGTGTCGGACAAGGGCGCGGAGCGCGTCGGCCTGGTCCTCGACAAGGACGACTGGCTGATGAAGGCCAACATGCCGGGTCGTGACCGCGCGGTAAGCCAGATCCTGCTGGACCTGAGCCAGCGCGCCACCAAGAACCGCTCGGCCGCCTTCGCCCAATTGCTGCTGGCCAGCGTCGGCGAGGAGACCACGCTGCTGCGCCGCAGCCATCGCGACGCCGGCTTTATAGTCTTGCTGGCGCCGGACGTGCCGGCCGTGCTGCTGGAGATGGGCTTCATCACCAATCCGGAAGACGAAGCGTTCCTGACCACCAAGGCTAGCCGCAACCGCCTGGTCGACGCGGTCGGCGACTCGATCGAGGCCTATTTCTCGGCGGGTCTGCGCAAGTCCTAGGGGCAGCCGCTTCCCCTTTTCACCGCGTCACTCTAATCACAGGGATGATCGTTCGTGCTTCGCCTCGCGAGGTGCGACCGCAAAACCGCTTACGGTTCGGCGCCAAGCGATCTAGTGAAGGGTGTGTGGCAGGCGAGGGGGTCTGCCCGACGGAGGTCGCGTGGATCTGAAACCCACCGAACGATGGATGGCCATCGCGGGCGTGGCGGTGCTTTCGGCCATTGCGGTCGCGGGTTTCGCGATCGCGATCTACGCCGCCTGGCTGTTCCATGACATGCCCGACGCCGGTGAGCTGCAGGACTATCGTCCGCCGACCGCGACGCGCGTCTATGCCTGGGACGGCACGCTGATCGGCGAGTACTCCAAGGAGCGCCGGATCTTCATTCCCTACGACCAGATTCCGCCGCAGCTGGCCCAGGCCTTCCTGGCGGCCGAGGATCGCAACTTCTTCCAGCACGGCGGCGTCGATGTGTCGGGCCTGTCGCGGGCCATGCTGAAGAATGTCGGCAACGCCATCCGGGGCCGCCGCCTCGAAGGCGGCTCGACCATCACCCAGCAGGTGGCCAAGAACGTCCTGCTGACCAGCGACGCCACCGTCGGCCGCAAGTTCAAGGAAGCGATCCTGGCCCACCGCCTGGAGCAGTCGCTGACCAAGCAGCAGATCCTCGAGCTGTATCTGAACGAAATCTGGCTGGGCTATCGCTCGTTCGGCGTCGGCGCGGCCGCCTACAACTATTTCGGCAAGTCGCTGCCGGACCTGACCCTGGCCCAGTGCGCCTTCCTGGCCTCGCTGCCCAAGGGGCCGGACAACTACCACCCGATCCGCAACAAGGCGAAAGCCATGATCCGGCGCAACTGGGTGCTGGGCCAGATGGCCGAGCAGGGCTGGGTGTCCAAGGCCGAGGCCGAGAAGGCCCAGGCCGAGGACCTGGTCGTCCAGTCCGCGCCCAAGCGCGCCGCCTATCGCGACGCCGACTACTTCGTCGAGGAAGTGCGCCAGCGTGGCATGGCCACGCTGGGCCCGCGCCTGAACGAGGGCGGCTATTACATGCGCACGACCCTGGACCCGCGCCTGCAGACCGCTGGCCGCGAGGCCCTGATGGACGGCCTGGAAAAGTATGACCGCCGCCACGGCTGGCGCGGGGCCTGGGGCCATGTCGAATCCACCGACCTGACCTGGGAGAAGAGCGCCCTGGCCAAGGCCGCGCCGTCCGAGCGCGGCAAGTGGCGCCAGGCGCTGGTGGTCTCGAACGACGGCCGCGTCCGCCTCGTCAAGAACGAGGGCGAGGGCCAGATCGTCGGCGAGGACATCACCTGGGCCAAGAACGGCAAGGGCCTGAAGGCCGGCGACCTGGTGTTCGTCGAGAAGACCGACGCCGGCTATCGGCTGCGCCAGGTTCCGGCGGTCAACGGCGCCCTGGTGGCCATGGAGCCCTATACGGGCCGCATCGTGGCCCTGGTCGGCGGCTACAGCTTCTCGCTGTCGAACTTCAACCGCGCCACCCAGGCGATGCGCCAGCCGGGCTCGTCGTTCAAGCCGTTCGTCTACGCCACGGCCCTGGAGAACGGCTACACGCCCGCCAGCGTCGTCGTCGACAGCGCCATCACCTTCAAGGGCGCGAACGGCGAGGACTGGAGCCCGGAGAACTACCACAAGGAGTTCTACGGGGCTCAGCCGCTGCGCAAGGGCCTGGAGCAGTCGATCAACGCCATGACCGTGCGCCTGGCCCAGGGCGTCGGCATGAAGAAGATCGTCGACTTCGCCCAGCGCGCCGGCGTGGTCAAAAGCATGGACCCCGTCCTGGCCATGGCCTTGGGCGCGGGCGAGACGACGCCGTTCAAGCTGACCGCCGCCTATGCCGCTTTCGTCAATGGCGGTCGCCGCATCGATCCGCACCTGATCGAGCTGGTGCAGGACCGCGAAGGCAAGGTGATCTTCCGCGCCGACAAGCGTGACTGCGAGCGCTGCGACGCCGGCTTCAACGGTGACGAGAGCCCGCGTTTCGCCGCGCCGGGCGACCAGATCATGGATCCGGTCACCGCCTACCAGATCACCTCGATGCTGCAAGGCGTGGTCCAGCGCGGCACCGCCGCGGCCGTCAGCTCGCTGGGCCGTCCGCTGGCGGGCAAGACGGGCACCACCAACGAGTACCGCAGCGCCTGGTTCGTCGGCTATTCGCCCAACCTGGTGGTCGGCGTCTTCGTCGGCTTCGACGACAACCGCTCGCTGGGCGAGGGCGAGACGGGCGCCACCGACGCCGTGCCGGTGTTCATCGACTTCATGAAGGTGGCGCTGGATGGCCAGCCGGCCGTCGACTTCAAGCCGCCGAAGAACGCCAAGTTCGCCATGGTCCGCGGCATCCGCGAGGCCTTCCGTCCGGGCACTGAGCCCAAGGTGGAGGCCGCGCCGACGGGACCGATCCCGTACGAGCAGATTTCGCCCGGCCTGCCGCAGCCGGTCCAGCAAGCGCCTCAGCCGGGCAAGCCGCCGCCACAGAAGGTCGATCCTCTGAGCGGTCTCTACTAAGTCTCATTGCGCGGGAGAGCGACGCGCGTTATCTCCCGCGCCCTTCAACACTGTCACGGAGTAACGTGATGCGACCGGATGTCGAGGCCGCCGCGGCCGACATCGAGCAGTCCGTAGGACTGCTCAGGAGGCGTCTTTGACTGGGATGTCTCCCTCCGAAAGCTCGATGAGCTGAACGCCCGGGTCGAAGACCCGACCCTCTGGGACCGCCCGTCGGAAGCCCAGGCCGTCTCGCGCGAACGCGCCAACCTGGCCGCCAAGGTCGAGGCGGTGCAGTCGATCGAACGCGACGTCAAGGACGCGGTCGAATACGCCGAGCTGGCCGACATGGAAGGCGACGAGGAGTCGCTGAACGACGCCCGGGCCCAGCTGAAGGCCATCCAGGAACGCGCGGGTCGCGCCGAACTCGAGGCCCTGCTGTCCGGCGAGGCCGACGGCAATGACGCCTATATCGAGATCAACTCCGGTGCCGGTGGCACCGAGTCGTGCGACTGGGCCGGCATCCTGCTGCGCATGTACACCCGCTGGGCCAACGCCCACGGCATGACGACGGAGCTGGTTGAAGAGACCGACGGCGACCAGGCCGGCATCAAGTCCGCGACCTTGCTGGTCAAGGGCCAGAACGCCTATGGCTGGCTGAAGACCGAGGCCGGGGTGCACCGCCTGGTGCGCATCAGCCCCTATGACTCGAGCGCCCGTCGCCACACCTCGTTCGCTTCGGCCTGGGTCTATCCCGTGGTCGACGACACGATCGAGATCGAGATCAACCCGGCCGACGTGCGGACCGACACCTACCGCGCTTCCGGCGCCGGCGGTCAGCACATCAACAAGACCGACTCGGCCGTGCGCCTGACGCACATCCCGACCGGCATCGCGGTGGCGTGCCAGGCCGGCCGCTCGCAGCACCAGAACCGGGATGAAGCCTGGAAGATGCTGCGCGCGCGCCTCTACGAGGCCGAACTGCAGAAGCGCGAAGCCGCTCAGCAGGCGCTGGAAGACCAGAAGACCGACATCGGCTGGGGTCACCAGATCCGCAGCTACGTCCTGCAGCCCTACCAGATGGTCAAGGACCTGCGGACCAACGTCGAGACGTCCGACACCGCGGGCGTGCTGGACGGCGACCTCGACGCCTTCATGGGCGCATCGCTGGCCCAGCGCGTCGGCGCCACGCGCGGCGCGGTCGAAGGCTAAAGTCTATTGCTCCCGCTGGCGCTTCCAAGGCGTCAGCGGGACATAGGTCGCCGCCTCGGTAGGGCCCGCGCGGCTGACCGAAACCAGTCCCCGACGTTTCAGACTATCCACCGCGTTCTGCACGGTGCGCCGCGACTGGCCGGTGCGCTCGGCCATTTCCGCGTGGCTGAAGCTGGCGCGGCCGTCGGCGTGCGCCGCCACGATCGCCAGATACACCAGGAACGACGACGGCTTGTGGTCGTGACCCACGAGGTCGGCCATCAAGGTGTCGAGCACATAGCGGTCGATGCTGTAGGTCTGGGTGCTCATTGCTATAGCAATGCCTGCACGGCTTCACGCTCGCAAGGCCGCCGCGCTACGCCCTTCGTCACGAGAAGGGACAATCCATGAGCGTGATCAGCAAAGTGAAGTTCGTCGGCATCCCGGTCAGCGACCAGGACCGCGCCCTGGCGTTCTGGACCGAGAAGGTCGGCCTGCGCGTGGCCACCGACCAGCCGATGGGCAATCAGCGCTGGATCGAGCTTTCCATTCCCGGCGCGGAGACAGGCCTGGTGCTGTTCACGCCGGAGGGGCATGAGGACCGCATCGGCACCTTCTTCAACGGCTCACTGGCCTGCGACGACGTTGAGCACGCGTATCGCAAGCTCTCCGAGAAGGGCGTCGAGTTTGAAGGCCCGCCGCAGAAGCAGCCGTGGGGAACCTTCGCCAAGTTCAAGGACCCGGACGGCAACACCTTCGTGCTGAGCAGCCGCTGATACGAAAACGCCCCGGAGCGATCCGGGGCGTTCTTGTATTCGGAAGGTCCGAGAGCCTTAGCCCGCGACGGGCTTGGCCTGGGCGATCGACAGCTGTTCCGGATGCGGCGCCGGCTGCTGGACCGGGGCAGGGCGCTGGAACTTCAGGCTGCGGCCCTGGAAGAAGGCGCCGGTTTCCATGGCCAGTTGCTCGTGGGTGATGTCGCCATCGACGTACGAGGTGCCGTACAGGCGGACCTGCTTGGAGGTGATCGCGCCGACCACGCGGCCACGCACTTCCACGGCCTCGGCATAGACGCCGCCTTCGACGTGGCCAGTCTCGCCGACGGTCAGGCGGCCGACGCGGACGTCGCCCTTGACCACGCCGTCGATCTGCAGCTCGCCTTCGCCGGTGACGCTGCCTTCGATGGTCAGGTCGGCCGACAGCAGGGAGGCCACCTTTGGCGGTCCGCGACGCGCGGCCTCGACAGGGGCGACCGCCATCGGGGTCGGAAGGGGTTCGATGCGGGCCGGGGTCTTGGAGCCCGACTTAGCTTGCTTGCTGAACATACTCACCAGCCTTCAAGTAGCGATTGGGATTCTGGGCCTTACCGTTGACCCAGACTTCGTAGTGGAGGTGCGGACCGGTCGAACGGCCGGTGGAGCCCATGGCGCCGACGCGGCTGCCGATGGCCACGCGCTCGCCGACGCGGACGCCGATGGTGGCCAGGTGGGCGTAGCGGGTCTTGAAGCCGCCGCCGTGGTCGATCTCGACCGTGTTGCCGTAGCCTGAGCGAACGCCGGTGAACGAGATGACGCCCGGGGCCGTGGCCATGATCGGGGTGTAGTAGGCGCCCGGGAAGTCCAGGCCCGAATGGAAGGCCGGCCGGTGCGTGAACGGGTCGAAGCGGACGCCGTAGCTGGACGACAGGGCCGGATTGCTGGTCGGGCGATAGAAGGGCAGCTTCTTGGCCGCCGCGCCTAGGCTGCGCATGTCCGACATGTCGTTGGCCGCGTGCTGGATGCGGCCGGCGAATTCCTCGTCGACGTCCAGGACGGCGGCGAGGGCGCGAGGATCCTTGGCCTCGATCAGCGGGCCGCCCAGCGACACGCCTCGGCCGGTGAAGTTGCCGGCGTCCAGACCCGCCATCCGCATGGCCAGGCGCAGGCGCTCGGCGCGGCTTTTGGCGAAGCTTTCGGCGGCGTCGATCAGGCGTTCCTGATCCATCCGGGTGGCTTGAATACGTTGGACCGGGCTGGCGGCCAGCAGGCGCGGCTTGGCGACTGTCAGGGCCTGGGCGGCGCCGGGCACGCCCTTGAAGTCGGAGACCAGCAGGGCAAGGGCGGCGTGGCGCTTCTCGACCGAGGTGGCCAGGTCGTCCAGATTGCCGTTGGTGGCCGACAGCTGGGCCACGGCGCTGTTCAGGCGAGCCTGGCGATCGGCGTTCAGGCGCTCGTAATAGGCCTTCTGCTTGATCACCTGCTGGTCGGTCGAGCTGACCGCCAAGGCGTTGACCGCCATAGAGGCGGTGCAGACGCCCATCCACAGCGCGGTCACGGCGACGGCGCCGGCGCCCAGCAGCTGCTTATTGGTGGAGAACACGTACCCGCGCATCTCGCCGCCAGAGCGGATATAGATGTGCCGTTCGGGAAATAGGGCTTCGAGAGATTGCCGCAGTCGCCGAAAGCGCTTGATCGCCATCGCCCAAGAAACCCCCCGTTTCAGGTCTGGGCGATATGCAACGAGAAAGCCGGAACGTGCAAGACTCTTCGCGCCCTAAGTGAGCGCGAGTCGCAAAATATGACCTTGCGGCACGATCCTTAACGTTTCCTGAGCGCTGCGGCCATGGCTACGGCGGCGCTTGCGCGAAAAGGTCACAGGGAGCGGCGCTGATACAACACATCGGCGACCAACAGGTTCCCTTTAGAGACGAAATTTTACTTGATGGCCTTGGCGGCGTTCATCACGGCCTTGATGTGGCCTGGGACCTTCACCTTGCGCCATACCTCGCGGACGACGCCGTCGCGGTCGATCAGGAAGGTCGAGCGGTCGATGCCCATGTACTTGCGGCCGTACATGCTCTTCTCGACCCAGGCGCCATAGGCCTCGACCACGTCGCCCAGCGGGTCGGCGGCCAGGTCGATGGTCAGGTCGTGCTTGAGGCGGAACTTGGCGTGCGAGGCGACGCTGTCCTTGGACACGCCGACGATCACCGCGCCCAGCTTCTGGAATTCCTCGACTTCCGACGAGAACTGCAGGGCCTCGGACGTGCAGCCGGCGGTGTCGTCCTTGGGATAGAAGTACAGGACGACGTTCTTGCCCTTCAGGCCGGCGAGGCTGACGCGGCCGGTGTCGGTCGGCAGGTCGAAATCGGGAGCCTTGTCGCCGGGTTGCAGCATCGAACGCTTCTCCACCTAGGAATGAACATCCCGGCCCTTGGCTACGCCAGGGCCGGGATAGGGATCAACCCATAACTAAACTGGCTTCACCAAGACGATCTTCTTCTTGCCGGCCGCCAGCTTGACCACGCCTTCGACAAGGTCCGCCGAGGTGATCACGCGGTCGGCGCTGGCCTCGGCCTTGTCGTTGACCTTCAGGCCGCCGCCCTGGGCCAGGCGACGAGCCTCGCCACGCGAACCGGCCAGGCCGGCGTCGGTGAACAGGGCGGCCAGAACAATGCCGGCCTCCAGGTCAGCCGCCGGAACCTCGAAGGTCGGCAGGTCGGCCGACAGCGCGCCCTGCTCGAAGGCCTTCTCGGCGGCGTCGCGGGCCTTGCGGGCCTCTTCGTCGCCGTGGGCCATGCGAGTAGCTTCGTCCGCCAGCACCTTCTTGGCGTCGTTGATCTGGGCGCCTTCGAGGGCCTCCAGTTCGGCGATCTTCTCCAGGGGCAGATCGGTGAACAGCTTCAGGAAACGGCCGACATCGGCGTCTTCCGTGTTCCGCCAGAACTGCCAGTAGTCGTACGGCGAGAGCTGCTCGGCGTTCAGCCACACCGCGCCGGCCATGGTCTTGCCCATCTTGGCGCCCGAGGCCGTGGCCAGCAGCGGCGTCGTCAGGCCGAAGGCGGCCTTCTGATCGACGCGGCGCGTCAGCTCGACGCCGTTCAGGATGTTGCCCCACTGGTCCGAGCCGCCCATCTGCAGAACGCAATTGTACTTGCGGTTCAGCTCCAGAAAGTCGGTGGCCTGCATCAGCATGTAGTTGAATTCAAGGAAGGTCATCGGCTGCTCGCGCTCAAGCCGCAGCTTGACCGAGTCGAAGGCCAGCATCCGGTTGACCGTGAAATGCACGCCGTAGTCGCGCAGGAACTGCACGTAGCCGAACTTGCTCAGCCATTCGTCGTTGTCGACCATGATGGCGTCGGTGGGCCCGTCGCCGAAGGTCAGGAACTTGGCGAAGACCTGCTTGATACCGGCGATGTTGGACGCGATGTCGGCGTCCGACAGCAGCTTGCGGCTCTCGTCCTTGCCGGTCGGGTCGCCGACCTTGGTCGTGCCGCCGCCCATCAGGACGATCGGCTTGTGACCGGCCTGCTGCAGGCGGCGCAGCATCATGATTTGGATCAGGCTGCCGACGTGCAGCGACGGCGCGGTGGCGTCGAAGCCGATGTAGGCCGTGACGATCCCGCTGGCGGCCGCGGCGTCCAGTTCATCCGGATGGGTGATCTGATGGATGTAGCCGCGCGCCTCCAGGGTTCGCAGGAACTCCGACTTGAAGGCAGACGCGGCGGACATGGTTCGACTCTCTGAATGGCTTGGCGGGCCGTCTAGCACGGCGAGGTCTGCCAAATCGAGGGAATGTGAGGGTTTCATTTCAAACTCCAGGCGGCGAGCCGGAGTGCATGATCGACTGGAATAGAGCGACCCCGGCGAGGCGGGGTGGCGACGTGGCTGATCGTCCTCCCGCTATGGCAGCGGGCGGTAATAGGGACGAGCCAGGACGTGAGCGTCGATCATGGGGCCTAGCTACCGTTTCGCGGGCATGGCAGTCAACGGCGCATGCGTATCCTTGGATTCATGACCGGCACCTCGCTCGACGCCGTCGATATGGCGGTGCTGGAAACCGACGGCGAAGAGATCCAGGGCTTCGGCCCGGCGGGCGAGCGCAAGCTGCGCGAGGCGACGCGCGATCTGCTGCTGCGGACCACCGACATCGCCCGCGCCTGGCCGCGCGGCGAACCCGAGCCGGCGATCTTCGAGGAAGCCCGACAGGCCGTCGCCGACGAGCATTTCCACGCCGCCGAGAGTTTCCTGGAGGAGCACGGCCTGTCTTGGGGCGAGTTCGATCTCCTGGGCGTCCACGGTCAGACGGTCCTTCACGAGCGCCCCAATGCCGAGCGGGTCGGACGGACGGTCCAACTGCTGGACGCCGAGCGCCTGGCCAAGGCCTGCGGTCGCCCGGTCGCCTTCGACTTCCGCACCGCCGACGTGGCGGCCGGCGGGGAGGGCGCGCCCCTGGCCCCGATCTACCACGCCGCTCGCGCCCGGGCCTCGGGCCTGGCCGCGCCGGTGGCGGCGCTGAACGTCGGCGGGGTGGCCAACATCACCCTGATCGGTTCGGACGGCGCCTTGCTCGCCTTCGACACCGGCCCCGGCAACGGCATGATCGACCTGATGCTGCAGGAGCGCGGCATCGCCCGCTTCGACCAGGACGGCAAGCTGGCCTCGGTTGGCCGCGTCGACGAGCTGGCCTTGAACGCCCTGCTGTCGAGCCCGTATTTCGACGCGCCCGTGCCGAAGTCGCTGGACCGCTACGACTTCTCGCTGGAGCCGGTGGCGCATCTGTCGCCCGAGGACGCCGCCGCGACCCTGGTGGCCTTCACCGCCGAGGGCGTGTTCCGCGCCTTCGCCCAAGGCGGCGAGACGCCCAGCGCCCTGATCGTCTGCGGCGGCGGCCGGCACAATCCGGCGATCATGAAGACCCTGGCCGAGCGCGCGCCTGTGCCGGTGAAGAGCGCCGAGGCCTACGGCTGGCGCGGCGACGCCATTGAGGCTGAGGCCTTCGCGTACCTGGCGGCGCGCACGGCTAAGGGGCTGCCGATCAGCTTCCCCGGCACGACGGGCGTGAAGGCCCCGATGACGGGCGGACGGATCGTCCAGCCCTAAAGGGCTAATGCAGCTTCAGCCGCCCCGATACCCGCTGCTGCAGCAACCGCGCCAGCGCCAGGGTCGCCGTGCGGCCCACGCCCAGGATCGCCCGGTGGTGGTCCAGGTGCAGCGACATGTAGGCCCACTTGGCGATCAGGCCCTCGACGAAGAAGTTCGGACCGCCCAGCCCACCCATCAGCGCGCCTACGCCCTTGTCATTGCCCAGCGACACCAGCGAGCCGAAGTCGCGATAGACGAACGGGTCCTTGACCCGGCCCTGGTGCAGCCGCGCGATCAGAGCGCGCTCCAGATAGCTGGCCTGCTGGTGGGCGGCCTGGGCGCGGGCCGGGATGGTCTTGCCGTCCTTCCACGGCGCGGCGGCGCAGTCGCCCAGCGCCCAGACGTCGGGGGCCGAGGTCTCCAGGTGGTCGTTGACCACGAACTGGTTGCCGCGATTGGTCTCCAGGCCAAAGCCCGTATTGACGTCGGCCGCCTTGATGCCGGCGGCCCAGACGATCAGGTCGGCCGGGATGTCGCCCTGGCTGGTCTCCAGCCGGTCGGCATGCACGGCCAGCACCTTGGCGTCGGTCTTCACCGCCACGCCCTTGCGCTCCAGCGCCAGCGTGGCCTTGTCGGCGATCTTCTGCGGCAGGCCACCCAGGATACGAGGCGCGGCCTCGACCACGCTGATGTCCAGGCGGAAGCGCTGTTCGTCGCCCAGGCTGTCCAGCAGTTCGCGATGGGCCTCGATCAGCTCGGCGGATAGCTCCACGCCCGTCGCGCCGCCGCCGACGATGGCCACGCGCATGATCTTCTCGGCCGAGAACGAGGCCTTGGTGAAGGCCGCCAGCAGCCGCACGTGGAAGGCCTCGGCGTCCTCGGTGCGCTCCAGCAGGTGGGCCTGCTCCGCACCCGGCGTGCCGAAGAGGTTCGAGCCGCTGCCGATCGCCAGCACGCCATAGGTGAAGGTGATCGCCCGCTCGGGCGCCAGGACCTGACCGGCCTCGTCGGTGATCGCCTTCAGGGTCAGGCGCTTGGCGGCCGGATCGAAGGTCAGAAGCTCGCCGAGCAGGAAGTTGAAGCCGTTCGAGCGGCCCAGGATCGAATAGGAGATGCCTTCCTGGTGGACGTCCAGCGTGCCGGCCGCCACCTCGTGCAGGGTCGGCTTCCAGATGTGGAAGCTGGAGCGGTCGATCAGCAGGACGCGGCGCTTGCCGTGTCGGCCGCCCAGGCGTCGGCCCAGCCGCGAGGCCAATTCCAGTCCGCCGGCGCCGCCGCCGACGATGACGATGTCGTAGTGCATCACCGTTCCCTTGATATTCATCAATCGGTGAAAATATAAGATCGAGACCCACGTTACGCCAGGGATCCGATCTCGCACTGCACAAACGAAAAGGCCTCCCGGAAGGGAGGCCTTTGAAACTTGTCTAGATCGGGTTTTCCGCCAGGCGCTTGTCGAGATATTCGCTGACGCTCTTCTCGACGCTGGGCAGGTGCTCGGTCCAGAAGTGGCTGGCCTTGTCGATGACCTCGTAGTCGATCGTGATGCCCTTCTGGGTCCGCAGCTTGGTGACCACGCGCTCCACCTCGACCGGCGGGGTGATGGTGTCGGCCGAGCCCGTCAGGAACAGGCCCGAGGCCGGGCAGGGGGCCAGGAAGCTGAAGTCGTACATGTTGGTTGGCGGCGAGACCGAGATGAAGCCGTCCGTCTCCGGGCGACGCATCAGCAGCTGCATGCCGATATAGGCGCCGAAGTCGAAGCCGGCGACCCAGGTCTGGCTGGCGGCCGGGTTCGAGGTCTGCAGCCAGTCCAGCGCGGTGGCCGCGTCGGCCAGCTCGCCGATGCCGGCGTCGAACTCGCCCTGGCTGCGGCCCACGCCGCGGAAGTTGAAGCGAAGGGTCGCGAAACCACGCTTCATGAACAGGTGATACAGCTGAACCGACACCGGGTGGTTCATGTGACCGCCGGCTTTCGGGTGGGGGTGCAGGATCAGCGCGATCGGCGCTGTCTCGGTCTTGCCCGGAGAATAGCGACCTTCGATCCGCCCGGACGCGCCGGTCAAAATCACATCAGGCATGTCGTTCCCTTGAGCTCGCCAGCGGTCCGTCCCCCGACGATTGGCTCGCCAGAATACTTGACTACTGCGCTTGGTCTTCCTAGATCGCAACCAGTTCGCGGGCTGGAGGGCCCGCGCGCGAAGTCGCGGCTTGTAGCACACGCAAAAGCCGATGCGCGCGGAATCTGCAAGGGGTAAGGCGATGCGCCTGAGCACCAAAGGTCGATACGCGGTCATGGCGATGACCGACCTGGCCAAGCGCCAGGACGAAAGCGAGGGCCGCGCCGTGGCCCTGGCCGAGATCGCCGCGCGCCAGCAAATCTCGCTGTCGTATCTGGAACAGCTGTTCGCGCGCCTGCGCCGCAAGGGGCTGGTGATCAGCGCTCGGGGCCCCGGCGGCGGCTATCGGCTGGCCAAGGCTTCGGCCGAGACCTTCATCTCCGACATCGTGCTGGCGGTCGACGAGCCGCTGCGCGCCACGCGCTGCAACTTCACCAAGGGCCAGGCCAAGGGCTGCATGGCCGGCGGCGAGCGCTGCATGACCCACGGCCTGTGGGAAGAGATGGGTCGCCAGATCCATGGCTACCTCGCCTCGGTCTCGGTGGCCGACGTCCTGGCCGGCAAGCTGCGTCCGACCGCGCCCATGGAGATCGCGGCCGAGTGAGCATCCCCCGCACATCGGTCTATCTCGACTACAACGCCACGGCCCCGATGCGGCCGGAAGCGCGTGAGGCGCTGCTGCGCGCCCTGGAGAGCCCGGCCAACCCCTCGTCGGTCCACGCCGCCGGCCGCGCCGCGCGTGACGTCGTCGAGCGGGCCCGCGCCGAGGTCGGGGGCCTGGTCGGCGTGCCGGCCGGGTCTGTGACCTTCGTCAGCGGCGGCACGGAAGCCAACGCTCTGGCCATCCAGAGCGCCAAGGTCGATCGCATTATCATCTCCGCCATCGAGCATGACGCCGTGACCGAGACGGCCAAGGCCTCTGGCCTGCCGGTCGAGGTGCTGCCGGTGAACAGCGACGGCGTCGCCGATCTGGCCTGGCTCGCCCAAGCACTTGAACAACCGGGCAAGGCCCTGGTCTGCCTGATGCTGGCCAACAACGAGACGGGCGTCATCCAGCCGGTGGCCGAAGCCTCGGCCCTGGTCCGCGCCCACGAGGGCCTGCTGCACGTCGACGCCGTCCAGGCGGCCGGCAAGATCGCCGTCGATTTCTCGGCCCTCGGCGCCGACACCATGGCGCTTTCGGCTCACAAGTTGGGCGGGCCGCAAGGCGTCGGCGCCCTGGTCGCCGGCACGCGCGCCAACGTCACCCGACGCCAGCACGGCGGCGGCCAGGAGCGCGGTCGCCGCGCCGGAACCGAGAACGTCGCGGGCATCGCCAGCTTCGGCGCGGCGGCCAAGATCGCCCAGGAAAGCCTTGCCTCGCTGGCCGAACAGGCCCATTGGCGCGACGCCTTGGCCCAGCGGCTCAAGGCGGAAGGCGCGGTCGTGCTCGGTGAGAGCGCTGATCGGTTGCCGCAAACCCTGTGTTTCGCGGGCGAGGGCTTCGGCTCCGAGGTCCAGGTTATGAACATGGACCTGGCTGGGGTCATGGTCAGCGCCGGCAGCGCCTGCTCGTCGGGCAAGGTCAAGGCCAGCCGCGTGGTGGAAGCCATGGGCCGGTCCGATCTGGCCCCGTTCGCCCTGCGTGTCAGCGGCGGCTGGGCCAGCACGGAAGACGATTGGATCAAGTGCGGCGACGCCTGGCTCGCCGCCTGGAAGCGTATCGGCGCCCGGCGCCGGGAGGTGGCGTAATGGCCGCGGTCAAAGAGACTGTCGAAACCGTCGCCGCGCTCGAGAAATACGAGCACGGCTTCACCACGGACATCGAACAGGAGTTCGCGCCAAAAGGGCTGTCAGAGGACATCGTCCGCTTCATCTCGGCCAAGAAGGACGAGCCGCAGTGGATGCTGGACTGGCGGCTGGAAGCCTATCGCCGCTGGCTTGAGCTGGAAGAGCCGACCTGGGCGAAGGTGAACTTCCCCAAGATCGACTACCAGGACAGCTACTACTACGCCGCGCCCTCGACCAAGGAAGGCCCCAAGAGCCTGGACGAGGTCGATCCCGAGATCCTGGCCGTCTACGCCAAGCTGGGCATTCCGCTGAAGGAACAAGAGGTCCTGGCCGGCGTCGAAGGCGCGCCGCGCTACGCCGTGGACGCTGTGTTCGACAGCGTCAGCGTCGTGACGACCTTCAAGAAGGAACTGGCCGCCGTCGGCGTCATCTTCTGTTCGATGAGCGAGGCGGTCCGCGAGCATCCGGAGCTGGTGCGCCAGTACCTCGGCTCGGTCGTGCCGACCTCGGACAACTATTTCGCCTGCCTCAACAGCGCGGTCTTCTCGGACGGCTCGTTCGTCTACATCCCGCCGGGCGTGCGCTGCCCGATGGAGCTGTCGACCTATTTCCGGATCAACGCCAAGGATTCCGGCCAGTTCGAGCGCACCCTGATCATCGCCGACAAGGGCGCCTACTGCTCGTACCTGGAGGGCTGCACGGCGCCGATGCGCGACGAGAACCAGCTGCATGCGGCCGTGGTCGAGCTCGTCCTGCTGGACGACGCCGAGATCAAATATTCGACCGTCCAGAACTGGTACCCGGGCGATCCGGAGACCGGCAAGGGCGGCATCTACAACTTCGTCACCAAGCGCGCCGACTGCCGTGGCGACCGCTCCAAGGTGTCGTGGACCCAGGTCGAGACCGGCTCGGCTATCACTTGGAAGTATCCGTCCTGCGTGCTGCGCGGCGAGGGCTCGTCGGGCGAGTTCTACTCGATCGCCGTGACCAACGGCCATCAGCAGGCCGACACCGGCACCAAGATGATCCACCTGGGCGCCAACACCCGCTCGCGGATCGTCGCCAAGGGCATCAGCGCCGGCAAATCGACCAGCACCTATCGCGGCCTGGTCTCGGCCCACCCGAAAGCCAAGGGCGCGCGCAACTTCACCCAGTGCGACAGCTTGCTGATCGGCAAGGACTGCGCGGCCCACACCGTGCCGTACATCGAGGCCCGCAACGGCCAGTCGGTGTTCGAGCACGAGGCCACCACCACGCGCCTGTCCGACGACCAGCTGTTCTACTGCCAGCAGCGCGGGCTTTCCCAAGAAGAAGCCGTGGCCCTGCTGGTCAACGGCTTCGTCAAGGACGTGCTGCAACAACTGCCCATGGAGTTCGCCGTCGAGGCCCAAAAGCTCGTGGCGATTTCTCTCGAAGGATCCGTCGGTTAAATGCTCGCTATCAAGAACCTTCACGCCCGCGTCGAGGACAAGCCGATCCTGAAGGGCGTCACGCTGGACGTGCCGGCCGGTGAGGTCCACGCGATCATGGGTCCGAACGGGGCCGGCAAATCGACCCTGTCGTATGTGCTGAGCGGCCGTGGCGGCTATGAGGTGACCGAGGGCTCGGCGAGCCTGAACGGCGACGACCTGTTGGCGCTGGAGCCCAACGAGCGGGCGGCCAAGGGGCTGTTCCTGTCGTTCCAGTATCCGCTTGAAATCCCGGGCGTTCCGGCCCTGACCTTCATCCGCACCGCCCTCAACGCCCAGCGCCGCGCGCGGGGCGAGGACGAGATCGCCGCGCCGGCCTTCCTGAAGCTGGCCAAGGAAAAGGCCGCGGCGCTGAAGATCGACTTCGAGATGCTCAAGCGCGGCCTGAACGTCGGCTTCTCGGGCGGCGAGAAGAAGCGGATGGAGATCTTCCAGATGTCCATGCTGTCGCCCAAGTTCCTGATCCTGGACGAGACGGACTCGGGCCTGGACATCGACGCCCTGAAGATCGTGTCGGAAGGCGTCAACGCCCTGCGCAGCCCTGAGCGCGGCATGCTGGTCATCACCCACTACCAGCGCCTGCTGGACTACATCAAACCCGACAAGGTCCACGTGCTGGCCGCCGGTCGCATCGTCGCCTCGGGCGGTCCGGAACTGGCGCTGCAGCTGGAAGCCGAGGGTTACGACAAGTACGCGAGCGTAGCGGCGTGACCCTTTCGACCGCCCTCAAGACCGGCGACGTCACCGCGCTGCCGTCGCGGCGCGACGAGGACTGGCGCTGGACCGACCTGCGGGGCCTGCTACGGACCCTGCCGCCGGCCGCGCCGGCGCATGACGGCGAGGTCCCGGCCGGCCCGTTCACCGGGCTGGCCAGCGCAGAGACCGTGTTCGTCAACGGCCACCGCGTCGCCGACGCCGAAGCCGCCTCGGGCGTCGTGGCCCTGCGCTTCGTCGCCCTGGCCGACAAGGCCTCGCAGACCGCCAGCCACAGCCTGGTCGTCAAGCCGGGCGAGACGCTGGTCCTGTTGGAAAGCCACGAAGGCCGCGCCGCTGGCTACGTGTCCGACGTCACGCTGGACATCGCCGTGGGCAAGGGCGCTTCAGTCGAGCGCATCATCCTGGTCGAGGACGACGCGGAAGCCGTCAACGTCGTCACCGCCGAGGTCGTCCTGGCCCCTGGCGCAACCTATGCCCAGACCGTCCTGACCTCCGGCGCCCGTCGCCAGCGGATCGAGACGCGGGTCAGCCATCCGGGCGCTCACGCCCAGGTCCGCCTCGACGGCGCATACCTGCTGGACGCCCAGCGCCACGCCGACCAGACCACGGTCGTCACCCACGCCGGCGTCGACGGGATCACCAGCCAGCTGACCAAGGGCATGGTCACCGACCAGGCGCGCGGTGTTTTCCAGGGGCGCATCGTCGTCTCGCCCGGCGCCGACCAGACCGACGCGCGGATGGGCCACCACGCCCTGATCCTGTCGGACAAGGCCGAGATCGACGCCAAGCCCGAGCTGCTGATTTTCGCCGACGACGTCTCCTGCGCCCACGGCAACACGATCGGCGCCCTGGACGAGGAAGCCATCTTCTACGCCCGCCAACGCGGCATCCCGGAAGTCGAGGCCAAGGCCATGCTGACCGTCGCCTTCGTCGGCGAAGTGGTCGAGCGCATCGAGCACGACGGCGCGCGCGCCATCGCCGCCGCCTGGGTCGCCCGCAAGCTGGGGAGCCCGGAATAATGGCGCTCGACATCGAAGCGATCCGCGCCCAGTTCCCGATCCTGCAGCGCACCGTCCACGGCAAGCCGCTGATCTATCTGGACAGCGCCGCCAGCGCCCAGAAGCCCGACGCGGTGCTGGACGCCATGACGGGCCTGGCCCGCACCTCGTACGCCAACGTCCATCGCGGCCTGCACACGCTCGCCAACGAAACGACGGAAGCCTATGAAAAGGCGCGTGAAACCGTCGCCAAGTTCATCAACGCCGAGCGTGACGAGGTCGTCTGGACCAAGAGCGCCACGGAAGCGGTGAACCTGGTCGCCAGCTCGTTCGGTCTGGGCCTGAACGCCGGCGACGAGATCGTGATCTCCGAGATGGAGCACCACGCCAACATCGTGCCGTGGCACTTCCTGCGCGAGCGCAAGGGCGTGGTCCTGAAGTTCATCCCGGTGCTGGACGACGGCCGCCTCGACATGGAGGCCTACAAGGGCCTGCTGTCCGAGCGCACCAAGATGGTCGCCGTCACCCACATGTCGAACGTGCTGGGCACGGTCAACGACGTCGCCGAGATCGTCCGCCTGGCCCACGCGGCCGGCGCGCCGGTGCTGCTGGACGGCTGCCAGGCCATCGTCCACGCCAAGGTCGACGTCAAAGCCCTGGACGTCGATTTCTACGTCTTCTCCGGCCACAAGCTCTACGGCCCGACCGGCATCGGCGTGCTGTACGGCAAGGCCGAGCGCCTGGCCGCCCTGCCGCCTTACCAGGGTGGCGGCGAGATGATCGGCTCGGTGTCGATGGACAAGATCACCTACGCCGATCCGCCACACCGCTTCGAGGCCGGCACGCCCGCGATCCTGGAGGCCGTCGGCCTGGGCGCGGCGATCGAATGGCTGAACGGCCTGGATCGCGACGCCGTCTTCGCCCACGAGCACGCCCTCTATGAGCGCGTCGCCGAGCAGCTGCGCGGCGTCAACGGCGTGCGGATCCTGGGTGAAGCGCCTGGCAAGGGCGCGGTGCTGTCGTTCACGGTCGAGGGCGCTCACGCCCACGACATCGCCCAGGTGCTGGATCGTTACGGCGTCGCCGTCCGCGCCGGCACCCACTGCGCCGAGCCCTTGATGCGCCGATTTGGCGTCACGTCGAGCGCGCGCGCTTCGTTCGCCCTATATAACACAGAGGCCGAGGCAGACGCGTTCGTCGACGCGCTGGCCAAGGCCCGCAGTTTCTTCAGTTGAGCCGCCCATGACCGACGCCGCCGCTTCTTCCGAACCTGTCTCGGCTCTTTCCAAGGAAGAGCTGAACAAGATCACGGACCAGCTGATCGAGAAGCTGAAGTCCGTCTACGACCCGGAAATCCCGGTCGACATCTATGAGCTGGGCCTGATCTACAAGGTCGATGTCAGCGACTCCAAGGACGTGGCCATCGACATGACCCTGACCGCGCCGGGCTGCCCGGTGGCCGGGGAAATGCCGGGCTGGGTCCGCGACGCGGTCATGGAGATCCCGGGCCTGAAGTCGTGCGCCGTCGAGCTGGTCTTCGAGCCGCCGTGGGATTCCTCGCGGATGAGCGACGAGGCCAAGCTGCAACTGAACATGTTCTGATCGGTTCGAACGCCATGGAAGCCACGATCACCGCACGTCCCCGCCGCCCACGCCCCAAGGTCGTCACCCTGACAGACGCCGCGGCCGCGCGCGTGAAGGAGATCATGGACCGGGCCGACAAGCCCTATGCGGGCCTCCGCGTCGGCGTGAAGAACGGCGGCTGCGCCGGTTCGGAATACATCTTCGAATACGCCGCCGAGCGCGGGCCGCTGGACGAGGTGGTCGAGGACAAGGATGTCACCATCCTGATCGAGCCGAAGGCCGTGCTGTTCCTGATCGGGACCGAGATCGACTACGAGATCACCAAGCTGTCGTCGAAGTTCGTGTTCCATAATCCGAACGAGACCGACGCCTGCGGCTGCGGCGAGAGCGTCACCATCCAGCCTGCCGCCGAAGCCCTCGACTGATGCTGGCCAAGACGCCGTCCTGCGTCGAATGCGGTCTGGCCTAGGGCGCGCCGCGCTTCAAACATGAGGACGAGGCGCCGCTCTACTGGTCGGACACCGGTCTGCTGTGCTCCTCGACCTGCGCCCAGACCCACTTCGCCAAGCGCCGCGCCGAGGGCACGTTCGCAGGTGTTCCGGCGGAGTGCCCGGTCGAGGTCTAGGGACAGGCCTGAGCCAGACCGCAGGCGCCGGCCCAGATCATCGTGTCGCCCGAAGCGGTCAGGACGATCATGAGACTGGGCAAGGTGATCAGTCCCCAGCCCTCATATTTCTCGAACGCCCAGACGACCGCCAGAAGCCAGGCAAAGCAGGCACCCCAAGACAGCGCTCGTAGCGTCCAGAACAGCGCGATGGTGTCGGCGCCGCCGAACCCTCCAGCGTGGAAGGCGAGCAGGAGCGCCAGATAGGCCAAGGCATACGGCAGGGCCAGGCGCGCGATCCGAACCGGGATGAGCGCTTTGCCCGTCATGACGTCGCCTGAGCCAGAACGGCCGGCACGTTCTTGCGCCCGTTCCACTCCACCAGCACTGACGGTTTCACCGGCTCGCCACGCGCCCGGGCGATCAGTTCGTTGGTGCGGCCTTCGATCGTCGTTTCCATCAGCTGCATGAAGGCGTCTTTCTCCAGGCCCTGGGGCAGGGCGGGCAGGAACTCGACGGCGGCCGTCCCGGGGGTCTTCAGCTTGTCGGTCTGCTTCCAGAAGCAGCCCAGGTTCGTGGCGACCGGCACGACCGGCAGGCCGAAGTCCTTGCTCATGTAGTAGACGCCCGTGCGGTAGCGGAACCGCTCGCCCGGCGCGGCCAGGTGGCCCTCGGGATAGATCAGGATCCGCCGGCCCTCGGCCGCGACCTGGGCGGCGCTGGCCGACAGGGCCTTGCGCGCCTCGGGACCACCGCAGCTGTCGACGACGATGGCCCCGAACTTCTTCAGGATCGCCCCGACCAGCGGGAACTTCTCCAGGTGGTCGCCGGTGACGAAGCTGAGGTTGTCGACATTGGCGAACATCACGAAGCCGTCGCCCCAGCTGTGGTGCTTGGCGGCGATGATGAACGGGCCTTTAGGCAGGTTCTCCTGGCCTTTCAGCTGCACCTTCACGTCGGCGAAGAAGCCCAGCGCCCACAGCATCCGCTGGCTGTAGAGCCGCAGGGCGAAGGCCACCGGCTTGCGTCCGGGCAGCAGGGCCGAGAGCGCCGCCGACAGGCCGTAGAAGATCGACAGGACCCAGTAGTAGGCGTTGAACAGCGCGCTGCGCATTTGTGTTCGATCCTTAGCGGGCGAAGAGCACGGCCTTGACGGCCGCCGTCATCAGGGGAGCGTGAGCCGACAGGGCGTCGTCGCCCAGGCGGCCATAGGCCTTGTTCTGCGCGGTCTGGGTGATGACCCCGATGGCCATGGCCGCCAGCACCCGGGGATCGCCCGGCGGCAGCTGCATATCCATCATGGCGCGCTTGATGATGTCCTCGACCAGGGTGACCGGGTCGCGGCCGTCCTCCTGGTAATAGGGCAGGAAGTGGTGCAGCTGCAGCAGGTGGAACGAGAACAGCAGCCAGTCCTCGTCGGCCACCGCGCAATAGGCGCGCACCAGCGCCTCGGCCTTGGCCTCGACGCCTTGGACCGCGCGGGCCTCGTCCTCGATGAGGGTCGAGAGGCGGCGGTGGCAGTCCATGAACAGCCCGACCGCCAGTTCGTCTTTGCTTTTCCAATGGCGATAGATCGCGCCTTCGGAGACACCCGCGCGGGCGGCGATGGTCTTGGTCGTGGTCGCATCGACGCCTTCAACCACGAAGGCCTCCAGGGCGGCGCGTTCGATGCGGGGTTTGGCGCTCATGAGGTGAGCTTCTCACGGCGCTCGAAATCCGCAAGTGAGTGTTCACTTACATTTTCGTGATGGACAGCCGCGGGCGGTCCGGCGACACACGGCCATGGTCCAGACGGTGCTTATCTATTCCATGGGCGAGGTCATCGGCGATGGCCTGATCAAGCTGCCCTTCATCGCCGGCCTGCGCGCGGCCTTCTCGGACGCGCGGATCAGCTGGTGCGCCGCAAAGGGCGAGACCGTTTACACCAGCGCACTGAAGGCCGTGGTCGCCGGCTATGTCGACGAGGTGATCCTGGACGGGCCCAACGGCGCGGGCGCGCTGGACAGCCTGCCGTGGTCCAAGCCGTTCGGCGGCCGCAAGTTCGACCTCGTCATCGACACCCAGGAGAACCTGCGCCGCAGCGGCGTCGCCAAGCGGGCCGCCTCGGGTCGCTTCGTTTCGGCCGCGCGCCACGCCCGCGACAAGGACTGGCCGGTGGCCGTCACCGATCGCCTGGCGCGACTGCTGGACCTGGCGACAGACGGGCAGGGCGGTTCGAAGCCGTTTGCCTTGACCAACCACGGCGTCCTGAAGGCCGCCGAGGTCCTGCTACCGGCCGGTCCCACCTATGTCGGTCTCGCGCCTGGAGCCGGCGGTCAGGACAAGCGCTGGCCGCTGGAGCACTATCTGGAGCTGGCGCGCCGGGTGGAGGCCAACGGTTGGATGCCGGTCTTCTTCTTCGGCCCTGACGAAGCCGAGGACGCCGCCGTGGCCGCGCGCGAGGTTCCGCAGGCCTTGCAGCCCGAACGTAACCGCACGGACGCCTTTTTGGCGGTAAGGGGCCCGCTGCTGGTCATCGCCCTGGCCAGCCGCTTGGCTGCAGGCGTCGCCAACGATGCCGGCCCCGGCCATATGCTGGCTGCCGGCGGCGCGCCGCTGCTGTCGCTGCAACAGGACCGCCGCAAGTCGGTGAAGTTCCGCCCGGCCGCCCAGCGGCTTGAGATGCTGGTCGCGGAGGACTACGGAAGCGGCATGGACGCCCTGCCGGTCGATGCGGCCTGGGACGCCCTCCAGAAGCTGGTCACCGGAGCCGCCTGAATGTCCATCCTCGCGCCGATCTCGGCGGGCGAACTGGTCGACAAGATCACCATCCTGCGGGTCAAGGCCCAGCGCATCGGCGATCCGGCCAAGGAAGCCAATGTCCGCAAGGAGCTGGCCCTGCTGGAAGCCACGGCGGCCCAGCACCTGCCCGACAACGCCGACATCGCCCGCCTGACCGAAGAGCTGACCACGGTCAACGCCGCCCTCTGGGACATCGAGGACGGCAAGCGCGACTGCGAGCGCCGCCAGGACTTCGGTCCGGACTTCGTGGCCCTGGCCCGCCGCGTCTATATCGACAACGACAAGCGCGCCGCGATCAAGCGCGCCATCAACGAAGCCGCCGGTTCGGAGATCATCGAGGAAAAGAGCTACAAGCCCTATCTTCAGACGTCAGAGAAATGAGCCAAGTCGTTCGCGACGCTCGCGAAATGGTCGCCGGCATGACGCCGGAGCTTCAGAGCGGCGACTACGTCTTCTGCGCCGCGGGCGACCGCGACTGGGCGACGCTCCAGCCCCTGGCCATGTTCCGCGAGGCCGAAGGCGTCAGCCTGATCCTGGAGCGGGGCGCGGCGGAGGCGGCGGGCTTCCCGGTCGAAGCGCCGATGGCCTTGATCACCCTGAGCGTCTACTCGGCCCTCGACGGCGTCGGCCTGACCGCCGCTGTCGCAACCGCACTGGCCCAGGCTGGCATCGCCTGCAACATGGTCGCGGCGCTGAACCACGACCATGTCTTCGTGCCGGCCGAACGGGCCGACGAGGCTGTTCGGATCCTGATCGACCTCCAGGGGTCCACTACCGCCCCTTGAACGCCGCCGCGCGTTTCTGGAGGAAGGCGCTGACGCCTTCGAGGAAGTCCTCGGTCTTGCCGGCGAACTTCTGGGCCTTGCGTTCGGCGTGCAGCTGGCCGGTCCAGTCGCTGTCGAGGCTGTCCCAGACCAGCTTGCGGATCGCGCCCAGCGCCGCCGGGCCCTTGGCCAGTTCGAGCGCGAGCGTGTGGGCGGTCGGGATCAGTTGGTCGTCGGGAACGCAACGGTTTACGAGGCCCCACTGCAGGGCTGTCGCGGCTGGGATCTTGTCGCCCAGCAGCATCATCTCCATCGCCCGCGCCTTGCCGATCAGGCGCGGCAGCAGGTAGGTCGAGCCGCCGTCGGGCACGAGACCGATGCGGCGGAAGGCTTGCAGGAAATAGGCGCTCTCGCCGGCCACGATGATGTCGCCCATCAGCGCGATCGAGCAGCCGACCCCAGCCGCCGGTCCGTTCACCGCCGTGACGATCGGCAGCGGGAAATCGCGCAGCAGGGTCATCAGCGGGTTGTAGGTGTTCTCCAGCGCCGAGCCGGCGTCGGGTTTGCCGTCGACGTCCAGCTCGCGCCCGGCCGCGCCGCCGCCCGAAAGGTTGGCGCCCGAGCAGAAGCCGCGGCCTTCGCCGGTCAGGATCACCGCCCGCGCCTCGACCTTGCCGGCGGCGATAGACGAGAAGGCGTGGATCAGTTCGCGGGCGATCTCCAGGCTGGCGGCGTTCAGCGTGGACGGATCGGCGAGGGTGACGGTGGCGACGCCGTCCTGGGTCGAGACACGGATCTTCTGATAGTCCACGGCCTTGAGCTCCCTAATGTCGATAGGGAGAGTCTAGGCGCCTTTGCCCTTTGGGAAGGCTAGCGGAATCTTCAAAAGGAAACGCCGCCGATCGTGAGACCGGCGGCGTCAAAGGTAGGTCTTCTGCTGAAGAAGTTAGGCCGCGTTGGCCGAGGCCGGCATGGATTCCGCCGCGGTCACCCGGTTGCGGCCGCCGCGCTTGGAGGCGTAGAGCGCCGCGTCGGCGCGTTCCATGACCGAGTGGCCGCTTTCGTTCGGCTTGCGCTCGGCGAAGCCCGACGAGATGGTGATGGCGCCCAGGTCCTCGTTGGTCGAGCGACGCTTGAGCATGCGCGAGGAGACCTCGACGCGGATCTCTTCCAGGGTGGTGGCCACGGTCGCGGCGGCTTCGCGCGGGAAGATCATGGCGAATTCCTCGCCGCCGTAGCGGGCCGCGAAACGCGGCGGGGCGGCGACGCGACCGATCACCGAGGCGACGTAACGGATGACCTGGTCGCCCGTCTGGTGGCCCCAGGTGTCGTTGAAGCCCTTGAAGTGGTCGATGTCGAGCACCGCCAGGCAGATGGTGCCGCCTTCGTCGTCGGCGTCGGAGCAGGCGCGCTCCAGCTCTTCGTCGAAGGCCTTGCGGTTGGCCAGGTTGGTCAGGCCGTCGGTGGTGGCGTCGCGGCGGACCTGTTCCAGGTGCTCGCGCAGGCGCTCGACCTCGGCGGTGGAGTCAGCCAGGCGCGTTTCCAGCGACTGGTTTTCCTTGTGCACGCGGCGGGTGGCGTCGGCCAGGCTGCCGACCACGGCCTTGATGGCTTCGACGTCGGTCGTCTTGTCCAGGCTCTTGCTGGCGCCGGCCAGTTCCTTGCCGAACGCGGCGTTGGACTTCTGGGCGTTCTGGATGGCCTTGGAGACCGCTTCCAGTTCCTTGGAGAGGATGTCGCCGGCGTCGCGGATCTGTTCGTTCAGGCGCGCCTTGGGCAGGTAGGTCGCGGCGAGCTCTTCGCTGACCAGCTCGGTCATCGGCTCGCCCAGCGAGATCAGGCGGGTCAGTTCACGGGCGAGAGCGCCATCGGGATCGGCCACATAGTGGGTCCACAGCTCGAAGTTCAGAGCGGTCGGCCACACCTGGTGGCGCTCCATGAGCTCCAGAGCGCGCGAAGCAATCTTGTACGCCTCGGGACCGCGCAGCGTGGTTTCGACGTCCGACATCTCTTCTTCCCCCGTGGGCGGTTCCCCTTGCGGAAACGCCGACGCTTGGAGCGCTACACTAGGGGGGAGAGTTCTTACGATGCGTTAAGAACGACGTTCTCTTGCGTAAGAAACGACCAGCGCTCATTGTGATCATCGATAAGATGAGCGCCGCGCCGCCATGGCCGGGCCAGGGGAGGGAGCCAGCATCATGAATGCGCCGGTGAATCTGTCGTCCGACGCCCACAAGGCGGCGATGAACGATGTTCTGCAGCGTCAGAAGGCCGCGCACCTGCGCGACGGCGCGCCCAGTGTCGAGAAGCGGATCGGCTGGCTGAACCGATGCATCGATCTCCTGGTCGGGCATCAGGCCGAGATCGCCAAGGCGGTGAACGCCGACTTCGGCTCGCGCTCTCCCGAGGCGACCTCGCTGACCGACGTGGCCGGCTCGATCGGCCCGTTGAAGTTCGCTCGCGAGAATGTCGCCAAGTGGGCTCGGCCCGAGAAGCGCAAGACGACCCCGGCGATCCTGGGTCTGTTCGGCGCCAAGGCCAGCGTGCAGTGGCAGCCCAAGGGCGTGGTCGGGGTGATCAGCCCCTGGAACTTCCCGGTCAACCTGACCTTCGCCCCGCTGGCCGGCGTGTTCGCGGCCGGCAACCGGGCGATGATCAAGCCGTCGGAATTCACCCCCGCCACCTCCGACCTGCTGAAGGCGATGTTCGCCAAGGCGTTCTCGGAGGAAGAGGTCGCGGTGTTCGTCGGCGGGCCGGAAGTGGGGCAGGCGTTCTCTGGGCTGGCTTTCGACCACTTGGTCTTCACCGGCGCGACCTCGGTGGCGCGTCACGTGATGCGGGCGGCGGCCGAAAACCTGGTGCCGGTGACCCTGGAACTGGGCGGCAAGAGCCCGGTGATCCTGTCGCGCGGCGCCGACATGGCCACGGCCGCGGCGCGGATCATGAACGGCAAGACCCTGAACGCGGGCCAGATCTGCCTGGCGCCGGACTATGTCCTGGCTCCGCAAGAGGACGTCGAGACCTTCGTCAAGGAAGCCCAGGCCGCCGTCGGCCGCTACTTCCCGACCATCAAGGACAATCCCGACTACACGGCCGTGGTCGCCCAGCGCCACTACGACCGGGTGAAGGGCTATGTCGATGACGCCCGGGCCAAGGGCGCGCGGATCGTCGAGATCAATCCCGGCGGCGAGGACCTGTCGCAGCAGGAGCATCGCAAGATCGCCCCGACCCTGATCCTGGACCCCACCGACGATATGACGGTGATGCAGGAAGAAATCTTCGGCCCGGTGCTGCCTGTGAAGGGCTACAAGACCGTCGACGAGGCCGTGGCCTATGTGAACGCCCACGACCGGCCGTTGGCCCTCTACTGGTTCGGCACCGACGAGGCCGAGAAGGATCGGGTGCTGGCGAACACCACCAGCGGCGGCGTCACGGTCAATGACGTGATCTTCCACGTCGCCCAGGAGGACCTGCCGTTCGGCGGCGTCGGTCCGGCCGGCATGGGCGCCTATCACGGCCACGACGGCTTCCGCGAGTTCAGCCACCGCAAGGCGGTGTTCCAGCAGCTGAAGAAGGACATCGCCCCGATGCTAGGCCTGCGTCCGCCCTACGGCGAGGGTATCCGCAAGTACTTGGCCGGGCAGATCAAGAAGTAGCTTCAACAGAACGGCGCGGCATGCTCCAAGCGGCGCATGACCGCGCCGCTTTCCCTGCGCCCCATCGTCGAGGCCAGCGACCTGCCGCCCATGCTGGCGGCGGAGCTGCGCGAGCGGTTCGCGCGGGGCGAGACGGGGGTGGCCTTCGCGCCGGAGCATGACGCCTCGGTCGGCGCGCCGTGGGGCGCTCTGGCCGGTCCGGAAACCACCGCTTGGCCTTACGACATCTCAGCGCCCCTGCCGGTCAACGTGCCGGCGCTGTGCGCGATCGGCGAGAGCTGGTGGTTCCCGCGCTTCGGCGGGCTGATCGGCACGGACGGGGCGCTCTACAACGCCACGATCGGCGAGGCGCGGCATGGGTCGCAGGACCTGTCGGCGATGCTCGGCGTGCAGGGCGACCGCTTCACCCCGCCGGCCTCCGCGCCCGAAATCGAGGCCGGGGCGGTGTTCCTGCCCTGGGGCGCGACCTTCAACTACGGCCACTTCGTCATCGACGCCCTGCCGTCGCTGCTGGCGTTGGAGCAGGCGGGGCTGCTGGACGGCGTCCCGGTCCTGGCCCCGAAGCTGACGGCCTGGCAACGCGACCTGATCGCCATGGCCTTCCCGGGGATCGATCTGCGCGAGGTCGAGGCGCCGGTCGTGCGGGTCAAGCGGGCGGTGTTCGCCACCAGCATGGACCACTTCCTGCACCACCCGGACGGCCTCGTCGCCGACGTGGCGGCGCGGGTGCTGGAGCGGGCGCCAGCGGGGCGCGGCGCAAAGCGCGTCTACCTCTCGCGGCGCGGCCAGTCGATGCGGGTGATGGTCGGCGAGGCGGCGTTCGAGAAGGCGCTGGCGGCGCGCGGCTTCGCGATCGTGCGGCCCGAGGCCCTGGGCGCGGCCGAGCAGGTCGCACTGATGCGCGAGGCAGAGGTGCTGGTCGGCGCCAGCGGCGCGGCGCTGGCTAACGCCGTCTTCCTGCCCAAGGGCGCGCGGGTCGTGGAGATTCAGCCGCTGAACTTCACCAGCCAGTGGGTGCGGGCGGCCTGTCGCCAGGTCGGTGTGGACTGGCGCGGCTATGTCTGCGCGTCACCAGCTCCGGCGCGGCAGGCGCCGGTGCTGGCCAGGCTTCGCAGAGGCTTCAAGTTCGCCTTCAAGCCGCCGCTGGACGACCTGCTGAAGGTCGTCGATCAGGCGCTCTAGAGGATGCCCTTGCGGCCCGGCGCCCAGGGATCGAGCGACTGCTCTTCCTCGCGCTTGACCATGCCGTAGTAGCCAGCGAACCAGACGACCAGGAAGGTGACGAGGCCACCCCAGAAGCCGCCGGGCGTGGCGAACCACACCGTCAGGGCGCTGATGCTGGAGGCCAGGCCCAGCATCGCCCAGCGCAGCAGCACGGCGAAGGCGTGGTAGGTCTTCTCGTGCGCGATCAGCACGGCTTGCTTGTCGAGTTCGGGTTCGATGGCGGCCATGTCTAAGTCCTCCCATTCTTGTTGGGCGCGACCGGCCTACTCGGCGCGATCGAGCCGAAAACGCCATGACGATAACAGCGTTCCGCGAGCTAGGCCATGGCCGCGGCCCCGTCGCGGACCGTGTCGATGAAGGCGCGCAGGGCCGGGCTCATCTGCCGCTGCTGGGGAAAGCACAGGTGGTGGCCCGGGAACGTCCCGCACCAGGGCTCCAGCATGGGGATAAGCCGGCCCTCGGCGATGGCCTGGCGCGCGGTGCGCTCGACCGGGAAGGCGATGCCGACGCCGTCGAGCGCGGCCTTCAACGCCATCGCCTTGCTGTTGACGATTAGCGGCCCGTCGACCTCGACCTCGAACCAGGCGCCGTCCTCGAGGAACTCCCAGCGATAGGGTTGGGTGCGGCCCGGCCAGCGCCAGCGGATGCAGTCGTGGCTGAGGAGATCGCGCGGATGGGCCGGCAGGCCGCGTTCGGCGACGTAGCTTGGTGCGGCGACGGGCACCTGCCGCAGCGGCGGCTCCAGCGACACGGCGATCATGTCGCGCTCGATTACCTCGCCGATGCGGATGGCGGCGTCGAAGCCGCCGGCCACGGTGTCGACCACCTCGTCGTCGATCGTCACATCCAGCACGACCTTGGGGAACGCGCGGCGGAACGCTGGCAGGATGGGCTGGATGAAGCGCTCGGCCGCGGAGTGGAAGGCGTGGACGCGGACCGTCCCTGAAGGAAGGTCCTGATGCAGGCGCGCCTGGCCGACGGCCTGGCTGAGTTCGGCCACGGCCGGCGCGACGCGGCGCAGCAGGGTCTCGCCGGCCTCGGTCAGGGAGACGCTGCGCGTGGTGCGGTTCAGCAGGCGGACGCCGATCCGATCCTCGAAGACGCGCACGATCTGGCTCAAGGCCGACGGCGTGACGCCCAGCGTCTCGGCCGCGCGCGTGAAGCTTAGCGCCTGAGCCACGGCCACGAAAGCGCGCAGGTGGGCGAAGTCGCCGCCCGTCAGCATCGCGTCCGCTGTCGCCTGGGTCATTCTTTAGCCAGTCTTACAAACTCGATCAGAATTGGCTGTATTCTGAAGGGCCTTGCGAGGGCGCACAAGACGCGCCGCACAAGGAGCATGCGATGACGAAGCATTGGTTCATCACGGGGATTTCGCGCGGGCTGGGTCTCGCGCTCGCCAAGGCGGCGCTGGCGCGGGGCGACACCGTGATCGGCACGGTCCGCTCGGGGACGCCGCCGATCGATACCGGACCGGGCGCGCTGCACGTCCTGACGCTGGACGTCACGGATGGCGCGGCGATCGACCGAGCGGTGGACGAGGCCTTCCGCCTGGCCGGCGGGCGGCTGGACGTCATCGTCAACAACGCAGGCTACGGCCTGCTGGGCGCGTTGGAGGACGCCACCGACGCCGAGGCCGAGCGTCTGTTCGCCACCGACGTCTTCGGCCCATTCAAGGTGATCCGCGCGGCTCTGCCCCGGCTGCGCACGCAAGGAGAGGCGCGCATCCTCAACATCACCTCGATCGCCGGCCGTGCGCCGGGGGCGGCCTCGGGCCTCTACGCGGCGGCCAAGTTCGCGCTGGAGGGCATGACGGTGTCACTGAGCCAGGAGGTCGCGCCGCTGGGGATCAAGCTGACCGCCGTCGCGCCGGGGGCCTTCCGGACGGACTTCCTGTCGGCCCATTCGATCCGCCTGAGCGAGACGCGCGCCGAGGACTACGAGGCGACGGTCGGCAAGGCGAGCGAGGCGTTCTCGTCGATGGCCGGTCAGCAGCTGGGCGATCCGGACCGCGCCGCCCAGGCCCTGCTGCGCATCGTCGATGCGCCGGATCCGCCGCTGCATCTGCTGCTCGGGTCCGACGCCCTGCGCCGGGCGCGCGCCAAGCTGGAGGCGGTCCAGGTCGAGATGGCGGCCTGGGAGGCGCTGACAGTCAGCACCGACTTCCCACAGACCTGAACGAAAAAACGCCGGACGAGCGATCGTCCGGCGCTTCTGCATTGTGGGTCGGTCGAGGCTTACTTGCCGCGCGGCGGGCGCACCAGGAAGGCCGGGACGTCGTTGCCGAAGCCGACCACGCGACGGTCGTCGTCGTCGCGGTCGCGGACCGGCTGGACGCCGCGCACCGGGCGCTCAGGGCGTTCCGGACGGTCGCTACGTTCAGGGCGATCAGCGCGCTCCGGACGGTCGGCGCGTTCGGCACGCTCCGGACGCTCGGCGCGAGCGGGGCGTTCCGCGCGTTCGGGACGCTCGGTTTCAGCAACCGGAGCGGCTTCGGCGCGGGGCGCGCGCTCACCACGGGGCTCGCGTTCGCGGCGCGGACGGCGTTCGCGGGCGGGACGTTCCTCGGCGACGGCGGCTTCAGGAGCCTCGGCGGCCACGACAGTTTCCGCCGGCGCTTCAGCAGCGGCTTCCTCGGTGCGACGGCCACGGGCGCGGGGCGACGGACGCTCGCTGCGCTCACCGCGTTCGCCACCACGATCGCGGTCACGGCTGCCGCGCTTGCGATCGCGATCGCCTTCGCGCTTCACCGTCACGGCGTTCGAGTAGTCGAGCTCGAGCTTCTCTTCGTCCGGGGTCGAGCCGATCAGCTTGACGACCTTGTCGAAGCCCTTGTCGTCGGCCGGGGTCACCAGCATGTAGGTGATGCCCGTGCGCCCGGCGCGGCCGGTGCGGCCGATGCGGTGGACATAGTCGTCGGCGTGGTGCGGGACGTCGTAGTTGAAGACGTGGCTGACAGCCGGGATGTCCAGGCCGCGCGCGGCGACGTCCGAGGCCACCAGGATCTTCAGCGAACCGTCGCGGAAGGCCGCCAGGGTCTTGGTGCGCTGGCTCTGGTCCAGGTCGCCGTGGATGGCGGCGGCGTCGAAGCCATGCACCTTCAGCGACTTGGCGACGATGTCGACTTCGGTCTTGCGGTTGCAGAACACGATGCCGGTTTCGATCTGGGCCTTCTCGATCAGCGCGCGCAGCGCCAGGCGCTTGGCCTTGGGATCGGAGGAGGGGACCTTGACCAGCAGCTGGGTGATGTTGGCGTTGGTCGTCGCCGGCTTGGCCACCTCGATCCGGACCGGATCCTTGAGGAACTGCTTGGTCAGGCGAGTGATTTCCGGCGGCATGGTCGCCGAGAAGAACAAGGTCTGCTTCTTGGGCGGCGTCATCTTGAAGATGCGCTCGATGTCCGGGATGAAGCCCATGTCCAGCATGCGGTCGGCTTCGTCGACGACCAGGAACTGCACGCCGGTCATCAGCAGCTTGCCGCGCTCGAAGTGGTCGAGCAGGCGGCCCGGCGTGGCGATCAGCACGTCGACGCCGCGGTCCAGCTTCTTCTCCTGGTCGCCGAACGACACGCCGCCGATCAGCAGCGCCCACGAGAGCTTGGTGCCCTTGGCGTACTTCTCGAAGCTGGAGGCGACCTGGTCGGCCAGCTCGCGGGTCGGGGCGATGACCAGGGCGCGCGGCATGCGGGCCTTGGCGCGGCCCGACTGCAGCTTGTCGATCAGCGGGAGGGTGAAGGCGGCGGTCTTGCCGGTGCCCGTCTGGGCGATGCCGAGGACGTCCTGGCCGGCGAGGGCGACGGGGATGGCCTGGGCTTGAATGGGGGTCGCAGTCGTGTAGCCGGTATCGGCGACAGCCTGCAGGGTCGTGGGCGAAAGCCCGAGGTCGGAAAATTCGGTCATTTACACGCTGGTCTGAAACCCGGAGCCGCCCGTGCTTGGGCGAGCGGGCAGCGCGGATTCGCCAGACCTGCTCCGAAGTTGGGGATAAATAGGCCGAAAGCCGGCAAAGTCAATGCTGACAAGGCGATAGGAAGTGTTCGGAAGATGAGCGACGGCGGTTGGAGACGTTCCGCGAAAGCCTGGATCGCCGACATGGGCGATACCGGTGACTATGGCCGCCAGTACGTGCTCGACGCGCCGATGATCGCGCGGCTGCGGCTGTTGACGCCCGGCAAGGCCCTGGATGTCGGCTGCGGGGAGGGGCGGTTCTGCCGGATCCTGCGCGCCGAAGGCTTCGAGCCCGTGGGCCTGGACCCGACGCCGGAGCTGCTGGACGCCGCGCGGGCCAAGGACCCGGACGGCGCCTATGTCGACGGTCGCGCCGAGGCGCTGGACTTCGCGGACGCCAGCTTCGACCTCGTGGTCAGCTATCTGTCCCTGATCGACATCGAGCCAGCCGGCGAAGCGATCGCCGAGATGGTCCGAGTGCTGAAGCCCGGCGGGACCTTGCTGGTCGCCAACCTGACCAGCTTCTCGACCGCTCGCGCGGGCGGCGGCTGGCAGCGGAACCTGCTGGGCCGGCGCACGCACTTCGCCATCGACCGCTATCTGGAGCCGCGCGCCAGCTGGGACGCGTGGCGCGGCATCCGGGTGCTCAACTGGCACCGTCCGCTCAAGGACTACATGCAGTGGTTCTTGATCCAGGGCCTGATCCTGACTCATTTCGACGAACCGGCGCCGAACGGCGGGCCACCCGACCGTGCTGACAGATACCGGCGCGCGCCTTGGTACGTCATCATGGAGTGGCGCAAGCCCTGAGGCCGCTCTATATCCGCGAACACATGACCATCGACCATGACTCCCGCCTTCGGCGCCTTCGTTTCCGCGCCTGGCATCGCGGCTTCCGGGAAGCGGACCTCATTCTGGGCCCGTTCGCGGACGTCCATGGCCCGAACCTGACCCCAGAGCAGATCGACACGCTGGAAACCCTGCTCGAAGAGTCGGACCGCGAGATCTACGCCTGGATCGTCGGCCAGGAGCCGACGCCGGAAAAGTTCGAGACCGACGTCCTGGCGATGATCCGCGCGTTCAGGTTCGAGGCGCACGCTTCGCGCCCGACGGGGGACGGCGCTTAACAGCATGGCCTACGACTTAAAGCAGATCGCCAAGGCCGCCGGCGGCCTGACTCTCGCCGGCGCGCCGGAAGGCTTCGACGCGCTGGTGATGGCCGATATCGCCCGGGCGCGCGGCGGCCTGACCGCCTTCGTGGCCCGCGACACCGCCCGTGCCGGCGCGTTCGTCGACGCCCTAAAGTTCTTCGCCCCCGAGATCGAGGCGGTGCTGCTGCCCTCGTGGGACTGCCTGCCCTACGACCGCATCGGTCCGTCCTCGGGCGTCTCGGCCACGCGGATGGCGACCCTGTCGCGCCTGGCCCGGGGCCTGGGCGACAAGAAGCCGGCCATCTTGGTCATCGCCGCGCCGGCCCTGCTACAGCGCGTGCCGACCAAGGACGTGCTGCTGCGCGCCAGCTACTCGGCCAAGGTCGGCAATGTCGTCGATATCAAGGACCTGGAGCGCTATTTCGCCGTCAACGGCTACGCCCGCGCCTCCACCGTCTCCGAGCGCGGCGAGTTCGCGATCCGAGGCGGCGTCATCGACGTCTATCCGCCGGCCGCCGAAGAGCCGGTGCGCCTCGATCTCTTCGGCGACACGCTGGAAAGCATCCGCGCCTTCGATCCCGAGACCCAACGCTCGACCAAGCAGCTGAAGGAGATCGATCTCCTGCCGGTCAGCGAGGCCTTGCTGGACGCCGAGGGCATCTCGCGGTTCCGCAAGGGCTATGTCGCCGAGTTTGGCGCGCCGGGCGATGACCCGCTCTACGCCGCCGTTAGCGAGGGCGGCCGCCGCGCGGGCCTGGAGCACTGGCTGCCGCTGTTCTACGAGCGGATGGCGACCCTGTTCGACTATCTGCCCGATGGCAGCCTGATCGGCGTGGACCACCAGGCCGCCGAGGCTCGCGACGAGCGCCTGGCGATGATCGCCGACGCCTATGACGCCCGCGCCAGCGCCGACCGCAAGTCAGCCTACCGCCCGCTGGCGCCGCAGGCCCTGTACCTGACCGCCGCCGAATGGGACCGCGAGCTCACCGACCGCACGCACCGCCTGTTCACGCCGTTCCAGCCCCAGGGCCTGGACGTCGTCGACATGGGCGCGAAGCTCGGTCGCGTCTTCGCCGCCGAGCGGGCCCAGGACAGCGTCAACCTGTTCGAGGCCACCGCCGACCACGCCAAGAAACTGGCCGCCGACGGCAAGCGCGTGCTGTTCGCCTCCTGGTCCGAGGGCTCGTCCGAGCGCCTGGGGACCATGCTGGCCGACCACGGCCTGAAGAGGGTCCCGTTCGCCGGCTACTGGCAGGCAGCCAAGGCCAATGATCCGAAGACCCCGCAGCGCGTCGTGCTGCCGCTGGACCACGGCTTCGAGACCGAAAACCTGGCGGTCATTTCCGAGACCGACATCCTGGGTGACCGTCTGGCTCGCCCGCGCAAGAAGCGTCGCGCCGCCAATTTCCTGGCCGAGGCGTCCGCGCTGACGCCGGGCGACCTGGTCGTCCACATCGACCACGGCATCGGCCGCTACGAGGGCCTCAAGACCCTCGACGTGCAGGGCGCGCCGCACGACTGCCTGGACCTGATGTACGGCGGCGAGGCCAAGCTCTATCTGCCGGTCGAGAACATCGACCTGCTGACCCGCTACGGCGCCTCGGATCCCGACAGCGTCCAGCTGGACAAGCTGGGCGGCGCGGCCTGGCAGGGTCGCAAGGCCAAGGCCAAGGAACGCCTACGGGTCATGGCCGAGGGCCTGATCCAGATCGCCGCCGCCCGTCAGTTGAAGTCCGTCGAGGAAACCGACGCGCCGCAGGGCGTGTTCGACGAGTTCTGCGCCCGCTTCCCCTACGAGGAGACGGACGACCAGCTCAGCGCCATCCACGACGTGCTGGAGGATCTGGCGTCCGGCAAGCCCATGGACCGCCTGATCTGCGGCGACGTCGGTTTCGGCAAGACCGAGGTCGCCCTGCGCGCGGCGTTCGTGGTGGCGATGAGCGGCAAGCAGGTGGCCATCGTCTGCCCGACGACGCTGTTGGCCCGCCAGCACTACAAGACCTTCAAGGAGCGCTTCCAGGGCTGGCCGATCAAGGTCACGCGCCTGTCGCGCCTGGTCACCGGCAAGGAAGCCGCCGAGGCCCGCGAGGGCCTGGCCGACGGCACGATCGAGATCGTGGTCGGCACCCACGCGGTGCTGTCCAAGCAGGTCTCGTTCAAGGACCTGGGCATGGTCATCGTCGACGAGGAGCAGCACTTCGGGGTCAAGCACAAGGAGAAGCTCAAGGAGCTTCGCGCCGACGTGCACATGCTGACCCTGACCGCCACGCCGATCCCGCGCACCCTGCAGATGGCGCTGTCGGGCATCCGCGAGATGTCGATCATCGCCACCCCGCCGGTCGATCGCCTGGCGGTGCGGACCTATATCAGTCCGTTCGATCCGGTGACCCTGCGCGAGGCCCTGCTGCGCGAGAAGTACCGCGGCGGCCAGTCCTACTATGTCGTGCCGCGCATCAAGGACCTGGAGGACATCGAGAAGTTCCTCCGCACCCAGGTGCCCGAGGTGAAGTACGTCGTCGGCCACGGCCAGATGGCGGCCACCCAGCTGGAAGACGTGATGACGGCCTTCTACGAGGGCCAGTACGACGTGCTGCTGGCGACGACGATCGTCGAGAGCGGCCTCGACATCCCGTCGGCCAACACCCTGATCGTCCACCGCGCCGACATGTTCGGCCTGGCCCAGCTCTATCAGATCCGGGGCCGCGTCGGCCGCTCCAAGGCCCGCGCCTACGCCTATCTGACCACGCCGGTCGAGAAGTCGCTGACCCTGTCGGCGGAGAAGCGCCTGCAGGTGCTGCAGTCGCTGGACAGCCTGGGGGCCGGCTTCCAGCTGGCCAGCCACGACCTGGACCAGCGCGGCGGCGGCAACCTGCTGGGCGACGAGCAGAGCGGCCACATCAAGGAGATCGGCGTCGAGCTCTACCAGCAGATGCTGGAGGACGCCGTCGCCGAGCTGCGCCAACGCCAGGGCCAGGAAGCCCTGCTGGAAGACCGGGGCTGGTCGCCGCAGATCAATACCGGCGCGGCCGTGATGATTCCGGACGAATACGTGCCGGACCTGAACGTGCGCCTGTCGCTCTATCGCCGCCTGTCCGACGCCGAGCAGGCCGCCGATCGCGAAGCCCTGGCCGCCGAGATGATCGACCGCTTCGGCCCGCTGCCGCCCGAGACCGGCAGCTTGCTCAAGGTCGTCGCCATCAAGGGCCTGTGCCGCGAAGCCAATGTCGCCAAGATCGACGTGGGGCCCAAGGGCGCGGTGGCCAGCTTCCGCAACGACACCTACGCCAACCCGCTGGGGCTGATGCAGTATGTCGGCAAGAACAGCGTGATCTGGAAGGTGCGGCCGGACCAGAAGGTCGTGGTCAAGGGCGAGTGGGACACCCCGGCTCAGCGCCTCGACGCGGCCGAAAAGATCCTCACCGTCCTGGCTAAGCTCGCCAAGGAGTAGGCCATTTCGGTCAGGCGCCGAGTAGGCTGGCGGCGGACGCGCTGACGCTCGGCGCGGCGCAGCTGGTGATGCGCGCTCTGCCGGGCGGTGATCAGCGTCGGTCAGTCGGCGAAATAGGCCACGTGGATGTGCATGTGGCCGATGTCCTTGCCCAGGAAGACCAGGCCGCGATCCGGCTTGGTCTTCACGTGCTCCACGATCTCGTCGCGTGAGCAGACGATGGTGTCGCCGTTGCGCGTGTCGGTCAGCTTGACGATCTCGGGCACGCTGGTGGCCGGCATCAGGGCGGAGATGCCGTTGGCGGTCATGACGCCGAACTGACGCCACTTCTGGGGGCGCGGTTCCTTGCCGTTCCAGTTCTCGCCCAGGCGGGTGCTGGCCAGGTGCCGCACGGGGATGTCGCTGATGCCGAACAGGTTGTCCCGGCGCCATTGCTGATAGAACCAGCTGTCGACGCTGCCGGCCGAGCAGAAGCTCTCGCTGACGATGTTGGGCCAGCTGTCGCGGATGGCCGAGGCGCGGGCGTTGAACAGCTGGAAATAGCCATTCGGTTCGAAGTTGGTCGCTTCGCTGTCCTTGCCCTCGACCTTCTGGCTGTCGATGCGGGCGGTGAAGTACAGGCACCCCGGGTTCCACGAGTGCGACATGAAGAGCTCGTAGAAGCCCTCGTGCATGGTGATGTCGGCGTCGGTGAAGACGATCCAGTCGGCGTCCTTCAGGACCTTCAGGCCGTCATTGAGCATCTTGCCCTTGTTGAAGGCGTGGTCGTCCTCGAAGCAGCGATCCGAGATCACCAGGGTCGCGCCGTTCTCCTTGACCACCTCCTGGGTGCGGCGATCGTCGGTCGAGGTGACGACGATGATCTCGTCGAATTCGCGCATGTTGATCGGCAAGGTCTGGGCCAGGTCATCGCCGTAGCCGACCGAGGTCAGGACGCAGGCCACCTTGCGGGGCTTGGTCGAGTTGTGGCCAATGCCGACACGGCGGCCCGAGCTGGCGTCGCCGACATAGTTGTCGCGCGTCTCGACCTGGCGCTTCTGCATGTGCAGATCGGGGTCGAACATCTCATAGGCGCGCTTGCGGATCGCCGGGCTGCCCAGCTTCTTGAGGATCTGCTTGTGCTCGGCCGAGATGATGTCGCGGTCCAGCAGGTCCAGCTGCGACGGACCCGGCTGGGCCAGGCCGCAATAGTTGCAGAGGTCCAGCTGGTCCTTGAAGTCTTCCGGCGTGCGCTGCCACCAGCCGTGCTCGATCGGCCAGGCGCGTTCGCCGTTGAAATAGAGCCGGTCGATCGCGCCGGCCACTTCGCAGAAATAGGCGCCCTTGTCGTTGATCGTCGCCGACCAGAGCTTCTGAACCCAGCAGTTGTCGCGGTTATATTCCCACTCGGCGTCCGACATGCCGGTGGCCTGGGTGTAGTCCTTGCGCGAGATCAGCAGCGCCTGGTGCTGGCCGGCCGTCTCGTGCGTGTTGGTGTTGAAGTGGCTGTAGACCTCCATGATGGTCTCGTAGTTCTTGTAGAACCCGTTCCCGAGGCTGGTCCAAAGCCCGCGGCCGTTCGAACGGTCGAACAGGCGCTGGGTGGCGAAGTCGTTGAAGTCCTTGATCGGCGCCTTGCCGTTCGAGGTGTTCTCACCACCCCACAGGTCGGCAAAGCGACGCGAGATCTGCTCGAAATTGCCGTGCAGGGTCGGCTCGCCGGCGATGACGCCGATCACCTTGTTGGGGGCGTTCCAGCCTTCCATGCTCCTGACCGAGCGCTCGAAGGTCTCCAGCTCCATGTCGCGGCGCTGTGTCTGGTGCGGGATCAGGCGCGTGCAGTTGCTGCAGGCCAGGTGGCACTTGGTGCTGATGTCGATCTGGACGATGTCCATGTCGGCGGGCGAGCGCATCGGGATCTCCGTTCCGGTCGCGGCCGATTCGAGGCGCGATGGTTAACAGGGAAGATGCCTGCGTTAACTTTCGCGGTCGATAATACTGATCGCCGCACCCCTTTATTTAAATCCGCATCTAGAGCTGAAGCCCGTAGAGCCGGCGATCGCGCCGCTCGCCGTCGCGGTGCACGGCGCCCTTCAGATAGCCCTCGGCCTTGAAGCCCAGCTTCTCCAGCAGGCGCTCGGCGCGATTGTCGCCGACGTGGATGCTGGCCACCAGGCTCTTGAGGCCCTTGGCGGCGGCGTGGGCGAGGAGGGCGCTGACGGCTTCCGCGCCGAAGCCCTGGCCCCAGCCCTTGCGGTCGACCACGAAGCGAATCTCGGCCCGCTCGTGGCGCTTGTCGATGTCGATGAAGTCGCAATAGCCCAGATACGCCCCGCTCAGCGTGTGGCGGATGCTCCAGTAGGCGGCGTCGCCAGCCGTCATCTCGTCGACCTGGGCGGCGACGCGGCTGGCCACCTCGTCCGGATCCTCGATCGGCTCCTGGTCGAGGTTGGACATCACCTCCGCGTCACTCAGGAACGGATAGATCAGGGGCGCGTCGTCGACCTTCAGCGGAGCGAGGGTCAGGCGTTCGGTCTCGAGGATCATACGGTCCGACGGTCTAGCTTCAGGGGTTGCGTTCGGGAGCACGCTTCCCAGCTATGGCGCGGAGCGCTCGCTAGTGGTAGAGGGGCCGCTTCGTTTTTAACGCGGCATTTCGCCCGCGCCCGGATCGAGAATACATTCCACATGCTTATCGGCGTCCTGCTGGCCATCAATATCGTCGTCTGCCTCGGTCTGATCGGGGTGGTGCTGCTGCAGCGCTCCGAAGGCGGCGCGCTGGGCATGGGCGGCGGCAACACCGGCTTCATGACCGCCCGCGGCGCCGGTGATTTGCTGACCCGCATCACCTGGATTCTGTTCTCGGTCTTCCTCCTGATCAGCCTGACGCTGACCATCCTGACGGGCCGCGCCAACAGCGGCGGTTCGGTGGCCGACCAGGTCAAGGGCCTGGACGCCAAGACCCTGAACGCGGCTCCCGCCCCGGTGGCTCCGGCGCCGGGTTCGCTGAACTCGCTGCCGGCTTCGCCTGACAGCCAGCCGGGCGCCATCCAGGCCCCGACCCCGCAGATCAACACGCCGGCCCCGGCCGCCGCGCAGCCTTCGCTGCTGGCGCCGACCCCGGCTCCGAAGACCGAAGCCAAGAAGCCGGCCCCCGCCGCCAAGGCTCCGGCGGCCGCCCCGACCCCGACGGTCGCGGCCCCGCCGGCGGAACAGCCCAAGCAATAACCGTCCCAAGACGGCCTTCCACTGACCCCCGAGGGCAACCTCGGGGGTTTAATCTTGTTGATGAACGCAGGTCTTTTTCCGGCGTCGTCGAATCACGGGTAAGCTGATCGCCCATGACGCGGTACATTTTCATCACCGGCGGCGTGGTTTCCTCGCTTGGCAAGGGTTTGGCCTCGGCGGCGCTCGGCGCGCTGCTGCAAGCGCGCGGCTACACGGTCCGTCTTCGTAAGCTCGATCCCTATCTCAACGTCGATCCGGGCACGATGAGCCCGTATCAGCACGGCGAGGTCTTCGTGACCGACGACGGGGCGGAAACCGACCTCGACCTGGGCCACTACGAGCGCTTCACCGGTGTCTCGGCCAAGAAGGCCGACAACATCACCACGGGCCAGATCTACAAGACGATCATCGAGAAGGAGCGCCGCGGCGACTATCTCGGCGCGACCGTCCAGGTGATTCCGCACGTCACCAACGAGATCAAGGACTTCGTCCTGTCGCCCGCCATGGACGAGACGGGCAAGAAGCCGGTCGACTTCGTGCTGGTCGAGATCGGCGGCACGGTCGGCGACATCGAGGGCCTTCCGTTCTTCGAGGCCATCCGCCAGCTGCGCCAGGACCTGCCGCGCGGCCAGAGCTGCTACCTGCACCTGACCTTGCTGCCGTTCATCAAGACGGCCGGCGAGATGAAGACCAAGCCGACCCAGCACTCGGTCAAGGAACTGCGCTCGATCGGCATCCAGCCGGACATCCTGCTGTGCCGCTGCGAGCAGGAAATTCCGGCCGAGGAAAAGCGCAAGATCGCCCAGTTCTGCAATGTCCGCCCCAGCGCGGTCATTCAGGCGATGGACTCGGCCTCGATCTACGCCGTGCCGATCGACTATCACGAGCAGGGCCTGGACGCTGAAGTGCTGGACGTCTTCGGCATGAACGATGCGCCGGCCCCGGACCTGACGCGCTGGAAGACCATCGACAACACCGTCCAGCACCCCGACGGCGAGGTCACCATCGCCGTCGTCGGCAAATACACCGTCCTGAAGGACGCCTATAAGTCGCTGATCGAGGCCCTTCACCACGGCGGCCTGGCCAACAAGGTCAAGGTCAACCTGGACTGGGTAGAGAGCGAGACCTTCGAGGGCGACGAGGGGGCCGCTGCCGCCCGTCTCGAGAACGCCCACGCCATCATGGTGCCCGGCGGCTTCGGCGAGCGGGGCGCGGAGGGCAAGATCCGCGCGGCCCAGTTCGCCCGCGAACGGAAGGTGCCGTACTTCGGCATCTGCTTCGGCATGCAGATGGCGGTTATCGAGACCCTGCGGAACGTCGCGGGGATCAAGGACGCCAGCTCGTCCGAATTCGGCCCCACGGAGCGTCCGGTGGTCGGCATCATGACCGAGTGGATCAAGGGCAACGAGACGGTCCAGCGCCGCTCCAACGACGATCTGGGCGGCACCATGCGCCTGGGGGCCTACGACGCCGTCCTGACCGCCGGTTCGAAGGTCGCGGAGATCTATGGCTCCACCGACATCAGCGAGCGCCACCGCCACCGCTACGAGGTCAATATCGGCTACGTCCACCTGATGGAGGACGCCGGCCTGAAACTGACCGGCCGCTCGCCCAACGGCGTGCTGCCCGAGATCGTCGAGCGGGACGACCATCCGTGGTTCATCGGGGTGCAATATCACCCGGAACTGAAGAGCCGCCCGTTCGCCCCGCACCCCTTGTTCGCCAGCTTTATCGCTGCGGCCAAGGAGCACGGACGCCTCGTCTAAAGCCCTTTTCCCCAGGTGCTTGCATCTGGGGAGAGATTCGGGCATAAGCCCCCGCTCACGCGGCGGCCTGGGTCGAACCCTAGTCGCCGCTTCCGATTTTCACGCTCAGCGAGCAGAGTCACTTCGATGGCCGTTCCCAAAAGAAAAACTTCGCCTTCTCGCCGGAACATGCGCCGGTCGCACCACGCCCTGGGCGCTAACTCGTTCATCGAGGACAAGGACACCGGCGAGCTGCGCCGTCCGCACCATGTCGATCTGAAGACCGGCATGTACAACGGCAAGCAGATCCTGACCCCGAAGGAAGACTAAGGTCTCCTTTCGTCAGTGACGATTTCGAAAACGCCGCCTGGGTATCCCGGGCGGCGTTTTTCGTCGTATTTTCGTCGTACGCTCAAAAAACGGTGTTAGCCTTCCGTACAGGGAGGTACGCCCATGCTCACACGCCGAAATCTAACGGCGGGACTGGGGATTTCACTGGCTGCGACATCGGCGATGGCCGAGGCCGTGACCCCCGTTTCCGTGAACCAGACGCCGCCGCTAACGGCCGCGACACCGCCGCCGCCTGACGAACCCGTCCTGATCCTGGATGCATCCATGGATGGCGACGACAGGCTCACGGTCGAGGTGGTGATCAACGGGCAGGGGCCCTTCAACTTCGTCGTGGATACGGGAGCAGGGCGCAGTGTTCTGACGCCCAGCATCGCCGAGAAGCTGAACCTGCCGGCCGGTCCGAACATCCTCATCCACGGTATTTCCAGCGCCATCACCAGCCCGACGGCTCGCATCGAGAGCATGCAGGCCGGAGAGGCGAGGCTGGGCAGCGCGACCCTGCCGGTGCTGCCGTACGAACGGGTCGGCGCCGACGGTCTGCTGGGCGTCGACATCTTGGATCGCCGCAACGTGGTCATGGACTTCAAGAAGCGCCAGCTTCTGATCCGCCGCAGCCGATACTTCTCGGAACTGAACCGCCGAGCGGACGAGATCTCGGTGCCCGCCGACGCCCGTTTCGGGCGGCTGACCCTGACGGACGTGCGCATCGGCGGCAGCCGCGCGACAGCCTTCATCGATTCCGGTGGCGGGGTGTCGATCGGCAACATGGCGCTTCAACGCGCGATCGCGGCCCGGCGGCGTCGCTCGGCCGACTTCGTCAAGCAGGCGCGGCTTTTGACCGCCGGCGGTGAAATCTATCTCGGCGAGTTCCGCGTCGTGCCGTCGATCAGCATGGGCAATCTGCAGCTGACCAACATCCCGATGGCTTTCGCCGACGTGCACATCTTCGACGTCTGGGGGCTGAACGACCGGCCCGCGGCGCTGATCGGAGCCGACGTGCTGAAGCTGTTCGCCAAGGTCGAGCTGGACTTCGGCTCGGACCGGGTCCTGTTCAAGCTGGGCCAGAAGAACGGACTGACGCCGATCTACAACGTCTGAGGCCTACTGGGAGCGGCCGCGCGCCATGACCTGGCGGCGGCGTTCCTCGACCTTCTCGGGCGTGACCTCGCGATTGTGGCCGCTGGACCGGGCGTGCTCGGTCTTCAGCCCGTCGCCGAAGGACTGGGCGTAGCCATCGTCGATCAGCGACTTGTAGAAGGCCAGGGTCTCGACCGGGATCGTCGCCATGTCCTGCGCCAGCTTCAGAGCGGTCGGCAGGAGGTCGGCCGCCGGGACGACGCGATTGACCAGGCCCCAGTCGGCGGCGGTGGCGGCGTCCAGGAAGTTGCCGGTCAGGGACAGCTCCTTGGCGCGGTAGAGACCGATGAGTCGCGACAACTTCTGCGACAGACCCCAGCCCGGCATGATCCCGACCCGGGCGTGGGTGTCGGCGAAGCGGGCGTTCTCCGAGGCGATCAGCACGTCGCAGGCCAGGGCCAGCTCGAAGCCGCCGGTGATGGCCACCCCGTTGATCGCGCCGATGACGGGCTTGCGGCAGGTCTCGACCGCACGGACCGGATTGGAGCGGGCGTCCTGATCATTGGCCGCGCCCATGGCGCTGGCGTCGCCGCCCAGTTCCTTCAAGTCCAGGCCCGCCGTGAAGGCCTTCTCGCCCGCGCCGGTCAGGATCACGACGCTGACGTCGGGATCGGCGTCCAGGGCGACCATGGTGTCGTACAGCGCCTTCCTCAGGGCCTTGGAGAGGGCGTTCATCGCCTCGGGGCGATTGAGGGTGACGATGGCGATCGGGCCGTGGCGTTCGACGTCCAGCATGGGATCCTCCCTTTGTGAGCGATGATCAGTCGGCCGCCCGAAGGGAAGTCAAGTTGCGCCCGAAGCGCATGGCGGCTAAAGCCACCGCGCCTTTTGGCCTTGAGGAGCAGTCCATGACCGAGATCGTCGACATCATCGCCCGCGAAATTCTCGACAGCCGGGGCAACCCGACCGTCGAAGTCGATGTGATCCTGGACGACGGCGCGTTCGGCCGCGCGGCAGTGCCGTCGGGCGCCTCGACGGGCGCCCACGAAGCCAACGAAAAGCGTGACGGCGACACGACCCGCTACGGCGGCAAGGGCGTTCTGCAGGCCGTGGACGCGGTCAATGGCGAGATCTTCGACGCCCTGTCGGGCGTGGACGCCGAGGACCAGCGCCGCGTCGACAACCTGCTGATCGAACTGGACGGCACGCCGAACAAGGCCCGCCTGGGCGCCAACGCCATCCTGGGCGTCTCGCTGGCCACCGCCAAGGCCGCCGCCGAGTCGGCCGGCCTGCCGCTCTACAAGTACGTCGGCGGCGTGAACGCCCGCGTGCTGCCGACCCCGATGATGAACATCATCAACGGCGGCGCCCACGCCGACAACCCGATCGACATCCAGGAATTCATGATCCTGCCGACCGGCGCGCTGAGCTTCCGCGAAGGCCTGCGCATGGGCGCCGAGATCTTCCACAGCCTGAAGAAGGCCCTGAAGGACGCTGGCCACAACACCAACGTCGGCGACGAGGGCGGCTTCGCCCCGAACCTGGCGTCGGCCGAAGCCGCGCTCGACTTCATCGTCAAGGCTGGCGAGAAGGCCGGCTACAAGGCCGGTGACGACTTCGTCCTGGGCCTGGACGTCGCCTCGACCGAGTTCTTCAAGAACGGCAAGTACGAGCTGGAAGGCGAAGGCAAGTCGCTGGATCCGGCCCAGATGGTCGACTACCTGGCCGGCCTGGCCGCCAAGTTCCCGATCCTGTCGATCGAGGACGGCATGGCCGAGGACGACTTCGAAGGCTGGAAGCTGCTGACCGACACCCTGGGCAAGAAGGTCCAGCTGGTCGGCGACGACCTGTTCGTCACCAACCCCAAGCGCCTGCAGCTGGGCCTGGACCAAGGCCTAGCCAACTCGATCCTGGTCAAGGTGAACCAGATCGGCACGCTGTCGGAAACCATCGACGCCGTCGATCTGGCCCACCGTCACGGCTACACCAGCGTCATGAGCCACCGCTCGGGCGAGACCGAGGACTCGACGATCGCCGACCTGGCCGTCGCCCTGAACTGCGGTCAGATCAAGACCGGCTCGCTGGCCCGCTCGGACCGTACGGCCAAGTACAACCAGCTGCTCCGCATCGAGGAAATGCTGGACGATCAAGGCGTCTATGCCGGCCGCAAGGCGCTGAAGGTCCGCTAGGACGCTTCAACCCCGCTGAACACGTCGAGGGCGCGGTTTCCGAAAGGGAGCCGCGCCCTTTGCTTTGCGCGCTGCGGGGAAGGCGAGGGGGCTCGGTGATGGCGATTCTGCGCCTCCCGAGACCTTGGATCGGGTCACCAGAAGGGTTAGCGCGCCGGTTAACCCACAAATTTTCTAAAAGCCTGGCAGTGGTTTCAAACGAGACCATTTCCGCGCTGTTCGCGGTCGCGAAATGGCTTCGCCCATGCAGTATCTAGATGCGCGTGAAACGATCTCACGTGAAAGCATCGCTCGCCTGACCGGCGAACTAGCAAAGACCCTTCTCAAAGCCCGGATTTAGAAGGCGTTAAGCACGATCGGCGATCCTGCGACTCCCTCTCTGGGACCCTGAGATGTTCGCCCGACTGCAACCCTTCCTGCCGACTGCGGCGATCTTTTTCCTGATTTTCTACTTCGCCTTTCACGCTTTGACGGGTGATCGAGGCCTGCTGTCCATTTCGCAGCGCAATGCGGACCTCGCAGCAAAAACAAAGGAACTCAGGAAGATACGCGCGGAGAGGATGGACCTTGAGGCCCGTGCTCGTCTATTACGCAGCGGCAGTCTGTCGGCTGATCTCCTGGAGGAGCGCGCGCGTTCCCTCCTAGGATATGCCGACCCGAGGGACTATGTGATCCGGGTCAAGCGTCCAAGCTGACGGGTCGCCTATTCCTGGAATCGGCTGCTGGTTGGTTCGCGGATCACCCCGATCCCGGATTGATCTTGGCAAGACACCAGGGCGTTTCCTACGCGGAACCGACGATTTTTCGGCGGGTGGCGCTCTCAGGACGAAGGCCGCGATGAAGATTGGCCAGGGAGATTTGAATGGCGCGTACGCGCAAGGCTGAGGCCTCTGAGGCGAAGGGCGTAGACACCGGTGTCAACGCTTTCGTCGGCAAGGACGAACTCCTGAAATTCTATCAGGACATGCTGCTGATCCGCCGCTTCGAGGAGCGCGCTGGCCAGCTGTACGGCATGGGCCTGATCGGCGGCTTCTGCCACCTGTACATCGGTCAGGAAGCCATCGCGGTCGGCATGCAGTCGATCTCGCAGAAGGGCGACCAGATCATCACGGGCTACCGTGACCACGGCCACATGCTGGCCGCCGGCATGGATCCCCGCGAAGTGATGGCCGAGCTGACCGGTCGCGCCGGCGGTTCGTCGCGCGGCAAGGGCGGCTCGATGCACATGTTCGACATCGAGACCGGCTTCTACGGCGGCCACGGCATCGTCGGCGCGCAAGTCGCGCTCGGCACCGGCCTGGCGCTGGCCAACAGCTACAAGGGCAATGGCAACGTCAGCTACGCCTATATGGGCGACGGTGCGGCCAACCAGGGCCAGGTCTACGAGAGCTTCAACATGGCCCAGCTGTGGAAGCTGCCGGTCGTGTACGTGATCGAGAACAACCAGTACGCCATGGGCACCAGCGTCGAGCGCGCCGCCTCGGAAACCGCGTTCCACAAGCGCGGCGTCTCGTTCCGGATCCCGGGCGAGGAAGTCGATGGCATGGACATCGTCGCCGTCCGTGAAGCCGGCGCGCGCGCCACCGAGCACGCCCGTAGCGGCGCGGGTCCGTACATCCTCGAGATGAAGACCTATCGCTATCGCGGTCACTCGATGTCTGACCCGGCCAAGTACCGCACCAAGGAAGAGGTCGACGAGGTCAAGACGACCCGCGACCCGATCGACCACATCAAGGAACGCCTGGCCAAGGCCGGCGTCACCGAAGACGACCTGAAGGGCGTCGACGCGGAAGTGAAGCGCATCGTCGCCGAGGCCGCCGAGTTCGCCCGCACGAGCCCCGAGCCTGATCCCTCGGAACTGTATACCGACGTCTACCTGGAGGCCGCCGAGTGACGGACATCCTGATGCCCGCGCTTTCCCCCACGATGGAGGAAGGCACCCTGGCCAAGTGGCTCGTCAAGGAAGGCGACACCATCAAGGCCGGCGACGTGATCGCCGAGATCGAGACCGACAAGGCGACGATGGAAGTCGAAGCCGTGGACGAAGGCGTGGTGGAAGCCATCCTGGTTCCGGCCGGCAGCGAGAACGTCAAGGTCAACACCCTGATCGCCCGCCTGAAGGGCGAGGGCGAAGCCGCGGCCCCGGCCGCTCCGGCTGCTGCTCCCGTCGCTGAAGCCGCTCCGGCTCCGGTCGCCGCTGCTCCGGCCGCGGCTGGCCCGATCTCGGCCGCCTCGACCTTCGCCGACCCGGAAATCCCGGCCGGCACGCCGATGAAGAAGATCACGGTCCGCGACGCCCTGCGCGACGCCATGGCCGAGGAAATGCGCAAGGACGATCGCGTCTTCCTGATGGGCGAGGAAGTCGCCCAGTACCAAGGCGCCTACAAGGTCAGCCGTGAGCTGCTGCAAGAGTTTGGCGACAAGCGCGTCATCGACACCCCGATCACCGAGCACGGCTTCGCCGGCATGGGCGTCGGCGCGGCGATGGCCGGCCTGAAGCCGATCGTCGAGTTCATGACCTGGAACTTCGCCATGCAGGCGATCGACCACATCATCAACTCGGCCGCCAAGACGCTGTACATGTCGGGCGGCCAGATCAAGTCGTCGATCGTGTTCCGCGGCCCGAACGGCGCGGCCTCGCGCGTCGGCGCCCAGCACAGCCAGGACTACGCCGCCTGGTACGGCAATGTCCCGGGCCTGAAGGTCGTCGCGCCGTATGACGCGGCCGACGCCAAGGGCCTGCTCAAGGCCGCCATCCGCGATCCGAACCCCGTCGTCTTCCTCGAACACGAGATGATGTACGGCCACGAGTTCGACATCCCGGACGTCGAGGACTGGGTCGTGCCGATCGGCAAGGCCAAGGTCCGTCGCGAAGGCACTGACGTCACCCTGGTGGCCTACAGCCGCATGGTGGGCTTCGCCCTGAAGGCGGCCGAAGAACTGGAAAAGGAAGGCATTTCGGCCGAGGTCGTCGACCTGCGCACGATCCGCCCGATGGACCACGCCACCGTCCTGGAAAGCGTCAAGAAGACCAACCGTCTGGTCACGGTCGAGGAAGGCTGGGGCCCGATGGGCATCGGCGCCGAGGTCGTTGCGCGCATCACGGAGTTCGGCTTCGACTATCTGGACGCCCCGCCGCTGCGGGTCCACCAGGAAGACGTGCCGCTCCCGTACGCGGCCAACCTGGAAGCCCTGTCGCTGCCCTCGGTCGAGAAGATCGTGAAAGCCGCCAAGACGGTCAGCTACCGCTAAGAACGGCGCGGCCCTTGCTCCCGACGAGCAGGGGCCGCATCGTCTCGGCCAACGAATTCATCCCGCTTCAAAGCGGGGTATCGCGGACAACGGCCCGGCCGATGCAGTCCCGAACGCTTGAGGAAATAGCTCAATGTCGATCGACATCCTTATGCCCGCCCTGTCGCCCACCATGGAGGAGGGGACCCTCGCCAAGTGGCACGTCAAGGTCGGCGACACCGTCAAGGCCGGCGACGTCATCGCCGAGATCGAGACCGACAAGGCGACGATGGAAGTCGAAGCCGTCGACGAAGGCGTGGTCGAGGCCATCCTGGTCGACGCCGGGACCGAGAACGTCAAGGTCAACGCCCTGATCGCCAAGCTGGCGGGCGAGGGCGAAAGCCCCGCGCCGGCCCCGAAGGCTGAAGCGCCCAAGGCCGCCGTCGCCGCGCCGGCCGCTGCTCCGGCTCCGGCCGCTGTGGCTCCGGCCGCGCCCGCGCCGGCCGCTCCGGTCGCCGCTGATGGCTCGCGCGTCTTCGCCTCGCCGCTGGCCCGCCGCCTGGCCTCGGCCGCCGGCCTGGACCTGAAGGCCATCAAGGGCACCGGCCCGCACGGCCGCGTGGTCAAGACCGACGTCGAAGCCGCCAAGTCGGGCGCTCCGGCTGCCAAGGCTGCTCCGGCTTCGGCGCCCGCCGCTGCCGCTCCGGCCGCCGCCGAGCCGCGCAAGGTCCAGTCGCTGGAGCACCAAGGCATCCCCGCCGGCTCGTACGACCTGATCCCGCTGGACGGCATGCGCAAGACCATCGCGCGTCGCCTGACCGACAGCTTCCGCGACGTGCCGCACTTCCCGCTGGTCATCGATCTGGAGATCGACGCCCTGTTGGCCGCGCGCGCCAAGATCAACCACCTGCTGGAAGGCCAGGGCGTGAAGGTGTCGGTCAACGACATCATCATCAAGGCCGTGGCCGTGGCCCTGAAGCGCGTGCCGGAGGCCAACGCCTCCTACACGCCGGAAGGCATCGCCATGCACAAGCATGCCGACATCGCCGTGGCCGTGGCCATCGATGGCGGCCTGATCACCCCGATCGTCCGCGCCGCCGAGACCAAGGGCCTGGCCCAGATCTCGGCCGAGGTGAAGGACCTGGCCGCCCGCGCCAAGTCCAAGAAGCTGAAGCCCGAGGAATTCCAGGGCGGCACCTTCTCGGTTTCCAACCTCGGCATGTTTGGCATCAAGCAGTTCGCCTCGATCATCAACGAGCCGCAGGGCGCGATCATGAGCGTGGGCGCCGGCGAGCAGCGTCCGGTGGTCAAGGACGGCCAACTGGCCGTGGCCACCGTGATGACCGTGACCCTGACCTGCGATCACCGCGTGGTCGACGGGGCCATCGGCGCCAAGTTCCTGGCGGCCTTCAAGCCGCTGATCGAAGAGCCGCTGACCCTGATCGTCTGATCAAGGCGCGGTAAGGGGACGGCTATGTCGGTCTACGACTATTCGGCCAAGACGCTGGACGGCCAGGACGTGAGCCTGGCCGACTATCGCGGCCAGGTGCTGCTGATCGTGAACACCGCCAGCAAGTGCGGGTTCACGCCTCAGTACGAAGGCCTCGAGGCGCTCTACAAGGCCCACAAGGATCGTGGCTTCACGGTCCTGGCCTTCCCCTGCAACCAGTTCGGCGCTCAGGAGCCGGGAAACGCCGAGGAGATCGCGAACTTCTGCTCGCTGACCTACGACGTGACCTTCCCGGTGATGAGCAAGATCGACGTCAACGGCGCCGACGCCCACCCGCTCTACAAGTTCCTCAAGAAGGAACAGAAGGGCCTGCTGGGCACCGAGGCGATCAAATGGAACTTCACCAAGTTCCTGATCGGCAAGGACGGCGAGGTCGTCGAACGTTTCGCGCCCACGGTTAAGCCCGAGGACCTCAAGGTCGCGGTCGAGGCGCTGCTTTAGTTTCTCCCGGATCGGCCCGCGGGCCGATCGATCTAGGCCGTCCGGCTCCTCCCGGGCGACGTCCAAGCTAGGGTTAGATGAACATGTCCACGGAATTCGATGTCGTCGTCGTCGGCGCCGGTCCTGGCGGCTATGTGGCCGCGATCCGCGCCAGCCAGCTGGGTTTGAAGACGGCCATCGTCGAGCGCGAGAACCTGGGCGGCATCTGCCTGAACTGGGGCTGCATCCCCACCAAGGCCCTGCTGAAGTCGGGCGAGATCTACGAGCAGCTGTCGCATCTCGCCGACTACGGCCTGTCGGTCGAGAAGCCCGGCTTCGACTTCCCCAAGATCGTCGAGCGTTCGCGCGGGATCGCCAAGCAGATGTCGTCGGGCATCGCGTTCCTGATGAAGAAGCACAAGATCGAAGTGATCGAGGGCGAAGCCAAGCTGGAGAAGGGCAATCCGGCTCCGAAGCTCGTCATCGCCCTTAAGGCCGGCGGCAGTCGCACGGTCCAGGCCAAGAACGTCATCCTGGCCAGCGGCGCCCGCGCCCGCGAGATCCCGGCCATCGGCGCGGTCTCGGACGGCGACAAGATCTGGACCTATCGTGACGCCTTGGCCCCCAAGACCATGCCCAAGTCGCTGGTCGTGATCGGCTCGGGCGCCATTGGCATCGAGTTCGCCAGCTTCTACCGCGCCCTGGGCGCCGAGGTGACCGTCGTCGAGGCCCTGGACCGCATCATGCCGGTCGAGGACGCCGAGGTCTCCAAGGCCGCTCAGAAGGCCTTCGAGAAGCGCGGCATCGCCTTCCGCATCGGCGCCAAGGTCAGCAAGGTCGAGAAGACCAAGGACGGCGTCTCGGTCACCGTCGACGTGGGCGGCAAGATCGAGCAGCTGACCGCCGAGAAGTGCATCGTCGCCGTCGGCATCGCCCCGAACAGCGAAGGCCTGGACGCCGTCGGCCTGAACCTGGACCGCGGCCACGCCGTGACCGACAAGCACTGCAAGACCAACGTCGCCGGCCTCTACGCCATCGGCGACATCGCCGGCGGCCCGTGGCTCGCCCACAAGGCCAGCCACGAGGGCATCCACGCCGCCGAGGCCATCGCCGGCTACAAGACCCCGAACGTCAACTCGCCGATCCCGGGCTGCACCTACGCCAACCCGCAGGTCGCCTCGGTCGGCTATACCGAGGCCGGCGCCAAGGCGGCGGGCATCGAGGTCAAGGCGGGCCGCTTCCCGTTCCGCGTCAACGGCAAGGCCGTGGCCGCGGGCGAGACCGAGGGCTTCGTGAAGACCGTGTTCGACGCCAAGACCGGCGCCCTGATCGGCGCCCACATGATCGGCCACGAAGTGACCGAGATGATCCAGGGCTTCGTCACCGCCATCACCCTGGAAGCCACCGAGGAAGACCTGCACGGCATCGTCTACGCTCACCCGACCATGTCGGAAGCCATGCACGAAGCCGCGCTGGACGCCTACGGACGAGTCCTGCACATCTAGGCCTCGTTGAGGACACTGGATGGCGCGCAAGGCCGCGACGACGACGGACGACGCCCTAAACGAGGCGGGGCCGGACAAGGTGAAGCCAGCCAAGGCGCGGAAAGGGTCCAAGACGACCCTTTCCGAGGCCAATCTGGTCGACCTGGGTCCCGAGCGCCTGGCCGCTATCCTGCTCGACCTCTCCAGCGACAGCCACGTCAAGCGCGTGCTGCGGCTGGAGCTGTTCGCCGAGTCCAACGCCGAAGGCCTGGCGGTGGAGATCAGCAAGCGCCTGGCGACGGTGGGAAAGTCCTCGTCGCGCATCAACTGGCGTAAGCGCGCCGCCTTCGCCAAGGACCTCGACCTGCATCGCGGGATGATCGAGCGGCTGGCGCAGGACGACGCCAACGCCGCCCTCGATCTCATGCTGGACCTGCTGGATCTGGCGACGCCGACCCTGGATCGCCTCAGCCAGGCCGAGGGGCCGATCGGCGACGTCTTCCTGGCCGCCCGCGACGGCATCGGCGCGATCGCCGCCGGAGCTCTGCCCGATCCCATCGCCCTGGCTGACCGGATCGCCAACCTGCTGCGCCGCGACGATTACGCCCAGTTCGGCCCCGTGGTGAACGCCCTGGGCCCCTTGCTTGGCAAGAAGGGACAGGCCCACCTCCGCGAGACGCTGGAGAAGCTGTTGGCGGCCCGCTCGATCCGCGACGCCCGCAGCGCGATCTATCGTGACGCCTTGCGCCGCCTGGCCGACGCCAGCGGCGATGTCGACGCCTTCGAAGCGACCTTCGCGCCGGAGCTGCGCAAGACGCCCCTGGTCTCGGCCGAGATCGCCCGCCGCCTGCTGGAGGCGGGACGCCCCGAGGACGCGCTGGCGACCCTGCACGCCGGTGCGCCGAGCGAGAAGGGCGGCCGCCACCAGAGCTCGCTGGAAGAGCGCTCGGCCTGGGAAGAGGCGATGCTGGAGGCTCTGGAGGCCACCGGCCATCACGACGAGGCTCAGAAGCGTCGCTGGGCGGAGTTCGAGCGGACGCTGTCGATCCCGCGCCTGCGGAGCTATCTCAAAGGCCTGCCGGACTTCGACGACGTCGAGGCCGAGGACCAGGCCAAGGCGGTCGCCAAGCGCTTCCCGCAGTTCGACACGGCCCTGGCGTTCCTGGTCTCCTGGCCCGACCTGCCGGCCGCCTCGCGCCTGGTGCGGGATCGCGCCGGCGAGATCAACGGCGCCGACGACACCCTGATGGCCGAGGCCGCCCGCCGGCTGGAAGGCGCCTATCCGATGGCCGCGACCCTGCTGCTGAGAGCCTCGATCCAGTACGTGCTGACTTACGGCGTCGCCACCCGCTACGCCGAGGCGGCGCGGCAGCTACTGGAGGCGGAGTCGCTGTCGGTGATGATCGGCGACTTCGGCGAATATCCCGACCACCAAGCCTTCGTGGCGGACTTACGCGCTATGCACAGCCGCAAGCAGGGCTTCCGCACCGAGCTGGAAGCCCTTGGTAGCGTGTTTTAGGGGCGCGACCTTCTAGGGACGCTTGCGGACCAGCGCGTCCACGCTCCATTCCCCGGGCCCTTCGAGCGCCAGGTACAGGAACACGAAGCTGAACAGGATCGCCGCCTCGCCGCCGTTCAGCGCGGGCCAGAAGCCCTTGCTGCCGTGGGCCAGGAAATAGGCCACCGCCATCTGGCCCGACAGGATGAAGGCGACCGGGCGCGTGAACAGCCCCACGACCAGCAGCGCGCCGCCGACCACCTCGAGCCACGCCGCCGCCATCAGGATCGGCGGGAGCGGGTCAGGCACGCCGGGTTGGGCGGCCGGGAAGTGAACCAGCTTCATCAGGCCGTGCTCCATGAAGAGCAGGGCGGTCATGATCCGGAGCAGGCTGAGCACGCGCGGCGCCCAGACATTGAGACGTTCCATTGTTCTTTCCCTCCTTGATGCGAACGCGGGTGAGCCCGGAAGCTCGACGCTTACTCAAAGACCTGAAAACAAGAACGTTCCGGCGAAGCTTGATCAGCTTCGCCGGATTTGGACCTACGCGGCGCGCGTGTCGGTCTCGGCCATCCGCTGGATGGCGACATAGTCGGTCTTACCGCTGCCCAGCACGGGCACCTCGGTGACCTTGAGGATCTTGCGCGGTACGGCCAGTTCGGGCGCTCCAATCGTCTGGGCGTGGGCGACCAGCGGACCGACATCGGCGTCGGGACGGTCTGTGACCAGGACCAGCTTCTCGCCCTTCTTCTTGTCAGGCATCGAGATCACGGCGTGACGGCCGTTGGGCCACACGGCCGAGGCCAGGTCCTCTGCGGCAGTCAGGGAGACCATCTCGCCGCCGATCTTGGCGAAGCGCTTCACGCGGCCCTTGATGGTGATCCACAGGTCGTCGGTGACCGTGACCACGTCGCCGGTGTCGTGCCAGCCGCCTTCAGGGGCGTCGACGCCGCCGTCCTCGCGTAGATAGCCGGCCATGATGTTGGGGCCGCGCACCAGCAGGCGACCGCCCTCGGGGATGCCCTCGACGGGCTCGACCTTCCAGTCCTGGCCCGGCAACAGGCCGCCGACCGTGCCGCGGCGGTTGTCGTCGGGCTTGTTGACCGCGATCACCGGCGAGGCCTCGGTCGCGCCGTAGCCTTCCAGCACCGGCACGCCGCCGAACTTCTCGCCGATCAGATTGTGCGTCTCCTCGCGGACCTTCTCGGCGCCGCAGACGATGAACCTCAGGCCCGACAGCTCGTCGCTCTCGGCCGAGCGGGCGTACTGGTTGACGAAGGTGTCGGTCGCCAGCAGCACCGACGCGCCCGTGTCCTTGATCAGCGGTGGGATCTGCTTGGTGTGCAGGGGCGAAGGGTACTGGAACGCCTTCATGCCGCTGAGGATGGGCAGGATCACACCGGCGGTCAGGCCAAAGCAGTGGAACACCGGCAGCGGGTTGAAGAACACCCAGGACGGGTCCAGTGCGATATGGGCGGCGATCTGCTGGGCGTTCGAGACCAGATTGGCCTGGGTCAGGACCACGCCGCGCGGCGCGCCGAAGCTGCCCGAGGTGAACAGCACCACGCCGGTGCTCGACGGCTTGGCCGGGGCGCGGAACTGACGCGGGAAGAGGCCGGCGGCGGCGGCGAACAGCTTGTCGCTGAGACCGATCGTGCCGCGCACGTCCTCAAGATAGGTGATCTCGGCCTGCGCGCTGATCGCATCGACGATGTCGTGCAACTTGCCCAGCTCGATGAACTTGTGGGCGGTCAGCACGCGCTTGACCTTGGCCAGCTTGCAGGCGGCCTTGATGTTCCGCAGGCCCGCCGTGAAGTTCAGCATGGTCGGCACGCGGCCGAAGGCGTGCAGGGCGAAGAAGGTCACCACCGAGCCCGCGCCCGACGGCAGCAGGACGCCGACGTTCTCGCCCGGCTTGGTCATGGCCGCGATCTTGCGGCCCAGCGCGAAGCTGGCCCGGATCAGGTCCGTATAGGACAACGGATTGCGGTCCTGGTCCTCCAGGATCGGTTTCTTGGCGCCGTACTTGTCGCGGGCGTCGATGAGGGCGTCGAAGATGGCCTTTTGACCAGCTTGCGCGTCGTAAGCTACCGCCATACCGGCGAAACCTCCCCGAAGAGCGAAAGCGCGCTCCCGTTCTTAAACGTCGAGTCTGCCGGGGAAGGTCCAGCTTTGCAAGAAAGAGTCACAAAGCGTGAGGCTCACCCCTTGCGGCGCAAGGCTTTGTCGGGCGCCCGAGCCTTGGTGAAATCGACGATCGCGGCCAGCCAGGGCTGGCGGACGGCTTCCGATTCCATGTGCAGGGCGTGTCCCGCATTCGGGTAGCGGGTCTCCTGGCAGTTGGTCATCGCCGCGCAGAGCTGGGTCTGGGGTGAGGCCGAGACGGTTTTGTCCTGGCCGGCGGTCAGCATCAGCGTCGGCACGTGCGTCCGGCGGATGTCCTGGGCGGCGGCCTCCGAGGCGTCGAAGAAGGCCGCGAACCAGCCCAGGCTCCGTCCGCCCATGCGTAGGTCCGGATTGGCCAGCATCCAGGCCGCCTGGACCTTGCCGCGCTCCGCATCGTGGGTCTGGGCGCTGTCGGACGCGTCGCGTCGCCAGCCGGCCTGGTCGGGGGTCTTGATCCAGCCCAGGCGCAGGAACCGCATAGCCGGCGTGAAGCGGGCGAAGTCCGAACGGGGGCGGGGCAGGGCGGTGAGGCCGAAGGCGGGCGAGGAGAGGACCAGGCCGTCCATGGCCAGGCCCTGCTCGGCGGCGCGCAGGGCGACGAGGCCGCCTTCGGACTGGCCCACCACCACCAGCGGCGTATAGGGGCTGGGCCGGATCACGCCCTTGACCAGGGCGCGGACGGCCGCGACGTCCGGATCGAAGCTGTCGACGTGTCCGAGATCGCGCCAAGGCGTCTCACGCTCTGAGCCACCTTGGCCCTGGCGCTCCAGCACCCAGACCGAGAAGCCCTGATTGGTCAGCTCCGTGACCGTCTCGAACCAGGCTTCGGCGCTTTCGCCATAGCCGGTCAGGATCAGGATCGAGGCCTTGGGCGCGACGGGCGGCGAGGCGACGCCGTAGCGCTGGACCAGGCCCTGGCCGCTGCGGACATAGCCCCAGGCCCAGCCTTGCGGCGGATAGAAACGCGAACTCAGCGACGGCGGCGTCCGGCTATCGGCGAAAGGCGCGCGCAAACCCCCGTCTCCGCAGGCGGAAACGGCCAGGATCGGGACCAACGCCAGGGCGATAGCGGTAAGGCGGCGACGCATATCCGGACACTCATTTCGCGCGTCGCCGACTTAAGCAAGATCAAGCGCTTGATCCGCGAGCCAAGAAGACCGATTTAGGCGCCATGGCCACGGTGATCGACACCCTCAAGGCTCGCGGCTCGGATGACCGAGCGGTGCGCCACCCCGAAAAGCAGAACCGCCCGGACACGCCGGTTCTCCGCAAACCGGACTGGCTGCGCGTGCGCGCCCCCGGCTCGGGTCAATACAACGAGACCAAGGGCATCGTGCGCGAGCACAAGCTGACCACGGTCTGCGAAGAGGCGGCCTGCCCGAACATCGGCGAGTGCTGGAGCCAGAAGCACGCGACCATGATGATCATGGGCGAGATCTGCACCCGCGCCTGCGCCTTCTGCAACGTCACCACCGGCCTGCCGACTCAGCTGGACCCCGACGAGCCGCGCCGCGTGGCCGAGGCCGTCGCCAAGATGGGCCTCAAGCACGTGGTCATCACCTCGGTGGACCGCGACGACCTGCTGGACGGCGGCGCCCGCCACTTCGCCGAGGTGGTCACCGCCATCCGCGCGGCGGCCCCGGGCACGACTATCGAGATCCTGACCCCGGACTTCCTGCGCAAGGACAGCGCCGAGAACGTGGTGATCGACTCCAAGCCTGACGTCTTCAACCACAATCTCGAGACCGTGCCGCGGCTCTATCTGAAGATCCGCCCGGGCGCCCGCTACTACAACTCGCTGCGCCTGCTGGACCGCGTGAAGCAGCGCGATCCCTCCCAGTTCACCAAGTCCGGCCTGATGGTCGGCCTGGGCGAGACCAAGGAGGAGGTCATGCAGGTGATGGACGACATGCGCTCGGCCGGCGTCGACTTCATCACCATCGGCCAGTACCTGCAGCCGACCCGCAAGCACGCCGCCATCGACCGCTTCGTGACGCCGGAAGAGTTCAAGGCCTATGAGGCGATCGCCCGGGCCAAGGGCTTCCTGATGGTGTCGTCCAGCCCGCTGACCCGCTCGTCGCACCACGCGGGCGAGGACTTCGCCAAGCTGCAGGCGGCCCGCCGGGCCCTCGACGCCCGGACCGCCTAAAGCCGTGCACCGACACGTCGTCACGCGCGTGCTGCCGTACGCGCCGGAGCAGCTGTTCGAGCTCGTCGGAGACGTCGAGGCCTATCCGAAGTTCGTGCCGTGGATCACCGGCATGCGCACCTGGAACGGTCGCGTCGATGGCGCGGTCAGCACGGTCGACGCCGAGGCCCAGGTCGGCTTCTCGTTCCTGAAAGAGAAGTTCGCTACACGCGTGCGCCGTGACCGCGACGCGTTGAGCATTGACGTCAGCCTGCTCTATGGCCCGTTCAAGCGCCTCTCGAACGGCTGGCGGTTCGTGCCGGAGGGCGAGGTCACGCGCGTCGAGTTCGTGATCGACTTCGCCTTCAAGGCCGCGCTCCTGGACGGCATGCTGGCAGCCAATATCGACAAGGCCGCCAACAAGCTAATCGCCTGCTTCGAGGATCGCGCCAGGCAGGTCTACGGCGAGAAGACCTAGTCCTTCTTCGCGACAGCCTCCTCGATCCGCTCCTCGAAGTCGCCGAGGTTGCCGAAGAGGTTCTCGATCGCGAAGACCAGGCCGAACACCCGCGCGGCGTCGTCGAACTCCAGCTCGCGGGTCAGGCCCTTTTCCCGCAGGCCTTCGACGCAAGCCTGGAAGCTCTGGTGGACCTCTGCGAAGGCAAGCCGATCCGGACGCGCACCGCCGGCCAGCAGATCGGCCGTGCCGCGTAGGAACTTGGCGCTGGCTTCCAGCATGTCGGCCGCCGCCGGGGCCAGGCCCTCGGCCGGCAAGGGCTCGCGCAGCGTGCGGCCGACCATCACCGTGTCGTTGCGCAGCCGCCAGAGCGTGCGGGGCAGGGCGTCGGACACCGAGCGCTCGCTGAGCTTGGTGGCGTTCTCGCGATCGGCCTCAGTCATCGAGGTCTGCAGCTTGGCCAGCGCCGCACGCAGATCGTCCTGAGCCTTGAGGTAGTCGGTCGGGCCCGGCGTGCCGCGCAGCATCAGGATGTAGCTGTCGAGGATATGCGCCTGCAGGCCGGCGATCTTCTGGACGCTGGTCACCACCGAGGCGTGGGCGCGTGCCGGGAAGATCAGCAGGGTGGCGGCGACGCCGACCAGGCTGCCGACGGTGATCTCGGCGACGCGCAGGCTGGCGGCGATCAGCGGGTCCATGTGGGTCGTCTGGCCGATCAGCATGATCACGGCCGTGACCGGCGCGACCTTCAGCGCCGGCCGCACCGAGACCACGAACGCCAGCAGCGCCACGGTCACGACGAGGATCAGCCCGCCGAACTCCGGCCACTTGCTGTGGAAATAGGCCGCGACGGCGCCGGTCAGCGCCCCGACCACCGTGCCCATGAAGCGCTCCATGGATGCGGTGATGGTCGCGCCCAAGCTGGACTGCACCACGATCACGGCGGTGAACACCGCCCAATAGCCCTGCGGCAGGCGCAGCAAGGTGGCCAGAGCGAAGGCCGCGCCGACGGCGGCCGAGACGCGGATGGCGTGGCGGATCTCGGTCTTGCGGGCGGCCGCGGCCTTCAGCGCCTTCTGCGAGAGGCCGACGCCGGCGAAGCGTCTCCAGTCGCTGGGCGCGGTCTCGGGCACTAGACCACCGCCTCGCGAAGCATTTCCAGCGCCGTCCGCACCGCCGCCAACTGCACGGCTTCGCGGGTCTCGCCGGCGAAGTGCTCGTGCCGGTGGACGACCGAACGGTTGGCGCGGGCGACGGCGAAGTGGACGGTGCCCACGGGCTTCATCGGTGTGCCGCCACCGGGGCCGGCGATGCCGGTGATGGCCACGGCGACATGGCCGTTGCTGGCCTCCAGCGCACCTTCGGCCATCATCCGCGCCACGGGCTCGGACACCGCGCCATTGTCGGCGATGAGGTCGCCCGGGACGCCCAGCATCTCGGACTTGGCCCGGTTGGTGTACGTGACGAAGCCGCGCTCGAAGACGTCGGAGGCGCCGGAGATCGCGCAGATCGCGCCGGCCACCAGGCCGCCGGTGCAGCTCTCGGCCGCGACCAGACGCAGCGACTTGGACCGCGCCTCGTCGATCAGCAGCCGGGCCAGGGTCTCGATTTCCAGCGGGAACATCGGCGTCTCCGGATTCGTCTTTGAGCTTAGCCCGTTCAGGCCGGGGTCTCGACCGCCACGACGGCGGAGGCGGCCAGACCCTCGCCGCGGCCGGTGAAGCCCATCTTCTCGGTCGTGGTCGCCTTGACGCTGACCCGGTCGAGCGGGAGGTCGAGGATCTCGGCCAGCTTCTCGCGCATGGCCAGGCGGTGCGGTTTGATCTTGGGCCGCTCGCAGATCAGGGTCACGTCGACATTGACGATGCTCCCGCCCTTGGCGGCAACCAAGTCGGCGGCGTGCTTGAGGAAGAGGTCCGAGGATGCGCCCTTCCACTTGTCGTCGGTCGGCGGGAAGTGGTCGCCGATGTCGCCTTCGCCGATCGCGCCGAGGATGGCGTCGGTCAGGGCGTGCAGGCCGGCGTCAGCGTCGGAGTGACCGATCAGAGTCTCGTCGTGCTTGATGGCCACGCCGCACAGCCAGACCTCTTCGCCTGGACCCCAGCGGTGAGCGTCGAAGCCTTGGCCGACTCGGGTGATGCGCGCGGCGCCGGCGAGCCGTTCGGCCATGGCGAAGTCCTCGGGATAGGTGAGTTTCATCAAGAGCGGATCGCCCGGCGCGATGGCCACGCGGCCGCCGGCGGCTTCCACCACCTGGGCGTCGTCGGTCGGCTCGCCCTCGGTCCAGGCGGCATAGGCGGCCAGCAGGGTGTCGCGGCGGGCGGCCTGAGGTGTCTGGGCGCGCCAGAGGTGCTCGCGCGAGGTCGTGGTCGGGTTCTGGCCCGGCTCGGCGCGCTTGAGCGTGTCGGCGACGGGCAGGGCAGGGAGCACGGCGTCGGCGGTCTCGAGCGCCTTGAGCACGCCCTCGATCGTCGCGCCGGTCAGGAAGGGGCGGGCGGCGTCGTGGATCAGCACAGGTTCGTCCGCCGGGCGATGGGCGAGGGCGGCCAGACCCGACTGCACCGACAGCGCCCGAGTCGCGCCGCCTGGGGCCGCGCGCCAATCCGGCAGGCCCGCGAGAACCTCGGCGAGCGCTTTTTCGCCGTCCTGTGTCGTTACGATGACAATGTCGCTGGCGCCGCCCGCTAAAAGGGCTTCGACGGACCAGCGCAGCACCGCCTTACCCGCCACGGGCCGCCACTGCTTGGCCTGGCCCGGGCCGGCTCGGCTTCCCGAACCGGCGGCGACGATCACGGCGGAAAAGGTCATGGCGGCTGTTTAGTCCGGTGGCCGCTCTTGTCCAGTCGATTGGGCTTTACTGCGCTGCACAATGTGCCTAAAAAGAATGCTGTGGGGATGATCAGAAAATGAGCAACAAGCTCGAGGTCGGCGGGGTCGCCGTTCCTGGTCGTGTGTGGATCGCACCCATGACCGGGGTGTCGGACCTGCCCTTCAGAGAAACGGCCACGGCGCTCGGCGCGCCTTATGTGGCGACGGAAATGGTGGCCTGCGCCGAGTTCGCGCGAGGACGGCCCGATGTCGTGCGCCGCGCGGCCGTCGGCGAGGGGCTGCCGCTGATGGTGGTCCAACTGGTCGGGCGCGATCCGGGCCTGATGGCCAAGGGCGCGCGCATGGCCGCCGACGCCGGCGCCCAGATCGTCGATCTGAACTTCGGTTGCCCCGCCAAGGAAGTGTCCGCCGGCCAGCAATCGGGATCGGCCATCATGCGCGAGCCTGACTTGGCCGAAGCCTTGGTCAGCGCGGCGGTCGAGGCCGTCGATGTTCCCGTCACCGTCAAGATGCGGCTGGGCTGGGACGACAATCTACGCAACGCCCCCGACATCGCGCGCCGCGCCGTGGCGGCTGGAGCCAAGGCGATCACGGTGCATGGCCGCACGCGCAGCCAGTTCTATAAGGGCGTCGCCGACTGGACCGCCGTCGCGGCGGTGAAGCAAGCCGTCTCGGTGCCGGTGCTGGTCAATGGCGACATCATCGACGGCGAGACTGCTCGCCAGGCTCTGGAGCAGTCCGGCGCCGACGGCGTGATGATCGGCCGGGGCGTCTACGGCCGTCCCTGGATCGCCGGCGCCATCGAGGCCGCGCTCGAGGGGCGGGGTTTCGTCGAGCCGCAGGCCGAGGAACGCCTGGCCATCGCGCTCACCCATTTCCGCCGCAGCCTCGACTTCTATGGCGAGCCGCTGGGCCTGAAGATGTTCCGCAAGCACCTGGCCTCGTACATCGAAGCCGCGCCCTGGCCGGAGACGGCCGAGGAACGCCGGGCCGCTCGCGCCACCCTGTGCCGACTTGAAGATCCCGCCGCCGTGGAGGTCGCCCTGGGCGACCTGTGGCTGGCGGGCGGGAGATTAGCCGCATGACCGACCGCGCCCGCGTCCTGGGTGGTGTCACCCCCGAAGCCTTGAAGGCCGCCGCCTTCGACCTCAGCCCCGAACCCGCGCTCGTCGTGGACCGCGAAGGCGGGCTGGTGGCCGTCAACGAGGCCGCCGAGGCGCTGTTCGGCCACGGCCTGTCGCTGTTGGCGCGCGGTCGCTTCCGCGCCGCCCTGCCGCCGGGCTCGGTGCTGGTCTCGCTGCTGGACCGGGCGATCTTCGAAGGCGCGCTGGTCCGCGAGCATGGCGTCGAGGTCAATCTGTTCGGTCAGCCGCCGTTCGAGGCCGACGGCGCCGCGGCGCCACTGGGTGATGGCTCGGTGCTGCTGACCCTGCACGTCAAGGGCGTGCTGGGCGTCGACAAGGCCGCCGACGCGGCCGGCCTGCGCTCGGTCGTGGGCCTGGGCAAGATGCTGGCCCACGAGATCAAAAACCCGCTGGCCGGCATCCGTGGCGCCGCCCAGCTGCTGAAGACCGGCGCCAGCGCCGTCGACCAGCCGCTGGCCCAGCTGATCGTCGACGAGACCGACCGCATCCGCCGCCTGGTCGACCGCATGGAGGCCTTCTCCGATCAGGCCCCGACCCCGCGTGAGCCGGTCAATATCCACCAGGTGCTGGACCGTATCCGGGCCCTGGTCGTCAACGGCGTCGCCGATGGCCTGACGCTGAAGGAGAGCTACGACCCGTCGCTGCCGCCGGTCTGGGGCGACGAGGACCACCTGATCCAGATCTTCCTGAACCTGACCAAGAACGCCGCCGAGGCCGCCCACATGCGCGGCGACGAGCGTGGCCAGATCTCGATCCACACCGCCTGGCGCCCTGGCGTCCGGGTGCGCGGGGCCGACGGCAAGACCGCCAGTGGCGCGCCGATCGAGGTCAAGATCATCGACAACGGCCCCGGCGTGCCGGCCAGCCTGCGCGACCACCTGTTCCAGCCCTTCGTGACCACCAAGGCCAACGGCACGGGCCTGGGCCTGGCCCTGGTCACCAAGCTCGTCACCGCCCACGGCGGCCTGATCGACTTCGAATCCGAGCCCGGGCGCACCGTGTTCCGCGTGCTGCTGCCCGTTGCGCCCGCCCTTGATACCGCACCCGGAGACGCCCGAGCATGAATGCCGCGAGCAAGAAGATCCTGATCGCCGACGACGACAGCTCGGTGCGGCTCGTCCTGAGCCAGGCCTTCACCCGTCTTGGCTACCAGGTCCGCGCCACCGGCAACGCCACGACCTTGCTGAAGTGGGTCACGGACGGCGAGGGCGACCTGGTCGTCACCGACGTGATGATGCCCGACGAGAACGTGTTCGACGTGCTGCCGCGCATCCGCAAGGAACGGCCAAAGCTGCCGATCATCGTTATGAGCGCGCAGAACACCCTGCTGACGGCGGTCAACGCCGCCGACGCGGGCGCCTTCGAGTACATTTCCAAGCCCTTCGATCTCGACGACGTCACCGCCGCCGCGCGTCGGGCCTTGTCGCGTCCGGCCGACGCCGAGGCCTCCAAGGCCCAGGCCCGCGCCATGCGCGATGAGCGCCTGCCGTTGATCGGCCGCTCGGCGCCGATGCAGGAGGTCTACCGCACCATCGCCCGCCTGGTCGGAGCCGACCTGACCGTCCTGATCCTGGGCGAGAGCGGCACCGGCAAGGAGCTGGTCGCCCGGGCCCTGCACGAGCTGGGTCGCCGCCGCGACGGCAAGTTCGTGGTCATCAACCTGGCCGCCGTGCCGCGCGAGCGGGTCGAGACCGAGCTGTTCGGGCGCGGAGAAGGTGACACCGGCCGCCTGATCGAGGCCGATGGCGGCACGCTCTTCCTGGACGAGATCGGCGACATGCCGTTGGACGCCCAGACCCGTCTGCTGCGCGTGATCGACGGCACCGAGCCGGTGATCAACCCCAAGACCGGCCGCCGTCCGAACGTGCGGATCATCGCCGCCACCAACCGCGACCTGCGCGGCCTGATCCAGCAGGGCCTGTTCCGCGAGGACTTGTTCTTCCGCCTGAACGTCGCCCCCGTGCGCCTGCCGCCGCTGCGCGACCGCGCCGAGGACATCCCGGACCTGGCCCGCACGTTCCTGCTGCGCGCCGCCCGCGAAGGCCTGCCGGCCAAGACCATCGACCAGAGCGCGCTCGATCGCCTGAAGACCCATCCTTGGCCCGGCAATGTCCGCGAGCTCGAGAACCTGATGCGCCGGATGTGCGCCCTCTATGCCGAGGAGCTGATCACCGCCCGCATCGTCGACCGCGAGCTGCAGGACCACACCCCGGCCGTCCGGTCGGAGGAGGGGCCGCTGACCCTGTCGATGCTGGTCGAGCGCCACCTGGCCTCGCACTTCGCCGACCAGCCCGACGGCGTGCCGCCGCCCGGCCTCTACGACCGGATTCTGGAGGAGGTGGAGCGTCCGCTGATCCAGCTGACCCTGTCGGCGACGCGCGGCAACCAGGTGCGGGCCGCCGAGATCCTCGGCCTTAACCGAAACACCCTGCGCAAGAAGATCCAGGACCTGGGCGTGGAGATGACCCGCGGCCGTCGCTAGAGCTCGGCGCTCGCCCTATGAGCGCTGAAGCTTTCTCGGCACATAGCTGTTGAATTTGGGACACACAGTCCTAAACTCGACGGCGATGTCTTCAGTGGCTTACGCGACAGGATCGGAAGACCCGCCGACCCGGTTCAGCCGGGCCTGGTGGCGGGAGCTCCTGCGGTCGCGCTACCTGACCGGCGGGGCCTATGCGCTGGCGGTGATCCTGACCGTCGCCAGCGTCGCCCTGGCCTCGTCGCCGCCCAAGACCGATTCGATCAGCACGGCTTCGACGGTCATTCTGGTCGTGCTGGGCTTCAACCTGGTGCTGATCCTGGGCGTGGCCACCGTGGTGGGCCTGCGCCTCTACGATCTGATCGACGCCCGGGCCAGCGACGCCGGCGCCCGCCTGCACCTGCGCTTCGTGGGCCTGTTCTCGCTGGCGGCCGTGGCCCCGGCGGTGATCGTGGCGCTGTTCTTCGGCGTGCTGGTCAATCGCGGCGTGGACGGCTGGTTCAGCCAGCGCGTCCAGACCGTGGTCGGCAACTCGGCCAAGGTCGCCAACTCGTACGTCGAGCAGCAGACCAAATACATTTCCGAGCATATCGGCCCGATGGCGGCCAACCTGAACGAGGCCGCGCCGGCCCTGGCCCATTCGCCGGTGGCCTTCGGTCACTTCCTGGCCGACGAGACCAAGAACAACGGCTTCGCCGCCGCCTACATCCTGGACCGTGACGGCCGCATCCTGGCGCGGGCCGAGCTGCGCGACGCGCCGCCGTTCCTGGCCCCGCCACCGTCGAGCTATGTCGCCACCGACAGCGGCGAGGTCACCGCCCAGCGCTTCGTCTCGGCGGACCTGTTCCGAGCGCTCTATCGCCTGAACGCCTTCCCGGACGCCTATCTCTATGTCGTCCGGCCGATCGAGAAGGGCATCCTGACCCACTTGATCGAGACCCAGGACGCCCTGGTCTCGTACCGCGACGCCGAGCGCAGCCGCGTGCGAATCCAGGCGATCTTCGGCCTCAGCTATCTGGAAACGGCGCTGCTGGTGCTGGTCGCCGCCATCTGGGTCGGCATCGCCGCCGCCAACTCGATCGCGGGTCCGGTGGCGGGCCTGGTCGAGGCGGCAGGTCGCGTCTCCAGCGGCGATCTCGACGCCCGGGTCGAGGCCGACACCGGCCCCGAGGAAATCCGGGCGCTGTCCAACGCCTTCAACATGATGACCAGCGAGCTGCAACTTCAGCAGGCCGCGCTGAAGGCCGCCAGCCTCGACGCCGAGGGGCGGCGCCAGTTCATCGAGACCGTGCTGTCGGGCGTCAGCGCCGGCGTCATCAGCCTGGACGAGCACGGCAAGGTCTCGGCGGTGAACCGCCGCGCCGTGACCCTGCTGGGCCTGCCCAGTGAGGCGCTGGGCGTCGACCTGATCCAGCTGGCCCCCGAGTTCGAGACGGTGATGGAGGCGCTGCAGGAGAGCCGACCCGACACCGATGTCGAGGTCGACATCCAGCGCGAGGGCGAGACGCGCCGCCTGCGGGTCCGCGCCGCCGGTCACGTGGCGGAGGGCCTGGTCCTGACCTTCGACGACATCACCCGCCTGATGGCCGCCCAGCGCAACGCCGCGTGGAAGGACGTCGCGCGCCGCATCGCCCACGAGATCAAGAACCCGCTGACCCCGATCCAGCTGTCGGCCGAGCGCCTGCGCCGCAAGTACCGCAAGGAGATCGCCAGCGACCTGGAGACCTTCGACCGCTGCACCGAGACCATCATCCGCCAGGTCGGCGACATCGGCCGGATGGTCGACGAGTTCTCCGCCTTCGCCCGGATGCCGGCGCCGCGCTTCGAGCCGGCCAACCTGACCGAGATGCTGCGCCAGGCGGTGTTCGCCCAACGGTTCCAGGACGGCGAGATCGAGGTCAAGCTGCAGGAAGCCAGCGGCGAGGACGTCTGGATCACCTGCGACGAGCGGATGATCGGCCAGGTGCTGACCAACATCCTGAAGAACGCCGGCGAAGCCGTTGGCGCGCGCCGGTTGGCCGCGCCCGACATGACGGGCCGGATCACGGCCAGCCTGAGCTCGGACGCCGACGACCTGTGCGTGACGATCGAGGACAACGGCGTCGGCTTGCCCGCCAAGGACCGCGATCGCCTGACCGAACCCTATGTGACCACCCGCGAGAAGGGCACGGGCCTCGGCCTGGCCATCGTCAAGCGGATCATGGAGGACCACGGCGGCAGCCTGGTCCTGACCGACGCCCGCGAGCTTCCCGGAGCCCGCGTGATCCTGAAATTCCCGACGACCGTACGACTGCACGCCGCTGCCCAAAGCGGTGTTGAGGAGATGATATGAGCGCCGACGTTCTTGTGGTCGATGACGAAGCCGATATCCGCGAGCTGGTGGCCGGCATCCTGGAGGATGAGGGCTATGCGGTGCGCACGGCCGCGGACTCCGACCAGGCCCTGGCCGCGATCCGGGCGCGAAAGCCAGCCCTGCTGGTCCTGGACATCTGGATGCAGGGCGGGGGCATGGACGGCCTCGAACTGCTGGACATGGTCAAGGCGCTGGACGCCGACCTGCCGGTGATCATGATCTCGGGCCACGGCAATATCGAGACCGCCGTCAGCGCCATCAAGCGCGGCGCCTACGAGTTCCTGGAAAAGCCGTTCAAGTCCGATCGCCTGCTGCTGGTTGTCGAGCGCGCGCTGGAGGCGGCCGGCCTGCGCCGCGAAAACCGTCGCCTGCGGACCCAGACCCTGGCTCCCGACGGCCTGATCGGCAAGTCGGCGCCGGCCCAGGCCCTGCGCCAGCTGATCCTGAAGGTGGCTCCGGCCAACAGCCGCATCCTGGTGTCGGGCCCGCCCGGCTCGGGCAAGGAGCTGGTGGCCCGCCTGATCCACGGCGCCAGCACCCGCACCAAGCAGGAGTTCGTCGCGGTCAGCGCCGCCGGCATGGCCCCCGAGCGCCTCGACGTCGAGCTGTTCGGTGAGGAGGGCGAGAACGGTCGTCCGCGCAAGATCGGCGTGTTCGAACGCGCCCACGGCGGCACGCTCTATCTCGACGAAGTGGCCGACATGCCGCGCGAGACCCAAGGCCGCATCCTGCGGGTGCTGGTCGAGCAGCGCTTCCGCCGGGTGGGCGGCGACAACGACGTCCAGGTCGATGTCCGGGTCATCTCGTCCAGCTCCCGCGACCTGCGTGACGAGATTACCAGCGGTCGCTTCCGCGAGGATCTGTTCCACCGGCTGAACGTGGTGCCGGTCCGCGTGCCGGGCTTGGCCGAGCGCCGCGAGGACATCCCCGAGCTGATCGCCTATTTCGTCGACAAGATCAGCGAAGCCACCGGCCTGGCGCGTCGCAAGCTGGGCGAGGACGCCCTGGCCACGCTGCAGGTCCAGACTTGGCCGGGCAATGTCCGCCAGCTGCGCAACAACGTCGAGCGGATGCTAATCCTGGCCTCGGGCGAACCGGGCGAGGTGATCACCGCCGAGATGCTGGCCGGCGCCGACCAGCCCAGCGCCGGCAATGCGGGCGCGATCGGGGCCGAGCGGATCATCGCCCTGCCGCTGCGCGAAGCCCGCGAGCTGTTCGAGCGCGAGTACCTCAATGCGCAGATCCTGCGGTTCGGCGGCAACATCTCGCGCACCGCCAATTTCATCGGCATGGAGCGCTCGGCGCTGCACAGGAAGCTGAAGTCCCTCGGCGTCGCCGGCGCCCGGGCCGAAGAGGAAGAGTAGATGTCGCGTTTCGCCTATGTGAACGGCCGCTTCGTGCGTCACGGCGAGGCCGCCGTCCATATCGAGGATCGCGGCTATCAGCTGGCCGACGGCGTCTACGAGGTCTGGGCCGTGTTCGACGGCAAGCTGGCCGACGCGGAAGGCCACTTCACCCGACTGTGGCGCAGCCTGGACGAGCTGCGCATCGCCCATCCGATGAGCCAGGCCGCGTTGCTGCTGGTCCTGCGCGAGGCCGTGCGTCGCAACAAGGTCAAGGAAGGGCTCTGCTACATCCAGGTCACTCGCGGCGTCGCCAAGCGCGACCACGCCTTCCCGAACCCGGAAGTGCCCCCCGCGATCGTGATCACCGCCAAGTCGCTGGACCGCGCCGCCACCGAGGCCAAGGCCGCCAAGGGCGCGTCGGTGATCTCCGTGCCTGAGAACCGCTGGGGCCGCTGCGACATCAAGTCGATCGGCCTGCTGCCGAACGCCCTGGCCAAGCAGGCCGCCCGCGAGCGCGGCGCGCTGGAGGCCTGGTTCGTCGATGACATGGGCCTGGTGACCGAAGGGGCCTCGTCCAACGCCTGGATCATCGACGCCGAGGGGACCCTTCGGACCCGCGACACCCAGGCCAACATCCTGCGCGGCATCACCCGCTCGACCCTGCTGGAAGTGATCCGCGAGACCGGCCTGCCGTTCAGCGAGAAGCCCTTCACGGTCGCCGAAGCTCAGGCCGCCAAGGAGGCCTTCATCACCGGGGCCGGCTCGCTGGTCACGCCGATCATCGAGGTCGACGGGGTCAAGTTGGGCGACGGCAAGCCGGGTCCGGTGGCGATCGGCCTGCGGCGTTCCTATATTGAGCGGGCGCGTCAAAAAGCCGTCTGAGATCGGAGCAATATTCGGCGAAGACGGCTTTGCACCGCGCGGCTTTGCGGAAATTTTCGCTGCGACCTTGTCGCTTTCAGCGAAAAATCCTCTAGCATGGCCTTGTTGTGTGTGGGGGGCGTGTTGCCCTCCGATAACAAAGAGGGGAACCCCCGATGTCTGCCGAGAAGAAACAAAACCTCCAGGACACGTTCCTGAACAGCGTGCGCAAGTCGAAGACGCCGCTCACCATTTTCCTCGTCAACGGCGTGAAGCTGCAAGGCGTGGTCAGCTGGTTCGACAATTTCTGCGTCCTCCTGCGTCGCGATGGCCAGTCGCAACTGGTCTACAAGCACGCCATTTCCACCATCATGCCGGCTCAGCCTGTCCAGCTCTACGAGCCCAGCGCTGACTCCGACGACTGATCCGAGACTACTTGTCCAAATCTACATCCAGGTCGATTGACCACGCCGCGCCGATCCTGAAGGCGCTTGTCATCCATCCGGCGCGGCAACTGCGCGGCCAGGCGGCCCTCGAAGCCCGGGATCCCAAAGCCCGGCTCGAGGAAGCCGTCGGCCTCGCCGTCGCGCTTGATCTCGAGGTCGTCGAGACGGTGATCGCGCCCCTGCGCGCCGTCACGCCCGCCACCTTGTTCGGCAAGGGCAAGATCGAGGAGTTCGCGGCGATCTGCGAGGTCGAGCACATCGACGTCGCCGTCTTCGACGATCAGCTCACGCCCATCCAGCAGCGCAACCTCGAAAAGGCGCTGAAGGTGAAGGTCGTGGACCGCACCGGGCTGATCCTCGAGATCTTCGCCCGTCGGGCCCGGACCCGTGAAGGCCGTCTGCAGGTCGAGCTGGCCAGGCTTGAGTACGAGCGCTCGCGCCTCGTCCGCACCTGGACCCACCTTGAGCGGCAACGCGGCGGCACCGGCAACACCGGCGGCCCCGGCGAAACCCAGATCGAGCTCGACCGCCGCCTGATCCGCGACAACATCCTGAAGCTCAAGAAAGAGCTGGAGGAAGTGCGTCGCACGCGGACCCTGCACCGCAGCGCCCGCAAGAAGGTGCCGTACCCGACGGTCGCCCTGGTCGGCTACACCAACGCCGGCAAGTCCACGCTGTTCAACCGCCTGACCGAGGCGGAGGTGCTGGCCAAGGACATGCTGTTCGCGACGCTGGACCCGACCCTGCGCACCGTGAAGCTGCCCGATGGGCGGCCGGCGATCATGTCCGACACCGTCGGCTTCATCTCCGACCTGCCGCACGAACTGGTCGAGGCCTTCCGCGCCACCCTCGAGGAGGTGCAGGAGGCCGACGTGGTGCTGCACGTCCGCGACGTGGCCAATCCCGACAGCGAGGCCCAGGCCCGCGACGTCGAGACGGTGCTGGCCGAGCTGGGCGTCACGCTCGACGAGGGCAAGACCGTCGTCGAGGTCTGGAACAAGATCGACCTGCTGGGCGAGGACGATCGCGAGGTCGTCGAGGGCCACGCCCGTCGCAAGGAGGCCTCGACGGTCTCGGCCGTCACTGGCGAGGGCTGCGAGGCCCTGTTGCGCCGAATCAGCGGCCTGATCGACGATTCCGCGCCGGTCGAGATCCAGCTGAAGGCCCAGGACGGCCAAGCGATCGCCTGGATCTACCGCAACGGCCGGGTGCTGAGCCGCTATGACGGTCCGGACGGCGACGTCACGATCGTCACCCGGCTGGACAGCCAGGCGCTGGGCCGGTTCGAGCGCCAGTATCCCGGCGCTCTGGTCGGCACTGTCGACTAGGCTTCTTTCTCCGCCGCCTTGGCGTCGTTCCACAGGCCATCCATTTCCGCCAGATCGGACTGGTCGGGCGTCTTGCCGCGCTCGGCCAGCTTTGCCTCGACGAAGCCGAAACGGCGGGCGAACTTGGCGTTGGTGGCGCGCAGGGCGTCTTCCGGATCGACGTCCAGCTTGCGGGCCAGGTTGGCGCAGACGAACAGGATGTCGCCCAGCTCCTCGCGAGCCTTGGCCATGTCGCCGGCCTCGATCTCGACCTCGATCTCGGCGGTCTCCTCGCGCAGCTTGTCCAGCACCTCGCGGGCCGAGGGCCAGTCGAAGCCGACGCGGGCCGCGCGCTTGGTCAGCTTGACGGCGCGCGTGAGGGCAGGGAGGCCAGCCGGCACGTCGTCCAGCACGCCGGTCTTGGCTTTGGCCTTGCGCTCCTGGGCCTTCAGTTCCTCCCAGCCGGCGACCTGCGCCGACAGGTCGTCATAGGCGTGGTCGCCGAACACGTGCGGATGGCGGCGGATCATCTTGTCCGAGATCGCCGCCGCCACGTCCTTCAGGTCGAACGCGCCCTGTTCCTCGGCCATGCGCGAGTGGAAGACCACCTGCAGCAGGAGGTCGCCCAGCTCGTCGCGCAGCTCCGGCAGGTCGTTGCGCTCGATGGCGTCGGCGACCTCGTAGGCCTCCTCGACCGTGTAGGGCGCGATCGTCGCGAAGGTCTGCTCCAGGTCCCAGGGGCAGCCGCCGTCCGGATCGCGCAGCTTGGCCATGATCTCGACCAGGCGGAAGATTGGATGTTGGTCTTCAGCCGGCAGGGCCAGGGGCGGGGACTTGCTCTGGGACGACATTCGGTTCCGGCTCCGCTGCGGGGGCGTCCGCTTGAGCCGCATCCCGCGCCGAAAGCTGGCGCTGGATCTCGGCGACGCGGGTCGCATCCAGCGGATAGCGCAACATGACGACGGCCACCACCAGTCCCATCGCCGCCGGCACCACGGCGTACATGGCGATCAGGGCGTTGTCGCCCGAGACGGTCGGGACCTTGGGGTCGAAACCCATCCATTGCAGCACGGGGAAGGCCCCGATCGCCAGGGCGTAGCCCAGCTTCACCGTGCCGGTGAGGATGGCGTAGAGCAGGCCGGTGCGGTCGACGCCGCTGGTCAGCCGCTCCTCGTCGCCGATGTCAGCCATCATGGCGCGCACCAGCACCGGGGCGGCCGTGTAGGGGATGCCGGCCAGGATCAGGATCAGCATGCCGACGCCCGAATTGCCCACCGGCGTGAAGACGGCGGCGATCTGGACGAAGGCGTAGATCACGGCGGCGACGGCCAGGGCCCGGTGCTTGCCGATCCGCTTGGCCAGCATCGGCCAGATCGGGGCGCTGACCAGGGCGGCCACGAAATAGACCAGCAGCAAGACGCCCGACTGGGTCTTGTCGAACTGCTTGATGCGCTCGAAGAAGAACAGGAACAGCGCCCCGGCGATGCCTGGGGCCAGACCCATCAGCAGGTCGGCGAACAGCAGCAGCCGCACCGAAGGCCGCCCCAGCAGCGCCAGATATTGCTTGAGGCCAGCCGCGTGCCGCACGAGCGGCGCGGCCGGCTCGCCGACGACGCGCACGGCCGTCAGGATGGTGATCGGCAACAGGGCGATGATGAACCAGCCCATGGCCCGCACGCCCTCGGCATGCTCGGTCTTGAACACGCCCACCAACAGCGGCGGCAGGCACAGCACCAGGATCATGCCGACGACATTGCCCGCTTGCCACCAGCCATAGACGCGCGAGCGCTGCTGATAGTCCGAGGACAGCACCCCGCCCCAGGCGGTATGCGACAACACGACCATGGAGTAGCCCGCATAGGTGACTAGCAGCCAGCCCCACAGATAGAAGGCGCTAGCGCCGGGCTGGCCCATGAACAGGGCCAGCGCCCCGATCCCAACCACCGGCATGCCGGCCAGCAGCCAGGGCCTAAATCGCCCGAGCTTGGTCCGTGTCCGGTCCATGACCCCGCCCAGGAACGGGTCCAGGGTGATGTCGATCAGCCGCACGAACAGGAAGGCCGCGCCGACCGCGGCCAGCGACAGCCCGATGGTGCTGACATAGAATTCCGGCAGATAGACCACCAGCGGCAGGCCCAGGGCCGCGATCGGGATGTTGGGCGAAGCGAAGGCCGCCAGGGCCCACGACGACACCCTCTGGGATGGATGGCGCTCGGACATCGATACTCCTCCCCGCGCTGTTGGTCGCGCTCGGACACTAAGGCCGCTGAACGGCCGTTTGAATGAGTGTGCGAGCATTGTCGGCTGAGCGCCAGCCTCTTCCTGAACCAGCGCGTGCGTTTGCACTTCACGCGGCCGGCCGCTGAAGAGATGGAAAGGGACGCGGAGCGCCGGACAGCGTCCGGAGTGTGAGGAGTGAATACCGTTTCGACGAAGCCTTAGCGCTCCGCGTAGTCCGTTATCCGGAAGCCTTCGCGAGCGCGGGGTCTTAACCCGCTCACGACGTTTGGGCCTCCGACGGGCGGGCCAGGGCGACGAGCCCCGGTCCCGGAATGCGCGGGCGATTTCAGCCCACGCCTGCCGCGTCCGCCAAGCCTTCGCCGCCAGGGCTTCGTCCCGATGTTTCAGGGAACCTGCCGCTGGAGCCGTCGCGAAGGCGAGCCTCCGAAGAGACCCGGCGAGCGCTTCCCGCTCGACCACTCCTGACGGCCGCCCAAGTCGTCGGCCGAACGCCCTTTCCACGCCGTCAGGTGAGATGAGGATAAGGCAGGTTTTGGAGCGGGGTATGGCGGGGCTTGAACGCTCGTAAGTCACCCTTCTCCCCCTGCGGGAGAAGGTGGCCGCCGAAGGCGGTCGGATGAGGGGTCGCGCACACCTAACCTCCTGCTCCGACACGCTAATCCAACAAGCCTATCAACCCCTCATCCGGCCCTGCGGGCCACCTTCTCCCGCAAGGGGAGAAGGAACAATCCCCGCACCCCGGCGGGATTTCGCCCCCTCCAACCCATTTGCCTTCCGCGCAACTTCCGCTATCAGCGTTCCGTCGCGGTGCCCCTAGGGCGTCGCGACAATGACCGTGCTGGCGCCCGAGAGGGCTTAATAGGGAATGCAGTGCGGGGCCTTCGGTCCCCAAATCTGCGGCTGTCCCTGCAACTGTAAGCGGCGAGTTCTAGCGTCACATGCCACTGGGGTTTTCGGACCCTGGGAAGGCGACGCCAAGAGCGATGACCCGTGAGCCAGGAGACCTGCCAGCATGGGTCGCTCTTGCCGTGGCCCAGGGGATGGTCAAGGCGCGGAACCCCGTCTGAGCGACGAGAAGCGGTGAAGAGCCGCCTCGACCGGTACGGCCGGCGCTTCAACGCGTCCGCGCCGCCGGACCATCGACCCGTGGGCGCCGCCTCGGGTGGCTCTTCGCCATGTCGCTTGGACGCACATGGGGGGCTGCATGCCCAGACTGATCTCTCACGCCGCCATCGCGGCCGCTCTGCTTTGCCCGTTCGCTGCCCAGGCGGCCGACAACGATCCGACCACCTCCGTCGACCAGGTGGTGATCACCGCCAAGAGCCTGGAAGAGACCCTGCCGCTGGAGCTGTCGCGCTACGGCAGCGACGTGGCCATTGTCACAGCCGCCCAGATCAAGGACGCCGGCTTCGTCGACACCGTCCAGGCGCTGCAGACCCTGACGCCGGGTCTCTACATCGCGCCCAGCGCCGGGCCGTTCAGCTATGTCGACCTGTCGCTGCAAGGCTCGCGCACCCAGGACGTGCTGTGGACCGTCGACGGCGTGCGGATCAACAACCGCCTCTACAACTCGACCACGCCCGTCGACACCCTGCCGGCCAGCATGATCGAACGGATCGAGGTGCTGAAGGGCGGGCAGGGGCTGTTCTACGGCACCCAGGCCTCGGCCGGCGTGATCAATGTCGTCACCCGCGCCTTCTCCGACACCCCCGGCGGCGAACTGACGATCGGCGGCGGCGAAAACAAGACCGTCCACGCCGACGGCTATGTCCGCGGCGCCTTCGGCCGCCACAAGGTCGTCGCCTACGCCTCCAAGGACGAAAGCGACGGCTTCGAGCAGTATGACGTCTTTCAGCCCAGCGCGACCGACCGCAAGCGCGGCTACGACGTCGTCACCCTGGGCGCCAAGTACGGCTTCGACTTCACCGAGGACCTGCGCCTGCAGGCCAGCTGGCAGCACACCGACGCGCGCCTGGACAACCTGTCGCCGCGCCTCGTCCGCAAGAGCTACAACGACCGAGACGAGGACATTCTCAGCGCCCGCCTGGACTACACCCCCGACGGCCCGGCCCAGTTCTTCCTGAAGGGCTATCTGCACGACTGGGACACGACCTACGAGAACGTCCAGAACGGCGCTGCCGGTCCGGTCGTGGTCTATCCGGCCGGCACGTACTGGGGTTATCGCGACTACGGCGCCAGCGCCCTGGTGAAGCTGAACCTGAACAAGGGCTTCGAGTACGAGCTCGGCTACGACTTCCAGAACTTCAAGGGCCGCGACGAGGTGCTGCTGATCGACGGCAAGACCGAGCAGGTCCACGCCCTGATCGCCCAGGTCCGCACCACGCCCGACCTGATCCAGAACGCCCTGTTCACCGCCGGCGTCCGCTACAACCACGGCCAGGGCTCGGACACCACGGTCTGGACGGTCAGCGGCCGCTATGACGTGACGCCCTCGCTCTATATCGAGGGCGTGGGCGGGACCTCGTTCCTGCTGCCCGACGCCGAGCAGCTGTTCGCCATCGATCCGGACTCCACCCACGGCAATCCGGACCTCAAGGCCGAGCGCAGCAAGAACCTCAACGTCTCGGCCGGCGGCGTGCTGGGCGAAGCGGTGAGCTGGAAGGTGACCGGCTTCGCGCGCCGGATCGATAACCTGATCAGCGACATCTACGACAACCCGGCCTATCCCGAAGGGCTCTATGTCAACGTCGCGGGCCAAGTGCGCGTCTCGGGCGCCGAGGCCGTCGTCCAGGCCCGGCTGAACGACGCCTTCAGCGTCAACGCCAGCTACACCCACACCAAGTCGCGCCAGCAGGGCTCGGACCTGCAACGCGACCGCACGCCGACCGACTTCGCCAAGGCCTCGCTGGATTTCGCCCCAACCGGCAAGCCCTACGGCGCGGACCTGTCGGCCACCTGGACCGGCGTTGTCTGGCAGACGGTCTCGGGCTTTGGCCGCATCAACTACGGCGATGTCGTCGTGGTCGACCTGGCCGGGCACGTGTTCCTGGACGGCGCGGCGCGTCACCATCGCCTGGGCCTGCGACTGCAGAACCTGTTCGACAAGGACTATGCCGCGCGCCTCGGCTCGGCGCCGAGGGACGGATCGACCAGCCGCTTCCTCTACCGGAACCTCGGCGTGCCGCGCACGGCGAGTGTCCGCTACAGCTACGCGTTCTGATCATGGGAGCGATGTTCAACTGGCGGCCCGCCTGGAAGGTCGGCAAGCGCTGGCTCTGGTTCGTCCACCGCTGGCTGGGCGTCGCCGCCTGCCTGCTGTTCGTACTGTGGTTCGTCTCTGGCCTGACCATGATGTACGTGCGCTTCCCGCATCTGGAGGAGGCCGAACGCGCAGCGCATAGCGCGCCGATCGACTGGGGCAGGGTGCGGCTCGATCCGCAGGCCGCTGTCGACAAGGCGGGGACCAAGGCGTTCCCGACCGACCTGACCCTGTCGATGTGGGGCGGCGAGCCGGTCTATCGGGTCGTCGAGGGCCGCAAGCGCGTTGGCGTCTCGGCGATCGATGGCCGGGTGCTCGGCGCGATCGACGCCGAACGGGCCAGGGCCGTGGTCGCGGCCGCTTGGCCGGACGCTTCGCCGCGTCTCCTGCGCACGCTCGAGCGCGACCAGTGGACGGTGGCCCAGAGCTTCAACGCCGCGCGGCCGCTGCACCTGTTCGCCCTGGACGACGCGGCCGGAAGGCAGGTCTATGTCGGCTCGAAGGGCGGCGAGATCGTGCTCGACACCAATCGGACCGAGCGGTTCTGGAACTGGCTGGGGGCGGTGCCGCACTGGCTCTACTTCACCGCCTTGAGGTCCATGCCTCAGGCCTGGACTCAGGTCGTGCTGTGGACCTCGGGCATCGGCATGGTCAGCGCCGTCACGGGGATCTGGATCGGCCTGCTGCGCGTGCGGCTCAAGCGCCGCTACGCCGGCGGGCGGATGTCGCCCTATCGCGGCTGGATGGCCTGGCACCACCTGACCGGCCTGGTCGGCGGGCTCTTCGTCCTGACCTGGGTGTTCAGCGGCTGGATGTCGATGAACCCCAACGACTGGGGCGGGCCGGGCGACGCGGTCATGCTGGGCCGCAAGGCCTGGATGACGGCGCCCGCTGCGACCTATCCGCGGGAGGCCGCGGCGTTGAAGGATCGCCACGGCGACCGGCTGGCGCGATTCTACTGGCTGGGCGAGCGGCCGCTGATGCTGGTCGATGACGGCAAGGCCAAGGCGGTACTGGATCCGGCCAGCGGACGCCGCGTGACCTTCACCGACGGCGAGCTCTTCACTCGCGCTTCGACGCTCGTGCCGGGCGCGCATCTGGTCATGCGCGATCGCCTGACCCAGGACGACGCCTACTGGTACTCGCACCACGACAAGGCGCCGCTGCCTGTGCTGCGCGCTGGCTTCGATGACCCCGCCCACAGCTGGTTCTATATCGACCCGACCAGCGGCCGGATGGTGGGCGTGGCCGACGACTCCCTGCGGCTCTATCGCTGGACGTTCTCGGCCCTGCACAGTCTGGACTTCGGGTTCCTGCTGGCTCACCGGCCGCTGTGGGACATCGTGGTCTGGCTGCTGAGCATCCTCGGCCTGATCGTCTCGGTCAGCGGCGTGGTGATCGGCTGGCGGCGGATCAAGGCCGACCTGACGCGCTCTAGGCCTGCGGCTTGAGGCGCAGCGGCAGGCCGGCGGCGATGAAATAGACCTCGTCCACGGCCTGGGCCAGCCGCTGGTGCAGCCGCCCCGCCTCGTCGCGGAAGCGGCGGCCCAGCGGCGTCTCGGGCACCAGGCCCAGCCCGACCTCGTTGCTGACCAGCCAGAGGCGGGCAGGGCAGGCGGCCACCGTCGCGACCAATTCGGTCGCGGCGGCCGCGACGTCGCGCTCGTCCAGCATCAGGTTCGACAGCCACAGGGTCAGGCAGTCCACGACCGCCACGGCGTCGGCGGGGAGGGCGGCGATGGCCTCGGGCAGCGCCAGCGGCGCCTCGACCGTGGTCCACGATTCGCCGCGCTCGGCCTGGTGACGGACGATGCGCTCGGCCATCTCGTCGTCGAAGGCCTGGCCGGTGGCGATCAGCACCAAACGCCCACCGGTGGCGCTTTCAGCCGCCTTCTGGGCGAAGGCGCTCTTGCCGGAACGGGCTCCGCCCAGCACCAGAGTCGACGTCATAAGAGCTCCACATTGACCGTGTGCGGCGCACCCTATAGGGCTGGCCGCGCGTCAGGCTCCTCGAAAGAGGATTAAAAGGGAACGAGGTTCAAGACCTCGGCTGCCCCCGCAACTGTAAGCGGCGAGTTCTAGCGTCACATGCCACTGGGGTCCTCGGATCCTGGGAAGGCGACGCCAAGAGCATAGACCCGTGAGCCAGGAGACCTGCCCGGCGCAGTCGTTCATCGCTCGGCCGGGGTGCGCCGAACGAACGGGATCTCCCGAGAAGCGACACTACCAAGGGCCGCGTGACGGTCCGGAGCGTACCCGTGGCTTAACCGAGCTTGCGAGTGCGTCCGGGCGTGGCGCGCGGGTCGTTTCAAGAAGGGGATAAGACCATGATCCGCACGTTCCTGTGCTCCACCGCACTCTCCACGCTCGTCGCGAGCGCCGCTCTGGCCGACGAGCAGAAGGCCCCCGAGGCCGACGTCGCCGGCAAGGCTGGCGCCAACGGCGTCGCCGAACTGGTGGTCACCGCCACCCGCACCGCCCAGCCGATCGAGAAGGTCGGCCAGTCGGTCACCGTCCTGACCCAGGCCGCCATCGAGGCCAGCCAGGCGATCTCGGTCACCGAGCTGCTGGCCCAGCAGCCGGGCGTCAGCTTCACCCGCAACGGTGGGCCAGGCACGACGACCAGCCTCAACATCCGCGGTTCCGAGAGCCAGCACACCGTCGTGCTGATCGACGGCGTCAAGCTCAACGACCCGTCCTCGACGCAAGGCGGCTTCAACAGCGGCAACCTGCTGGTCGGCGACATCTCGCGCATCGAGATCCTGCGCGGCGCGCAGTCGACCCTGTGGGGCAGCCAGGCCATCGGCGGCGTGGTCAACATCGTCACCGCCGACCCGACCACGCCGTTCGAGAGCTCGGTGGAAGCCGAAGCCGGCGCGCGCAAGACCGGCTACCTGCGGGCCGCCGCCGGCGGCGCCTCGGACAAGATCACCTGGCGCCTGGCCGGCGGCTACTACACCACCGACGGCTTCTCCTCGTACAAGGTCGGCAAGGAGAAGGACGGCTACCAGAACACCGGCGTCTCGGGCCGCGTGCGCGTGGCGCTGACCGACAACGTCTCGGCCGAGGTCCGCTCGGTCTACTCCAAGGGCAAGAACGACTTCGACGCCTTCAACGGCGACAGCGCCGAATTCGCCCGTACCGAGGAACTGGTCGTCTATACCGGCCTGAACTTCGCCCTGCTGGACGGCCGCTGGAACAACCGCCTCGGCTACGCCTACACCGACACCGATCGCGAGAACCTGAATCCCGCGCGTCCGACCGGCCCGATCACCTTCGACGCCGCCGGCAAGAACAAGCGCTTCGAATATCAGGGCGTGTTCGCGATCTCGGACATCTGGACCGCCACCTTCGGCGGTGAGAGCGAGAAGTCGCGCATGCGCACGCGCTCGCCGACCGCCACCACGCAGAACGCCCCGTTCCGCACGGGCCGCGTCGGCGTCGACAGCGTCTACGGCCAGCTGCAGGTCGAGCCGATCCAGGGCCTGACCCTGACGGGCGGCCTGCGCTACGAGGACCACGACACCTACGGTTCCCACACCCTGGGCCAGGTCGCGGCCGCCTATGCGCTGAACGACGGCGACACCGTCCTGCGCGCCAGCTTCGGCCAGGGCTTCCGCGCTCCGGGCCTCTACGAGCTCTACAGCGAATACGGCAACACCAACCTGGCGCCGGAAGAGTTCGACAGCTGGGACGCCGGGATCGAGCAGCGCTTCTTCGGCGGCAAGGCCCGCGCCTCGGCCACCTGGTTCCACCGCGAGGCCGACAACGAGATCCGCTTCTTCTCGTGCGCCTCGGGCTCGACCGCGGCGCTGTGCAATCCAGGCGGAACGTTCCGCTTCGGCTATTACGACAACGTCCAGAAGACCAAGGCCCAGGGCGTGGAGCTGATCGGCGAGGTCAAGCCGACGACCGCGCTGACGATCACCGCCAACTACACCTACACCGACGCGGAATCGAACTCCGGGACCACCAAGGGCAAGCAGCTGACCCGCCGTCCGAAGAACATGGGCAACCTGTCGGCGACCTATGTCTGGCCGGTGAAGTTGTCGACCACGGTGGCGGTGCGCTACGTGGGCAAGACCTACAACAACGACACCAACACCCAGGTCGTGAAGGACTACACCCTGGTCGACCTGCGGGCGTCCTATCCGATCAACGAGACCCTGGAGGTCTTCGGCCGGGTCGAGAACGCCTTCGACAAGGACTACCAGACCATCCTCAACTACGGCACGCCGGGCCGTGGGGCCTTCGTGGGCCTGCGGGCGCGCTTCTAGGCCGATGACGGCGTCGATACCCACCATCGGCGCCTTCCGGCACGGCGGCCGTCTCCGCGAGGCGATGGCCGCTTTTCCGGACGCGCCGCGTCCCTGGCTCGACCTCTCGACCGGGATCAATCCCGAGCCGTGGTCCGGCCAGCGGGCGCCGGCCGACGCCCTGCGGCGGCTGCCCGATCCGCATGAGCTGGCCGAGCTCGAGACCGTCGCCGCCCGCGCGTTCGGCGTCGCCGATCCCGGCCGCGTCGTCGCGACCTCGGGCGCGGAGGCGGCGCTGCGGCTGCTGCCCGGCCTGATCGGCGGCGGGGAGGTCGCACTGCTGGCTCCGATCTATGGCGGTCATAGTGAGAGCTGGCCGCACGCTCGCGCGATCACCTCCCTGGACGAGGCCGAACATGCCGACGTGCTGGTGCTGGTCAATCCGAACAACCCGGACGGCCGCCGGATCGACCGCGAGGCGCTCGCCGCCCTGGCCGCCGAACGCTCCGACGCGGGCCACTGGACGATCGTCGATGAGTCCTTCGGTGAGATCGCGCCCGAGCTCAGTATCGCCGACCTGGAGATCGACCGACTGGTGACCCTGCGCTCGTTCGGCAAGTTCTACGGCCTGCCCGGCGCGAGACTCGGTTTCCTGATTGGAAACAAGGTCTTCGCGCGGGAATTTCGTGTCCTGCTCGGCGACTGGCCAGTCGGCGCCGACGCGCTGACGATGGGTCTGGCGGCCTATGCCGACGACGCCTGGCGTGTGCGGACTAGGATCTGGCTGGCGACCCAAACCGCCGCCGTCGACGCCGCGCTGACCAATGCAGGCCTCAAGTCGCTCGGTGGCTGCGACCTCTTCCGCTGGGTCGAGGCGCCGGACGCCCACGACCTGTTCACCCGGCTCTGCGCCCAGGGCGTGCTGACCCGGCCGTACGCCGATCGACCGGACCGACTTCGCATCGGCCTGCCTTCGCGTAATGAATTCAAACGCTTCGAGCGTGCTCTTCAGGCGGTGACGTCATGAACCGCCGTGAAGCCATAGCCGGCGCCCTGGCCATGACGGCCGGCGCGCCTCTGCCGCCGCCCAAGCGTATCGTGTCGCTGAACAGCTGCCTGGACGCCATGCTGGTGCACCTGGCCGACCGCGGTCAGATCGCCGCCCTCAGCCACTACGCCCGCGAGGAGCACGGCTCGACCGTCGCGGCACAGGCCAAGACGCTGCCCTATACCTGGGAGAGCGCCGAGGAGGTCATCGACCTGACGCCCGACCTCGTCCTGGCCAGCCAGCACTCGGCTCTGGCGACCCGCAATGCGCTCAAGCGCCTGCACGTGCCGGTCCAGCGCTTCAAGGTGCCCAAGTCGGTCGACGAAAGCCTCGGCCAGGTCCGCAAGATGGCCAAGCTGATCGGCCATCCCGATCGCGGCGAGGCCCTGGTCGCCCGCATCGAGACGGCGATCGCGGCGTCCAAGCCCGCGCCCGGCGCGCGGCGGCTGACGGCGCTGATCTATCAGCCGAACGGCTTCGCGGCCGGTCCTGGCACCCTGGTCGACGAGATGATGGACCATGCCGGCTTCGACAATGTTGCCCGCCGCTTCGGCCTGCGGACCTGGGGCAATGTCGGCCTGGAACGCCTCTTGGCTGATCCGCCGCAGGTGCTGCTGGTCGGCGTCCCGGGACCGGGCGCGCGCAGCTGGGCCGACCGGGTCATGACCCATCCGGCTCTGAAGTCGGCGTCCGGGCGGATGCGTCAGGTGCGCCTGCCTGAAAAACTACTCTATTGCGGTGGCCCGGTCCTGATCGAGACCGCCGCCGCCATGGCCCGGGCGCGAGCCCAAGCGTTGAAGGAGGGAGCATGAAGCTCCGGTCTCCCTGGCTGATCTGTGGCGTCCTGTTGGCGCTGCTGGTCGTGCTGTTCGGCGTCAGCCTGTGCGCCGGACGTGTCTGGGCGCCGTGGAGCGCCTGGACCTCGGGCGGCTCTGATCCGCGCTGGGCCATCGTCTTTGGCCTGCGCCTGCCGCGCACCATCCTGGCCATCCTGGTCGGCGGGGCGCTGGGCCTCTCGGGCGCGGCGCTGCAGGGCTATACCCGCAATCCGCTGGCCGATCCCGCGGCGTTGGGCGTGTCGACCTCGGCGGCGCTGGGCGCGGTGCTGACCCTCTACCTAGGCACGGCGGGGGAAGCGACCTGGATCCTGCCGGTCGCCGCCATGATCGGGGCGGGCCTGGGCGTCGCGGCCCTGATGAGCTTGGCGGGCATCACCTCCAGCATCGTCACCTTCATCCTGGCTGGCTTCGTCATCCAGACCGTCTGCGGCTCGGCCATCGCCCTGGCCCTGAACCTGGCCCCCAACCCGTGGGCGGTGAACGAGATCGTCAACTGGCTGATGGGCTCGCTGGCCGACCGCAGCGTCGACGAGGTCAAGCTGGCCGCGCCGGGCATCCTTCTCGGCGGCCTGCTGCTGCTGACCCTGGGCCGGTCGCTGGACGCCCTGACCCTGGGCGAGCAGGGCGCGCGATCGCTGGGCGTGGATCTGTCGCGCACGCGCTGGCTGATGCTGATCGGCGTCGCCGTGGCGGTCGGGTCCAGCGTGGCGGTGACGGGCGTCATCAGCTTCGTCGGCCTGATCACCCCGCACCTGCTGCGGCCGCTGCTGGGCTCCAAGCCCAGCGCGGTGCTGCTGCCGTCGTTCGTGGGCGGGGCGGTCATGACCCTGGCCGCCGACATCCTGGTGCGCATGACCCCGGCCGCCAGCGAGATCAAGCTGAGCGTCGCCATGGCCATACTGGGCGGGCCGTTCTTCCTGGCCATGCTGATCTCGATGCGACGGAGGCTGGCATGAGCCTGCACGCTGACAACGTCACCCTGGCGCTGGGCGGCCGCCCGGTGCTGGCCGGGATCACCGCCGACTTCGCCAAGGGCGGCGTCATCGCCATCGTCGGTCCCAACGGCGCCGGCAAGTCGACCCTGCTGTCGTGCCTCGCCGGCCTGCTCAAGCCTAACGGCGGCGCGGTCACTCTGGACGGCGCGGCGGTCGCGGCCATGCCCGGTCGTCAGCGCGCCGGCCGCATCGCCTTCCTGGCCCAGACGCCGGAGATCGCCTGGGACGTCGATGTCCGCACCTTCGTGGGCCTGGGGCGTACGCCACACATCGGCGCCTTCGGTCCCAGCGCCGAGGACCATGTGGCCATCAAGGCGGCCATCGCCGCCGCCAGCCTGGAGACGTTCGTCGATCGCCCGGTCACCCGCCTGTCGGGCGGCGAGCGGGCGCGCGCCCTGATCGCCCGGGGCCTGGCCGGCCAGACCGACTGGCTGCTGGCCGACGAGCCGCTGACCGGCCTCGATCCCGGCCACGCCCTGGATGCCCTAGCGCTGTTCCGGCGCATGGCCCACGACGAGGGCAAGGGCGTGATCGTCACCCTGCACGACCTGAACCTGGCCGCGCGCTTCGCCGACCGGGTGCTGGTGCTGAACGAGGGCCGCCTGGTGGTCGACGACGCGCCGGATACGGCCCTGACGCCGGAGACCCTGTCGGACGTCTATGGCGTCGTCGTCCGCCGTCACGCGGGCGAGGGCGGGCCGCTGATCGAAGTGCTGGGCCGTGCCGGCTAGTTCCTGGTCCGCCAGTCCCTGGATCGTCCTGGCCGCGGCCGGGGTCGAGGCCGTCGTCGGTTATCCCGACGCGCTGCATCGGCGCGTGCCGCATCCGGTGGTCTGGGCCGGGGCGCTGATCTCCGTGCTGGAGCGGATGCTGAACCAGTCCGCGTTCGGTGAGCTGCTGCGGCGACTGCTGGGCATCTTCACCCTGCTGAGCCTGGTGGCGGTCAGCGCCGCCGCCGGCTGGCTGATCACGCGCTATGGCGGGCCGTGGGCCGTCGTCGCGGTCGGCTGGCTGGGCCTGGCGCAGCGTAACCTCTGGGACCACGTCCAGGTGGTGGCCAAGCCGCTGGCCGTCGGCGACCTGGAAGGCGCGCGGGCCGCCGTCGGCATGATCGTCGGCCGCGACGTCGATAGTCTCACCGAAAGCGACATCGCCACGGCCGCCATCGAGAGCCTGGCCGAGAGCTTCTGCGACGGCGTCGTCGCGCCGCTATTCTGGTTCGTGGTCGGCGGGCTGCCGGGCCTCTTCGTCTACAAGGCCGTCAACACCGCCGACAGCATGATCGGCCACCGCGAGGCGCGCTGGCGGTCGTTCGGCTGGGCCTCGGCGCGGTTCGACGACCTCTTGAACCTGATCCCGGCGCGGCTGGCGGGCTTGGTCGTCGCCTTGGCGGGCGGCGGAGGCTGGAAGATCATGCTGCGCGACGCCGGCAAGCACGCTTCGCCCAACGCCGGCTGGCCCGAGGCGGCCATGGCTGGGGCGCTGGGCGTAAAGTTGGGCGGTCCGGCCTGGTACGACGGGGCGCTGTCGCAACGTCCGGCGCTGGGCGAGGGCAGGGCGCCGACGCCGGCCGATCTGGCCCGCGCGATGCGGGTCTATCTGGTCGCCTGCGGGATCCTCTGGGCGATACTGGCCGTGGGAGGATTCGCATGGCCGCGTTGATGATCCAGGGCTGCGGCTCCGATGTCGGCAAGTCGGTGCTGGTCGCGGGGCTTTGCCGGCTGTTCGCCAATCGCGGCCTGCGCGTGCGGCCGTTCAAGCCGCAGAACATGTCCAACAACGCCGCCGTAACCGCCGACGGCGGCGAGATCGGCCGCGCCCAGGCCCTGCAGGCCATCGCCTGCCGCGTGGCCCCGACCGTCGACATGAACCCGGTGCTGCTGAAGCCCCAGAGCGATGTCGGCGCCCAGCTGGTGGTGCGCGGCCAGATGGCCGGCACCTGGAAGGCGCGCGGCTATCAAGAGCGCAAGGCGGCGCTGCTGGGCACGGTGCTTGAGAGCTTCCGGACGCTGCAGGCCGAAAGCGATCTCGTCATCGTCGAGGGCGCCGGCAGTCCGGCCGAGATCAACCTGCGGGCCAACGATATCGCCAATATGGGCTTCGCGATCCCAGCCGATGTCCCCGTGGTGCTGGTCGGCGACATCGATCGCGGCCATGTCATCGCCGCCCTGGTTGGAGCCCACGCGGTGCTGAATGAGGTCGACCGGGCGATGATCCGGGGCTTCCTGATCAACAAGTTCCGGGGCGATCCCAGCCTGTTCCAGGACGGCCGCGCCGAGATCGTCCGCCGCACGGGCTGGTCGGACCTGGGCATGGCCCCCTGGCTGGCGGCGGCGCGACGCCTGCCGGCCGAGGACGCCGTGGTGCTGGACCGCGCCGCCTCCGCCGACGGCCGCAAGGTGCGGATCGTGGTGCCAATGCTGTCGCGGATCGCCAATTTCGACGAGTTCGACGCCCTGCGCACCGAGCCGGAAGTCGAGTTCGCCTTCGTCCCGCCGGGGACGCCGCTGCCGGGTGACGCCGACCTCGTGATCCTCCCCGGGACCAAAGCGACGCTGGCCGATCTCGCCTTCCTGCGCGCCCAGGGCTGGGACATCGATCTCGCCGCTCACGTCCGGCGTGGCGGCCGGGTGCTGGGCGTCTGTGGCGGCTATCAGATGCTGGGACGGCGAGTGTCGGATCCGGACGGCATCGAGGGACCGCCGGACTCGGTCGAGGGGCTGGGCCTGCTCGACGTCGAGACCGTGATGACCGGCGACAAGACCCTGCGGCCGGTGACCGGGCAGCTTGCGGGCGGCGCGCGGTTCGAGGGCTACGAAATGCATGTCGGCCGCACGACCGGCGCGGTTTCGCCGATGCTGACGTTCGACGGCGGCGTCACGGACGGCGCGGTGTCGGCCAACGGCCTGGTGCGCGGCTGCTATGTCCATGGGCTGTTCGATCGGGGCGAGGCGAGGGCGGCGCTGCTGGCCGAGCTGGGCGCGGTGTCCGACGCAATCGACCAGGCTGTCCGTGTCGATCAGGCGCTGGACGAGATCGCCGCCGTCCTGGAGCAGGCCTTCGACATCCCCGCCCTGGCCGCCATCGCCGGCCTGGAGAATTTCCAATGAACTTGCCGACCGTCCCGCCGATCGACCTCGCCCATGCAGCCGGCTTGCGCGCCCAGATCGATGGCAAGGCCAAGCCGCCTGGCGCCCTGGGCCGGGTCGAGGACCTGGCCGTGCGCCTGGGGCTGATCGCCGAGGGTACGCCGCCGGCCTTCGACCGCGCGATGCTGCTGGTCTTCGCCGGCGACCATGGCCTGACCGCCGAGGGCGTCTCGGCCTATCCGTCCAGCGTCACCCAGGCCATGGTCGCGACCTTCCTGGCCGGCAAGGCCAGCGCCAACGCCTTCGCCCGCGCGGTCGGGGCCGAGCTGCGCGTGGTGGACGCCGGGGTCGACGCCGAGCTGCCGGCCCATCCGAACCTGCTGGCCGAGAAGGTCCGTCGCGGCACCCGCAACGCCGCCGTCGAGCCGGCCCTGACGGCCGACGAGGTTGCCCTGGCCCTGGAGACCGGCGCGCGCATCGCTCGCGACGCCGTCGCCGAGGGCTTCGAGATCCTGGCCTTGGGCGAGATGGGCATCGGCAACACCGCTTCGGCGGCGCTGCTGATGCACCGCCTGGCCCCCGCGCCGCTGGCCGAATGCGTCGGGCGAGGAACCGGTCATGACGACGCCGGCCTGGCCCGCAAGCTGGCGACGCTGGAGCGCGCGGCGGCGCGGTCCGACGCGACCGAGGCCGCTGACGTCCTCGCCGAATTCGGCGGGCTGGAGATCGCCATGATGGCTGGCGCTGTGATCGGCGCGGCTTCGGTGCGGGTCCCGGTGCTGGTCGACGGCTTCATCGCCTCGGCGGCGGCGCTGGCGGCGATCCGGCTGCTCCCGGCGGTGCAGGACTACTGCATCTTCTGCCATCGCTCGGCCGAACAAGGACATCAGCGGATGCTGGCGGCGCTGGACGCCGAGCCGCTGCTGGACATGGGCCTGCGCCTGGGCGAGGGCACCGGCGCCCTGCTGACCCTGCCGGTCGTCCGCGCCGCCTCGCGCTTGCTCAGCGACGTCGCCAGCCTGGACGACGTCCTGAACGGACGGCTCTAGCGCATGGGTTGGCTCGCGCATCAGGTCCGGCTGCTGGTCTGTGCGGTCCAGTTCCTGACGCGTGTGCCGACGCCGACGCTGAAGACCTTCGAGCCCGACTGGATCACCCGCTCGGCCCGCTATTTCCCGCTGGTCGGGCAGGGCGTCGGCGCGGTCTGCGCCGGGGTGCTGCTGGTCGGCGAGCGGCTGTGGAGCGCGCCGGTCGGGGCGATCCTGGCGCTTGCCATAGGCCTGCTGATCACCGGCGCCTTCCACGAGGACGGCTTGGCCGACACCGCCGACGGCCTGGGCGGCGGCCAGACGCCGGCGCGGCGGCTGGAGATCATGAAGGACAGCCGCATCGGGACTTACGGCGCCTGCGCCCTGGTCGCGGTGCTCGCCCTGAAGGGTGCGGTGTTAGCCTCGACGCCAATTGCCGCTGTCCTACTGCTGGCCGCCCACGGCCTGGGCCGCGCCGCCGCCGTGACGGTCATGCGCCTGACGCCCTACGCGCCCAGCGGCGAGGCGGGCAAGTGGAAGCCTGTGCCGCAGGGGGTGCGGACCGGCGAGGTGCTGGTCGCCCTGCTGATTGCCGCCTGGCCGCTGACCCTGCTGCCACCGGGGGCGATCCTGGTTGGCCTCGCGGGCGGCGCCCTGCTGGCCGCCTTCGTCGCGCTGACCGCCAAGCGCCTGATCGGCGGGCACACCGGCGACGTGCTGGGCGCGGTCGAGCAGGTGTTCGAGGTCGGCTTTCTGCTCGGCGCGGCGGCCCTGGCATGAGGCTGCTGGTCGGACCGATCACGGCGGTCGAACGGCTGGCGGGCGAGGCTGACCACGTCCTGTCGCTGATCTCGCCGGACGCCACGCCGCCGGTCGTCGCGCAGCCGAGAACCCTTCTGCGATTCAACGACATCGTCGAGGAACGTGAAGGCCTCATTGTCCCCTCGACGGCGATGATCGAGACGATCCTGGCGCTACGCGAAACGCCCACGCTGCTAATCCACTGCTTCGCCGGCGTCAGCCGCTCGACAGCGGCCGCCTATGTCCTGGCTTGCGCGACCCAGTCGGGCGAGGAACAGGCGCTGGCCGCCGAGCTCCGCGCGCTCTGCCCGGAAGCCACGCCGAACCCGCTGATGGTCGCCCTGGCCGACACGATTCTGCAGCGCGACGGCGCCATAACCCGCGCCATCGCCGGCATCGGCCGGGGCTGTGACGCCTACGAAGGAACCGTGATCGACTGGCGGCTAGCCTAGTCGAGGCCCGGCAGTTCGATCTTCACCAGCTTCCAGCCGAACACGCCGTGGCGCTTCAGCACGAGGCCGAATGGCTCCTGGTCGCCATTCTTGCGGTCGCGATAGGTAGCGCGGAAGTGGTCGAGGTCCTGGTAGCCGTATTTGACCTCGACATCGGACTTGGCCTTGGGCGTCTTCACCTCGGGCTGCGGCTGCTCGATGACCGGGCCGCCCGGCGTGGCGGTGATGCTCTTGGGCGGCTCGCTGGTCGCGACCATGGTGGCGATGGCGTCCGGGGTCGCATAGGTGTCGACCGCCTTGTCGACCACGCCGACCAGCAGCATCTGGCCGAAGGCGGCGAACGGGTTGTCGCGCAGCTTGGGATCTTCCTCGAACTTGCGGGTCATGCTGGCCTTGAGCTGCAGCTTCAGGCTCTCGCGCACGGCCGGGAAGTCGACGGCGCGCTCCAGCCTGGCCCTGTCGCTGGCCTTGGCCGCCTCGGTCAGGCTCTTCAGGGCGAAGACCGGCGAGGCCAGATAGGCCCCGACCAACACCGCCACGAGCACGAAAACGCCGGCGCCAGTCAGGATACGGTTCGAGCGAGTCATCAAGTCCTCCAGCCCGCGATCAAGGCAGGCGGGAGGACCTGGGTCAACTTATGGCCGCGAGGACCGCAGGATCTCGGCCCACGGCGCCGGTTTCTTGCCGGTGCGCTTCACCAGGTCGTCGCGCAGGGGCAGGTACCTGGCGTCCAGCAGACTGGCCAAGGTGTAGGTGCCGACGCCGTTGGAGACGTCCCAGTCGTGGGCGGCGTATTCCTTCTGGCCGGAATTGGCGCGGTCGCGGTCGAACTGGATCTTGGAATTGACGAACTCGCTGTGCGTCTTCTCGCCCTTCGCATAGGCGGCCAGCCAGTCCAGCGAGTTCGGCAGGCTGGAGCCGCTGGCGCTCTTGAACCCAAACCAGTCCTCGCCGTGCGCCTGGGCCGACAGGGCGGCCATCATCAGCGGATCGAGGTTGTAGGTGACGTAGTGCAGGGCGTCGCGCTCGTGGAAGTCGAAGGTCGAGCCGTCGGCATAGAGATTGACGCCGATCTGCTTGCGGAAGGCCTCACGAGCCCGGGCGATCAGCTTGGCATCGCCGGTCTGGAAGGCGGCCATGGTCGCCATCTTGATGCGGTGGCTCTGCCAGTTGGTCTGGGCGTTCTTCGGCCCCGCATCCATGGCGTCCAGATAGCCGACGGCCATCTTGCGCCAGAAGGCGTCGACCTTGGCGCGGATCGGGGCGGGGAGGTCGGCGTCGGTCAGGTCGGTGGCCATGACCAGGGTGTCGAAGCCCGTCTCGTCGATCGGGTTGAACGAGATCTGGTAGATGTCGGCCCAGTTCTCGAGATAGCGGCCCGTGGCCTCCAGGAACTTGCGATCCCCGGTCAGGCGGTAGGCGAGAGCGAAATTCAGCACGATCGGCTGGTCCTCGCGGGCCTTGATGCTGATCTCGCGGATGCCCTTGCCGGGCAGGGTGCCTTCGGTGTGGGCGTGGGGGATGGCGCCGGGCGGGCGGTCCAGCGTGGCCGTGGCTCGCGCGACGATCGCGTCCTTGAGGGCAGGGGAGACGGCGCCCTTGCCGAAGGTCGGGCCCAGCAGGCCGTAGTCGGCGGCGTGCGCGGCGGGCGCGATGGCGATCAGGACGCCGGCGGCGAGCCATGCGGTCTTCATAGAAGCCTCCCAAGCTTTACTCTTGGGAACGAGATATCTGGCCAGTCCAATTATTGGTCAAGCCACTTTCGGTCTTTTGGTCGGACCGAAACGGGCGGCGCCGAGGGGAGCGACGCCGCCCGACCAGGCTAGAACGAGGCGTCGAGCTTCAGGAAGAAGTAGCGACCGATCGCGTCGTAATAGGCCGGACCGATGTTGCGGCCGTCACCCGTGCCGTGCGGCGAGATCGCGGTGTCCTGGATCGCCGGCGGCACGCCGTAGTCGTCGATGTTCTTCACGCCCAGGGCGATGTCGAAGTTCTTCTTCGCATGCCAGGTGATGTTGATGTCCTTGTAGATGAAGGCCCGAACGTTCGGGAACTCGTTGTACTCGTCCGTCGAGTTGATCGCGTACTTGCTCTTGCTGACGTAGCGGTTGTTCAGACCGAAGGTGAACCGGCCGAGATCATAGCTGGTGGTCAGCGTGGCCTTGTAGGTCGGGTAGTTCCACTGGCCGGCATAGTCGATGCCCGCCTTGCCCTTCTCCGAGATTGTCGTCTGCTCCAGCAGCTTGGTGCCCGCGAAGGTCAGGCGCAGCATGCCGGGGCCGACTTCGGTGCGGTAGCGGGCCGACAGATCGATGCCGCGCACGCGCTGGCCGGCCAGGTTGGCGAACTGGGTGCGGACTTCCTTGACCGAGCCCTCGATCAGCGTGCCGTCGGTGTCGCGCGTCCCGGCCGGGTTGCGGATCACGTACTGGCAGTAGGCCATGTCCGGGCCGCCGGCGGAGTCCACGCAGTTGTTCATCAGCGTGGTGTAGGCCAGCGAGGTGATGACGTTGCCGACCTTGATGTCCCAATAGTCGATCGTCATGTCGAAGTTGCGCAGGAAGCGCGGCTGGATCACGACGCCGTAGGTCAGCGAGTTCGAGGTCTCCGGCTCCAGGTCCGGATTGCCGCCGCTATAGACGATCGGCACGTTGAGGTTGGGGTAGGGGACCGGGAACTTCACGCCCGGCAGGGTCGCCTGGCAGTTGGCCTGACGGTTCGGCTTCAGCGCGATGTAGACGCTGGAGCAGGGGTCATCGATCTTGCCGTAGCTGGAGAAGCTGATCGGCGTGTAGAGCTCGCCGAAGTTGGGCACGCGGATCGAGTGCGACTTGGTCCCGCGGAAGGTCAGGTCGCGAACCGGCTGCCAGGTCAGGCCGGCCTTCCAGGTATCGGTGCTGTCGTTGTCGCTGTAATCGGAATAGCGGTAGGCGCCTTCGACCTGCAGCTTGCGGGCGAAGGGCAGGTTGGCCAGCACCGGCACGACCACTTCGGCGAAAGCTTCGGTCGTCTCGCGCTTGTGGTGGAAGTCGGGGTGCAGGGCGAAGTCGTTGCCCGGCGTGTAGACGATGGTCGACAGCTTGGCCTTGTCCGGATCGTCCTGGGTGTCCAGCTTCTCCTGACGCCATTCGGCGCCGACCGAAGCCTTCACCGCGCCAGCCGGCAGGTTGAAGAGCTCGCCATCGACGCTGACGCCGGCGTTCATCATCGAATTGCGGGTCTTCTCGAAGCGATCGAACATCAGGTAGTCGAGCACGTCCTGCGACGGCCGGGCGGTCGCGAAGAAGTCCAGCGGCTTGCAGCCGGCGGCGCGGGCGGTCGCGTCGCGGCAGACGATGGCGCCGCTGGCGTCCTTGATGCTGTCGCGGGCGAACAGCCACTGGTCGCGGCCGACCATGTTGGTCGTGGTCCAGTCGTCGTCCACCTGGCCGTAGCGGGCGAAGGCGGTCCAGTTCAGCTTGCGCGTCAGCTTGCCGGTGATGTCGCTGCCGATCAGGAAGTTGCGACGGTCGTGGTTCTCCATCGTCTGGGGCAGGTTGTTGTAGCTGCGATCCAGGCCCAGCGAGGTCAGGCCGTTGGCGACCATGTAGTCGCGCATGGCGGCCGGCAGGTACGGGTTGGTCAGGGTGGCGATCTCACCGGTGTTGGCGACGCCGTCCTTGCCCCACCAGATCTTGCCCGTTCGGGCGTCCGAGCGGTACTCGGGGAACTCGCCGGCGCCGCGCGTGGTGCTGCGCGTGAAGCTCAGCGTGCCGTTCCACACCAGGTCGTCGGTGAACTTGTAGTTGGCGTTGGCGTAGACCGACTGGCGGTTGGAGCCGTTGCGGATGAAGTGGTTCTCGTTGCCGTTCAGGCCCGGACCGCCGTTCTGGCCGCCGGTCTCGCCGGCGGTGACGATGCCGTAGCTGTCCTTCGGCACGGCCACGACCTGGCCGTTGACGTACTGGTACCACTGGCCGTTGTTGTTCCCGCAGGCGTTCTTGCCGTTGTACATGCACCAGGTCGGGACCAGCGAGCGGTACATGACGCGGTAGTCGCGATAGAGTAGGCGGTCGGGGATGCCGTCGTTCGGACCGGTATTGGCCGGGTTGGCGCTGTAGACGTCGCGATTGATCCAACGCTCGGTGCTGCGCAGCTTGTCGGTGGTCGAGATGTTGCCGCCGACCACGACGTGGCCGCGCCCTTCGGCGAAGTCGAAGCCGGTCGCCGCCGTGAAGTCCGACTGGCGCGCGTCGCTGTGCGAGGAAATGCCGGTGGTGGCGCTGAGGTGCAGCCCCTTCATCTGCTTCTTCATCACCACGTTGACCGCGCCGGTCACCGCGTCGGCGCCGTAGACAGCCGCGGCGCCGCCGGTGACCACTTCGAAGCGGTCGATCAGGGCCGTGGGAATGGTGTTGACGTCGACGGCCGAGGTGCGCGCGCCGCCCGACACCCAGCGATGGCCGTCGACCAGCACCAGCGAGCGGTTGTTACCCATGTTGCGCAGATTGATGTTGGCGACGCCGGCGTCATATTCCTGGCCCAGCGAGCTGGCTTCGCCCAGGCCCGGGCCCATGGCCGGGTTCTGCATCAGGGCGTCATAGACGGTGATGCGGCCGTAATCCTTGATCTGCTCCATGCTCATCACCGAGATCGGCATGGCCGACTCCAGCTCCGGGCGGGCGATGCGTGAGCCGGTGACGACCACGGTGTCGACCGAGGTGTCGTCCTGGGCGGCGCTGGCCTGTTGGGCGAAGGCGCAAGGCGCGATGAACAGCGGCGCGATGATGGTGCTGGCCAGCGCCAGTTTCTTGATGGTCACGTCGATCCCCCGACCTGGATGGTTGAAACCTGCGGCGACGCCTTGGCGCCGCTAGAGGAGGGGGTCATAACTTTGTCATCCGCCATTTTATTTACGGATATATGAAAGAATAGCGACGCCGGATAACGATCGTACGGCGGAGGAATTATCCGAAATTAGACGAAGTCATTCTGCGATTTGGTGAGAATCGTCGTCAGGACGTGGAAATTAGTCAGAATAATAATTGAGCGTACGATCGTTATTGCACATTGGTACGATCGTTTTCTTTGAAGTCGCGAAAGTAACGCTCCGGCGCAATCAACGTTCAGATCGAGTTGCGCGAGATTGGTCGGGCTGCTTCGAACGGATGGCCGTCGCCGTGCTCGCGGATCAGGCGCCAGGCGCCGCGACACCGTCCACTGACGGCGAGCTCCCACTCACGCCAAACAAGGACCGCTCACGGGCTGGCGCATCACAGCGCCACGATCCGCCGCTGTCGACGCAGGGGCGGCTCCCAATTCCGGCCCACCTGGCCGCGCTGAGATATTTATCGTCTAAGATATATTATCGGAAATATCGATTAGCACTATGAACGGTCCGGTGGTCTTTCTAATATTACAGCTTCGTAATTCGGCACGGCTCATGACCGACACACTGACCCAGAAAGCCTGGTTTCTCATCGACAACGGCGACGCCGCCGAAGCTTCGAGTCTGACACAATTCGCGGCGCAGGCCAGCGGCGCGACGCCGAGCCTGCTGATGGCGCACGCCGCCGCGCTAAAGGCCCTGGGCCGCGTCAGCGACGCCGTGGCGTTCAATCGCCGCGCCGTGATGCGTTCGCCGTCGGATCGCTTCGCCTGGTACAATTTGGCCGCCACGCTGGGCGATCTGAACATCGACGCCGAGGCCGAAGCCGCCGCGCGCCGGACGCTGGCGCTGGGCCTGGACGCGCCCGAGGTCTGGCTGGTGCTGGGCAAGGCGCTGCAAGGCCTGCGGCGGTACGACGACGCCGAAAAGGCCTTCACAACCGCCCTGGCGCGCCGTCCCAACTACGCGGCCGCGCATCTGGACCTGGCCCAACTGCGCTGGATGCGCTCGGGACGCCAGGATCAGGCGCTGGCCGTGCTGGAGGCCGCGCTGCGACAGCATCCAGGCGATGCCGGGCTGTGGCTGATCAAGAGCACGGTGCTGACCTTCGCCGGCGATCACACGGCCGCCGATACGGCGCTGGAAGACGCGCTGCAACGCGCGCCGAACGACGTCCTGCTGCTCCTGGCCGCCGCCCGCGCGGCCGGCGCAGTCGGCGACGCCCAGCGGATGCTGACCCACGTCCAGGTGGCCGAGCGCATGGCGCCCGCCGCGCCCGAGGTGCACGCCGTGCTCTGCGAGGCCCTGCTGGCCACCGGCCAAGCGCAGGCTGCCGCGCAGATCGCCGAGCGGCTGCTCGCGGCCACGCCGCTGGACCAGTACGCTTTGGCGCTGCGCAACACCGCCTGGCGGTTGACGCAGGATCCGCGCCTGGCGCCGTTCAGCGATCACGACCAGCTGGTCCGCGCCTATCGCCTGGAGACGCCGGACGGCTGGCCCGATCTGGAGGCCTTCCTGGAGGCGCTGCGCACGCGGCTGCTGGAGCTGCACGACCTGAAGACCCATCCGCTGCAGCAGTCGCTGCGCGGCGGCACCCAGGTGCCGTCACTGGATCGGTCCGAGGACCCGCTGGTGCGGGCGTTCTTCGCTTCGGCCCGCAAGGCGGTGGCGCGCTACGTCGAGGACCTGGGTCCCGGCGATGATCCGATCCGCGCGCGGCGCTCGGCCGATTTCGAGTTCGCCGGCGGCTGGTCGGTGCGCCTGCGGTCGGACGGCTTCCACGCCGATCACGTCCACCCGAAGGGCTGGATCTCGTCGGCCTTCTATCTGGACCTGCCGCCGGCGGTCGACGACGGCGAGGCCCGTGAGGGCTGGCTGCAGTTCGGTCGGCCGGGGGCGCCGACATCCCCTGCCCTGGCCGCCGAGCACATGGTCAAGCCCGAGCGCGGGACGCTGGTGCTTTTTCCGTCGTGCTTCTGGCACGGCACGCGACCGTTCTCCGACCCCGGCCACCGGTTGACCATGGCCTTCGACATCGTGCCGCGCTGAGCTTCAAGCGGCAAAGAGCTGAAATCAAACACAAAAAGGCCCGCCTCGAGTGATCGAGGCGGGCCTTCTCGCGAGAGGTCCCCTCCCCGGCGCGAACGCCGGAGAGGGTCGTATCTCCTAGTAGCGCAGGCGGGCGTTGATGAAGAACATCCGGCCCAGGACGTCGTAAGCGGCGGGATAACCGCTGTTCGACGGCGAGGCGTTGCCGCCCAGGATCGGATAGGACTCTTGCGTCAGGTTGCGCACGCCGGCCGTGAAGGCGACGTTGTCGTTGATGCTCCAGTCGCCCGACAGATCCCAGTAGTTCTTCGCGCCGATACGCTCGACGGTGTAGACCGTGCCCGGAGCGTCGTCGTTGACGTCGTCCAGGTGGCTCCAAACCAGGTTCACGCCGAACTGGTCCTTGGTCCAGTTCATGGTCGAACGCAGCTTGTGGCGCGGGGTCGGGTTGCCGCAGCGCGTGCCGAACTTGTCGGCGCACTTCACCGGGGCCGAGATCTCGTCCGGCGTCGTGGTCGAGTCCCAGGTGTTGGTGTACAGCGAGCGGAAGGTCAGCGAGCCCCAATCCGGCAGACCCAGGTTTTCCATGGTCGTGCGATAGGTCACGCCGACGTCGAAGCCGGCCGTGGTGATCGTGGCGACGTTCTGCGCGGTGAGCGAAACGAAGTCGATCGAGCCGTTGGCGAGGCGACGGATCGCCTGGCAGTACGGCGAGCTCGGGTTACCGTTGACCAGCGTGCCGTAGCACACGTTCATCACGTTCGACGCGCTGCCGCCGAAGGAGGCGATAGCGTCGTTGATCTTGATGTCGAAGTAGTCGGCGGTCATCGAGAAGCCCGGCAGCCACGACGGCGTGTAGGCGAAGCCGGCCGTGAAGGTCTTGCCTTCTTCCGGACGCAGGTTCGGGTTGCCGCCCGACAGGGTCTGGGTCTGCTGGTTGGCGTTGATCAGACCGACGACGCTGGCCGCGACGCCCGAGTTGATACAGGCCTGACGGATCTGGGCGTTAGGAGCGCCACGGGCCGAGCAGGGGTCGGTAGCGGTCGGGAAGCCGTTCGATTGCGGAGCGTACAGGTCGCCGATCGACGGAGCGCGGATCGCCTTGTTGTACGAAGCGCGCAGCATCAGGTCGTCGAACACCTTCCACGAACCGGCGACCTTCCAGGTCTTAACCGGGTGCGGTTGGCCCGTGTAGTCCGACGTACGGCCGGCCAGTTCCAGGTCCAGCGCCTTGATCAGCGGCAGGTCCTTCAGCAGCGGAACCAGGACTTCGGCGTAGCCTTCGTAGACGTCGAAGCGACCCGAGACCGGCGGGCTGGCGTTGAAGCCCGTCAGGTTGCCGGTGGCCAGATCCTGGCTGGGCAGGAAGGCGAACTCTTCCGCACGGTATTCAGCGCCGACGGCGAAGCCGATCGGGCCGGCCGGCAGCGAGAACATGTTCGCCGTGTCGCCGTTGATGTTAAAGCCGGCGTACTGCTGCTCATAGTCTTGCGACGAGTTGATGCGGGTCTTGATGAATTCCGCAGCAGCCTTCGAGATGTTGCCTTGGCCGAACAGGTTGATCGGCACGCAGCCGCCCGACGGATCCAAGCAGCCGGTGCCGGCGGCGTTCAGCAGCAGGGCTTGCTGGATGCGAGCCAGGCTGGTGTCGCCGATCAGCGAGTTGCTGCCGTGCGTGTTGCCGTACTGGTAGTAGACGTCGAAGCCACCGTTGATGGCCGAGATGTCACCCTTCACGCCCAGCTGCATCTGGTAGCCGAAGAAGTTGAACTTCGAGATACGCGGGCCGACTTCGCTCAGGCGGCGGTTGAACACGCCGGTGACGGTGTCGAAGATGCCGTTGCCGTTCGCGTCGAGGTCGGTGAACGTGCCGGCCGTCCACGAGCTCGAGGCCGGGATGGTGTAGGCGGTCGACGAACCCAGGCTGTTCAGAGCTTGCTTAGCAGCCGCGGTCAGGAAGGGGTTGTTGTCCAGCGAGAAGCGGAACGTACGGCTGCCGACCGGGGTCGCCGCCAGCTGGGTCACGACCTGGCTGTTGACGAAGTTGCCCTTGGCGTAGGCCGTCAGGCCCGGCTTGATTTCGTAGCTAGCCATCGACGTGACCGAGAAGCGCTCTTGCGGCGTCTGGACGTAGTTGGTCGGCGCGAAGTTGTAGGTGTCGGTGGCCGAGTTGTAGAGGCGGACGTTGCCGTCCGTCAGGAACAGCGCGGCGTTGGCGGCGTTGTTGGCCACGCCCGGCAGGGTGATGAACTTGCCGGCGACGAAGGCGCCGACTTGACCCGGCTCGTTCGAACCCGAACCCGACGGCACGAGGCCAGTCTTGGTCGCGTTGTCACCCCAGGCCGTGCTCAGCATGCCGCCGCGCTTGGCTTGGGTCAGGGCTTCACGCTTGTTGTAGCCCAGGCTCAGGACGACGTTGCCCTTACGATCGGCGAAGTTGGCGCCGATGGTCAGGTCCGACGAATAGATCGGGGCTTCGCCCTTGTCGGTGTCCTGATAGCCGGCCGTGAATTCCAGGCCTTCGAAGTCGTTCTTCAGCACGAAGTTCACAACGCCGGCGACGGCGTCCGAACCGTAAACGGCCGAACCGCCGCCCGACACGACGTCGATGCGCTTGATCAGGGCCGGCGGGATCAGGTTCAGGTCGACGCTGCCGCCCTGGGTGGTCGGGGTCTGGCGCTTGCCATCCACCAGCACCAGGGTGCGGTTCGAGCCGAGGCCGCGCAGGTTGACCGTGGCGGTGCCGTTGCTGCCGTTGTTGACGGTCGAGGTGATGCCCGGAACGGCCTGCGGCAGGGTGTTCAGCAGGTTTTCGGTGTTCACCACGCCCGATTGCTTGAGCTCCTGGGCGCCAACCTGGGCGACCGGGCTCGAGGAGGTCAGGTCGGGACGCGCGATGCGCGAACCAGTGACGACGATTTCTTCGACCTGAGCCGACTCATCCGGAGTCGCTTGTTGCGCCCAGGCGCCAGCCGCCGGCAGCATGAAACCGCAAAGGATCGAGGACGCCAGCAGGCGCTTTCTACGGGTCGCTACACTAAACAAATTCCACCTCCAAAACTTATACGCCGCGCCCTGCGGATGGGCATGCGACGCTCCCCCGTCCCCCCTGGAACCGGGATTTGCGAGCAAGAGTGGAATTCGACGACCCTTGGTCAATTAGTCCCAGGGGCGAAATGCCCAGGAAATTTCCACCTGTGACCCAAATGTGACGCACCTGACACAGGGCCAGATGGCCGGTTGGTCAAGTTTGTGTATTTTCAACGAGATGGAGGTGGGTGACTTCGTTGCGACATCGCAATGTCGTATAAAATCTACGAAGTAATCGACCGGTAATCGACGTTTTCGCCCTAATCAAACGACGTTGCCGATACAGATCACCCCCCATGAACAGGCCGGAAAAAGTTACTTCCGAAACTCATTTCGAGGCGATGGTATGCTACGAAGCGCGACCTGAGAACGTCGTTTTGCCGACAATATTCGTCTTTCGACTTGAGACGCACGCATACCTGCGACAAGTCGCCCCAGGTAAATGGCGATTGCGCCACAGGGGCAGTTGCACGGGGACGAAAAGCACCTCTTGAATAAAATCCGAGCAAATCCATGCTCGCGAAGCAGTACCGACGAGTCCGACATGCCCACGCACCCTCCCCTCAGAATCAACGGCGACCTGGCGGTCGAGACGTTCGCGACGCGGTTCGCGCGCGATGGGTTCGTGCAGATCCCGGTCTTCCTGACGCCAGCCGACGCCGAGGATGTCGCCAGGACCATGGAGGGCCTGACCTGGAGCATCGTCGCGCCGGACGAGACCCTGGAAACGCTGGTCATCACGCCTGAGGTCATCAAGAAATTCGGCGAGGCCCAGGTCCGTCAGTTCCTGCAAAGTGCGCTCAAGCGCGCGGCGAAGGGCTTTTCCTTCGTGCACATGTCCTATGCCTTGCAGGACGAATATCTGCGCAGCACCGAGGCGCCGATCCATCGCGCGACGCAGTTTCTGCAGAGCGAGGACTTCCTGGACTTCGGCCGCCGGGTGATCGGCGCGCCGGACGTGATGGGCGTGCGGGCCCAGGCGTCCTATTATCGCGCTGGCGACTTCCTCACCCTGCACGACGACAGCCACCGCAAGGACACGCGTCTGGCCGCCTTCACCCTGGGCTTCACCCGCCAGTGGCGCGCCGACTGGGGCGGCCAGCTGCTGTTCCACGACGCCGAGGGCAACGTGACGCGCGGCTTCAAGCCGGAGTTCAACGTGCTGACCCTGTTCAAGGTGCCCACGGCCCACTCGGTGGCCCAGGTCGCCTCCTATGCCGACGCCAAGCGACTGTCGCTGACCGGATGGCTGCTGGGCGACGCGCCAAAAGCCGCCTAAGCTCGGCCGCGTAAGGAGTCCCGATGACCAAGCTGCTGCTCGCCGCCGCCATGACCCTGATGGCCGCCCCCGCCTTCGCCGCCGAACCCGCCGAGCCGGCGGTGATCGCCGCGCTGAAGGCCTGCCGCGCCATCACCGCCGACGCCGAGCGGCTGGCCTGCTACGACAAGGCCACGCAGTCGGTGACCAAGGCCCAGGAGAGCGGCGAGGTCATCATCATCGACAAGCAGACCGCCCGCGCCGCCCGGCGCCAGGCGTTCGGCCTGGAACTGCCGACGCTGTCGATCCTGGAAAAGGGCGTCGACAAGGCCGAGACCGAGAAGCTGCAGTCCGTGGTCAAGAGCGCCCGCGTCGACGCCGAGCAGCGGCTGGTCGTCACGCTGGAAGACGGCGCGGTCTGGCGCCAGATCGACGATACGCCGGTGGGCAAGCCGCCCAAGGCCGGCGACACGATCGAGGTCAAGAAGGCGTCGATGGGCAGCTACATGATGAAGATCGGCAGCCAGCCAGCCATCCGCGTCCGCCGCAGCTAGGCCCCGTCGTCCACGAAGCGGTAGCCGACGCCCGGCTCGGTCTGCAGCAGCTTGGGCGAGGCCGGGTCGGCCTCCAGCTTCTGACGCAGCTGGCCGACGAAGACGCGCAGGTACTGGGTGTCCTGCGCGTGGGCGGGACCCCAGACGGCCGTCAGCAGCTCCTTGTGGGTCAGCACCTTGCCGTGCCCCTGGGCCAGGCGCACCAGCACGTCGTATTCGCGCGGCGACAGCTTCACGGCCTCGCCGGCGCGGGTGACGCGGCGCTTTTCCAGATCGATCTCGACATCGCCGGCGCGGATCGGACCGCTGGGCGCCTGGGCGCGGCCGGCCTGGCGCATGGCGGCGCGCAGGCGGGCCAGCAGTTCGCCGACCCCGAACGGCTTCTCGACATAGTCGTTGGCGCCCCGGTCTAGAGCCTCGATCTTCTCGATCTCGCGGTCGCGGGCCGACAGGATCAGGATCGGGCCGTCGTAGAACGCCCTCGCCTTCTCCAGCACCTCCTTGCCGTCCATGTCGGGCAGGCCAAGGTCCAGCACCACGGCGTCTGGCGACCACAGAGCGATGCCGCGCAGGCCCTCCTGGCCGCCGTCCGCGCGCAGCGGCTCGTAGCCGGCCGCGTCCAGAGCGGGACCCAGGAAGCGATGGATCTGCGGCTCGTCGTCGATGACGAGGATGCGCTGTCGCGAACTCATGGCGCTGGTCATAGCAGATCACGCGGCGTGGCGATGGTCTTGGGCAGGCTGATCAGCATCCGGGTGCCGCGTCCGTCGTGGATCGGGCTGGCGGCGGCGATCCGGCCGCCCATGGCGTCGACGAAGCCTTTGGCGATGGCCAAGCCCAGGCCGGCGCCCTGGTGGCGGTCGCTAGGCTCCTCCATGCGGCGGAACTTGTCGAAGATCCGCTCCAGCTCGGCGGGCGGCACGCCCCTGCCCTCGTCCTCGACGCTGATCACGACATTGCCGCGATCCTCATAGGCCGCCAGTTCGATCCGACTGCCCGCCTCGCTGTAGGTGATGGCGTTTTCCAGAATATTGACAATGACTTGCTCCAGAAGGCTCGCGTCAGCCTGGACCAAGGTCAGGGAGGTCGGATAGTCCCGCGCCAGGGTCCGCCCGCCGAGGCGACGGGTCACCCGCTCGCCGGCGGCGTTGAGCACGTCGCGCACGTCGACCCAGTCGGTGCGCAGCTTCAAGCCCCCGCCTTCCAGCCGGGTCATGTCCAGCAGGTTGGCGACGTAGCGGCTGAGCCGCTCGGCCTCCTCGCGGATGCTGACCAGCAGGTCGTCGCGCACGGCCTTCTTCATCTTGTCGCCGTAGTCGAGCAGCGTGCTGGACGCGCCCAATACCGTGGACAGCGGCGTGCGTAGGTCGTGGCTGACCGAGTTCATCAGGGCCGAACGGAAGCGGTCGGCGCGGCGCAAAGTCTCCGTCTCCAGCGCCTCGGAGGCCAGTTGCGAGCGCTCCAGCGCCACGGCGCCCTGCTCCAGCAGCGCCAGGACTAGCCGCTCCAGCTCCGAGCCCGGCGGAGCCGCTCCAGCCTCGATCCCCGCCACGCCGGTGCGAGCGCGCACGCCCTGCAGCGGCCAGAAGGTCCAGCGGGCTTGAGGCAGGGTGCCGGTGCCGAAGCCGGCGGCCTCCCCCTTCTCCCAGGCCCAGCGGGCGGCGGCCATCTGGGCGGCGTCGAGCGCCTCCAGGTTGGGCGCGCCGGCGACGGGCGCGAGCTCTTCGCCCTGCGGCAGTAGCACCAGCGAGCGCCCGCCGGCCGCGGCGGCGACCTGCTCGGCCAGGGCCCGCGCGACGGCGTCTTTGCCAGAGGCCGCCGAAAGCGTGCGGCTAGCGGCCAGCAAGGTGGCGACGGCGGCGGCGCGACGCTGCGAGCCCAGGGCCTGGTCGCGGACCCGGCCCGCCAGGCCGCCGGACGCCAGGGCCACGGCCCAGAACACCACTAAGGTGATGAAGTCGGTCGGAGCGCCGATCGCCAGGCTGTAGCGCGGCTCCAGGAACAGGTAGTTGTAGATGAAGAACGCCACGGTCGCGGCGACCAGCGCCGGCCGTAGGCCGTGCAGCACCCCAGCGGCCAGCACGGCGGCCAGGAAGATCATTCCCAGATCGACGTGGTCGAAGACGACGTCCAGGCCCCAGGCGCTCAGCGTGGCGGCCAGGACGAACAGCGCCCCGACCGCATAGCCCTGCCAGGCGCCCAGCCCGAACGGCTTGGCCGGTTTCGGCTCGCGCTCGTGGCTGGCCTCGGTGACCACGTGCACCGCCACGCCGCGCGCCTCGCGCAGCAGGGCCGAGGCCAGCGACCGGCCCAGGCGCTCGCGCCAATAGCTCTCGACCGTCTTGCCGATGACGATCTGGGTGACGTTGCTGCGCCGGGCATAGGCCATGACGGTCGCGACGATGTCGCCGCCGGTCAGGGCCACGGTCGTGCCGCCCAGTTGCTCGGCCAGCCTATAAGCCTCGCCAAGCCGCGCGGCGCTGCCCGCCCCGGCCACCGGCCGGTCGGTGCGCTCGACGTGGGCCACGATCCACGGCGCGTCCATCATCATGTCCGACAGCCGGCGGCCCGCGCGAACCAGCGAGCCAGCCATGGCGTCGCCGCTGACCAGGACGAGGATCCGCTCGCCGGCCGCCCAGGGACCTTCGACACCCTTCTCGCGCATGGCGGCGACCAGCTGGTCATCGACCGTCTGGGCCGCGCGACGCAGGGCCAGTTCGCGCAGGGCGGTGAGGTTCTCGACCTTGAAGAAATTGTCCGCCGCCAGCCGCGCGGTCTCGGGGACATAGACCTTGCCGGCCGCCATCCGCTCGCGCAGTTCCTCGGGCGTGATGTCCACCAGTTCGATGGAGTCGGCGCGCGACAGGGCGCTGTCGGGCACGGTCTCGCGCTGGCGCACGCCGGTGATGCGCAGGATGACCTCGACCAGGCTCTCCAGGTGCTGGACGTTCAGGGTGGTCCAGACATCGACGCCGGCGTCCAGCAACTCCTCGACGTCCTGCCAGCGCTTGGGATGGCGCGAGCCGGGGGCGTTGGAGTGAGCGTACTCATCGACCAGCAGCACCTTGGGCTTGCGCGCCAGGGCCTCGTCGATGTCGAACTCCATCAGCACGTTGCCGCGATGCTCGATCGACTTGCGCGGCAGGACCTCCATGCCGCGCAGCAGGCTCTCGGTCTCGCGGCGGCCGTGGGTCTCGACGACACCGATCAGGACATCGACGCCCTCGGCCTTCCGACGGCGGGCGGCGCGCAGCATCTCGTAGGTCTTGCCCACGCCCGGGGCCATGCCCAGAAACACCTTGAGGCGCCCCCGGCGCGCCTTGTTGGCGGCGGCCAGGAGCGCCTCGGGATCGGGACGCCCAGGTTCGGTTTGGGAGCGATCCTCGGTTGGCAACTAGCCGTCCTTCGGGAAACGCGCGTCGAGCGCCCGGTTGACGGCCAGGACGTTCACCGCCGGCTGGCCGATGAAGCCCAGTAGCGGCGCTTTGGTCTGGGCGTCAATCACGGCCTGGACCTCGCCCACAGGGACCTGACGGGCCTTGGCGATGCGCGGCGCCTGGAAGCGGGCGTTGGCCGGCGAGACGTCCGGATCCAGGCCCGAGCCCGAGGTGGTGACCGCGTCGGCCGGAATGGCCACGCCGGGGTTTTCGGCCCGCAGCGCCTTGGCGTCGGTGGTCTCGCGCTCGATCAGCTTGTCGTTCAGCGGACCCATGTTCGAGCCGCTGGAGGCCGAGGCGTCGTAGCCGTTGCCGGCCGCCGACGGACGCGGATGCAGGTACTCAGGCTTGCTGAAGCCCTGGGCGATCAGGGACGAGCCGATGACCGTCCCCTTGGCGTCGCGGACCAGGCTGCCGTTGGCCTGGGCCGGGAACGCCGCCTGGGCGACGCCGGTCACGGCCAGCGGATAGGCCAGGCCCAGCAGCGCGGTGAAGAGGCCCATGGAAACCAGGGCCGGACGAAGATGCGAAAGCATGGCGGCGTCTCCTTAGAAGGCGGCCTTGAGCGAGATGACGCCGCGGCTGCCGTACAGCTTGCCGAAGGTGTGTTCGCCGGTGTCGTGGTAGCGCAGGTCCAGGGTCAGCTTGTCGCTGATGGCGTAGGCCGCGCCGAGGTTCCAGGTCGTGTAGTCGCCGGTTCCCTTGTAGGTCTGGCGACCGACGGCGGCGGAGACCGACAGCTTGTCCACGATCGGATAGCTGCCGTTCAGCTCGTAATAGACGGCCTCGTCGGCGGCGCCGAAGCTGTCGGGGCTGTAGAACACCGCAGCCCCCAGGGCGCCCTTGCCGGCCGGGATCGAGCCGGCGGCCTTGAACTCGACATTGCCGTAGTCGGCGCCCTTCGGCGCACCGGCATAGCCGTAATAGATCACGCCGAAGTCCAGCGAGGCCGGGCCCAGGGTCGGCTTGTAGCCGGCATAGAGGTCGATCTCCGCATCGGTCTTGTCGCCGAAGTCGACGTTCGAGGCCCAGGTCCCGGCGTAGAACTTGCCGGCGGCCAGGTCGACGCCGCCGAACAGCTGGGCGTTCTCGTTGGTCTGCGAAACACCGCGGAACACGTAGTCCGAGGCGACGCCGACATTGTAGCTCAGCTTCGGGGCGTCCTGAGCCTGCGCGACGCCGGCCGAGAGGGCCAGGGCCGAGGCGGCGGCGAGAACACGGAAAGCGAACTGGGAGGTCATTGGAGGGGTTCTTTCAGAGGAAGATAGTTAGGCGGACCAGGCCGCCAGGAAGAGGATCCCGATCGCGACGACGCCGAAGATCAGGTCTTTCACGATCGGGTCCCGCATCAGGCCAGGCCCAGGGCCGAGATGACCATGTCGATCAGCTTGATGCCGACGAACGGGGCGATCAGGCCGCCCAGGCCGTAGACGGTCAGGTTGCGCGACAGGAGCTTGCCGGCGCCGATGGCGCGGTACTTCACGCCTTTGAGGGCCAGCGGGATCAGCGCCGCGATGATCAGGGCGTTGAAGATCACCGCCGACAGGATGGCGCTCTGCGGGCTGTGCAGATGCATCACGTTCAGCGCGCCCAGGGCCGGCAGCGCCACCACGAACATCGCCGGGATGATGGCGAAGTACTTGGCCACGTCGTTGGCGATCGAGAAGGTCGTCAGCGCGCCGCGGGTGATCAGCATCTGCTTGCCGACCTCGACAATCTCGATGACCTTGGTGGGATCGCTGTCCAGATCGACCATGTTGCCGGCCTCGCGGGCGGCCTGGGCGCCGGTCTGCATGGCCACGCCGACATCGGCCTGAGCCAGGGCCGGGGCGTCGTTGGCGCCGTCGCCGCACATGGCGACCAGACGGCCTTTCGCCTGCTCGTCGCGCATCAGGCGCAGCTTGTCCTCCGGCGTGGCCTCGGCGAGGAAGTCGTCGACGCCGGCTTCCGAAGCAATGGCCGCGGCGGTCACCGGGTTGTCGCCGGTGATCATCACGGTGCGCAGGCCCATGCGGCGCAGGTCGGCGAAGCGGGCCTTCACGCCGGGCTTCACGACGTCCTTCAGGTGGATGACGCCGACCAGGGCGCCGTCCTCGCTGACGGCCAGGGGCGTGCCGCCCGAGCGGGCGATACGATCCACGGCGGCGGCGACCTCGGCCGGGACGGCCTTGGGATCCAGGGCCAGCGAACGGTAGACGGCGTCGACCGCGCCCTTGCGCCAGCTACGGCCATCGGCGTCCAGGCCCGACTGGCGGGTCGTGGCGCTGAAGGCGATGGCGGTGGCGCCGGCCGGAGCCTCGACCACGACGCCCTGGTTGCGGCCCAGCTCGATGATCGAGCGGCCTTCCGGGGTCTCGTCGGCCATGGAGGCCATCAGGGCGGCGCGCAGGGCGACGTCGGGACGGACGCCGGGAGCCGGGATCACTTCGGTGGCCATGCGGTTGCCGAAGGTGATGGTGCCGGTCTTGTCCAGCAGCAGGGTGTCGACGTCGCCGGCCGCTTCCACGGCCCGGCCCGAGGTGGCCAGGACGTTGACCTTCAGCAGGCGGTCCATGCCGGCGATGCCGACTGCGGACAGGAGTCCGCCAATGGTCGTTGGAATAAGCGTGATGAACAGCGCGCCCAGCACGATCGGGTCCAGGTTGACGCCCGAGAACTTACCCAGGCCCAGCAGGGTGACGACCGCGATCAGGAAGATCAGGGTCAGACCCGCCAGCAGCACGGCCAGGGCGATCTCGTTCGGCGTCTTGCGACGGTCCGCGCCCTCGACCATGGCGATCATGCGGTCGAGGAAGGTCGAGCCCGGCGCGGCGGTGACGCGGATCTTCAGCCAGTCCGAGACCACCGTGGTGCCGCCGGTGACGGCCGAGCGGTCGCCGCCGCTTTCGCGGATGACCGGGGCGCTCTCACCGGTGATGGCGGCTTCGTTGACGCTGGCCACGCCCTCGATGATCTCGCCGTCGGTCGGGATGACGTCGCCGGCCTCGACCAGGACGATCTCCCCTACCCCCAGCTTGTGGGCCGGGGTCGGGACCCAGGTCCCGGTCTTCGGGTCGACGATCAGCTTGGCCTTGGTGGTGACGCGGGCGGCGCGCAGGCTGTCGGCCGCGGCCTTGCCCCGCCCTTCGGCGACGCTCTCGGCTAGGTTGGCGAACAGCACCGTGGCCCAGAGCCACAGGGCGACCTGGATGGCGAAGCCCGCCGACTGGTGGGCGGCGATGGCCGCGACCGCCGAGACGGTCGACAGCAGGGCCACGATCCAGGTGGCGAAGATCACCGGGTTGCTGGTCAGCTTGCGCGGATCCAGCTTCACGAAGCTGTCCTTGGCCGCGCGGGCCAGGACCGCCCCGGAGAGGCCGCCGGCGATGGAGCGACGCCCCTCGCCGGCATGGGTTTCAACGGTTGTCATAGGAGTGATCCCTTTGGATCAGTGGCCGGCCACGAAGGCGAGCGCTTGGAAGTGCTCGACGATCGGACCCAGGGCCAGAGCGGGGAAGAATTGCAGGCCGCCGAGGATCAGGATCACCCCGATCAGGAGGCCGACGAAGAGACCGCCGTGCGTGGGCAGCGTGCCGGCCGACGGGGCCAGCTTGGGCTTGGCCGCCAGGGCGCCGGCGATGGCCAGCACCGCGATGATCGGCGGGAAGCGGCCCAGCATCATGGAGACGCCCAGGGTCGTGTCCCACCACGGCGCGTTGGCGGTCAGACCAGCGAACGCCGAGCCGTTGTTGGCCGTGGCCGAGGTGTAGGCGTAGAGGATCTCCGACAGGCCGTGCGGCCCCGAGTGCATCAGGCCCTTCAAGGCTTCCGGCAACACCGCGGCGATGGCGGCGAAGCCCAGGGTCGAGACCGGGATGGCCAGGACCGCCAAGATCGATAGCTTCACTTCGCGAGCCTCGATCTTCTTGCCCATGTATTCGGGCGTGCGGCCCACCATCAGACCGGCGACGAACACGGCCAGGATGGCCATGACCACCATGACGGCGATGCCCGAGCCGATGCCGCCGGGCAGGATCTCGCCCAGGTGCATCAGGAACATCGCCATGCCGCCGCCCAGCGGCATCAGGCTGGAGTGCATGCCGTTGACCGAACCGTTCGAGGCGCCGGTCGTCGCGGCGGCCCAAGCGGCCGTGGCGGGCGCGCCGAAGCGGACCTCCTTGCCTTCCATGTTGACCGTCGTCTCGACACCGGCGGCCAGTTGGGCCGGAGGCGTACGGGTCTCGGTGGCGTAGATCGTCGCCGCGCCAGCGAACAGCAGTACGGAGGCGGCGATCACGAGGGCGCGGATGTCCTTCTTGGCGAAGGCGCTACGACCGAAAGCGAAGAAGGCGGCCCAGCCCAGCACGTTGATCGAGATCGCGGTGATCAGGTTAGTCAGCGCCGTCGGGTTCTCGAACGGGTGCGCGGAGTTGGCGTTGAAGATGCCGCCGCCGTTGATGCCCAGCATCTTGACCGCTTCCTGCGAAGCCACGGCGTAGAGCGAGATCTTCTGCTCGGCGCCTTCCATCGTATGGGCCAGGACACCCGCTGACAGGGTCTGGGGAATGCCCAGGGCGACCAGCAGCACGGCCACGACGAACGAGACCGGCAGCAGCACGTAGAGCGTGGTGCGGATCAGATCGGCCCAGAAGTTGCCGACGCCTTCGCCCTTGTTGGCCGTGAAGGCCCGCGCCAGGGCGGCCGCCACCGTCGCGCCGGTCGCGGCCGAGACGAAGTTCTGGGTGGTCAGCACCAGCATCTGGCTGAGCGTCGACATGGTCGTCTCGCCCGCATAGCTTTGCCAGTTGGTGTTGGTGACGAAGCTGATGGCGGTGTTGAACGCCAGGTGGCCCGACAGGCCCGGGAAGCCTTGCGGGTTCAGCGGCAGTACGCCCTGCAGGCGCAGGACGGCGTAGGTGATGATGAAGCCGATCAGGTTGAAGGCCAGCAGCGCGGCGGCATAGCCGTGCCAGGTCTGGCTCTTCTTCGGATCAATGCCGCAGGCGGTGTAGAAGAAGGCCTCGAACGGCTTCATCACCGGATCGAGCCAGGTGCGTTCGCCATTCCAGACGCGCGACATGAAAACGCCCAGCGGCCAGCCAATCGCGACCGCCAGGCCAAGCGTGAGGGCGATCTCCGCCCACCCTTGCCAATTCATAGGAGTATGTCCGTCAGAACTTGTCGGGTCGCAGCATCGCCGCGACCATGTAGCCGGCGACGACGATCGCCCCGGCGGCCCACAGGAAGTTCACGAGCATGGTCACACGCGCCTCAGCGCGGCGGCGAAAGCGCCGAACAGGGCGAACAGGCCAAGCGCCAGCGCCCCAAAGATAAGATCAGCCATAAGGGCCTCCTTTGTTGGAGGCCTTGGACCATGTGCGAGCGTAAGGGCTCTATGTCGAAGCTGGGCCGCCCCATAAGGGCGGCATAAAGATCGCCGGCGGCGCTAGGTTTCCGACGGCTTGTCAGGCGTCACGTCCGGATCCGGCGGGTCCGCCGATGGATCCTCTGGCGGCTCGATCGGTTCATCGCGCGCGGCCAGGACCAACGTCGCGTTCCATGAGAAATAGCCCAGCGTCGTCAGCGTCGAGTGCTGGCGGTCGACGATGTAGAAGTCCAGCCGGGTGATCTGCTCTCCCAAGGCCCTGATCGGCGTGGTCAGGTGATAGTCGTACTGCGGTTCGACTGAATATTCCGTCGGCGACTGGCTGTCCGGAACGGGCTGAGGCACCTCGTTCGAGACCGCCAGGGCCGGGCCGGTGGAACGGACGCCGTCGGCGTGGTCGATCCGGTAGATGATCACGCTCTGGTCGGCGTCGCCGGACAGGGTCAGGCCGCGCCAGGCCAGGGCGTCTTCGCGCTCGCAAGGCAGGACCAGGCGGCGTCCGCCCATCGGGCCGAGGGCGTTGGCGGCGATCAGATAGACCGCCTTTTCCGGCGCCGGGGTCGGCTGCTCGGGGTCTTGGCTGGGGTCTTGGGTCTCGGTCAGGATGAACTGGGTGTCGAAGACGGCGGTCACGTTCAGGGGCGAGCGCATGGCTGACGATCCGTTCGGAGGCGGCGCGCGAGGCGCCAAGGCCCGCCGTCGCCGGAGCGACGGCGGGAACAGGACAGGCTTCAGGACACCGTCAGGGTCGGATCCCAGTAGTAGTAGCCGATGGTCGTCAGGGTCGAGTGGTTGCGCTGCACGATGTAGAACCAGACCTGATAGCCCTCGGTCCCGTTCGTCGTGACGTTGGCGTTCAGGTAGTAGTCGTACTGCGAGGTCGGCGTGTACTGCACCGGATTGGCCGAATTCGGGATCGGCATGGTCGGGCTGGCGGTGATCGGCTGGATCGGCCCGGTCACCGCGGTGCCCGAGAACTTCACGATATTGTAGATGACCACGCTCTGATCGGAATTGCCCGACAGCGACTCCGAGCGCCAGCGGACGACGTCGCCGATGCTGGCCGAGACGTTCAGGTCGGCCGTGGCCTGGCCGCCCAGCACGTCGGAGGCCTGGGCGATCATGTACGCGTCCTGGTGGGCGATGCCGGTCGGAGCGTTCGAGTTCTGGCTGGGGTTAGGATACTTCGAGACGAGGGTCTCGGTGTCGAAAACAACATTGATGTCGATGATCTGGCTCATGGTTGTTCCCTTTGTCGCGCGGGGCGGCGCGCACGAGGGGGTCGTGCGGCCAACGTGCAAGGCGCGATCAATGCACGCTTAAGGGGACAATCATTCAAATACATCCATAGGTATGTGCCGATTCGCACATTGCACTCGGAACATGAGAAAAGACGGGTGGGCGATCGCGACACGAAAAAGCCCTCCCCGTTTCCGGAGAGGGCGTTGAACGTGCTTGCGCGACAGCGGCTCAAGCCGCTGCCGCCTAATGGCCTCGGGACTTCAGGCCGCGACGCTCTTGGCGGCCGTCCGGGCGTCCAGCGCCGCGAGCTTGGCCAGGATGCGGTCCAGCGTCGAGCGCTTCACCGGCTTGCCGTCACGCAGCTTGGTCCAGGTGGTCTCGCTGATCGCATAGCAGTCGAACAGATGCTCGCGCGTCACCGCCGGCAGGCGCGAGCGGAGGCGCTGGAAGACATCGCGGGAAATGGTGACGGTTTCAGCCATGGGATGGTCTGGTCAGTGACGCTCGGGAAGGAGACCCTACCGCGTCCCTATGACGGTGTTGTTGAACGAGCTTATTTCAACGCTGTTACGTAGAGCCAAGTTTTCGCCAAACTCGGCAAAAGTTGCGACGAAGGGCACAAGTCGGCGCCCAAAACGCGCACGGGACTTCGAAGCGACGCAGTGGGAGAACTCCGGAGTGGTCCGGAAAGTTGCCTAGAGCGTGAAGCGCAGACCGTCGTAGCCCGCCTCGACGCCGGCCGGCAGGCGAGCGGTCAGGGCATTGTAATCCAGGTCGATGTGCAGGTTGGTCAGGATGGCGCGCTTGGGCTTGGCCTTGGCGATCCACTCCAGGGCCAGTTCGACGTGGGCGTGGGTCGGGTGCGGCGTCCAGCGCAACGCGTCGACGATCCAGACGTCGAGATCGGCCAGGTCCGCCCAGCTGCCGTCCGGGATGGCGCGGACGTCGGGGGTGTAGGCGACGCCGCCGAAGCGGTAGCCGACCGCGCGGATCTCGCCGTGGTCGACGTCGAAGGTGTGGACCGGGATCGCTCCCGAGGGGCCGTCGATCTCGAAGTCCTCGCCCAGCGGCGGGATCAGGCGCGGCTCCATGATCGCTGGATAGCCGCCGCGCGTCTTGAAGATGTACTCGAACCGCGTCAGCAGGCCGTCGTGCGTGGCCTGGTCCATCCAGGTCGGGATGCGCTGGCGCTGGTTCAGGAAGAACGGCCGCAGGTCGTCGATGCCGTGCGCCTGGTCGGCGTGGTCGTGGGTGTAGAGCGCCGCGTCGACCCGCTTCACGCCGGCCGTGGCGGTCTGCAGGCGCAGGTCCGGCGAGGTGTCGACGACGACGGTGGTCTCGTGCTGAGGCCCCTGCCCTAGTCTCCGCACCAGCAGCGAACAGCGCGAGCGGTGGTTCTTGGGCTCGGCCGGATCGCAGTCGCCCCAATTGCCGTCGGCGCGCGGGACCCCGCCTGAGGAGCCGGAGCCCAGGATCGTGAACTCCAGCGGTCCGGTCATGGACGAGGGATCCGGTCGAACAGGTTGAAGAAGGCGTCCTCGGTCCGCTGTTCGGTGTCGGCCCGGCTCCAGCCTCGAATCTCAGCCAGCTTGTCGTAGATATGCGGCAGATATGACGGCTCGTTGCGGCGGCCGCGCATCGGGATCGGGGCCAGGTACGGGCAGTCGGTCTCGACGATGATCTTGTCGGCCGGCATGTCGCGGATGACCTCGCGCACGTCCTCGGCCTGCTTGAACGTGGCGATGCCCGAGACCGAGAACCAGGCGCCCAAGGCCATGGCGCGGGCGGCGAGAGCCGGACCGCTGGTGTAGCAGTGCATCAGGATCTTGAACGGCCCGGCCGCGTGCTCCTCCTCCAGGATCTGGCCCATGACGTCGTCGGCCTCGCGGGTGTGGACCACCAGCGGCAGGCCGCTTTCACGCGCGGCGATGCAGTGCTGGCGGAACACGGCCGCCTGCACGTCGCGCGGCGACAGGTCGTAGTGGAAGTCCAGGCCGCACTCGCCGATGCCGATGACGCGCGGGCGCTGGGCCAGCTCGACCAGGCGGGCGGCGGTCAGCTCGGGGTCTTCCTTGGACTCGTGCGGGTGGGTGCCGACGGTGCACCAGATGTCCGGCTCGGCCATGGCGATGGCGTGCACCGCTTCGAACGAGCTGACCTTGTCGCAGATGGTGACCATCAGGCCGATGCCGGCCTCGCGAGCGCGGGCGATGACGGCGTCCTTGTCCTCGGCGAACTGGGGCGCGTGGAGATTCACATGGCTGTCGATGAGCATGCCGCTCAAATCGCCGTCTTGGCCGCCGCGCGCAAGTCCGAGATGACGCTCCAGAACACATCGGCGCGGTCGAGGTTCACGGCCTCGGCCTCGCCCGGCGCGTTGGTGAGGCGCTCCCACACCGTCGCCCAGCGGTCCAGGCCGGGCGAGTTCTTGCCGTCGCCGGCGACCTGGGTGGCGAAGATCCGCACCTGGTCGGCCATGCGCTCCATCAGGAGCTCGAACCGGGCCGCGCCCTCCGCGCCCCGGAAGGTGTCGGTCAGGGCCAGGACCGCGCCCTCGTCGATCTTGGGCAGGCCGCGCAGGATTTCGTTGGCCGCGTCATCCATCTCGATGGCCTTGGCGGCGGCCAGTTGCAGCGCCTTGCCCGGCGCGCCGTGGGCCATGCGGGCCAGGCGCTCGGCGTCGCGGCCGGACACATCGGCCATGCGCTCGACCATCTCGGCGGCGGCCGGCACGCCCGGCGCGGGCACCATCAGGCGCCGGCAACGCGAGCGGATAGTCGGCAGCAGCTTACCCGGCGCGTGGCTGATCAGCAGGATCACTCCGCGTGGCGGCGGCTCCTCCAGCGTCTTCAGCACGGCGTTGGCGGCGTTGACGTTCAGATCGTCGGCCGCGTCGATGATCGCCACGCGATAGGGCGAGACAGCCGGCGTGGTGGAAAAGAACTCCGGCAGCTGGCGGGCCTCGTCCACGGGGATCGACTTTCGCGCCTTGCCGTCGTCGGTCAGGCGCTCCAGCACCATCAGGTCGGGATGCGAGCGGGCGGCGACCTGGCGGCTGACAACATCCGACGGCGCCGCGCCCAGCAGGCCCATCGACGGATCGGGCCGCGCACCCAGCAGGCGGCGGGCCATGCGGTAGGCCAGGGTCGCCTTGCCCACGCCCTCGGGCCCGGTCAGCAGCCAGGCGTGGTGCAGCCGGCCGCGATCCAGCGCGTCGAGGAACGAGGCCTCGGCGGCCGATTGGCCTTCCAGGCCGTAGACGTCGCGCGGATGGGCCGGCATCAGAGCGCCAGCCGTTCGGCCACGGCGTCGGCGATGGCGGCGGTCACCGCGTCCAGCTCAGCGTCGGCGTCGATGACGACGCAGCGCTCGGGCTCGCGGCGGGCGATCTCCAGATAGCCGGCGCGCAGGCGCTGGTGGAAGTCCAGGCCCTTGGACTCGAACCGCGCCGCCCCGCCGCGCGCTTCGGCGCGGCTCAGGCCGACCTCGGCGGGCAGGTCCAGGATCAGGGTCAGGGTCGGGATCGTGCCGTTCAGCACGTGCTCTTCCATGGCCGCGATCAGGCTGGCCGGCGTTCCGCCGCCCGCCCCCTGATAGGCCCGGGTGGAATCGGCGAAGCGGTCGCACAGCACGACCTTGCCCTGCGCCAGCGCCGGACGGATCACCCGCTCCAGGTGGTCGCGGCGCGAGGCGTACATCAGCAGGGTCTCGGTGACCGGCGACCAGCGGTCGGCCGAACCGTTGACCAGCAGCTCGCGGATAGCCTCGGCGCCCGGGCTGCCGCCCGGCTCGCGAGTGACGACGACGTCATGGCCGGCCGCGCTCAGGCGCTCGGCTAGGCGGCGGATCTGGGTGGACTTGCCCGCCCCCTCCCCGCCTTCGAAACTGATGAAAGAACCCTGGGTCACCCGGCCTCATTCGACCGGTTTCCGAGGCTTGTCCAGAGGTGCTTACGGACGAAGAACCGTCGCGCCCTGATAGCCCAACGACTCGACCCGCTGGCGCAGGCTCCAGGCCTCGCCCTCGCTCTGGCCGGCCGAGACCGTGACGCGATAGAGCGTGCCGCTGGCCCGTTCGATGGCGTCGATCTTGGCGTCACCCGCGCCGGACAGCGCGCGCACGGCCTTCTCGGCGTTCTCGCGGCTGGAGAACGAGCCGGCCTGGACCCGGAAACCGGACTTGGCGGCCGAGGCGTAGATGCGGTCGGGCGGATTGATCGGCGGGGCCGAGCCCCAGTCAGGAGCCGGCTCGCGCGACGGGATGATCTGCACCCGCTGCGTCGGCTCCTTGATGTCGTCGAAGCTGCGCTCGCGCGGCGGCGCGGGCGGAGGCGGTGGAACCGCGGTCTGCTGCACGGCATATTGGCGCGGACCGTCGAAGGCGTTCTTCGGGGCCGGGCCGACATACTTCACCCGCACGCGGGCCACGCCATTGCGATAGTAGCCCAGCTGCTGGGCGGCGGCCTTGGACAGGTCGATGATGCGGCCTTCAACAAACGGCCCGCGGTCGTTGACCCGCACGATCATCTTCTTGCCGTTGTCGAGGTTGGTCACCTCGACCAGGCTGGGCAGCGGCAAGGTCTTATGGGCCGCCGACGGGATGTCCATGTCGAAGACTTCGCCATTGGACGTGCGACGGTTGTGGAACTGCTCGCCGTACCACGAGCCGACGCCGACGACGTTGTAGTCCTTGTCCTGACGCGGATAGTACCAGATACCATTGATCTGATAGGGCTTTTCGGTGCCGCGCAGCGGCTTGCCGTCGCGACCGACCGTCGAGCCGCTACGCGGGGCCGAGCCTCGCGTGGTCTCGTTGCGCGCCGTGGCCGTGTAGCCGGACTTGCCGACGTCGTACTTGGGCGTGGCGCAGGCGGCGAGGCTCGCGGCGGCCAGGGCCATCAAGCCGAGGTTACGCGCAATCCGCCAAACCTGTTCGATGCGCTGGTTCATACGATGGTCGTCCAGACGGGCCCACACCCCTTCCGAGCTCACATCGTCACCTGTTTGTTTTGAAGTCTGGTTAAGGCCGTGACGCGCTGATATAGCCGCCTGCTCCGGACAGATGGCCGAGTGGTTTAAGGCAGCGGTCTTGAAAACCGCCGTAGGTGAAAGCCTACCGTGGGTTCGAATCCCACTCTGTCCGCCAGAGCTCTTGGCGACCGGAAAACCCTTTCAGGACAAGCATGTCGGCTTCCAATACCGCGATCTATGGCCAGGCCGATCATGACCTGGCGCCGTCCGCGGCGGACGCCGTGCAGCTGTCGCCGTTGATCGTCGGCGCGAGCGACATCGCCTCGGTTGCGGACGAATCCTTTACCGCCGTGACCGTCCGCGCCCCTGCCGGCGCGGTGGAGCGACGATATGTCCTCGCCCAGGCGTTGCGCGTTCTGGCGCCGGGCGGCCGCATGACCGCCTTCGCCCCGAAGGATCGCGGCGGCCTCCGCCTGAAGAAGGAGCTCGAGGCCCTGGGCTGCGAGGTCGGCGAGAGCGCCCGCCGCCACAACCGCATCTGCCTGGTCGTTCGTCCGGCCGTGATCAAGGGTCTGGACGAGGCGATCAAGGCCGGCGCGCCGCGCCAGATCTCCGAGAACGGCCTGTGGACCCAGCCCGGCGTGTTCAGCTGGGATCGCCTGGACGCCGGCACCAACGCCCTGCTGCAGGTCCTGCCCGAGTTCTCAGGCGCCGGCGCCGATTTCGGCGGCGGCATTGGTCTGCTGGCGCTGAACGTCCTGACCGCGCCCAAGGTGACCAAGCTGACCTTGGTCGAGCTGGATCGCCGCGCCCTGGATGTCTCCAAACGCAACGTTACCGATCCCCGCGCCGACTTCGTCTGGGGCGATGTTCGCCAGACCGAGCTGAAAGACCTGGACTTCATCGTCAGCAACCCGCCGTTCCACGAAGGCGGCGGCGAGGACAAGACCCTGGGCCAGGCCTTCATCGCCTCGGCCGCCGGCGCCCTGCGCAAGAGCGGCGTGCTGTGGATGGTGGCCAACCGCCACCTGCCCTACGAGGCGATCCTGGGCGAGAGCTTCAGCAAGGTCCGGCTGGCCGCCGAGGGCGGCGGCTACAAGGTCTTTGAGGCCCGCAAGTAATGGCCAAGGCCCTGATGGCGCGGCTGGACCGGCTGTTGGCCAACCTCGGCTACGGCAGCCGCAAGGACGTCCAGGCGCTGGTCGCCAACGGCAAGGTCGTGCTGGATGGCAAGGTGTTGAAGGACTCCGGGACCAAGGTCGCCGTCGACGCCACCCTGCCCGAGCGCATGACCATCCGCGGCGTCGCCGTCGATCCACCCGCCCCGCTGGTGCTGCTGATGCACAAGCCGCTGGGCGTGACCTGCTCGCACAAGGAAGACGGCCAGAAGATCTACGACCTGCTGCCGCGTCGTTGGCAGATCCGGGATCCGGGGCTGTCCACGGTCGGCCGACTGGACAAGGACACCAGCGGCCTGATCCTGATCACCGACGATGGCGACTTTCTGCATCGGGTGATCTCGCCCAAGCGCCACGTGCCCAAGACCTATCTGGCCACGCTGGATCGGACGCTGAAGGGTTCGGAGGGCGAGACCTTCGCCGCTGGGGCGCTGATGCTGGAGGGCGAGGAAAAGCCGCTGCTGCCGGCCCAGCTGGAGGTGGTCGACGAGAAGACCGCGCGGCTGACCATCACCGAGGGTCGCTATCATCAGGTCCGCCGGATGTTCGCCGCCGTCGGCAACCACGTGGTCACGCTGCATCGCGAGCGGATTGGTGGCCTCACCCTGCCCGCCGATCTCGAGCCCGGCCAGTATCGCATCCTGCCGGCCGCCGAGGCCGAGACGGTGTTCGATGTCTGAGCCGATCCTCATCGACGCGCGCGGCCATCACTGTCCGGTCCCGACCCTGAAGCTGCGCAAGGCCCACGAGGCCGCGCCGGCCGGCGCGGAGCTCGTCTTGCTCGCCACCGACCCGATGGCCCGGATCGACGTCCCGCACTTCGTCGGTCAGATCGGCGCCAGCGTGCTGGAGATCGCCGACCAGGACGGCGGCGTCATCCGTTTTCGTATTCGGAAGGCGCCTTAAGCGGGATCGCGCGGGGGCCCTCCAGCAGGGCCCGGGGCCGTTCGTCCAAGGCGATCTCGACCTCGGTGGCCAGGGCGCCGCCGAAGAAGATGGCGTTCACGCTCCACGACAGCCAGATCAGGAAGATAATCACGGCCGAGATCGAACCGTAGGTCGCGCCCAGGTGGACGATGCGCTCGACATAGAAGGCGCTGGCCCACGACATGAACACGCAGAGCGCCGCCGCCGCGACGCCGCCCGAGATCGAGGCGCGCCAGCCGACGATCTCGCGCGACATGGCATAGCGGTAGACCAGACTCATGCCGACCACGATGCCGAAGCTGGCCCAAGTCCATTCCGACTGGATCCACGACACGCCGGCCAGCGGCTTCAGGTCCATGGCCGCGCCCAGCAGGCGCAGGGTCAGGAACACGCCCGACATGAAGAACAACAGACCGAAGGCGGCGATCAGCACCAGCAGGGCCATCAGGTTGAAGCCGAAGAAGCCGCGCTGGTCCTCCTCGTCATGGATGAACGACAGCCCGGCCAGCAGCGCCTTGAAGCCGCGATGGGCGGCATAGGCGCCGACGATCAGCACCACGCCGCTCTGCAGCGAAATGGTCTGGCCCGGCGCATGGGCCAGGCGCGACAGCTCGTCCTGGAACATCGAGCGGGCGCCGGAGGGAATCAGCTCGGCCAGCTTGGTCGCCTGGCGCGCGGCGCTCTCGGGCGTCAGAAAGAAGCTGTAGAGACCGATCAGAATCGCCAGGCCTGGGAACACGGCCAGAAGGGCGAAAAACGAGACGCCGCCGACGTACAGCATGACGTCGCGGCCCCACAGGCGCGACAGGGCCAGGCCCAGAACGCGGAGGATTTCGCGAGCCCAATGGATCGGATCAAGCTGGAGGTCGCGCCAACGAATGTGGTGCTGGGGGTCTTGCATCCGGCGGACCATGGCGACCGGAGACCCCAGAGTCAAAGACGCGCCGCCTTTGGGAAGGCGACGCGTCTCCGCAGGAAGTACCTGTGAACCGGACGCCGCATCGAGGGACGGATGGCGCGACGGCCGGTCGACACACGCAACCTAGGAGCCCGCGCCTGAACCGTACCTGAACGCGATCAGCAGGTTTCAGAGAGCTCCGGCCGCCTTCAATCCTGCGATCGCATCGGCCGAGAAACCCCAGTCGGCCAGGGCCTCGTCATTGTGCGCGCCGATCTTCGGCGGCGGGCCCTGGATGACGCCCGGCGTGGCGGAGAAGCGCGGCGCGGGCGCGGGCTGCATGACGCCGGCCACCTCGACGAAGGTCTCGCGGGCGGCGTTGTGGGCGTGCTTGGGGGCCTCGTCCATGCTGAGGACCGGCGCGAAGCAGACGTCGGTGGCGTCCATGATCTCGCACCACTCGTCGCGGGACTTGGTCTTGATGACGGCGGCCAGCTTCTCGCGCAGCTCCGGCCACTCCTCGCGGCTCATCTGGTGCTGGAACTGTGGGTCGGTGATGCCGGTCTTCTCCAGCAGCAGCAGGTAGAACTGCGGCTCGATCGAGCCGATCGAGATCCACTCGCCGTCGGCGCATTCGTAGGTGTCGTAGAAGTGCGCCCCGCCATCGAGCAGGTTGGTGCGTCGCCGCTCGTTCCACATGCCGCCGGCCTTGAAGCCGTAGAACATCGCCATCAGCGAAGCCGCGCCGTCGCTCATGGCGCAGTCGATGACCTGGCCCTGCCCCGTCTCGCGGGCGTGGATCACCCCGGCCAGCAGGCCGAACGCCAGATAGAGCGCCCCGCCCCCGAAATCGCCAACCAGGTTCAAGGGTGGCGTCGGCTTGTCGTGGGCGCCGATCGCGTGCAGCGCCCCGGTGATGGCGATGTAGTTCATGTCGTGGCCGGCCGCCTTGGCGTAGGGCCCGGTCTGCCCCCAGCCGGTCATGCGGCCGTAGACGAGCTTGGGATTGCGGGCCAGGGCGATGTCGGGACCTAGGCCCAGCCGCTCCATGACGCCCGGCCGGAAGCCCTCGATCAGCCCATCGGCGCTTTCCAGCAGCTTCAGGCAGGTTTCGATCGCTTCGGGGTGCTTCAGGTCCAGCGCCACCGAGCGGCGGCCGCGCGCCGTGACGTCGGCCGGCGAGCCGCGCCCCTGGCCCTTGCGGTCGATGCGCACGACGTCGGCGCCGAGGTCCGAAAGCAGCATGCCGCAGAACGGTCCCGGGCCGATGCCGGCGAACTCGACGATCTTCAGTCCCGAAAGCGGCCCCTGGCCCATGACGCGTCTCCCATTCGGCGCTCTTTCGACGCCGGTTTCGACCACTAGAACGGCCCTGACGTTCGGTCAGGCAAGCCCTGATCGGATTACCCTTGAGCCTGCGGCGTTCCGTACCTTTGACCGCGCAAAGCCTCTGCTATGTTGCAGCGTCGAATCTCAGGGGCCGTTGTGGGCGGCCGCGCGGGATTTCGGGCGGAGGTTGGTTTGGCGGTTGACGCCCGGATCCTGATCGTGGCGCGCGACGATGTTCGCGCCGGACCGCTGGCCGAAGGGCTGGACCGGTTGGGCTGGCGCACGATCACCGCTCGCGGCCCCTATGCCGCCCTCGCCGCCTTGGGCGATCTGCCGATCGAGGCGGTCATCGTCGACCTGGCCAGCGCCGGTCCCGAAACCCAGACCCTGGCCCGCCGGCTCAAGGCCGCCGTGGCCCCGCGCCGTCTGCCGGTCATCGCCATCGGCGAGCCGGACGGCGACTATCGCAACCAGGCCTTCGATCTCACCCTCTCGCCGCCGCTGCACCCGTCCCAGGCGGCCCTCCGCCTGGAAAGCCTGGTGCGCACGGCCATCGCCGAGGAAGAGTTCGAGCTGCGGCTGGAGACCTTCGGCGAGCGCGGTCGACGCCTGGACCTGCCCGAGCCGCCGGACACCCCGTTCCGCATCCTGGCGGTCGGCGAGCCGGCCCCTCAGTTCCTGGCCCTGTCCAACGCCCTGCAAGCCAGCGGCGCGGAAGTGGTCGGCGCCTTCACCGCCTATACGGCCTTCGACTACCTGCACGAGCGGGCCTTCGACTCCGTGGTGCTGTGGGCCGGCGACAGCCAGCAGGAAGCCCTGTCGATCGCGGCCGGCATGCGCCGCAACACCCGCCTTTTCCATATCCCGGCCCTGCTCTATCTGAAGGCCGAGAGCTATGTGACCATGTCCGAGGCGTTCCATCGCGGCGTGTCCGACGTGGCGTCGCCCGAAACGCCCGAGGTCGAGACGGCCATGCGCGTCATGGAGCTGGCCCGCAGCTTCCGGCGCGGCGAATCCATTCGTGGCGCGCTGGAGAAGGCCCGCAGCTCGGGCCTTATGGACGCCGCTACCGGCCTGTTCACCCGCGACCTGTTCGCCGCCCACCTGGCGCGTCTGGCCAAGGCGGCCACCGAGCGCGCCCGGCCGCTGTCGATCTGCGTGCTGCGCGTCGCCGACAAGCCCGAGACCGTCTGGGCCCGCCAGAACGGCTGGCTGGACCGCGCCATCCCGCAGATCGGCTCGATGATCGGCCGCCTGGTCCGCGTCGAGGACACTTCGGCGCGTTTGTCGACCGAAGTCTTCGCCCTGGCCCTGCCCGCGACCAATCTCGGAGCCGCCAAGGCCGCCGCCGAGCGGATCGCCGCCGTGATCGGCTGCACCGCCTTCGACGCCGGCGAAGACCGTCCGCCGTTCGTCTGCGAATTCGACATCGGCGTCGCCGAGGTCCAGCGCGGCGAAGGCGCCGTCCGGGCCCTGGAACGCGCCGCCGCCAGCGCCCTGAAGCGCGACGCCAGCTAAGCTTCGAGCTTGGGCGCCGTAACGGCAACTCCTATATGGAACCTGTCCTGTAGCGGACAAAAGTTCCCGAGGAGTACGCCGTGGCCCAACCGCTGATCATCGACGTCGTCGCCGACGTGGTCTGCCCCTGGTGCTATCTCGGCTGGCGACGCCTGAAGTCGGCCCTGGCCCTGCGTCCCGATGTCGAGGCCACGTTGATCTGGCGCCCGTACCAGTTGGACCCGACGCTTCCCGAGGAAGGCGTCGACCGCAAGCAGTACATGGCCAACAAGTTCAAGGATCCCGAGAAGCTGAAGGCGGCCCACGCGGCCCTGGTCGAGGGCGGCGCCGAGGAAGGTATCGCCTTCGATTTCGACGCCATCGAATTTTCGCCCAACACCAACGCCGCGCATCGCCTGATCCGCTGGGCCCTGACGGCCGGCGCCCAGGACGAGGTCGTCGAGGCGCTGTTCAAGGCCTACTTCACCGACGGTCTCGATATCGGCGACCCGATGGTGCTGGGCGACATCGCCGAGACCGCCGGCATGGAGCGCCTGGTGGTGCTGCAACTGCTGTCGGAAGGGGCCGACAAGGAAGCCGTGGCCCGCGAGCACGCCATGGCCGTCCAGGGCGGCGTCACCGGCGTGCCGTTCGCTATCTTCGCTGGCAAGGTCGCCGTGGTCGGCGCCGAGTCCCCCGAACGCATCACCCAGGCGATTGACCAGGCGCTGGCTTCGGTTTCCTGATCTGCTCAGTCAGAGTCGGGGAAGGCGTCATGGACCACCACAATCAAAAGCTCATCAGCTACGGCATCGGCGGCGCGGTGATCGCCCTGGTGCTGTTCTTCCGCGCCCGCCGCCTGACCCAGGAGCGGCGTCTGAAGCTGGAACTGATGTGGATCATGCCGGCCATCATGGTCGCGGCCACGGTCGCGCTGTTCCTGCAGTTCCCGCCGCACGGCATGGACTGGCTGTGGCTGACGGCCGTCTTCGCGGTCGGCTCCTTCATCGGCTGGTGGCGCGGCAAGCTGGTGCCGATCGCCATCGATCCCGAGACCCATCTGCTCAACACCAAGCCCTCGCCAGCCGCCCTGCTCTTCCTGCTGGGCCTGTTCGTCGTCCGCTTCGGTCTGCGCGCCTACCTGGAGAGCAACGCCGGCGCCTTGCACATCGGCTTCGCCCTGCTGACCGACGGTTTCGTCGTGCTGGCCGTGGGCCTGTTCGGCGTCTCGCGCCTGGAAATGGCCCTGCGCGCCTGGGGTCTGCTGAAGGCGGCGCGGGCCAGCAAAGTCACGGCCTGAAGGCGGATCGCTTCACCGCGCTTGCTTTTTGCAGCGCAACAAGCGCATAAGGACCCTCGTCGAGCCCCCATCCCGTCGCGGAGGGGGCTATTTTCGTTGGAATTCGACCAATAAGCGGTCCGAGGGAAGCGTTACTGGCTTCAAGGGGGCCCGATTTGGTCATTGGCGCGAGCCGCGCGTTTTTGTGTGCGCGGCCGCAAATGAACTGGACCGAAATGCCCTTCCCCGCCTCCCACCCCGCTCTTGAGCGGGCTCTCGCCGCTCAAGGTTATCTCGAGCCCACCCCCGTCCAGGCCGCTGTGCTGGAAGCCGACGCCGAAGGCCGCGACCTGCTGGTCAGCGCCCAGACCGGCTCGGGCAAGACCGTCGCGTTCGGCCTCGCCGCCGCCCCCACCCTGCTGGGTGAGGAAGAGATCTTCGGCCGCGCCGGCGCCCCGCTGGCCCTGGTGATCGCCCCGACCCGCGAACTGGCCATCCAGGTCAATCGCGAGCTGACCTGGCTGTACGCCCAGGCCATGGCCGTGGTCGTCAACTGCGTCGGCGGCATGGATGCTCGCCGCGAGCAGCGCGCCCTGAACTACGGCGCCCACATCGTCGTCGGCACCCCGGGCCGCCTGCGCGACCACATCGAGCGCGGCCACCTGGACCTGTCGGAGCTGAAGGTCGCCGTCCTCGACGAGGCCGACGAGATGCTCGACATGGGCTTCCGCGAGGACCTGGAGTTCATCCTCGACGCCGCCCCGGCCGAACGCCGCACCCTGCTGTTCTCGGCCACCCTGGCGCGCGACATCGTACAGCTGGCCAAGAGCTACCAGAACGACGCCATCCGCATCGACACGATCGGCCGCAACGAGCCGCACCGCGACATCGAATACCGCGCCGTCCGCGTCGCGCCGAACGAGGTCGAGCACGCGGTCGTCAACCTGCTGCGCTATTTCGAGAGCCCCGGCGCCCTGGTGTTCGCCAACACCCGTGAAAGCGTCCGGTCGCTGCACTCCAAGCTGCGCGAGCGCGGCTTCGACGTCGTCGGCCTGTCGGGCGAGCTGAGCCAGCGCGAACGCGCCGACGCCCTGCAAGCCCTGCGCGACGGCCACGCTCGCGTCTGCGTCGCCACCGACGTCGCCGCGCGCGGCCTCGACCTGCCCGACCTGGGCCTGGTCATCCACGCCGAACTGCCGGTCAACAAGGCGACTCTCCTGCACCGTTCGGGCCGTACCGGCCGCGCGGGCAAGAAGGGCGTCTCGGCCCTGGTCGTCCCCTACACCCGCCGCCGCAAGGCCGAGCAGCTGCTGATGGCCGCCGGCGTCGAAGGCCAGTGGGGCGGCGCACCGACCGCCGACGAGATCCGCGTCAAGGACACCGAGCGCCTGCTGGACGATCCGATCTTCTCCGAGCCCGCCAACGAGGACGACGCCGGCCTGGTCGCCGCCATGCTGGAAAAGCGCACGCCGGAAGAACTGGCCGCCGCCCTGATCCGCGCCCGCCGCGCCAAGCTGCCGGCCCCGGAAGAAATCTACGACGACCCGCGCCACGGCGCCGATCCGGGCCCGCGCTCGCGCGAGCCGCGTGAGCCCCGCGAATTCGGCGGCGAGCGCGACTTCGGCGAGCGTCCCGAGCGCGTCAGCATGGACGGCTCGGAGTGGTTCCGCCTCAACACCGGCCGCCGCAACAACGCCGACCCCAAGTGGCTGATCCCGCTGATCTGCCGCCTGGGCCACATCACCAAGAAGGACATCGGGTCGATCCGGATCTTCGACTACGACACCAAGTTCGAGATCTCGGCCGAAGCGGCCGTGAAGTTCGGCGCTGCGGTCCAGCAAACGGTGCGTGAAGACGTCTCGATCACCCCGACGGCGGCTCCGGCCGCCCGCGAAGCCGGTCCGCGTCGCGAATTCACGCCGCGTCCGCCGCGCGACAACGATGCGCCGCGCGAGTTCAAGCCGCGCCCCCCTCGTGAAGATCGGGTCCGTGACGACGCTCCGCGTGCGCCGCGCGCCAACGCTCCGGGCTCGCGCGATCACACTCCGCGTCCGTCCAGCTATGGCGACGACGGTGTCAGCACCGCCAAGCCGTACGGCCGTGGCGAAGAGCCGAAGGGCGACTACAAGCCCCGTGAGTTCAAGCCGCGCGCCCCGCGTGACAACGACGCGCCGCGTCCGTACTCGCCGCAGGACTCCGAAGGCGCTCCCAAGCGCGCCTTCAAGCCGCGCCACGAAGCCGGCGCCGACGCTCCTCGCGAGTTCAAGCCCCGCGCTCCGCGTGCGGACGGCGACGGCCCGAAGAAGCCCTTCAAGAAGGCCTTCGCCGACAACGCCGCTGGCCCCAAGCCGTACACGCCCAAGCCCTACGCCGGTAAGCGCGACGACGCTGGTCCGGGCAAGCCGTTCAAGGGCCCCAAGCCCTTCAAGGCCAAGAGCTTCGACGCCAAGCCCGGCGGCAAGCCGGCGGGTAAGCCGTTCAAGAAGAAGTAGTTAGACGAAGAGCCCCTCCCTCACCGGAGGGGCTTTTTTCTTAGGCGCCCATTCTAAGCGCTCTGCCCCGCCGACCAGCCGGACGCCCAGGCCCACTGGAAGTTATAGCCGCCCAGCCAGCCGGTGACGTCGACCACCTCGCCGATGAAGAACAGCCCCGGGACGGCCTTGGCCTCCAGGGTGCGCGAGTCCAGGGCGTCGGTATCGACCCCGCCCAGCGTCACTTCCGCCGTGCGATAGCCTTCCGAGCCGACCGGCTTGAAGGTCCAGGCGTTGACCGCAGCGGCCAACGGTCCCAACACCTTGTCCGAACAGTCGGCGATGTTCCCCTTGCCGGGTGCCTCCTCGTCCGCGATCAGCTGGGCCACGCGCTTGGGAACCAGGGTCGACAGCACCGTCGCCACCGCCTGACGCGGCGAGGCCGTGCGGGCCGATTTCAGCGCCGCCAGAGCGTCGACACCCGGGGCCATGTCGACCCGGATCTCGTCGCCTTCCCGCCAATAGGACGAGATCTGCAGGATCGAAGGGCCCGATAGGCCCCGGTGGGTGAACAGCATGCCTTCGCGGAACTTGGTCTTGCCGTGCGCGACCACGGCGTCCAGCGCCACGCCTGACAGCGGGGTCAGCCAGGCCAGCATGCCGGCTTCGAACGTCAGCGGCACCAGCGCCGGGCGGGTCTCGACCAGGCCGATGTCGAACTGCTTGGCGATCTCGTAGCCCAGGCCCGTGGCGCCCATCTTCGGGATCGACTTGCCGCCGCTGGCGACCACGAGCGAGGCGCAGCGCACCTTGCCGTACGACAGTTCGACCTCGAAGCCGGCCTCGGTCTTGGCCACGTCCTGGAAGCTCGTCTCCAGCCGCAGCTTGACGCCGGCCGCCTTCATCTCGGTCAGCAGCATGTCGATGATCTGCTTGGCCGAGCCGTCGCAGAAGAGCTGCCCCAGGGTCTTCTCGTGGTAGGCGATGCCGTACCGCTCGACCAAGGCGATGAAGTCCTTCGGCCGATAGCGGCGCAGGGCCGACAGCGCGAACTTCGGGTTGGCCGACAGGAAGTTATGGATCGACGCGCCGGTGTTGGTGAAGTTGCACCGCCCGCCGCCGCTGATGCGGATCTTCTCGCCCGGGGCCTTGGCGTGATCGACGATCAACACCGAGCGCCCGCGCTTGCCGGCCTCGATGGCGCACATCATGCCGGCCGCGCCCGCGCCGATCACCAGGACGTCGAAGTTTTCCAAGGTCTTCCTACGATTTGCTCAAGGCCTCTTCGACCGGAGCAGACCGTGGAAGTCAATCAGCCCGCGTGGCGATAGCCTGGCCGCGACGCCGGCTGGCGCTGGGCGGGAGCCTTCGCGCTGACCTCGAAGCGGCCGATCATGCGGACCAGGCCACTGATGTCGGACTTCAGGGCGTGGCTGACGGCCGTGGCCTGCTCGACCATGGCGGCGTTCTGCTGCACGCCCTGGTCCATCTGGTTGACGGCGGCGTTGACCTCGTTGAGGCCCGTCGCCTGTTCCTGGGCCGAGGCCGCCAGTTCCGACACCAGGGCGTCGATCTCGCCGACCTTCAGCACGATGCCGTCCAGGGCCTCGCCAGTCTGGCCGACCAGGCGCACGCCTTCCTCGACCTGGGCCGTCGAGGCGCTGATCAGGCCCTTGATCTCCTTGGCCGCCTGAGCCGAGCGCTGGGCCAGGGCCCGCACTTCCTGGGCGACGACCGCGAAGCCACGACCGCTCTCGCCGGCCCGGGCCGCTTCCACGCCGGCGTTCAGCGCCAGCAGATTGGTCTGGAAGGCGATCTCGTCGATGACGCCAACGATATTGCCGATCTGGGCCGAGGACTGTTCGATGCCGGTCATGGCCGCGACGGCGCCGCGCACGACCTCGCCCGAGCGCTCGGCGTCCGAGCGGGTCGAGGTGACGACACGGCTAGCCTCGCCCGCGCCCTGCGAGGCGCGGCGGACGGTGGCGGTGATCTCATCGAGGGCCGCGGCGGTCTCTTCCAGGCTGGCGGCCTGCTGCTCGCTGCGGCGGGCGGTGTTGTCGGCGGCGGCGGCGATCTCGTCGGCGCTGGAGCCTACGGTCCCGGCCACGGCGACGATGCCGCCGACGGCCTCGTCCAGCTGGGCGATGGCGGCGTTGAAGTCGTCGCGGATGGCCTCATAGCCGCGCGGGAAGGCGTCGGTCAGCCGCACGGTCAGGTCGCCGTTCGACAGGCGAGACAGGGCGTTGGCCAGCCGCTCCATGGCGAAGGCCTGGTCCTTGGCGGCGGCCGAGGACGACGCCTCGTTGCGCGCCCGCTCGCTCTCATTGGCGGCAGAAGCGCGGGCCTGTTCGGTTTCGGCCGAGCGCAGGGCCACGGCGTTGTCCTTGAACACCTGGACGGCGCGGGCCATCAGCCCGACCTCGTCCTTGCGGCCGGCGCCGATCACGTCGACGTCCAGCTTGCCGTCGGCCAGGTCGGTCATGCTGCGCGACAGCGAGCGCACCGGGCGCGAGATCTTCGACGAGCCGATCCACAGGGCGAACAGCATGCCGCAGGCGGCCGCGCCCAGGCCGAACAGCAGGGTCAGCCACGAGCCGGCGGCGGCCGACTTGCTGGCGCTGGCGACCATGGTCGCCGTCTCCTTGTTGTAGACGTCGCCCCAGGCCTTGCCTTCCTTGGCCATGGCGTCGATGGCTGGATCGACCCTGGTCAGGCCGGCGACGGCGCCGGGGTCGTCGTTCTTCAAGGCGAGATCGGCGGCCGAGCGGGCGTCGGCATAGGCCGCGTCCAGCTTGGTCTTCATGCCGGCCGTGTAGTCGGCGGTGGCCGGATCGGCGGCGGTGATCTTGTCCAGGCTCTCCTTGCCCTCGCCATAGACCTTGTCGAGCTCCTTGGAAGCCGAGGCGGCCTGGTCGGAGGCGCCTTCATAGGTCGCCGTGCGGTGGGCCGCGTAGCCCATCATGCTGATCCGGCGCAGGAAGCGGGCCGACTGGACCTCGGCGGGCGAGCGGTGCTTGACCAGCACCTCGGTCGCCGCGTCGGCGCGCTTCTGCTGCCAGACGCCCAAGCCCGCGCAGGCCACGGTGGCGACCGCCAGCACGGCGGCGGGCAGCAGGACCTTGGTCGAGACCTTCAGATCGTCGAGCTTCACGGCGTTCCCCCAAATGCACGCGGCGCCGATACTGGACGCCCGTAGAGTTTTCCCGTTGGCGACACCGGTGTCAGACGAATCGTCATGCGCCGGGTTCAATTGTGCGAGAGGGTCCGGCGCCGACCGTAAACGAGCACTTAAAAGTGGCCTGACCGCTTGACCTTCTCACAAGAGGCGTTACGACGCACGCCCCTCCCCGTTTCAAATCCCCGAGCCATTCCATGACGGCCGCCTCCCCCGCGCCGACTGCTGGCGCGCCGACCATTGGCGTCGACTTCGGCACCACCAACACGGTCATCTCGCTGACGCACGGCGACGATCACGCGCACCTGGTCCGCTTCTCGATCGACAACCGCGAGCTGTTCGCCTTCCGCTCGGCTCTGAGCTTCCACAGCGTCCAGGGCCAGAACGGCGCCGTGAACGAGCGCGTGGTCGAGGCCGGCCCGTGGGCGATCGAGTCCTATCTGGAAGATCCGCTGGAGACGCGGTTCATCCAGTCGTTCAAGACCTTCGCCGCCTCGCAGGCCTTCACCGAGACCCGGATTCTCAACAAGCGCTATCTGTTCGAAGACCTGCTGGCCGCCTTCCTGCTGCGCCTGCAGGAGCACGCCGGGACCCAGCTGGACGCCCTGCCCCCGCGCGTCATCGTCGGCCGCCCGGTGACCTTCGCTGGCTCCTCGCCGAACGAGACCCTGGCCCTGACCCGCTATGAAGAGGCCTTCAAGCGCCTGGGCTTCACGGACATCCGCTACGCCTACGAGCCCGTTGGCGCGGCCTTCTTCTTCGCCCGCCAGCTGAAGCAGGACGCCACCGTGCTGGTGGCGGACTTCGGCGGCGGCACCTCCGACTTCTCGCTGGTCCGCTTCGAGCGCGATCCCGACGGCACCTTGCGCTCGACGCCGCTGTCGCGCTCGGGCGTCGGCATCGCCGGCGACGCCTTCGACTACCGGATCATCGACCAGCTGGTCTCGCCCGAGCTGGGCAAGGGTTCGGACTACAAGTCGTTCTCCAACAAGCTGCCGATCCCGCAACGCTACTACGCCGCCTTCGCCCGCTGGGACCAGCTGGCCCTGCTGCGCGCGTCCAAGGACATGCGCGACATCCGCGCCCTGGAGCGCACGGCGGTCGAGCCCGAGAAGATCGCGGCTCTGATCGAGGTGCTGGACGGCAACCACGGCTACGCGCTCTACAAGTCGGTCTCGGCGCTGAAGGAGGCGCTGTCTGCCCAGACGGAAGCGACGTTCCACTTCGCCGCCGGCTCGGTCGAGATCGAGAAACAGGTCCAGCGCAGCGAGTTCGAGGCCTGGATCAATCCCGAACTGACCGCCATTGAGACCGCCGTCGGCGAGGCCCTGGAACGCGCCAACCTGACCGAAGCCGGCGTCGACCGCGTCTTCCTGACCGGCGGCAGCTCGTTCGTGCCGGCCGTGCGCGAGATCTTCCTGCGCCGCTTCGGCGCGGAGAAGATCGAGAGCGGCGGCGAGTTCGAGTCCATCGCCTCGGGCCTGGCCCTGATTGGCCGCGAGCGCGACCTCGACCTGTGGACCATGCGGGCCGAATAGGTCCTTTCGGTCGCATGGCCCCGCTCTGGGTTTTTGCATAAGGTTAACGCGAGCGATTCGCGTCGAGACCTTGTGGGGCAACGAGTCCAGTGCCGATTTCGTACCTGTCCGCCGCCCAGATCGCCGCGCTGGCGCCGGAAACGATCACCAACCTTTCGACGACCAAGCTGGCCACCCTGGCCAGCACCCAGGTCGGCGCCCTGTCCAACACGGCGCTGGGCGCCCTGTCGGCCACCCAGGTCTCGGCCCTGACCAACACCGCCGTGAAGGGGCTGACGACCACCCAGATCCCGGCCTTCGCCCCGAACCTGATCTTCGACGCCACCCAGCTGTCGGCTTTCAGCGGCGGACAGCTGAACGCCCTGACCTCGACCCAGCTGGCCAAGCTGGACGCCGATCGCCTGGAGAAGCTCAGCGCCGCCCAGATCGGCGCGCTGGACGCCACCCACTTCACGGGCCTGAACGGCGCCCAGATCACCGCCCTGACCACCACCCAGGTCAAGAGCCTCACGGCCGCCCAGATCGGCGCCATGAGCACCGAAGACCTGGGCGAGATGTGGCCCGAGCAGTTGCAGGTCCTGTCGCCGACCCAGCTCGCCGCCCTGCCCGCCACGCTGATCCCGGCCCTGGACGACCTGCAGTTCGCGGCGATCTCCACCACCCAGCTCAAGGGCCTGACCGCCACACAGGTCGGGTCGCTGTCCCTGGATCAGCTGACGGATCTCGACACCGACTTCAACGTGTTCTCGGCCGCGCAGCTGGCCGGCCTGACCAGCACCCAGACCAACGGCCTGTCCGACACCCAGTTCACGGCCCTGACGGCGACTCAGCTGGGAGGGCTGTCCAGCAACGGCTTCGCGGGCCTGTCGGCGACCAAGGTCGCCAGCCTGACCGCGACCCAGATCGGCGGCTTGAGCGCGGCTCAGGTCCGGACGCTGAGCGCCACCGACTTCACCAAGCTGACCCCGACCCAGGTGGCCGGCTTCACCGCCGCCCAGCTGGCGGCCCTGTCGACCGACAACTTCAACGCCCTGTCGTCCAGCCAGATCGCGGCCCTGACCTCGACCCAGCTGGCGGGCCTGGCCGCGACCCAGATCGGCGGCCTGACCCGGACCGACTTCGCCGAGCTGTCGGCCACCCAGTTCAGAGGCCTCAGCTCCAGCCAGATCGGCGGCCTGTCGACCGAGAACCTGTCGGGACTGGACGCCACCGCCTTCCAGGCGCTGACCACCACCCAGATCGCCGGCCTGACGGCCACCCAGCTGGCCGGCCTGACGACCACGGACATGGCCGAGTTCTCCACGACCCAGATCGGCGCCTTGAGCAGCGCCCAGCTCGGCGCGATCTCGATCACGGACGTGGCGGCCCTGTCGGCCACCCAGGTCACCGCCTTGACCACCAGCGCGCTGCGGGGCCTGTCGCCCTATCAGATGCGCGCCTTCTCGCACGTCGAGTTCAGCCAGTTCACCGCCACGCAGATCCAGTCCTTGAGTTCGACCCAGGTCGGCTCGCTGGCCACCTCGGTGATCGCCAGCCTGACCACGACCCAGGTCAGCTATCTGCTGCCGGCCCAGATCCCGGGCCTGACCGTGACCCAGCTGGACTGGCTGTCGTCGACAAGCCTCAGCGCCATGACGCCCCTGCAGGTCGGCGCCCTGACCCCGACCCAGGTCGCCAGCCTCTAGGTGAGAAAGCTTCTAGACGGCGCGGGCCTGGCGGGCGTCTGATAGCCTCGCCGCAAGGAGCCGCCGCATGATCCGATCCGCTCTCGTCGCCCTCTGCCTGATCAGCGCCACGCCCGCCCTCGCCCAGAGCGGTCCGCTGGGCGCGGCCGGCCTCTGGAAGATCGATCTCGCCGCCTCGCGCTTCAACGAGGCCCTGACCGGTCCCGCGCCGCTGAGCGCCGAGGTCGACATCACCAAGGACGACGGCAAGAGCCTGGCCTGGACGCTGATCGAGGAGGACGAGAGCGGCCTGGCCGCCATCCAGTTCGCCGACGCGCCGCTGGACGGCACGCCGACCAAGGCCGTGGTCAACACCCAGATCGTGATGATCAGCGTCCATCGCGACGGCCAGAGCGGCATCACCGCCGTGACCAGCAACAAGACGGGCCGCAAGCAGTCGATGAAGGTCTGGCTGGCCGATCCCAACACCCTGAAGGTCGAACAGGACGTCGACGGCCAACCCGGCCCGCCGGACCAGAGCCTGGTCTTCAAGCGGGTCCGTTAGGTGCTGGAGCGTCAGCCCAGCCGCACCGCCTTCGCCGCCGCCGCGCACCGGGCGGCCCATCAGGTCCTGGAGAAGGGCGCGATCTTCGCCGATCCGCTGGCCCTGGCGATCCTGGGCCAGGACGCCGAGACGGTCGCGCAGGACGCTCGTGATCATCCCGAACGACGCGGCATGCGGTTCTTCATCGCCGCCCGCTCGAACCTGGCCGAGACCTGGCTGGCGCAAGGCGTCGTCGAGCGCGGCGTCTCGCAGGTCGTGGTGCTGGGCGCGGGCCTGGACACCTTTGCCTATCGCCACCCGCTGGCGTCGAGCCTCAAGGTGTTCGAGGTCGATCATCCCGAAACCCAGGCCTGGAAGCGCCGGCGCCTGGCCGAGGCCGGCGTCGCCAAGCCCGACAGCCTGTCCTTCGCGCCGGTCGATTTCGAGCGCGACCAGCTGCTGGCCGGCCTCGCGGATGCCGGCTTCGATCCGAATGCCCGCAGCGTCTTCGTCTGGCTGGGCGTCGTGCCCTATCTGACCGAGGCGGCGATCCGTGCGACCCTGGCCACGATCGCGGCCCTGCCGGGCGGTGGCGAGGTGGTGTTCGATTACGCCGATCCACCCGAGGCGCTGGTGCCGGACGACCGAGCCCGTCACGCCGCCCGCGCCGAACGTGTGGCCGCCATGGGCGAGCCCTGGTTGTCCTACTTCGAGCCAGCCGTCCTGGAGGCGCTGTTGCGGGAACTGGGCTTCGCGGCAGTCGAGGATCTAGGTCCGCCCGAACTGGCCGAGCGTTACTGGCCCGGCGCCGCCAAGCTGGCGCCCCGCCGGGGCGGCCATGTCATCTTCGCGCGGACCTAGGCCCGGCCCAAGGTCTTGGCCAGGTAGTTCGCCAGCGCCTCGACCCGCGCGGGACGCGGACCGCCGGGCGGCATGACCAGGTGCAGGGCGATCGGGGCGGCGGTCCAGTCGACCAGGATCTCCTCCAGCCGACCGTCGGCCACGGCCGGGCCGACGATGAAGTCCGGCAGCACCGCCACGCCGACGCCGCCGATCAGCGACGGGACCAGCACGTCGCCGTTGTTGGCGCGGATCACCGAGCGTGGGCGCACCGAGGCCTCCTCCGCGCCCTTCTGGAAGCGCCAGGTCTCCGGCGCGGCCTGATGGCCGTAGGTCAGGCCGCGATGCTCGGCCAGGCCCGCCGGGTGACTGGGTCGGCCATGCTTGTCCCAATAGGCCGGCGAGGCCACGACGTGGCGCTTCACCGCCCGCAGGCGGCGCGCGACCAGCGAGCTGTCCGGCAGGGACGCGACGCGCAAGGCCAGGTCGAAGCCCATGCCGACCAAATCGACCGTGGCATCGGACAGGTGGAGGTCGACCGATACATCCGGATAGGCCTCGAAGAAGCCCGGCAGGACGGGGCCCAGGGTGGTGATGCCCAGCGACATCGGCACGGCCATCCGCACGGTGCCGCGCGGGGCCAGGGACTGGCTGGAGGCCTCCTCCTCCGCGGCTTCGGCCTCGGCCAGCACGCGGGTGGCGCGCTCGACCAGGGACTGGCCGGCGTCGGTCAGGGCCAGGCGTCGCGAGGTGCGATTGAAGAGGCGCGCGCCCAGACGTTCCTCCAGCCGGGTGACGGCCTTGGAGACCGTGGCCTTGGACATGGCCAGCTCCTCGGCGGCGGCGGCGAACGAGCGCAGCTCCACCACCTTGGCGAACACGGCGAGGCCTTCGAGGTCGGGAAGCTTGGACATGTCGAGAGCTTAGTTTTGGAAACGATGAGTTTCAACAGTTTCCATTTCGGATCCCGCCGAGAAGCCTATCTTCTCCTCAACAGGAAGCGCCGACGCGGCGCACCAGAGGGTACAGAAAGGTTAGAGCCATGATCGACCGCAGACCGTTCGACAAGCTTGGCGGCGCCAACCACGGTTGGCTCAATGCCAAGCACCACTTCTCGTTCGCCAGCTACTACGACCCCAAGAACATGAACTGGGGTGCGCTGCGGGTCTGGAACGACGACGAGATCGCCCCCAACACCGGCTTCCCGCCGCACCCGCATAGCGACATGGAGATCATCACCTATGTCCGCGACGGCGCGATCACCCACCAGGACAACCTGGGCAACAAGGGCCGCACCGAGGCCGGCGACGTCCAGGTGATGAGCGCGGGCACGGGCATCCGTCACTCGGAATACAACCTCGAGCCGGAAACCACCCGGATCTTCCAGATCTGGATCGAGCCCAAGACCTTCGGCGCGGCTCCCTCGTGGGGCGCCAAGCCGTTCCCGAAGGGCGACCGCTCGGGCAAGTTCGTGACCCTGGCTTCGGGCTTCGCCGATGACGCCGACGCCCTGCCGATCCGCACCGACGCCCGCGTCCTGGGCGCGACGCTGAAGGCCGGCGAAAGCACCACCTACGCCCTGGGCAAGGACCGCAGCGGTTACCTGGTCCCGGCCGTGGGCACGGTTGAAGTCAACGGCGTCAAGCTGAACGCCCGTGACGGCGCCGGCATCAAGGACGAGGACGTGATCACCGTCACGGCCCTGGAAGACGCCGAACTGGTCCTGGTCGACGCCGCCTAACCGCGACGGGACCGTTCAAGAAACCGGCGCGAGGAACCGCGATACCTCGCGCCGACCTTCTACTTCCACAACCATTCCCAAGGAGGCCGTGATGGCCAAGGTTCTCGTCCTCTACTACTCGTCGTACGGCCACATCGAGACCATGGCCAAGGCCGTGGCCGAAGGCGCCCGCGACGCCGGCGCGACCGTCGACATCAAGCGCGTGCCGGAAACCGCCCCGCTTGAGGTGGCCAAGAACGCCCACTTCAAGCTCGACCAGGAAGCCCCGGTGGCTTCCATCGCCGATCTGGCCGACTACGACGCGATCATCGTCGGCACGGGCACGCGCTTTGGCCGCATGAGCTCGCAGCTGGCGGCGTTCCTCGACCAGGCCGGCGGCCTGTGGGCCCGCGGCGCCCTGCACGGCAAGGTCGGCGGCGCGTTCACCTCGACCGCCACCCAGCATGGTGGCCAGGAGACCACCCTGTTCTCGATCATCACCAACCTGCTGCACTTCGGCATGGTGATCGTCGGCATGGACTACGGTCACGCCGGTCAGATGACCCTGGATGAAGTCACCGGCGGCAGCCCCTACGGCGCCACCACCATCGCCGGCGGCGACGGCTCGCGTCAGCCCAGCGAGAACGAGCTGGTCGGCGCCCGCTACCAGGGCCGCAAGGTCGCCGAGACCGCCATCAAACTGCACGGCTGATCCTCTCCCCCAAGGATCCAAAGCCGCAGCCGGTCGCCCGCACCCTCCCCCCAGGCGGGCGACCCACGAACCGCTCCGAGGCTCCCCTCCGCCTCGGGGCGGTTTTTCGTTTGGAGGCTAGTGCGTCGGGTCGAAGTCGGCCTTCGCGCCCGTGACATAGGCGTCCCACTCGGCCGGCGAGTGGAAGTCCAGGCCCTTATCCCAGGCCGCGCCCATATAGTAGACGAACGGCTTGCCGGGCTCGACCTTGATCAGGACCAGGTAGTTGTCGAAGTCCTGGCGCACCTCGACGACCGACTTGGGGTCGACCATCAGGGCGATGGCCATCGAGCCCTTTTCCGGATCGGCCGGCTCCCAGAAGGTCACGCGGCCGGGGGCCAGGTCCTTCTTGAATACGCCCGAGCTATTGCCGCGCTTGCGCTTGGTGATGCCGATGCCGACCACCAGCGGGCCGGGCTTGTCGGAGCTGATAGTCGAGACCATCCGCGTGAAGTTGGTGCCCAGCGGCAGGGTGAAGGTCCGCGTCTCCCAGACCTTGCGATCCACATCGACCGGCCACGGCGCGTAGTCGACGCTGAACTTGGCCACGTCCGGGCCGTTCTGGATCAGCTTCCAGGCGGACCAGTTGCGCGAAGTCCACAGCTTGTTGTCCTGCCAGATCCCGAGACCGCCGGCGCCGCGGCCGGTGCCGACGTCGTAGAAATCCAGGCCCTCGCCGTGGTTCTGGTGCTGGTCGCCGGTCTTCAGCTGTCGATCCATATAGGGCCAGCGCTCGCTCTTGCCCCAGGCGTCGATGCCCGAGGTCGAGGGCGGCTCGGCCTTCTCCAGGTCGCGGCTGTAGATCCGGTGCGCCGTGCGATCGTTTTCCCAGAGGATGTCGTTGAAGCGATACGGGGCCAGGACGACGGCGGCGCGCGGCTTCTGGCCCTCGGCGTCGGGCTTATCCAGCGGCTTGGCGGGGCCATGCTCCTGGGCGTAGGCCGCGCTCAGCGACAGCGTCAGGGCGGCGGCGAGGACCAGGGTCTTCTTCATGTCAGACGCTCTCTGCACTCAGTGGAAATGGGGGAACTTGGCTAGGGCCGCGCGAGCGCACAGGTCGGCGGTCTCGTGCGTGGTGTCGGCGATCGCCAAGCCGCCGATGACCGTGGTCCCGACGTGCAGCGGCAGCGAGCCGGCGTGCGGGTTCAGGTGGTCGGGATCGGCCTTGATCTTGGCGGCGAAGTCCGGATCGGCCTTCTCGCGCGGCTCCATGACGCTGCCGGGCTGGTCGAAGACCACGGCGGCGTTGGCCTTGCGCGGCGCGGCGATCGGCGGCTTGGGGCTCTGCTCGTCGCGCAGGACGACCAGCGGATTACCCTGGGCATCGACGACAGCGGCGGAAACATGCGCGCCCTTGGCGGCGCAGGCGTCGATCGCGGCCTTGGCCAGATCGATCGCTGTGGGAAGGCTCAGGGGCTGCGCCGCTACGCTCGCCGTGAAAGCCAGGATCGCCAACATCGTGCTTCCTCCCAGAAGTCTCTCTTCCGGATATAGCGCGCGCCGAAAATTGGTCTAGCCAAAATATCGAATTGGATAATGCGGATTATGAACCCTTCGTCCGCACCACGGCGACCAGCCAGCCGCCGCCCCACGGGGTGTTGATCACCGCCTCGTCCAGGACCTCGCCCATCGCTTTCAGGCGATGCCACAGCCGCAGCGGCTTCAGGGCTAGCCACATGGTCAGGCCAACCGCGCCGCCGACCTTGAGGTTCGGCGCGTAGTGGGCGACAAGGTCCTCGACCTCGCCCAGATGCTCGATGCACTCGGAAAAGACCACGATGTCGAAAGTCTCGTCGGTCTGGAACGTGCGGCCGTCGCCCAGCAGCATCTTGACCTCGCCGATGGCGATCTCGGGCGCCAGACGCATCTCGCCGCGCTCGATCGCTGGCTTGGAGAAGTCGACCCCGACATAGCGGGCCGGCCGGTGGGCGCGCAGGGCCTCGAAGAACACCCCCTCGCCCGCCCCGATCTCCAGCACGCGCGGATTGGGCCAGCGGTCGGCAATCATGGCGGCCAACAGGCGGTGATGGTGGCGCTGCTCGGAGCGGTTCAGGCGGTCGTAGATACCGTCCTGGTACTCGGCGTCCCACTTCTCGACCGGCGCGGCGACGATCGGCTTGTGCCGCTTGCGCATGAACAGCTCGCCCAGCGCGGGACGATCCAGCGAGAGCAGCTCCGTGAACCGGCGCCAGCGCATGTAGGCCATTGAAATTCCCCCGAGTCCCCACACCCCGGATAGGAAAAGGGCCCGGCGCTGTCCAGCGCCGAGCCCCTCAAATCAGGCCTTGTTGGCTGATCCCTACTTCCTGTTGGCCAGCGCCGCCTGCGCCGCCGCCAGACGCGCGATCGGCACGCGGTAGGGCGAGCACGACACGTAGTCGAGACCGACCTTCTCGCAGAAGCTGATCGAGGCCGGATCGCCGCCGTGTTCGCCGCAGATGCCCAGCTTGACGTCCGGACGTTCGGCGCGGCCACGCTCGGCGGCGATGCGGATCAGGTCGCCCACGCCTTCCTGGTCGAGGCTGACGAAGGGGTCCTTTTCGAAGATGCCCTTGTCGATATAGGCGCCCAGGAACTTGCCGGCGTCGTCGCGGCTGATGCCGAACGTCGTCTGGGTCAGGTCGTTGGTGCCGAAGCTGAAGAACTCGGCGTTCTGGGCCAGATCGCCGGCGCGCAGGGCGGCGCGCGGCAGCTCGATCATGGTGCCGACCGTGTACTTGAGGTCCACGCCTTGCTCTTCCAGCACCGCCTTGGCGACGCGGTCGGTCAGGTCGCGCAGGTACTTCATCTCCTCGCCCTTGGCGACCAGCGGGTGCATGATCTCGGGGACGGGAGCAGCCTTGCCCGACTTGGCGATCTCGCAGGCCGCTTCCAGGATGGCGCGGACCTGCATCTCGTAGATCTCGGGATACGAGACGCCCAGACGGCAGCCGCGGTGGCCCAGCATCGGGTTGGTCTCGTGCAGCTCCTTGGCGCGGCGCAGCAGCTTGGCGGCGTCCAGCCCCGTGGCCTCGGCCACGGCTTCGACGTCTTCCTCGGTGTGCGGCAGGAACTCGTGCAGCGGCGGATCCAGCAGGCGGATCGTGACCGGCAGGCCTTCCATGATCGTGAAGAGCTCGACGAAGTCGGCCTTCTGGAACGGAGCGATCTTGGCCAGCGCGGTGCGGCGGCCCTTCTCGTCGTCGGCCAGGATCATTTCGCGCACGGCGGCGATCCGGGTGTCGTCGAAGAACATGTGCTCGGTGCGGCACAGGCCGATGCCCTCCGCGCCGAACTGGCGGGCGGTCTTGGCGTCCAGCGGCGTCTCGGCGTTGGCGCGCACCTTCAGGCGGCGGACCTCGTCGGCCCAACCCATCAGCGTGGCGAAGTCGCCGGTCAGCTCGGGCTCGATCATCTTCGGCGCGCCGGCCAGGATCTCGCCGGTCGAGCCGTCGATGGTGATGATCTCACCGGCCTTGAACTCACGCCCACGGACCCGGAACAGGCCTTCCTTGGGGAAGATCGACACGTCGCCGGCGCCGGAGACGCAGGGACGACCCATGCCGCGCGCCACGACGGCGGCGTGGCTGGTCATGCCGCCCCGGGCCGTGATGATGCCGCGCGCGGCGTGCATGCCGTGGATGTCCTCGGGCGAGGTCTCTTCACGCACCAGGATGACGGCTTCGTTGTTGGCGTTGGCCTTCTCGGCCGCGTCGCTGTCAAAGACGATCTTGCCGGTCGCCGCGCCGGGCGAGGCCGGCAGGCCCGTGGTGATCACGTCGCGATGGGCGGTCGGGTCGATGGTCGGGTGCAGCAACTGGTCCAGCGAAGCAGGTTCGACGCGGCCGACGGCCTCTTCCTTGCTGATCACGCCCTCGGCGGCCATGTCCACGGCCGTCTTCAGCGCGGCCTTGGCGGTACGCTTACCGTTGCGGGTCTGCAGCATGTAGAGCACGCCGCGCTCGACGGTGAACTCGATGTCCTGCATGTCGCGATAGTGACGCTCCAGCGTCTCCACGACCGACTTGAACTGACCGAACACCTCCGGCATCGCCTCTTCCATCGAGGGAGCGACGTCGCCCATTTCCTCGCGGGCGGCCTTTGTCAGGGACTGCGGCGTGCGGATGCCCGCCACCACGTCCTCGCCCTGGGCGTTGATCAGGAACTCGCCGTACAGGCGGTTGTCGCCGTTCGACGGGTTGCGGGTGAAGGCCACGCCCGTCGCCGAGGTGTCGCCCATATTGCCGAACACCATCGACTGGATGTTCACGGCCGTGCCCCAGCTCTCGGGGATGTCGTGCATGCGGCGATAGAACTTGGCGCGGTCGTTCATCCAGCTGGCGAACACGGCGCCGACGGCGCCCCACAGCTGCTCCTGGGCGTCCTGCGGGAACGGCTTGCCCAGCTGGTCGCGTACGGCGTTCTTGTAGTCCTTGATGACCTCGGCCCAGTCGTCGGCGGTGAGGCCGGTGTCGACATGGACGTCCAGGCGATCCTTGTGGTCGTCGAGGATCTCCTCGAACATGTGGTGCTCCAGATTGAGCACGACGTTCGAGTACATCTGGATGAAGCGGCGATAGCTGTCATAGGCGAAGCGTCGGTCGCCCGACAGCTTGGCCAGGCCTTCGACGGTCTCGTCGTTGAGGCCCAGGTTCAGCACCGTGTCCATCATGCCCGGCATCGAGGCCCGGGCGCCCGAGCGCACCGAGACCAGCAGGGGGTTTGCGACGTCGCCGAACGTCTTGCCGGTCAGTTCCTCGACCTTGGCCAGGCCGGCGGCGACCTGCTCGGTCAACTCGGCCGGGTACTGCTTGCCGTTCGAGTAATAGTGAACGCAGGCCTCGGTGGTGATCGTGAAGCCCGGCGGCACCGGCAGGCCCAGGGACGACATCTCCGCGAGATTGGCCCCCTTCCCGCCCAGCAGGTTCTTCATCGAAGCGTCGCCGTCGGCGCCGCCTCCACCGAATGCATAAACCCAACGGGCCTTGGTCAAAGTCTCAACCGGCATATGTTCTCACCCTGCGATCAGTGAAGATGGCCGCGCCTCTCTTTGGAGGTCGTCTCGCCCTGGAACAGCACTGCTTTGTCGTGATCCCGCAGTGCAATATCCGGGCGTCTCAGTAGCACCTCGCCCAAGAACGCGTCCACTGGCGCTTCGCGTTCCCGGCCTCCACAAGAGAATTCGGCAAATATTTCCAATGACAACGTTGTCCGTCCGGGCGACTTGGCGAGCTTTCGGGCAATCGCGCCGCAAATCCGCGACTTGGGACGAAAGCGGACGATTGTGGCGGCTTGTCTTCGCGCTGCGAGATGCTTCCATGGCGTGCATGGAACCGCACATCGTCCGACTCGGCCCCTCCTCGGGAATGTCCCGGAATGACGCGGACGCCATCGCCGACCTGCACACCCGCAGCCGCCAGGTCGCCTATCGCGGACTCTATGGCGACGCCTATCTGGACCACGAGCTGTTCGACGTTTCGCGGGCGACGTGGCGAAAGCGGTTCGAGGATTTCGACCCGACCACCGACCTGATCCTGGCGGCGATGGACGGCGGCGAACCGGTGGGCCTGGCCTATGCCTCGTTCCGGCTGAACCCGGAGGTCGGCCTGCTGATCGACAACCTGCACGTCGCGCCCGAGCGCAAGGGCGGCGGCCTGGGCACGGCGATGCTGGCCGAGGTGGCGCGGTGGCTGATCGATGAGCACGCCGGCGCGCCGCTGCATCTGGAAGTCTACGCCCCGAACGCCGACGCGTTGGGCTTCTACATCCGCAAGGGCGGCGTCGAGACGGCCCGCTATCGCGAGACCGCGCCGGGCGGTCGCGAGGTCGACGTCGTGCGCTACCGCTGGGAGCGGCCGCGCGACCTGCTGGGCTAGCGCTCCAACTCCATGGCCATGCCCTCGGCCAGGGCGACCACCTGGTCAGGGGCCAGCCGATCCGTCTTCAGCTTGTAGAGCGCGCGCAGATAGGCGCGGTCGGAGGCCGTCATCCGCTTGGGCCCGTCCGGCTCGGCGAACAGGTTCAGGATCGAGGCCTGGTCGGGCTGGACGACGTCGGGGCGGATATCGGCCAGAGCGATCATGCTGACATAGTCCGCCAGAGCCCCGATCTCGACGCCGTCGGTCTTGCGCGCGTCCACCACCACCAGGCTGTAGTACAGCCGGCTGGCGCTGGTCTGGACGATACGGCTGTCTGGCGCCCGCATCGACTGGACGCTGCTGCTACTGTCCGAGAGCGCGCCATAGGCCGGGACATCGTCGGTATAGCTCACCCAGCGTACGGGGCTGGAATTGGCCTTGAAGCGGTCGATGCGGGGCATCGCGATCCGGTCGTAGCGGATCTTGCCGCGACGGCGCGCCTGATCGAGCATGGCCCTGGGCTCACGCGAGAACAGGATCATCAGGTTGGGATAGCAGGTCTCGGACGCGAACTGCAGGCCGACCTCATCCGCCACCTCGCGCAGGCGCGAGCGGACATAGCGGTCCACGTCCTTGCCGGCGCCGGCCACGATGGGACACAGCACCTGTATGCGTCGGCTGATCATGCCATCCGACAGCGCGGTCGCGGCGCGGACATAGCTCAGCGTCCGGTCGCGATTGGCGCCCTTGACCACCATGGTTTCCGAAACCAGCGGCGGAGGCTCCTGGGCCGCCGCCGCCAGGGGAACGAATGCGGCCAGGATCAGGCCGAGCAACCAAGACCGCATGCGTCCTCGCCTATCGAGCGCGGTAGACGGTGCGCAGATAGGCGCGGTCGGCGTCGGTCATGGCCTGCGGAGCGCCATTGGCGTCGTCGAACAGGTTCATGATCGAGTTGTCCGGCGCCGCGCGATTGTGGACGTCGGCCAGCGAGACCATGGTCACATAGTCGGCCAGGGCCGAAACCTTGACGTCGGCGGCCTTCTTGGCGTCGACCACGATCAGCGAGTTGTAGGGGCGCGCGTCCCGCGTCTTCATCCCGGGCGTGGCGCTGCCGTGCATCCAGCGGACCGGCTGGGTGCTGGACTTGAACTGCTGGGCCTTCTCGGCCGGTACGCCGTTATAGTTGAAGCGCTTGGTGCGCGCGGCCTCGGTCATCAGCTCATCGGGGTCGGACGAGAACAGCACGACCACGTTGGGCTCGCAGGAATAGTGCGCGTATTCCGCGCCGACATCCTCGGCGACCTGGCGCATGCGCGAGGCGACGTAATTGTTGACCTCGGCCGACGCGCCGCGGACCAGCGGGCACACGCCCTGACGGGCGCCGCCGGTCCGGCCGTTCCGCAGTCGTCCCATCTCGATCTGGAGACCATTTTCCCGGGCCGCATCGCCCGCCATGGTGCCGTCGAAGTTGCCGTACCGCTGCTGTGCGGAAACGGCCGGCGCGGTCGCCAGCAGGGCCAGCACACCGATACCCAGAAGCACTTGTCGCATCGCGCATCCTCCTAAGATGTGGGAAGGAGAACACAACCTCTGACTGAGGACAAGCTTGTAACGTCACCGAAACGAAAGCGGCGGGCGACCGTCCCCGGATCGCCCGCCGCTGCCCCCGTGGAGGGCCGTCGTCGGCTCTAGATGGCCAGCCGTACGGCTTTCCACATTGCTTGGCCGCCAGGCCTAGAACGGGATTTCGTCGTCCAGGTCGGCCGAGAAGCTCTCGCGCGGACCGCTGGGCTGGCTGCGCGGGGCGCCGCCGCCGAAGTTGCCGCCGCCACCGCCGCCCGAATAGCCGCCGCCGTACTCGTCGCCACCGCCCGACGAAGCGCCGGCGCCATCGCCGCGGCCGCCCAGCATGGTCAGTTCGCCACGGAACTTCTGCAGCACGATTTCAGTCGAGTACTTCTCGACGCCGGTGTTGTCGGTCCACTTGCGGGTCTGGATCGCGCCCTCGATGTAGACGGTCGAGCCCTTGCGCAGGTACTGCTCGGCGACCTTCACCAGGTTGTCGTTGAAGATCACGACGCGGTGCCACTCGGTCTTTTCCTTGCGCTCGCCGCTGGTGCGGTCGCGCCAGGTCTCGGACGTCGCGATGCGGAGATTGGCGACGCGGTCGCCGGAACCGAGGCTGCGGATCTCGGGATCGGCCCCGAGATTGCCCACCAGAATGACCTTGTTGACGCTGCCCGCCATCACTTGACCTTGCTCTCGCCCGGCGACCCTCGCGCCGGAATCTGGAGCGAGACGTTAACGACAGCTTACGATGCGCGCAAGTTTTGTTCTCGGAACGTTCTTGTGGACGGGAAAGACGGCTGTGGACGGACAAACCGCCCTACCCGCCTCCCGCCAAGTCTATTGCCGGCGAATGGCGCCCGGCACGGCCAGGCGGCCGTCGCCCGTGCGGACCAGCGACATGAAGCGCGGGCCTTCATAGGTCTGGCCGACATAGATGCCTTCCTTCTCCAGGAAGATGAACGAGCCCTGATAGGCGCCGACCATGCCGACGCTGTTGGACTGGCCCATGCGCACGAAGCGGATGCGCACGCCTTCCAGCGTGGCCGCGCACTCTTCCATCTGCGGCACGTTCCGGGCCACCGGGTTGTAGCGCAGCGTGCCGTCCTTGTTGGTCGCCACCTGGAAGCAGACGCCCTGCTCGAACGGCGCCTTGGTCTGCTTCTCGCAGCCCGACAGGGCAAGGCTGGAAACGGCCAGGACGGCGGCGACGGCGAGGACGGTCTTGCTCATGGATTACACTTATAAACCTATCAGCCGTTCGGGATAGAGCAGTTGGGGCCCTGATCGAACGCGGTGTGGAAGCTGCGGTTGTCCGACGAGATCTCGACGCGGCCCGGCACCAGGCGCAGCGTTTCCTCGCCCCAGCGGCCGTAGGTGGCGCCGCCGGTCTTCTCGCAGCGGCCGCCGTACAGCTGCTGGGCGCAGGCGTTCAGGGTGATGTCGCCCGGCAGGCGGCGCCACTCGTTGCCAGCATAGCGCCAGCAGGCGGCCAGTGGCGTGTTGGTCGAGGCGTTGGTCGTCGCGCTGGGCGTCGTGGCCGGGGTCGGCGCGGTCGCGGCGGGCGCGGTGACGGTCGGGGTCGGCGGCAGCGGCGTCAGGACCGTGCCGGCCTGGTCGGCGGCGGCCAGGGCGCCCGTCTCATCGACGCCGACATCCAGGGCCCCGGTGGCCACGCCGTTCTTCTTGGCGCACTCGGCCAGGGTGATCTCGCCAACGAAAGTCCCGCCGACGAAGCAGCGCAGCGGCCGGGCGGGGTCCAGCTTGCTGTCGTCGTCGCGTCCGGTCTCGACGATCAGGCCCGCGCGCGAGGCCGGCGGGGCCTCGTCCGGCTTCTTGTCGTGGCCCGACATCAGGGCCACGGCGATGCCAAGACCCGCCAGCAGCGCGAGCGCCGCGCCGCCGCCGAGGATGATCCGTCGATCTTTCAGAAAGTCCATGGCCCCTGGCTACGACGCGTCGATGACGCTTTCAAGCTCAACGGGCCAGAAATGGGGCTTAACCGCCGCCCGTCAGGCGGCTGAGCGCGGCCTGGTAGTTGGCCAGCTGGTTGGTCAGATAGGCCGGCACCGTGCCGTCGGTCTTGCCCGGCTTGCTCGGGTCATCGCTCTTGACGCCCATGGCCGTGTCGGCGATCTCGCGATAGGCGCTGCGCACCGACGACATGGCGCGCTGGATGACCATGGTGGCGTTCTTGCGCCCCGCGTCGGACGTCAGGTCCAGCTCCGCCGGCAGGCTGAGGCCGTAGACCGGGCCGCCACCGTCGGCCGAGACCTGCTTGCCGTGGTCATCCTTGGTGGCGCGCACGACGCCGCCAGCCAGGCCCAGGGCGCTCAGCACGTCGGTGCCGCCCTTGCCCGCCACGATCTCGATCGTCGAGGTGTTGGAGGCCGGGCTAATCTTCAGCACGCGGCTGTTGCCGCTGATGGCGGTCTCGACCTTGGCGCGCGAGCCCGACGCCTTCTTGATCTTGTCGGCCAGGGTCTCAAGCGTGTCGTTGGCCTCGATGGTGATCGTGGCCAGGTTGCCGCGCTCGCGGGTGCGAATCTGGAAGGTGTCGCCGGCCCGGGCCGCCGTCGACGAGACGATGCGGTCGGACTGGGTGAAGCTCATGGTCCCGGCCGGCAGGCCCAGGGCGTCCAGCGACGAGGCGCCGGTCTTGGCCACGGCCACCGAGGTCGGGGTCGCATAGCCGTCCTTGCCGGTCAGGTGCTGGCTCCAGTCGACATTGCCCGTGCCGACATTGACCTGGGCGACATAGCCGTCCTTGGTCCCGACCGTCGTCGTGCCGTCCAGGTTCTTGCCCGCAGAGCCGACCAGCCAGGCCGTGCCGTTCGCGACGTCGAAGCCGGTGACCGTGTCGTCACCTGTCCCGCCGTAATAGGTCAGCGCGTCGTTGCTGTTGTTGGACAGGTCCAGCGACATGCGGCCGACGAAGGCGTCCATGCCGCCCCCGGCCGCGCCCGTGGAGCCGCCGATCGACATGGCGCCATTGGCCGTGGAGCCGCCGACATAAAGCTGGCCGCCGTCGATCCTCAGTCCGACCAGGTCGCCGCCCGCCAGCGAGCCCAGGTCGCGCGAGGCACCGGCCGTGACCGTGGCGGTCTTGGTGTAGGTCACCGGCACGTTCTGATAGGCGCCGTACTGGTCCACCTGCCGGACGGTCTCGGTCACGACATTGGCCGAGACGTCGAAGCTGCGCAGCTTGGCCGAGCCGTTCTCCTTGGAGCCGACGATGACCTGAGAGCCGTTGACGACGATGTCCGAGACGCTGTCGTTCTCGGTCGTGCCGAATTTCTGGGTGAACAGCGCCTTGGGCTGGCCCGCCGAGTCGGTGGCGAAGGCGGTCAGATAGGCGTCGTAGCCGCCGCTGGGGTCCGTGCCGACCGCGCCGGGCAGGTCCGACTTGCTGCGGCCGCCGACATAGAGGACGCCGTCCGAGCCGAACGCCAGGGCCGTGGCCTCGTCTTCCTGCAGGCCGCCGCGGCGCACCGTCCACTGCTCGTCGCCCTTGGCGTCGTAGCGCGTGACGAAGCTGTCGCTGGTCGTGCCGGTGTCGCCGCTGTTGATCGGGCCGTTGACCGCGCCATTCAGACGACCGGTGACCGAGCCGGCCACCGCGACGCTGCCGTCGTCGCCGACGGCCAGGGACAGGCCGTTGGCCTCGTCGGTCGCGCCCAGGGTGCGGGCGTATAGCAGTTGGCCGGCGCTGTCGTACTTCAGCAGCGCGACGTCGCTCTCGCCCTTGATCGGCTGGCCGTTGAGGTCGAGCTTGCCATCGACCTGGGTGTCGACGTCGGCCAGCATGTAGACCGAGCCGTCCGCGCCGGTCACCGACTTGCGGACGCTGTTGATCGTGCCCTGCAGGGTCTCGGTGAACACCTTGCCGCCCGGCGCGCCGGCGTTGGCGCCGCCGCCCGTCCCGGCCGCGCTGTACTTGGTCAGGGTGTTTTCGTACTTGGCGTCGTCGGTCGCCGAATTCTTGTCCGGATCCGGATCGCCGGCCTTGGTCGTGACATAGACCGCCGGGGCCGTCGTCGGGGCGCTGAAGGTCACCTGCTCGGTGATGTCGCCGTTGACCTTCATGGCGAAGTCGTCGCCGGTGGCCGGCAGGGTCACGGGCTTGCCGCTGACCTGGACCGTCTGCGCCTGGCCCGCCGTGCGCTGCACCGAGAAGCTGGTGTGCAGCCCGGCGGCCTTCATCTTGCCGTTCATGTAGCTGACGACGTTGGACATGGTCCGGGGCGTCGAGCCCATCTCGGACAGGTCCATGGTGATGTTCGAGGTGACGCCGAAGCTCTTGACCGCGACACTGAACGACACGTCGCCCTTGAACCGCGGCACTTCGTCGTCGGCCTGGCCGGTATAGAGCTTGTCGGTCGTATAGGTGGTGTTGCTCTTCGGGACGCCGACCGTGGCCTTGTCGCTGGTCATCACCGCGCCGGTGGTCAGGCGCATCTGATCCAGGGACAGCCCTTGGACGTAGGTGCTGACCTCGCCCAGGCCGCGGGTCAGGGAGGTCTGCAGGCGCTTGATCTCGCCGTCCGTCTGGCCCTTCTGCCCTGCCTCGGTGATCAGGGCCGCCATGGTGGAGAGCGCCTGGTACGAGGCGAACAGCTTCTTGTAGTCGGGACTGACGCCCTTGAGGCTGGAGGCGCTGGCGTCTTCGTCGACGAACTTGCGGCCGTTCAGCGCCGAGCGGACCTGATCGCTGGCCTTGGGCGCGTCGCCCAGCCACGGCGCGTTCGGCACGACGGCCTTCTTGCCGCCCGAGGCCGTGGTCGCCGTTGCAGCCGCGGCAGCACCCGTCACGCCCGCGCGGGCCTGATAGTAGCTGAGCAGGATGCTGGAATCGAAGCTGATCACGACCTGTTCCGATCGAGGCGCAAATGTCCCCGCTGGTACCCTTGCCAGAGGATCGCTGACGACTCGTTAATACTCGACCTTAAGCGGCGATAAGGTTTGCGTCGGACAGCGCCTTGCGGGCGCCTTCTCGAAGCTCCGCCCACTCCGAGGCCAGGATGCCCAGCAGCACGACGTCGCGCGCCTCGCCGCCCTTCAGCACGTGGCCGCGGAGGTAGCCCTCGCGGCGGAAACCGGCGGCGGACTGCGCCTTCAGCGCCGCGTCATTGTCGGCCATGACCTCGGCGAACACCTTGTGCAGGCCAAGCTCGCCAAAGGCCAGATCCAGGCCCAGCACCTGGGCGGCGCGACCGACGCCCCTGCCCCGCGCCTCGGCCGAGCCTAGGAACCAGTGCAGGCTGGCGCGACGGTGATGACTGCCAAGGCCCGTCAGGGTGATCAGGCCCATCGGCGCGTCGACGCGTGTGATCATCCAGCCGCGCATGTCGGGATCGGCGCGCAGAGCATCGAACCAGGCCGCGTGGGCCTCGCGGCTCGGCAGCTCGGCGTCCGACATCCAGCGGTCGACCTCCGGTTCGGAGCGCCACTGAAAGAGGATCGCCTCGTCCTCGTCCCGCAAGTCGCGAAGTTCGATCATACCCGCCGCCGATTCCCCGGTTCACCCAGCGTGAGCTTAGCCCGCGCGTGCGACAGGACCTAGCGCCCGGACGGCGCTTAGCCGCCCTTGAACAGCGACAGGATGATCTGCGGCGCGCCGTTGGCGATCGACAGGGCCTGGGCGCCCAGCTGCTGCTTGACCTGCAAGGCCTGCAGGCGCGCGCTTTCCTTGGCCAGGTCGGCATCCACAAGGTTGCCAACGCCCGTCTCGAGCACGTCGTTCAGCCGGCCCACGAAGGTGTTGTGGGCGTCGATCTGCTTGGCCTGGGTGCCGATATTGCCGACCGCCTGGTTGATCGCCGTCATCGACGTTTCGAGGCGCTGGAACACCGCGTCGGCATTGGCCGGCGTCAGGATGTCGTCGGCGGTCGTCAGCGTGTTGATCGTGCCGCCCAGCGACAGGTTCTGCAGCGACAGCGTGATGGCCTGGGCCGCATCGGCGTCGGCCAGGAACTGCATGTCGGCGGCCTGGCTGCCGTCCAGCAGGTTGGCGCCGTCGAAGACCGCGCTCTTCACGACCTGGTCCAGGTTCTTCAGCAGACCCTGGAAGTCGGCGTTCAGCGAGGTCCGCGAGCTGGTGGTCAGCGAGGTGTCCTTGGCGGCCACCACCTTCTCACGCAAAAGCTTCAGGAGATCCGAGATCGAGTCGCCGGCGGCCAGGGCCACGTCGGCGATCGAAGTCGCGCGATCCAGGCTCATCTTGACCGCGCCCAGGGCGCTCATGTCGCCGCGCTGTTCCTGCGCGATCGACCAGATCGCCGCGTTGTCCTTGGCGGTCGAGATCGATTCACCCGTGTTAATACGGGTCTGCACCGACTGCATGTCGTCGTTGGTGCGGTTCAGATTCTGCAGCGCGATCAGCGCGGGCTGGTTCGTGTTGACGCTCAGCGTCATGCGCGGCCTCCGGTCGGCTTTTGCCGTTGGTTGCGATCGCGCGTGATTCGACGAGCGATCTGGTCGCCGTCGAAATTGGGGTCAGAAGGTAAGATTATGGTTAACGCAAATAAACCATATCCATTTACGCCTGCGACCCGCCGTCACACCCCACCCTAGAGACTGGCTCCAGGGTGGTTCGGACTAGGCCTGGCCGTCGTAGACGTCGCCGGACGCGTAGGTGTCCGCCTGACGCAGCTTCAGGATCTGCTCGCGCGGAAACTGCTGCAGCGTCTCGCCGGTCCGGCGGTCGACGGTCTTGTAGACATACTCGCCGGAGTCGTCGTCCTGCTCGATCACCAGGCGCAGATCGCCGGGTTGCGGACCGTCGTCGACCGGCGGAGCCGGCTCATGCTCGATCGGCGCAGCAGCCGGAGCCGAAACGACGTTCGCGCCCTCGGACAGGTCCGGGGCGGGCGAAGCGGGAGCGGTTGAAGCGGCGAAGTCTCTGATCGCCGACAATGCGGCCTTGGGTTCCATTTTCTAACTACCGGCTTTGCGGGCCGGCCCTCCTCCTATGTTTCTCGTTACCCACCGATCATGAGGAAAGAAGGAGGCGAGCCACGCGGGCCCGCCTCCTCCCCGTTCCTTAGCGGAACAGGCTCAGGATCGACGACGTGGATTGGTTCGCGATCGACAGCGCCTGCACGCCCAGCTGCTGCTTGGTTTGCAGCGACTGCAGCTTGGCGCTTTCCTTGGCCAGGTCGGCGTCCACCAGGTTGCCGACACCGGCGTCCAGGCTGTCTTGCAGCTTGCCGATGAAGGTCAGGTGGGTGTCGAGACCGGTCGCGGACGTACCCAGCGAAGCCAGCTTGTTGGTGGCGGTGCCGATGGCCTTGTCGACTTCAGCGATCATCGTCTTGGCCGACGAGACCGAGGTGAAGGTGTTGTTCCCGGTCGTCAGGCCGAGACCGTCCAGGTTCAGCGTCTGGGAAGTCACGGTGAAGCCCGTGCCGTCCGAGTTGGCCAGGAAGGTCATCTTGGTGGTGCTGCCGTTGGCCAGGCTGGCGCCGTTGAACTTGGCGTTGTCGGCGGCCTTCTGGACCTGCAGGCGCAGCGAGTCGAAGTCCGACTTCAGCGCGTTGAACGAGGCGGTGTTCAGCGAGGTGTCGGAAGCGGCCAGGGCCTTTTCCTTCATCTTCGACAGCAGGTCGGTGATGGTGTCGCCAGCGGCCAGGGCCACGTCGATCGTCGACTGGCCGCGCTGCAGCGAGTCCTTCACCGAATTCAGGGACGACGAGGTCGCGTTCTGAATCTTGGACATGGCCCAGATGGCGCCGTTGTCCTTGGCGTTACCGACCTTCTTGCCGGTGTTGATGCGTTGCTGAACGGTGCTCAGCTCGCTGTTCGTGGTGTTGAGGTTTTGCAGGGCGATCTGAGCGCCGGCGTTCGTATTGATGCTATTCAGCGGCATACGAGTAGGTTCCTTTTCAAGGTATCCGACGCCATTTTGGCTGCCGGGAGCATTTTGCTCGAAAAGGTCTGTAGCAATTGCCGGGCCAAAACTTCCTAGCGGCAACGCTTGGGATAAATCACTGAAATAACTGCATTATAGGTCTGTTAATGACGAAAGCCCCCGGCAATTTCTGCCGGGGGCTTTCGGTCATAGGCAATTGTTGCCGGGCACATAATGCGCACCCAGCAGGAAAGAGGCGCCGGACGGCTTTTGACGGCCGTCCGGCGTATCGGGCTCACCCCTTGAACAGCGACAGGATCGTCTGCGGGCTCTGATTGGCGATCGAGAGCGCTTGGACGCCCAGTTGCTGCTTGGTTTGCAGCGACTGCAGCTTGGCGCTTTCCTTCGCCAGGTCCGCGTCGACGAGGTTACCCACGCCGGCGTCCAGGCTGTCCTGCAGCTTGCCAACGAAGGTCAGGTGCGTGTCCAGACCGGTCGAGGCAGTGCCCAGGGAAGACAGTTTGTTCGTCGCCGTCTGCAACGCGTTGGTCATGACCGTGATCATGTCCTTCGCCGTCGAGGCCGTCGTGAAGGTGTTGCTGCCGGTCACCAGACCAAGACCCACGAGACCCAGGTTTTGCGCCTGGACCGTGAAGTTGCCCCCGTCCGAGTTGGCCAGGAAGCTGATCTGGGCCGTCGAACCGTCCGCCAGGCTGACGCCGTTGAACTTCGCGTTTGCCGCAGCCTTTTCGATCTGGTTGCGGAGCGACTCGAAGTCCGACTTCAGCGAGTTGAACGAGGCGGTGTTCAGCGAGGTGTCGGAAGCGGCCAGGGCCTTTTCCTTCATCTTGCTGAGCAGATCGGTGATGGTGTCGCCTGCCGCGAGAGCAACATCGATCGTCGACTGACCGCGCTGGAGCGAATCCTTCACGGCGTTCAACGAGCTCGAGCTCGCGCTCTGCATCTTGGCCATCGACCAGATCGCGCCATTGTCCTTGGCGGTTCCAACCTTCTTGCCGGTGTTGATACGGCTCTGGGTGGTGGCGAGCTCCGTGTTGGTTGAGTTCAGGTTTTGGAGCGCAATCATCGCGCTCGGGTTCGTGTTGATCGAGTTCAGCATTTGATACCTACCGTTTTGGTGGGATTTATCCGGCGTACTGCCGGGCGGGCGTTTTGCCCGCACGAACCATCGCAAGCGCCGGGCCAACCGAACCGAATTCGGGGCCAGAAACTAAGATGCTGATTTTATTGGATTTAGTTCGTAGCTAGGGCCGAAAACGAAACCGCCCGGCGAATGCAGGATTCGCCGGGCGGCAGGTTTTTCCGGAGCTGGTAGGCAAGACGTTCAGTCTTGCGAAGTTCGAAGAATCAGGCCGCGTCGGCGCGCCTTATCTCAAGAGAAGGTCAGGCCGCGTCGGCGCGGCTGGCCAGCCCCTGCATCATCATGCGGTTGATCTCGATCAGGGGCTCGAAGTCCTCCTCTTTGCGCATCACTGCGCTGGAGTGACGGCCGACCCACAGGCTCAGCGAGATGATGCCGGCCCGGAGATCCTTGGGCAGCTGGTTGTCGGGCAAGGAACAATCGGTCGCCAAGGCCGACCAGACCTTGCGATTCCAATCCAATGCATCGATCCGCGTGGAAATGTCGTCCACCGGGGCCTGCGACGCGTCCATCAGGGCGCGCGTCACCTGCCCAAACAGGCGGTACTCCATTTCACGGGGATTCTCAGCCCGCGTCGCCGCCTGCTGATAGGCCCGAAGAGACATGCCCCAACCTCTCGTCTTCGTATTCAATCAACTTACGGCTCAACATCAGAGCCTTGTAGTACTCACGCGCCATCACGTGCTTCGAAATGGCGATGCAGTCCTGCAGAACCACAGGATTGCGCACAACTCCCATAAATTCGTTAAGGCGACCCGCGAAGTCCTCAAAGAACTTCTCGGCTGCGCCCTCGTCGAGGTACATCATCATCACCGGGAAATAGATCCGACGCGCGGGCGTCGTGACCTGATCCGGCTGCATGATGTCCTTCTCGCGGAGGACAGAGGCCTTGTTCTGGAGCACCAGAACCCCGCGCCGATCCCCGTTCTGGACCACGGCGCCGTTGAGAACGAATTTTTCGCCGGGCTTCAGCGACAACTTCAAAGGCACTTAAGGCCGCTCCTGGGTTGACGCCGCTTCGCCCGGTTCCGTCATGACGACGGGTTGGACGCGAAGCTAGGCGAACATCTGTTAACGTCGTCTTGCCGCAATTCACGCCGCCTTGCGACCTTAAGACGCGGCTTAGGACTCAATTAAACTTAGCCTCTCAAAACATGGTTAATAACAAAGTCCCCGGATCGGTCCGCCATGTCCAACAAAAGCGCCTTCGACGCGTCCATTAGCGCCGCCAGCCAGGCCGATATCGGCGCCCTGCCCGTCAAGCCGGGCCAGATCGTCAGGGCCATGGGCGATTCGGCGTCGGCCGATTCCCTGGAACGGCTGAAGCAGGCGGCGCAGGACCTGAAGAACGCCGAGAACGCCAAGGCCGTTAAGACGGCGATCCTGGCGGTGCATGCGCACGACTACGCCAAGGCCGAGAAACTGGCCCTGAAGATGCTCAAGAAGGACGATCAGTTCGGCCTGGCATGGCACATCCTGGCCATCTCGCGCGAAAAGCAAGGCGACTACGGCTCCTCGCTTCGCTGCTACGAGGCCGCGCTGAGCCTGCTGAGCGACCACACTTCGGTCGCCGGCGATCTTGGGCGTCTGGCGTTCCGCATGAACATGGTCGACTTCGCGGCCAAGTTCTTCGCGCACTACCGACTGGCCCGGCCCAACGACATCGAGGCCGCCAACAACCTGGCCTGCGCCCTGCGCGAGCTGCATCGCGAAACCGAAGCGATCGACGTGCTCAAGGTCGCCCTCGCCATCAATCCCGAGGCCACGGCCCTCTGGAACACTCTGGGCACGGTGCTCTGCAATCTGGGCGACCCCGGCGGCTCTCTCGTCTTCTTCGACGAGGCCCTGCGCCTGATCCCCACGCACAGCAAGGCGCTCCACAACCGCGCTTACGCCAAGGCGGATCTCGGCGACATCGAAGGCGCCCTGATCGACAGCGAGGCCGCGATGCGGTCATCCCAGGACCCCATCGACCTGACGCTCATGGAATTCGCCCGCGCCACGCTGCTGCTGGCCCTGGGCCGCATCGCCGAGGGCTGGGAGTCGTACGAGACTCGCTTCTCGCCGGAAGTCTCCGACGCCCCGATGTTCCACATCCCCGCCACCCGCTGGGCGGGTGAGGACCTCAAGGGCAAGACCCTGATGGTCATCGCCGAACAGGGCCTGGGCGACGAGGTGATGCTCTCCAACATGCTGCCCGACATCCTCGAGATGCTCGGCCCGGACGGCAAGCTGACCCTGGTGGTCGAGCGCCGCCTGATACCGCTGTTCGAGCGCACCTACCCAGGCGTCGAGGTCAGCGCTCACCGGACGATGCAGCACGAAGGCCACATCTACCGCACCGCGCCGGACATCGAGCATTGGGAGCGCTTCGACTGCTGGGCCGTGCTGGGCGATTTCCTGCGCGTCACGCGCAACGCGATCGAGGCCTTCCCGAAGGACCGCAAGTCGTTCCTGACGCCCGATCCGGAACGGGTCGCGTACTGGAAGGCCGAGCTCGACAAGCTGGGTCCCCAGCCCAAGGTCGGCCTGTTGTGGAAGAGCCTGAGCCTGAAGGGCGACCGAGCCCGTCAGTTCTCGCCGTTCCAACTCTGGGAGCCGGTGCTGAAGACCCCGGGCGTCACGTTCATCAACCTGCAGTACGGCGACTGCGAGGAAGAACTCGCCATGGCCAAGGACAAGTTCGGCGTCGAGATCTGGCAGCCGCCGGGCCTGGACCTGAAGCAGGACCTGGACGATCTGACCGCCCTGTGCGCCGCGGTCGACCTGATCATCGGTTTCTCCAACGCCACCACCAACCTTGGGGGCGCGGCGGGGGCGCCGCTCTGGATGCTGACCGCCCCGTCGGTGTGGACCAAGCTCGGGACCGACGCCTATCCCTGGTATCCGCAGGCGCGGGTGTTCTCGCCGCCGGAACTGGGCCAATGGGCGCCCGCGATGGCCGAGGTCGCCGAAGCGCTGGCCCAGAAGGTCGCCGGCTAGGCCATGGCCCTCGCCGTCCTGCAAGCCCGGATGTCCTCGACGCGCCTGCCCGGCAAGGTGCTGGCGCCGGTGGCCGGGGCGCCGATGATCCTGCGCCAGATCGAGCGCCTGCGCCGCGCCCGCAAGCTGGAGCGCATCGTGGTGGCGACCTCGATCCGGGCCGACGACGACCCGCTAGTCGAGGCCCTGGCGGCGGCGGGCGTGCCCGTGCACCGCGGCGATCTCGACGACGTGCTGGGCCGCTTCATCGGGGCGCTGGACGCTTTCGGGCCGGCCAAGACGGTGGTCCGCCTGACCGCCGACTGCCCGCTGGCCGATCCCGAGGTGATCGACGCGACGATCTCGGCGTTCGAGATCAGTGGCGCCGACTACGCCTCCAACGTCGCCGAACCGCGCAGCTTTCCCAAGGGCCTGGACGTCGAGGTGATGACCGCCGCCGCCCTGCGCCAAGCCGCCGCCGAGACGGTCGATCCCTATGATCGCGAGCACGTGACGCCGTATCTCTACCGGAACCCCGACCGCTTTCGGCTGGCCAGCCACGCCCAGGCGGCCGACGAGGGCGAGGTGCGCTGGACGGTCGATCGCCCCGACGACCTGGAGTTCGTCCGCGCGGTCTATGACGCGCTCTACGCCGGCGATCCGGACTTCTCGTCCGAGGCTATCCGCGCCTTCGTCCAGAGCCGTCCGGACCTGGCCATGCTGGGAGGCGACCGGCGTGCCTGACGTCGCCCTCAGACTGGTCGACGAAGGCGATCGCGACCGGCTGCTGGCCTGGCGCAACAGCCCCCAGGTCGCGGCCTTCATGTATTCCGACCACCTGATCGGGCGCGAGGAGCATGATCGCTGGTTCGACGGCCTGGTCGACCATCCGCGCCGTCGCGACTGGGTCGTGCTGCTGGAAGGCGCACCCGTGGGCCTGAACAGCCTGGTCGATATCGACGCCGGCCACGGACGGGCGACCATCGCCCGCTACCTGGCCGAGGAAGCCGTGCGGGGCCTGGGCGTGGGCGCCTTCACCGAGTTCAAGGTCGCCGACCACGCTTTCCAGGTTCTGGGCCTGCGCAAGCTATGGTCCGAGGTGCTGGCGACCAACCAGGCCGCCCTCGCCTCCCACCTTTCCAGCGGCTTCCAGCGCGAGGCCCTCTTCCGCGCCCACGTCGTCAAGCAGGGCCAGCCCACCGACGTCATCGGCCTGGGCCTGCTGGCCGAGGATTGGCGCGAGCAGCGGTCCCAAGTTCGGGCCCGACTGGCCGCCAAGGGCTTCGCTGACGCCGCGCTCAACACCCCACTCTGAGCACCTTCCGCCAGGGGCGCTTGCCAAACGCGTAAGCGCCGGTAGTTTGATCAGTTCGTTTTGAACAACTGTTCGAACCGGACTCGATTCCGGGCGGAGATAGGCATGAGCCAGCGCTTCGAAGGCACTTCCGACTACGTGGCCACCGACGACCTGAAGGTCGCGGTCAACGCCGCCGTGGCCCTGGAGCGCCCGCTTTTGATCAAGGGCGAACCCGGCACGGGCAAGACCGTGCTGGCCTATGAGGTCGCCAAGGCCATGGGCGCGCCGCTGATCACCTGGCACATCAAGTCGACGACCAAGGCCCAGCAGGGCCTCTACGAATACGACGCCGTCACCCGCCTGCGCGACAGCCAGCTGGGCGACGAGCGCGTGAAGGACGTCAAGAACTACATCAAGAAGGGCAAGCTCTGGGAAGCGTTCGAGAGCGAGCAACGCCCGGTGCTGCTGATCGACGAGATCGACAAGGCCGACATCGAATTCCCCAACGACCTGCTGCAGGAACTCGATCGCAACGAGTTCTACGTCTACGAGACCAACGAGACGATCAAGGCCAAGGTCCGGCCGATCATCATCATCACCTCGAACAACGAGAAGGAGCTGCCGGACGCTTTCCTGCGCCGCTGCTTCTTCCACTACATCCGTTTCCCGGAAACCGAGACGATGCAGGCCATCGTCGACGTCCACTTCCCGGGCATCAAGCAGAAGCTCGTCTCCGAGGCGCTGCGCATCTTCTACGACATGCGCAAGGTGCCGGGCCTGAAGAAGAAGCCCTCGACGTCCGAGCTGCTGGACTGGCTGAAGCTGCTGCTGGTCGAGGACATCGATGAGCAGGTGTTGCGCGAGAAGGACCCGACCAAGCTCATCCCGCCCCTGCACGGCGCCCTGCTCAAGAACGAACAGGATGTGCACCTCTTCGAACGCCTGGCCTTCCTGGCCCGTCGCGAGGGTTCGGGCGCGCGTCCGGGTCAGTAGTCCCGCGACCAATTGGCCGTTACTTGGATTTCACTGGACGCGCGCCCGGCGCGCGCCCAACTTCCCGCCAAATCAGGGAAGACCCACAACCCATGCGTCATTCTAAATGGCTGGCCACGGCGCTGATGATCGGGATGGGCGCGACCGCCCTCACCGCTTGCCATCGCGCCGAGACCAACAAAACCGAGCACGCCGAGCGCAAGCTGGGCCGCCGTGAACCGATCCGGGTCATCGACCGCCTGGACTGCCCCGACAAGCAGGGCGAACTGAAGCTGGTCTCCAAGGCCGCAGACGGCCAATCCTGCGCCTACGCCTCGTCCGAAGCCACGGTCGATCTGCGCCTGGTCAAGCTGAACGGCGGCGACGCCGAGGCCGCCCTGGCGCCGATCGAGACCGAGCTGAAGGGCATCATGCCGCTGCCGCCCGCTCCGCCGAAGCCGCCCGAGCACAAGGGCGGCGGCAAGAACCGCACCAGCATCAACCTGCCGGGCGTGAAGATCGACGCCAACGACAACGGCGCCGACATCCGCATCGGCCACCTGACCATCAACAGCGACGGCGGCGCCGCCGAGGTGAAGGTCAACAAGAACGTCAACTTCAAGGGTGACGACGGCCACGGCTCGGTCAACATCCAGGCCGACGACGAGCACGAAGGCGACGTCACCATCAAGGCCGACAACCACGGCGCGGAAATCCGCGCCAAGAAGGGCGGCAACGACTCCGTGCGCTCGACCCTGATCCTGGCCAACGACAAGGCGCCCAAGGGCTATCGCCTGGCCGGCTACGAGGCCCGTGGCCCCAAGGGCGGCCCGCTGGCCGTCGCCGTCGTCAAGGCCAAGACCCGCGACACCGACGACCACGACCTGTTCAAGGACATGAAGGCCCTCGTCCGCCACAACGTCGGGGGCTAGCGCCCCCTACTGCGCGACCGGCTCGACCTGCATCACCTTGTAGGTCAGAGGCCGACCGTCCTCGTCGGTGACGGTGACGTATTCGCCCAGCGCGAACCGATGCTCGCCCAGGCGATGCAGCGGTTCGTCGTCGGCGATGTCTTCGTCGTCATAGTCGAAGAACCAGCGCGCGCCGCGCTTGTTCAGGCGACCATCCACCGCGTCCTCGTCAGGCGCGAAGCGGCGCACGCTGCACGCCCCCTTCACCTTGGCGTAGGCGCCTTCGTCGATATGGCCGTCTTCGGTTAGCGGCGCGGTCAGGGCGTAGCCGCGGTGGTCGTCGCCGCCGGCGAACTCGGTGCCCGGATTGCGCGCAAGGCGCATGACGATGCGGGACAGAGACATTCGAGGTCTCCCTTCTTCTTGGGTTTCAGCCGTTTAGTGCGACAGGAAAAGCGAGGGACCGTCGCTGTTGAGCAGCGTGCGGGTCGTGCCCCCGAAGATGAACTCCTGCAACCTGGGGTGGCCGAACGCGCCGGCGACCAGGAGGTTCGCGCCGGTGTCCTTGGCCGCGCCGAGCAGCAGTCCGGCCGCGTCGCCGCTGCCCTCAAGGGTCGTGACGGTCGCCCGAACGCCGCGCGCGGCCAGGAACTCGACCAGACGCTCCAGCTCGAAGGCCCGCGACGAGGCGCCGGGGGCGCCGGCCACGATCACCGAACCGGCCTTCTGCAATAGCGGCAAGGCCGTGCGCATGGCGCGGCTGGCTTCCTTGCCGCCGTCCCAGGCGACCAGGGCCACGCCGTCGACCTGGAAGCCCGGTCGTGCCACCAGGGTCGGACGCTGCTCGTCGGCGACCAGTTGCTGGAACGCCTCCGCCAGCGGCCCCTTGCCGCGCGCCGAGAGATCATCGAACACGATGACATCCGACAGACGGCCCTCCATGGCCAGACCGGCCCAGACCGGCGAGTCCAGGGTGATCAGCCGGGTGCGCGTATAACCGGTCTCGGCCGCCAGCTTGCCGCAGGCCCGCGCGCCTTCCTGGGCGGCTTCCTTGAGGCTTTCCAGCGCGGTGACCTGGACACCGCCCATGAATCCCTCGCCCATCCAGGGCATCAGGTCGGCCATGTCGGCTGGCGCGTGGACACAGGCCAGTTCGGCCTGGAACGCGCCCGCCAGGGCCGCTGCGGAGGTCAAAACACCCTTGTCATTCGGGGTCCCGGCCAGCGGAACCATAATTCTCGCCCAACTCATGATCGAACTCCCTTCAAGGGCATTTCCACAGATGACGGCGACGGCCACATTGATCTTTCTCAATCGATGGGCCAGTCAACCACCTTCACCGTAAGGAACGATCTCGTGGCCAAAGGGCTGCATAGGGGCGCACCGCCCCGCGCGTGGCAAAGAATGCTCTCCGGACGTCGGCTCGACCTGCTCGATCCGTCGCCGATGGACATCGAGATCGAGGACATCGCCCACGGCCTTGCCCGCGTCGCCCGCTGGAACGGCCAGACGGTCGGCGACCACGGCTTCTCGGTCGCTCAGCACAGCCTGGTGGTCGAGGAGATCGCCGCGCACATCAAGCCGGACCTGGAGCCGCGCTGGCGCCTGGCCGCCCTGCTGCACGACGCCAGCGAATATGTGATCGGCGACATGATCAGCCCGTTCAAGGCGGCGCTGGGCGTCAGCTACAAGGACTTCGAGGCCCGGCTTGAGGACGCGATCCACATCCGCTTCGGCCTGCCGGTGAAGACCCCTGCCCCGATCAAGAAGCTGATCAAGCAGGCCGACCGCGCCTGCGCTTTCTTCGAGGCCACCCAGTTGGCGGGGTTCGAACACGCGGAGTCGCTGCAGATCTTCGGCGCGCCACCGGCCGGCTATGATCTGAAGATCACGCCGCAGCCGCCGTTCGAGGCCCAGGCCCGCTACGTGCAGCGCTTCCACGTGCTATCGCGGGCGGCCGGCTTCGAGTCGGCGCCTGGCGCGGCGTTCGAGACAGAATGAGCACTTCGGTCGTCATCGGCCTGTCGGCGGTGGTCGTCGCGATCCGCGACGGCGAGGCCGTCGTGCTGACCGTGCGACCGCACGATGCGATCACCGATATCGCCTCGCCGCTGTCGGGCCTGCCCTTCGGCCCGTTCGATCCCGAGGCGCACCGCACCTTCGAGTTGGGCCTGCGCGCCTTCGTGGCCGAGCAGACCCGGTTCCAGCTGGGCTATGTCGAGCAGCTCTACACCTTCGGCGACAAGGGCCGCGACGCCCCGCGCGCCGAGGTCGGGGCCGGCGCGGCGCGCGTGGTCTCGGTCGGCTATCTGGGCCTGACGCCCAAGGCCGTCGACACCGACGCTCCCGACACCGCCTGGGCCCCGTGGACGCGGTTCTTCCCCTGGGAGGACTGGCGCGCCGGTCGCCCTGCTCTCCTCGACGACGCCATCGCCCCCGCCCTGACGCGCTGGGCCGGCGACGACGCCAACCGCTGGTCGCGCGCGCGCCTGGCCTTCGCCCTGGACGGCGCGCCGTGGAACGAAGAACGGGTGCTGGAGCGCTACGAGCTGCTCTACGAAGCCGGCCTGGCCCCCGAGGCCGCCCGCGACCGCGACCGCGCCGACGGCCATGACCCGGCCGAACCCGAGGCCCTGTCGGCGGCCCTGGGCGAGCCGATGATCTCCGACCACCGGCGGATTCTGGCCACGGGCCTCTCGCGCCTGCGCGGCAAGATCAAGTACCGCCCCGTGGTGTTCGAACTGACCCCCGAGGAGTTCACGCTCTCGACCCTGCAGCGCACGGTCGAGGCCATCGCCGGGGTGCCGCTGCACAAGCAGAACTTCCGCCGCGTGGTCGAGCGCGAGGAACTGGTCGAAGGGCTGGGCCGCCTGGACGCCGAGACCGGCGGCCGCCCCGCCGAGCTGTTCCGCTTCCGCCGCGAGATGCTGGCGACCCGCCAGGCGACAGGCCTATCGCTGCCGCTGCTGCGGGATTGATGCCAAAGCGAAATCCCGCCTAAGCTCGCCCCAAGATGGCGAACAAGAAACTGATGATGATCGCGGGCGGTGTCGCCGCCCTGGTGCTGGCGGCGGTCGGCGTGGGCCTCAGCGTCTACGTCCTGCGCGACGCGGGCGCCGAAGAGAGCGGCCAGGCCCATGACGATCCACTGCAGATCGCCGGCGCCAAGATCGCGCTGGAGAGCCACTTCCCCGACGCCCAGCTGAATTTCGGCGAGCAGTTCGTACATTGGGACGGCGACCTCCCTTCGGTCTGCGGCCATGTCGACATCGTCGAGCAACAGGATTCGTTCGACGGCGAGGAGCGCTATGTCTTCTCGCAAGGCGCCCTGGTCGTCGAGGAGGTCGATGGCACCGACGTCGTGAACCAGAAGTGGTCCGACGTCTGCCAGTGAGGTTGCGGATCGCGCGACGGACAGTGATGGTGCTGCCGTCCTAGGGGGAGCGTCTCGTGTCCAAGAACTTGTATCTGGCTGCCGGCTTGACCGCGGCGCTTCTGACCGTGTCCAGCGCAGGCGCCGAACCGCGCACCGCCGGCATCAAGGACGCCGACACCCGCGAATGGTGGAAGATCACCGAGGCCCTGAGCTCCGACGCCATGGAGGGCCGCGACATCGGCTCGCCCGGCCATGACCGCGCCAACCAATGGGTCGCCGCCCGCTTGAAGGCCGCGGGCCTGAAGCCGGCCGGCGACAACGGCACCTTCTTCCAGAGCTTCCCCGTCCACGAGAGCCGGGTCGATAGCGCCAGCGTCTCGGTGGTCGGCGCGGCCGGCGAGACGCCGCTGAAGTTCCTGCACCAGTACACCGTCCGCGCCGCCGACGATCTGCCGGCCAGCCTGGACGCGCCGCTGATGTTCGGCGGCTATTGCCGACCCGAGGATGTCGCGACCGCCAAGGGCAAGGCGGTGATCTGCTTCGACACCCGGCGGACCGGCATGACGACCTCCGCCCAGCGCATCACGGCGGTCCAGGCCGCTGGCGGCGTGGCGGTGATCCAGGTCGCCGATCCCTATTTCACCATCGAGCCTGCTCGCTGGCCGTTCGCCTATGCCCGCTCGGTCAATATCGCCGACGTCGCGCCGCCCAAGACCGGCGGTCTCGTGGCGATGTCGCTGAACGCAGACGCCCTGGCGACGCTGATCGCCGGCTCGGGCCAGGACACGGCGGCCCTGCTGAAGGCCGGCGGGACCAAGGCTCCGCTAGCGGCGTTCGACGCGCCCGGTCGGCTGAAGGCGACGTTCAAGGTCTCGACCCGCGACTACAAGGCCACCAACGTCCTGGCCGTGCTGCCGGGCTCGGACCCCAAACTGGCCGCCGAGCACCTGGTGCTGTCGGCCCACCTGGACGGCTACGGGCCAGGCGAGCCGGTCAAGGGCGACGGCCTCTACAACGGGACCCTGGATGACGCGGCCTATGTCGGCCTGCTGATCCGCTTCGCCGAGAACCACAAGGGCAAGCCGCTCAAGCGCAGCGTCCTGCTGGCCTCGTTCACCGGCGAGGAAAAGGGCCTGCTGGGCGCCAAGTGGTTCACGCGCCATCCGACCGTGGCCAAGAGCAGCATCGTCGCCAACATCAATCTCGACCAGCTGCGGCCGCTGTTCCCGCTGAAGCTGATGACGGTAATGGGGATGGCCGAAAGCGACCTGGGCGCCACGGCGCGGGACGTCGCCGCCGCCCAAGGCATCCGCGTCCAGGCCGATCCCGAGCCCGAACGCCGCCTGCTGAGCCGCGCCGACAGCTGGGAATTCATCCAGGTCGGCGTGCCGGCCGTCGGCTTCGTGTTCGGCTACGAGCCCGGAACCGAGGCCGAGCGCCGCTATCGCGAGTGGTACGAGGTCCGCTACCACCGGCCGCAGGACGACATCAACCAGCCGATGGACTTCGAGGCGGCGCGGGATTTCAACCGGTTCTTCTACACGCTGTCCGAGACGGTCGCGAACGCGGCCGAGCGGCCGCGCTGGAACCCGCAAAGCCCCTACGCACCCAAGCCCTAGTCCGACACGAGCGTGCGGGCGAAGAACGGCAGCATGGCGGTATAGACCCGGCCGGTCTCGCCCCAGGTGCGGTCGCCCCAGCCGCCGACATACTCCTCAGCCTCGTGCGGCACGCCGAGCTCGGTCAGCATGCGCGACAGGGCCTGGGCGGAGATCACGTGGTCGGGGTTGGGGTCGTTGCGGCCCCAGTCGAACTTCAGGCCGCGCAGGGTCTTCAGGGCGTCGGCGTGGCGCAGGACCTGATGATCCAGCGCGAAGCTGTCGATCAGCCGGGCCGTCACCTTGGCGTCGATGACCACCTTGCCGTCCACCTTCCGCGCCGGGAGGTCGACATAGAGCGGCGGCTTGTCGGGATTGGACAGGTGCGCCTGGTAGATCGCGGTGAACAGCTGCGAGAAGCCGTCGATCTTCAGATCGTCCAGCGATTTGGCGTTCTGCAGCAGTTCGAAGTTGGGCCGCGACGACATCGTCTGCAGGCCCAGGCCCGCGCCGACGGGATGCAGGGCGTAAACCGAGCCGAAGACCTCGGCATGCCGCATGCTCATGGCCATAGCGCCGTAGCCGCCCATCCGGTCGCCGGCCAAGCCCCGGCTGTCGCGCTTGGCCAGGGTGCGGAAATTCTTATCGCTCCAGCCGACCAGCTCGACGGCCAGGAAGTCGTCCCAGCGGCCGGTGACCGGCGAGCTGGTATAGATCGAGCTGCCCAGCGGCGTGCTGAAATCGGCGGCGACCACGATCAGCGGCGGGACCATCTTGGCCGCGATCGCCTGGTCCAGCAGCCGTCCAAAGCCGTCGCGATCGAAGGCGACCTTCTCGTCCTCGAACAGGTTGTGCAGGTAGTAGACGACCGGGTAGCGCCGCCCGGAAGTCTCATAGCCCTCCGGCAGATAGACCCGCACATGCCGCTGGCCGCTGACGCCGATCTTGTTGCCGTCGAAGGCCTTGGAGGCAATCGTGAAATCGCGGACCTCGGCCCGCGCGTTCGGCGTGGACGCGAGAGCGACCAGGGCCGCCAGCAGCAGACCCAGGAACCGGGGCATCGGACTTCTCCATGTGAGCTTGGGAAGAACGCCACTCAACCCAGGATCAGCACGGCATAGTGAGGCTTTATTGCGGCGGCGCGCCCTCGCCGGCCTCGACGCGCGCCCGCCATTTGGCCTTCAGCGTGTGGGACGTGTCGCGCGAACCGTCGTGGCTCCAGCCCGGCGGACCGAAGATGTAGCCCAGGGCGTGACGCGGCGAGGCGGCCACGTCCTTGGCTATGCCGATCCACTCGTGGAACACGTTGTGGAAGAGGTTGAAGTTGCCCAGGTTCTTGACCGTACCATAGCGGCAGGGCTCCTCGTCGACCTCGGGGATGAAGGTGCCGAACATGCGGTCCCAGATGATCAGGATGCCGGCGTAGTTGGCGTCCAGATAGCGGGCGTTGCGGGCGTGGTGCACGCGGTGATGCGACGGCGTGTTGAACACCGCCTCGAACCAGCGCGGCATGCGCTTGATCGCCTCGGTATGGATCCAGAACTGGTAGACGAGGCTGACGCCCTTCTGGATCGCCACCATGGCCGGCGGGAAGCCCAGGAACGACAGCGGCAGCCACAAGAGCCAGGTGCCGGCGACGCCGCCGGTCCAGGTCTGCCGCAGGGCCGTCGACAGGTTGTAGTGGGTCGAGGTGTGGTGGTTGACGTGGCTGGCCCACCAGATCCGCCGCTCGTGCGCCAGGCGGTGGAACCAGTAGTAGGTCAGGTCCTCCAGCAGGAAGACGGCGATCCAGGCCCAGACAGCGGTCATCGGGATCGTGAAGATCCGGTGGTTCCAGACCCACACCGTGGCGGCGAAGATCACCCCGCCCAGCAGCAGGCCGGCGATGGTGCTGCCGAAACCCATCGACAGCGACATGGCCGTGTCGCGGGTCTCGTAGTTGGCCTTGGCCTTGCCGAAGCGGCCGATCAGGATTTCCAGGATAATGGCCAGCACGAAGAACGGGATGGCCATCTGGACGGGATCGAACGGGGCTTTCAGCATCAGGCGAGCTCTTTCGGCGGCCAGGCGTCGTCGTTGACGGCGAACACGGGACGGGCGTCGGGCAGTTTCAGGACCAGCCGGCCGTTGGTCGGCTTCAGGGCGGCGACCGTGCTCCACGGCAGATCGCGGGCGACATAGCCGTCGCCGCGCCGATAGAGCACCAGGGCCAGCGCGCCTTCGCGGGCGACAATCCCCGCGCCGTCGGCGGCGATCCACACGGCGTCCGGTTTGTGATCGGGAAATTCGAGCGCGATCAGCGCGCGGGCGATGTCGGGATCGAGCGGCGGGGTCGCTCTCGCCACCCCCATCCACGCCGCGAACGCCACAAGCAGAGCCACGGCGGCTACCGAGCCGCCCAACTGAATCAACAGCGCCTTGTCCAAGACCGACGCATCCCCCCGTAACTTATTGCTGTTCAGATTGCCGAACGCGGGCCTGTCGTCAAGCGTGGCCAAACGAAAATGGCGCGCCCCGACCGAGGCGCGCCATCGTCATGTGTCCGGAAGGCCGAACCTAGAACTTGCGGACGTAACCCACGGCCACCGTGTTCGAGCTCAGATCGCTCTTGGTGTATTCCGACTTCGTCCAGTCGGCGCGGATGCCGTTCTTGTCGTCGAACTTGTACTGGGCGCCGACGCCGTAGTTCCAGCTATCGTGGCTGCCGTCGAAGTTCGCGGCGGCCGGATTGTTGGTCTTGAACTTGGTCGTGCCGTAGCCGGCGCGGGCCAGCAGATCGATGTTCGGGGTCACCGGCAGGTAGCCGACGGCGTAGCCCGCGACCTGGTGCTCCATCTTCACGGACGCCGGACCGCCCGGCGTATAGACCTTGTCGCCATCGACGCCGCCGGCCGCCTCGGCCTCGACACCGAAATTAGGCGTAAGCTTGGCGCCGACGCGCCCTTGAATAGCGCCGGTATCCGCGCCACGCGTCCGAGTTTGGCCATAGTTCAGCGAACCATAGACCTCGGTCGAATTCTGCGCCTGTGCGAACATCGGGATCGCGAGAACCGAACCGGCGATCAGGGTAGCGGTGATGAGAGTCTTCATTCTTGTACTCCAATTCTACTCGTAGTCTTCAGCTCCCACAGCCAGCTTGTGCTAGGCGGATAACGCGGCGGGCATGCGGCGGTTCACGGTCGCGTTCGAGACCATTCCGTGGCGTGACCCAAAAGCCGCACTGATGACGGCCGCGCCATCCGTGCTATCTACGAGTCAAACAAGCGTCTGAACGCGGACCCGCTCCCCCTCTGGACGAGGCCCGCGCGCATCATCGGGACCGTCGTCTTGCCGCAAGCCGTCATCGCCGCCACGGGGCTGTACACCCCGCCCTTCTCCATTTCGAACGCCGAGCTGGTCGAGGCCTTCAACACTTTCGTCGAGCGCTTCAACGCCGCCAACGCCGAGGCCATCGCGGCCGGCGACGTGGTCGCCCTGGCGCCCTCCTCGCCCGAGTTCATCGAGAAGGCCTCGGGCATCAAGTCGCGCTTCGTGATGAACAAGGACGGCATCATCGACCCCGACCTGATGCGTCCGGTGATCCCCGAACGCTCCAATGACGAGCTGTCGATCCTGGCCGAGATGGCGGTCGAGGCGGCCAAGCAGGCGATCGAACGCTGGGGCAAGCCGGTCAGCGAGATCGGCGCGGTCATCTGCGCCGCTTCGAACATGCAGCGCCCCTACCCGGCCATGGCCATCGAGATCCAGCAGGCCCTGGGCATCGACGGCTTCGCCTTCGACATGAACGTCGCCTGCTCGTCGGCCACCTTCGGCATCAAGACCGCCGCCGACTTCGTCACCACCGGCAGCGCCAAAGCGGTGCTGATGGTCAATCCCGAGATCTGCTCGGGCCACCTGAACTTCAAGGACCGCGACAGCCACTTCATCTTCGGCGACGTGGCCACGGCCGTGATCGTCGAAGACGCCGAGCAGGCGACCGGCGGCTGGGAGATCCTGGGCACCCGCCTGAAGACCCAGTTCTCCAACAACATCCGCAACAACTTCGGCTTCCTGAACCGCGCCGCCCCCGAGGGCGAAGGCGCGCGCGACAAGCTGTTCGTGCAGGAAGGCCGCAAGGTGTTCCGCGAGGTGGTGCCGATGGTCAGCGAGATGATCGTCGAGCACGCGGCCGACCTCGGCATCGATCCGACGGGGCTGAAGCGCCTGTGGCTCCACCAGGCCAATATCAACATGAACGAGATGATCGGCCGCAAGGTGCTGGGCCGCGATCCCGCTCCGGGCGAGAACGTCATCATCCTGGACGAGTACGCCAATACCAGCTCGGCCGGCTCGATCATCGCCTTCCACACCGCCAATGACGACTTCGCGGCGGGCGAGACGGGCCTGATCTGCAGCTTCGGTGCGGGCTACTCGGCGGGCACGGTGTTCGTGCGCAAGCGCTAAGCGTTCCAGATCAGAGCGAAAGCGAGCCCCGCGCCCGAAAGCGCGGGGCTTTTTCGTGCGCCCTACTTCGGGTGCGTCGCCTTCCAATCCATGGCGCGGCGGACGCGGACGCTGACCGCCGGGTGGTCGTAGAACAGCACCTCTTCCAGCTTGGACGGCGTGGCGGCGCGGTACTCGATGGTCTTGACCAGGGCCTTGGCCAGTCCGTCCGGCTCGTTGAAGTTCACCAGGCTGTAGCGATCGGCGTCGCTCTCGACCTCGCGGACCAGGGTGTTGGTGATCGGCCCGCCGATCAGGCCCAGCACCGCCAGGATCACCGCCAGCACCGGCAGGCCGGCCGGATCGGCGATGCCCGTCACGCCCTTGGCGTCCAGCACCTTGGCGAACCACGGGAACGTCCGGTCGACGACGAAGAAGGCGATAATCGCCAGCACCGCGAAGATGCCGGTGATCCACAGGCTGTGCTGATGGGCGTAGTGGCCCATCTCGTGACCGACGACGCCCCGCACCTCGGCGATGTCAGCGCCCTTCTGGAACATCACGTCACTCATCGCCACGCGCGCCGAGCCGCCCAGGCCCGAGACGTTGGCGGTATAGGCGTTGGACTGCTTGGAGCCGTTGTAGACGAAGATCTTGTCGCTCGGGATGCCGACCGACTTGGCCATGGCCACCACCTCGTCACGCACCGGTCCGGCCGGCGCGGGCGTATATTTGTTGAACAGCGGCTCGACATAGATCGGCGCGATCAGCAGGCCGAAGATGATGAAGCCCGCCGTCAGGCCGCCGGCCCACAGCCACCACAGGCGGCGCGCGCGGCGGATCAGCAGGTACAGCAGCGCCAGGAACAGCGAGGTGAACACCAGCGAGATCGCCGTGCCCATCAGGTTCTCGGTCAGCCAGCCGCCGAACGCCTGGCTGGTCAGGCCGTACTGCTTCTGCCGCCACCAGTTCGAATAGACCGCCCACGGCAGCCCCAGCACCCAGCTGACGGCCGTGAACACCGCGGCGACCAGGAAGCTGGCCAGGAACGGCCGGCCCTTCTTGCGCTCGACGCCCTGCTCCACCTTGGTCAGGACGCCGGAGCGGATGACGATCCACGAGATCAACACCGAAACGATGAAACCCCACAGCAGCAGCCAGTGGCCGCCCTGCGTGTAGTGCTGCGCCTTGACGTGCGCTTCGGGCGGTAGCTGCGCCAGATAGGCAGCCGTGGCGGCGGCCGGATCGAATTGAGCCATGATCTTCCCCTCCCAAGGATGAACCGAGCAGCAGGCCCCGAGTCCGCCTCTTCGTCAGCTTAATTCGCGGTCAGGTGGAGCGAGCGCCACCATGTTCGGGCTGGCGAAGCGCGCTCGCCCGTATAGAACTGCGACAGATTGTTTCGCCCAAAGGTTCGTCCGATGCGATTCCCTGCCCGCCGCGCCGTTCTTTCCGGTCTCGGCCTTGCCGCCCTGCTCGCCGCCTGCGGCAAGAAGCCGGAAGCCGGCGCCAGCGCCTGGGACAGGATCAAGGCTTCCGGGACCCTGCGCGTGGGCCTGGAGGGCACCTATCCGCCCTTCAATTTCCAGGACAAGGACGGCCAGCTGGCCGGCTTCGAGGTCGATTTCGCCAAGGCCCTGGCCGCGCAGCTTGGCCTGAAGCCGCAGTTCAGCCCCGCCCCGTTCGCGGGCCTGCTGGGCGCGCTGGAATCGGGCCGCGTCGACGTGGTGATCAACCAGATCACCATCACGCCCGAGCGCCAGGCCAAGTACGACTTCTCCGAGCCCTACACCGTCTCGGGCATCCAGATCATCAAGCTCAAGGCCACCCCGGGCCTGGAAAAGCCCGAGGACCTGTCGGGCAAGAAGGTCGGCGTCGGTCTCGGCACCAACTACGAGCAATGGGCGCGGGCCAATGTGCCCAAGGCCGACATACGCACCTATGACGACGACCCCACCAAGTATCAGGACCTGCGCGCCGGCCGCATCGACGCGGTGCTGAACGACCGCCTGGTCGCCGCCGACTTCGTCAAGAGCTCGCCGGAGTTCGTCGCCTCGGGCATGCCGTTCGCGGCCCAGGGCTCGGGCGTGGCGATGAAGAAGGATCCGGGCCTGAAGGTCGTCATCGACCAGGCCATCGACGCCCTGCGCGCCAACGGCAAGCTGACGGCGATCTCGCAGCAGTGGTTCGCCATGGACGTGACGCACTAGGGCCATGGACACCGGTCTGGATCTGCTGCGCCAGTCCGCGCCCCTGCTGCTGAAGGGCGCCGGCTACACCGTCCTGCTCAGCGTCATCGGCATGGGGATCGGCGTCGTGCTGGGCTTTGGCCTGGCTCTGATGCGCCTGTCGCGCTCGCCACTGCTGCGCTGGCCGGCGGCGGTCTATGTCTCGGCCTTCCGCGGCACGCCGATGCTGGTGCAGCTGTTTCTGATCTACTACGGCCTGCCACAGTTCGGCATCGAGATGCCGGCGCTGCTGGCCGCCGGCATCGGCTTCTCGCTGAACGTCGCGGCCTATTCCTGCGAGATCCTGCGCAGCGCCATCGACGCCGTCGACAAGGGCCAGTGGGAAGCCGCCAGCGTGCTGGGCATGAGCCGGGGTCAGACCCTGCGCCGGGTGATCCTGCCCCAGGCCGCCCGCACCGCCGTGGCGCCGCTGTCCAACAGCTTCATCGGCCTGGTCAAGGACACCTCCCTGGCCGCCACCATCCAGGTGCCCGAGCTGTTCCGCCAGGCCCAGCTGATCACCGCTCGCACCTACGAGATCTTCACCATGTACCTGGCCGCCGCGGCCATCTACTGGATTCTGTCCACCGTGCTCGCCGCCGTGCAGAGCCGGCTGGAGCGCCGCGCCTCGGAGGGCCGCCGATGAGCGCGATCGACGCCAAGGGCCTAAAGAAGAGCTTCGGCGACACCCCCGTCCTGGCGGGCGTAGACCTGACCGTCTCGCCGGGCGAGGTCGTGGCCATCATCGGCCCCAGCGGCTCGGGCAAGAGCACCCTGCTGCGCTGCCTGGCGGGCCTGGAACTACTGAACGCCGGCGACCTGAAGATCGCGGGCGTCACGGCCGGTGGAAAGGTCCCGCTGGCCAAGGCCTTGAATGGCCGAGTCGGCTTCGTCTTCCAGAGCTTCAACCTGTTTCCACACAAGACGGCGCTGGAGAACGTGATCGAGGGGCCGGTGGTCGTCCGCAAGGAAGACCCCGCCAAGGCTCAAGCACGCGGCTTGGCCCTGCTGGAGAAGGTCGGCCTCTCCGGCCGCGCCGACGCCTATCCCGCCGCCCTGTCCGGCGGCCAGCAGCAGCGTTGCGCCATCGCCCGAGCCCTAGCGATGGACCCGGAAGTGATTCTGTTCGACGAGCCGACCTCAGCCCTCGACCCCGAACTGGTCGGCGAAGTGCTGGCCGTGATCCGCGACCTGGCCGCCGAAAAACGCACCATGGTCATCGTCACCCACCAGATGGACTTCGCGCGAGACGTCGCCGACCGGACGATTTTCATGGACGGCGGCGTCATCGTGGAGCAAGGACCTTCCGGTCAGCTTCTCGCTTCGCCGCGAGAGGAAAGGACCCGTCGGTTCTTGGCCAGGTCAGGCGTCCTCCAGCCATAATTTGGCCCACGGGACGCTTCACGTCCTGCTAGCGCGTCAGGCGAATTGCGTAGGCGGCCTCGCTGCTCAGGCGCGCGATTAACGATTGAATCCAAAGCCCTACGCCGGGTGGCTTTTTTGGCGAGGACAGCGTGAAGCCTTACATCGAACTCAAGGGCGCCTCGGGCGCCGTCTATCGCTACAAGCTGGCCGAAAACGGCGACCCGGCGACCACGATCGCCGGCAACTATGTCTATGTCGACGCCAAGGGCGCTGTGGTTTTCGCCGGTGAGGCCAACAACCTGATCGACGCCAAGGCCCGCTGGTCGGAAGCCTATTCGCGTCACGGCGCGACCTGGCTCTACACGCGCCTGAACGTCTCGGGCGCCTCGCGCGCCGACGAGTACGCCGACATCGTGGTGGCGCTCACCCCGATCATGAATCAGGCTGACTAGAGGCCTTCCCACTCACGACGTGAGTGGATGAGAAGGCCTCTCTTCAAACAAGTTGAGCCTGCTTTTCTTTGACGACCTGTCGTCAAAGGCAGGCTCAATGCTGCGACCGGGCGCGGAGGCGGCTAAGCTCCCGCCAGATGCGCCCGGAGATTCTCTTTCCCCTGTTCAGTTCGGTGTCCACGCTCAAGGGCGTGGGCCCGCGCGTCGCGCCGCTGGTCGAGAAACTGGCCGGCGCGATCGTGCGTGACGTGCTGTTCACCGCGCCGGCGGGCCTGATCCGCCGGTCGGTGACCACGGTCGACCAGGCCGTCGAAGGCCAGGTCCAGACCTTCGTCGTCACCATCGACGCCCACCTTCCCTCGCAGCGCCCCAGCCAGCCGTGGAAGATCCGCGTCCACGATGAAACCGGCCCTCTGACCCTGATCTGGTTCAAGGGCCACAGCCCGCACCTGGAACGCCAGCACCCCAAGGGCGTCCAGCGCGCCGTCAGCGGCAAGGTCGAGCGACCGGACGGCTACGCCTCCGAACTGCAGATCGCCCATCCGGACTACATCGTCGACGCCGAACGGGCCGGCGACATCCCCGAGATCGAGACCGTCTATCCGGCGACTCACGGCCTGCCCTCGCGCACCTTCCGCAAGTTCGCCCTCGAGGCCCTGGATCGCGCGCCTGAGCTGCCGGAATGGCAGGACCCCGCCTGGCGTGAGCGCGAGAAGCTGCCGGGCTGGCGCGAAGCTCTGACGGCCATGCACGCGCCGGCCAGCGAGGCCGACCTCTCGCCCCTGGCCCGCCCGCGCCGGCGCCTAGCCTATGACGAACTCTTGGCCCATCAACTGGCCCTGGCCCAGCGCAAGGCTTCGCGGCGCGCCACGCCCGGTCCGCGCATCCCGTCCGGCCCGCTGTCCGATGCCGCCGAGAAGGCCCTGCCCTTCAAGTTGACCGGCGCCCAGATCCGCAGCCTCTCGGAAATTCGCGGCGACCTTGCCTCGGGCGAGCGGATGAGCCGCCTGCTGCAAGGCGATGTCGGCTCGGGCAAGACCGTGGTGGCCATGCTGGCCATGGCCGATGCCGCCAGCGCCGGCCTCCAATCGGCCCTGATGGCCCCGACCGAGATCCTGGCCCGCCAGCACTTCGAGACCATCGCCGCGCCGCTACAGGCATTGGGCCTATCTGTGGTCCTGCTGACCGGCCGCGACAAGGGCGCCGGGCGCTCTGCCAAGCTTCTTGGCCTGGCCGATGGAACCCATCACGTCGCCGTCGGCACCCACGCCCTGTTCCAGGACGACGTCGTCTTCAACGCCCTCGCGCTGACGATCATTGACGAACAGCACCGCTTCGGCGTCAACGAGCGTCGCCGCCTCCAGGACAAGGGCGAAGGCGTCCACCTGCTGGCCATGTCGGCCACCCCAATCCCGCGTACGCTGGAGCTGACCGTCTTCGGCGACCTCGACGTCTCGCGCATCGACGAGAAGCCGCCGGGTCGCACGCCCGTCGCCACCCGCGCCGCGCCGACCCCGCGCGTGCCCGAGATCGTCGAGCGCCTGCGCAGCGCCATCACCAGCGGCGCCCAGGCCTTCTGGATCTGCCCGCTCGTCTCGGAGTCCGACAAGGTCGACCTGCGCGCCGCCGAGGACCGCGCCGCCGACTTGGCCCGCCACCTGCCCGGCGTCGGCCTGGTCCACGGCCAGATGCCGCCCGCCGAAAAGGACGCGGTCATGCAGCGCTTCGTCGACGGCGAGGTCAGCGTGCTGGTCGCCACCACGGTGGTCGAGGTCGGGGTCAATGTCCCCAACGCCAGCATCATGGTCATCGAGCACGCCGACCGCTTCGGTCTGGCTCAATTGCACCAGCTGCGCGGCCGCGTCGGCCGGGGCACGCGCGAGAGCTCCTGCGTGCTGCTCTACGATCCGCCGCTGTCGGAAGTGGCCCAGCAACGCCTCGACATCCTGCGCCGCAGCGACGACGGCTTCGAGATCGCCGAGAAGGACCTGGAGCTGCGCGGCGGCGGCGACCCGCTGGGCCTCAAGCAGAGCGGCTTTCCGGCCTACCGCCTGGCTGATCCGGTGGCGCACCGCGACCTGATCGCGGTGGCGGCCGATGATGCCCGGCTGATCCTGGCCCGTGATCCGCAGCTGACCTCGCCGCGCGGCCAGGCGCTACGGACGATGCAGGAATTGTTCGACTGGAAACCGGCCTCGCCGCTGAACGAAGCGGGCTAGTGCGCCGCCGCGCCCTTGCGGTGATGCCAGAGGTGCATGACGCCGGCCAGGACGCCGCCGATCACCAAGCCGACCACGGCCGAGCCCAGAGCGAAGGCGAACCAGCCGGTCAGGGCGCCGACGCCCGGCGCCTGCTCGGCCCAGTGCTTGAAGCCTTCGACCCAGGTCGGGATCGGCGTCAGGTGGAAGTGCTCCAGGCCATGGACGATGATGCCGCCGCCGACCCACAGCATGGCCGCGGTGCCGATGACGGTCAGGGCTTCCATGGTCACCGGCATGGCCTTGACCAGACCGCGGCCGAAGCTCCGCACGCTCTTGGCTTCGCGGCGCGACAGGTGCAGGCCCATGTCGTCCATCTTCACGATCAGCGCCACCGCGCCGTAGACCACCACGGTCAGCAGGATACCGACGATGGCCAGCGCCGCCGCCTGCATCGGCAAGCCCAGGTGGGCGACCTCGGCCAGAGCGATGGCCATGATCTCGCCGGACAGGATCAGGTCGGTGCGGATCGCGCCGTCGACCTTCTGCTTCTCCAGTTCGGGACCGCTGAGCGCCAGGTCCTCGATCGCCTCGCCTTCGGCCTGCGGGGTGAAGGCCTCCAGGATCTTCTCGGTGGCCTCGAAGGCCAGATAGGCGCCGCCGACCATCAGGATCGGCGTCACCGCCCACGGCGCGAAGGCCGACAGCAACAAGGCGCCCGGCAGCAGGAACAGCAGCTTGTTGCGCAGGCTGCCCATGGCGATCTTCCAGACGATCGGCAGCTCGCGGTCGGGCGTGAAGCCCATGGCGTAGCCCGGCGTCACCGCCGCGTCGTCGACCACCACGCCCACGGCCTTGGTTCCGGCCTTGCCGGCGGCCGCGCCCACGTCGTCCAGCGAGGCGGCGGCGAGCTTGGTGATGGCCGCGACGTCATCGAGCAGCGCGGCGAGACCGGAGGGCATGGGAAGTCCTGGCGTTGGTTGAAGCTCCACGCCTAAGGCGCGCCGGGCTCGCCGTAAAGATGCGGGCCTCTTGCGTGACGTAAGGTGAAAGCTGGAAGCTCGTTCCATGGACGTCGCTGCCGCTCTCGATCGCCTCGCCCCGCGCCTGTCGCCGACCGCGACCCAGGCCGTGAACGTCCGCCGCCTGTCGGGCGGGGCCAGCCTGGAGACCTGGGCCTTTGATCTGGACGACGGGACGCCGCTGATCCTGCGCAGACGGCCTGACGGGGCGGCAATGCGCGAGACGGCCCTGCCCCTGGCGTCCGAAGCGGCCCTGATCCGCGCGGCCGACCAGGCCGGTGCGCCGGCGCCCAGCGTGGTCCATGTCTGCGAACCGGCCGACGGCCTCGGCGAGGCCTATGTCATGCGCCGGCTGGAGGGCGAGACCCTGGGCCGGCGGATCGTTCGCGACGAGGCCTTCGCGGGCGTGCGGCCCGGCCTGGCGTGGCGGTGCGGCGAGGTGCTGGCTCGCATCCACACCGTTTCGACCGAAGGCCTCCCGGAACTGGCGACTTCCGACGCGCGCGGTGAGCTGGCGCGCTACGAGGACATCTACCGCCAGCTGGGCGCCCAACGGCCGATCCTGGAGGCGGCGTTCCGCTGGCTGGAGGAGATCGCCCCGTCGCCACCCGAGCGGCCGGTGCTGGTGCATGGCGACTTCCGCAATGGCAATCTGATGATCCACCCGACGGACGGCCTGGTCGGGGTGCTGGATTGGGAGCTGGCCCATCTGGGCGACCCGGCCGAGGACCTGGGCTGGATCTGCGTCAACTCCTGGCGCTTCGGCGAATGGCGCAGGCCCGTCGGCGGCTTTGGCGACTATGCCGACCTGCTGGCCGGCTATGGCGGCGGGATCTCACTGGAGCGCGTGAAGTTCTGGCAGGCCCTGGGCTCGCTGAAATGGGGCGTCATGTGCCTGATGATGTATTCCAGCTTCGCCACCGGCCAGGACCGCTCGATCGAGCGGGCCATGATCGGCCGGCGGACCAGCGAGACCGAGATCGACCTCGTCAAGCTGATGGAGGGCGCATGATCAGCCATCCGACCGCCGCGGAACTGGCCGATGGCGTCACGGCTTTCGAGGCCGAGCCCGTGATCCCGGGCGATGCTCGCCAAGCCTTCCTGACCCGCGTCGCCGACAACGCCCGCGCCACTTTGGCCCGCGAGGCCGAGCACGGCGCGCGGCTGGAGGCCGAGGCGATCGAACGGCTCTCGAAGCTGATGGGAGAGACAGGCGACTTCGCCACGCTCAACGCCAAGCTCTGCGAAGCCTTGCGCGAAGGCGCGATCGATCCGCGCGATCCGGCGCTGCTGGCGCATCTGCGCGCCACGGCCGTAGGCCAGATCGCTATCGACCAGCCGAGCTACGGTGGGTTAGCGGCTTTGCGGGATGACTAGCGGCCGGCCGATCATGGTCGCCGAACGCGCCAGGGCGTCAGCCTCCAGGTCGGCATAGAACAGGTTGTAGGCGTCGACCTTGCGGCGGTCGGCCCACGAGCCGCTGTCGCGCAGGGCGTTGGACTTGGGCTTGCTGGTGCGCAGCAGGCCGTTCTCGCAATGGGCCGAGACCTGCCGTTGCAGGAAGGCCGGCCGAGCGCCCCATTCCAGCCCCGTGGCGTTGGCGGCGCCCAGGTTCAGCTTGGCCGGCGCCCGCTCGGCGCTCACTCCGCCCAGCAGCGGGTTGAAGCACAGGGGCGCGCGGTGCTCGAGATTGACCAGTTGATCGGTTCCGTCCCAAACCAGCGAACGGCCCAGCAGTTCCTGGACAGCCTGGAAGTCCCCCTCCTGAGCCGAGGCCCAGGCCGCGACGCAACCGGTCTCACCCTTGCGCTCGCAGGCCGGGATCGAGGCCTTGGGCCCGTACTCGTCGGCCGGAGCCACGGTCTCGATCAGATAGGCGGCGACCAAGCGGCGCTTGAGGTCGGGATCGGTGGCGATCTCCTCGCGTACCAGCCGCGCGGCCAGGGAGCCGCCCTGCTCGACCCCGACGACGATGAACGGCCGCGCCTCGCCGTAGCGCGACAGGTAGGTCTTGAAGGCCTGGCGGACGTCGCCATAGGCGAAGCGCCGCGCGTCACGGGCGTCGTCGCGCAGGGTCAGGTAGGTGTAGAGGCTGGCCTGGCGGTAGCGCGGCGCGAACACCCGGCCGACGCGGTCGAACGGCCCGGCATAGTTAGGGATCACCACCCGCGACAGGAACCGCTGGGCCTTGGGCTGCTCGATGCCGCCGTTCCAGTCGCGGCCGCCATCGAAGGTGGTCGGGTGGACGAAGAACACGTCGACCGGCTGGTTGGCCCGGGCCGCGCCCGGCAACAGCGCCCATGAGGTCCGCTTGCCGTAATCCGGAGCCGGCGGCGGGTGATAGGTCAGGAACGGGACCTTGGGGTCCAGAGCGTTGCTGAGGATGTCGTAACGGAAGACGAAGGCCGCCGCGAGGAACAGCGCTACGAACAGCGCCAGCCCCCCGAAAACCCAGCGCTTGAAGCCTTTGAACGAACCGTCCATGGCCCTTGGGTTACACCAAGGCCAAGGCGGCTTTAAGCCTCTTTTCCGTTACGCGCCTTCCTGGCCGATGATCGCCACCGAACAGACATTGCTGGCCGGCGCGCCGCCTAGATTGTGGGTCATGCCGAAGACGGGATTGGAGAGCTGCCGCTCGCCCGCGCGGCCCTGCAGCTGCAGGTACATCTCGTACAGCATCCGCAGGCCCGAGGCCCCGATCGGGTGGCCGAAGCACTTGAGGCCGCCGTCGATCTGACATGGCACGCCGCCGTCGGCGTCGTAGAAGCCGTCCAGCACGTCGCGCCAGCCCCGACCCTCGGGCGAGATGAACAGGTCCTCCATCGTCACCAGCTCGGTGATCGAGAAGCAGTCGTGCACCTCCATCATCGAGATCTGCTCGCGCGGGCGCTCGATGCCGGCTTCGCGATAGGCCTTGCCGGCGGCGATGCGGGCGGTGTGGAAGTGGCTGCCGTCCCAGCCGTTGTACTGGCTCTCGTAGCCGTTCGAGACCGACAGCTGCAGGGCCTTGACCGTGACGAGGTCGTGCTTGCCCAGGCTGCGAGCAATCTCGGGCGTGGTGACGATCGCCGCGGCCGCGCCGTCCGAGACGCCGCAGCAGTCGAACAGGCCGAGCGGCTCGGCGATCATCGGCGCGGCCAGGGCCTGTTCAGCGGTGATCGGCTTGCGTAGATGGGCCTTGGGGTTTTTGGCGCCGTTGGCGTGGCTCTTGACCGAGACATGGGCGATGGCGCGCTTGAGGTCGTCCTTGGAGACGCCGTGCTTGGCGCGGTAGGCGCTGGCCAACTGGGCGAAGTTGCCGGGGGCCGAGCCGTTCGGCATCACCTGCGGGCTGAGCGTGCCGGGATTGGCGACCGGCAGACCGCCATAGCCGGTGTCCTTCAGCTTCTCGACGCCCACGGCCAGGGCGATATCCGCCGCGCCGGCCGCCACGGCGTAGACCGCGCCCCGGAAGGCCTCCGAGCCCGAGGCGCAGAAGTTCTCGACCCGAGTGACGGCGATATTGGGCAGGCGCAGGGCGATCGACAGCGGCGTGCCGCCCTTGCCCGAGCCGATCTCGTCGATGTGGGTTGAGAACCAGGCCGCGTCCAGCTGGGTCTGGTCGATGCCGGCGTCCTGCATGGCCTCCAGATAGGCCTCGACCATCAGGTCGTCGGGACCAGCGTCCCAGCGCTCGCCGAACTTGCTGCAGCCCATCCCGAGGATGGCGACCTTGTCCCGGATACCCTGCGGCATGATCGGTCTCCCTATTCGGCGGCTTGAGCGGTTTGGGCGGGGATGGCGGTGCGGTCCGGCGTCGCCTTCCAGAAGTAGCGGACGAAGCCGCGCTTCTCGTCGACCTCCTTGATGCGGAACACCATCCGCACCGGCAGGCCGGTCTCGACATCGCCCGGCGCGACGTCGGTGATGTCCATCATGATCCTCCCGCCACCCTCGAAGACGATCATCCCGTAGTGGTTCGGCGGCGCCATGGAAAAGGTAAGGTAATCAGCCGAATAGCTCAAAACACTCGCGCGGCGCTCGGCGAAGCGATATGGCTCCTGGGTGTCGACGGCCGGGTTGTTCGGCGCGACCGAGATGCGGGTGCGCGGGAACTGCACGACCCCGGTCTCGCGGCAGCGGCCGCCGACCAGGCCCAGGATCATGTCCGCGTTGCGGTAGAGGGTGGTCAGGGCCGTCTTGTTGTCCTTCTCGGCCCGCATGCCCTTGTCCCATTCAACGAGGCCATTGAACGTAAGGAATTTCAGGTAGTTCGTCTCGACTTCTCGATCGGCCAGCGAGCCCGTGACGCCGCGCGCGGGGCGCTGGCCCTGGCCGGTGGCGCGGAACACCAGCGCCTCGGCGCCCTGGCCGAACTGAGCGACCAGGATGACCTCGCCAGCCTTGGCGTCTTCCAGCGCGTGCGCCAGCATGATCGGCCCGTGCGCGCACCCGGCCTCGCCCATCACGGCGGTGAGGTTGTCACGGACGGCCTCGGGCTTGATCCCGACGGCCTTGGCGACGGTCGCGGCCATGCCGGAGAAGGTCGACGGGAAGCAGAAATGATCGACTTGTTCGGCGCTTAGGCCCGAAACCTCCAGCGCCTTGCGGATCGCCGGCGGCACCAGCTTGACGATGCCCTCGTCGCGGATCCAGCGCTCTTCCCAGTAGTAGTCGAAGCCGCCGTCGTCGCCGCGGAAGTGGTCGACGAAGTCGTCGGTGATGCTGCCGCGCCCCAGCAGCTCGGCCGCGCCGGGACCGTCGGTGACCACGAACGCCGCCGCGCCGTCGCCGAAGTCCAGCTCCTGGGCCGAGACCGCGCGCGCCCTGCGGTGCTCGCCAACAGCTACGAGCGAGGTTCCGCCGGCCGCCAACGCCTGGCCCAACGCTGTCAGGCCGCAGCGCTGCGAGCCGGTAACGTCGCTGGCGCTGATCGACTTCTCAAGCGTCAGGGCCGCCGAGACGATGCCGGCGTTCAGCCGGTCGGCGAACGGCGCGGTCGTCGAGGCGAAGTAGAGGCTGTCGATGTGGCTGCGGTCGTCGTCGGGACCCAGGGCGTCGCGGGCCGCCTCGACCGCCATGGTCAGGGCGTCCTCGTCCCAGTTGGCCATGGACCGCTCGCCCTTGCCCTTGGCCTTCAGGTTCGGCGCGACCCAGGCATTGGCCTCGGTCACGGCCTTGCGACTCAAACGCAGACGCGGCGCATAGGCGCCCCAGGCGGCGATGCCGGCCATGACCAACTCCCTGACGTCGAGGTTCGAAGCCTCGACCTCGGGGGTTAGCCTACGCCGACGACACCGCCTCGCAACCGTGCCCTGACGTCAGCGGAAAGGGTCTTCCGTGTTCAGATACCCGGCCACATAGTCGGCCACGCCGTCCTCCAGCGCGGTCATCGGCGCGTTGTAGCCGGCGGCCCGCAGGCGGCTCATGTCGGCCTGGGTGTAGTACTGGTACTTGCCGCGCAGCACCTCGGGCATGTCGATATAGGTGATGTCCGGCGCGCGGTTCACGGCCTCGAAGGTCGCCACCGCCAGGTCGCGGAACGAGCGCGCATGGCCCGAGCCGAGGTTGAAGACGCCGTTCACGGCCGGACTCTTGCTCAGCCAGGCGATCACGTCGACCACGTCGCGGACATAAACGAAGTCGCGCAGCTGGCCGCCGTCTTCGTAGTCCGGATGGTGCGACTTGAAGAGCTTCACGCCTTCGCCAGCGGCGATACGAGGCCAGATCTGGGCCACGACCGACTTCATGCCGCCCTTGTGGTCCTCGTTGGGGCCGTAGACGTTGAAGAACTTCAGGCCCGCCCACTGGGCCGGGGCGTGGCCGCGATGGGCCTCGCGCACGGCGTAGATGTCGAACAAGGCCTTGGACCAGCCGTAGGCGTTCAACGGCCGCAGAGCCCGTAGGCTGTCGAGATCGTCCTTGCCCTCGAAGCCCAGCGTCCCGTCGCCATAAGTCGCCGCCGAGGAGGCGTAGATCAGCCGCTTGCCGTGCTGCGCGCACCAGTCCCAAAGGTCGCGCGACAGCACGAAGTTGGACTGCACGATCTTGTCGGCGTCCTGTTCGGTGGTCGAGGACACCGCGCCCATGTGGACGATCAGCTCGACCTCGGCGCCGCGCTTGGCCAGCCAGTCGAACAGCTGCTCGGGCGCGACGAAATCGGCGATCGGGTGCTTGGCGATGTTGCGCCACTTGCCGGAAGCCGCGTCCCGCAGGCGATCGCAGACCACGACGTCCAGGGCCGGATCCTCGCAGAGGCGCGCGACGATGTTCGAACCGATGAAGCCCGCGCCGCCGGTGACGAGAACGATGCGACGGCTCATCGGGTGACGCTCGAAACGGGTTTGGGGGCTACGGCTTTCGGCTGACTCAAGGCAACTCTTCCGGCGGACAGGGATTTCAGGCGCCCAAGAGGTGACCTTTCGGGCGGGACGAGGCAAGTGCGGACAGATCAGAACCAGGAACCGATCGTCGTCTGGTTCCGAAACGACCTGCGCTTAGCCGACAATCCGGCCCTGCGCCATGCCGCGGACAGCGGCCGGCCGGTGATCGCGCTCTATATCCTCGATGAGACCAAGGGCGTGCGCCCCATGGGCGCGGCCTCGCTGTGGTGGCTGGACAAGTCGCTGAAGAACCTGGCTGAAAGCCTTGAGAAGCTTGGCAATAAACTGGTGCTTCGCAAGGGCGTGGCGGCCGAGGTGCTGGATGACGTGCTGGCCCACAGCGGCGCGACCTGCGTGCTGTGGAACCGGCTCTACGACAAGGCCAGCATCGATCGCGACACCGAGATCAAGGCGCGCCTGAAGGACGCCGGCGTCGACTGCCAGAGCTTCAACGCCGGCCTGCTGAACGAGCCCTGGACCGTTCAGAACGGTTCCAAGCAGCCCTACAAGGTCTTTACACCCTATTGGCGGGCGGCGCGTGAGCATCTGACCCACGTCGTGGTAGAACCCGCGCCCAAGCACCTGAAATCGCCCGCACATTTCCCGCACAGCGAAAGCTTGACCGGCTGGGGGCTGCATCCGACCGAGCCCGACTGGTCCAAGGGCTTCGACCTCTGGACGCCCGGCGAGGCCGGCGCGCTGGAGCGCCTGGATGACTTTCTCTCTGGTCCTGTCGACGGCTACGGCGAGAAGCGCGACATCCCCGGTGTCGAGGCCACCTCGGGCCTGGCCCCACACCTGCACTTCGGCGAGATCGGCCCGCGCCAGGTCTGGCTGGCCGCCCGCAACGCCGCCGAGCACGGCGACGCCCCCGCCGGCGAAGTCGAGAAGTTCCTGTCCGAGGTCGGCTGGCGCGAGTTCAACCATTCGATCCTGTTCCATTGGCCGGAGCTGCCAACCAAGAGCTTCCGGCCCGAGTTCGACGCCTTCCCCTGGAAATCGAACCATGCCTATTTCGAGGCCTGGACCAAGGGCGAGACCGGCTACCCGATCGTCGACGCCGGCATGCGCGAGCTGTGGGTCACCGGCTTCATGCACAACCGCGTGCGCATGATCGTCGCCTCGTTCCTGATCAAGCACCTGCTGATCGACTGGCGTGAGGGCGAGGCCTGGTTCTGGGACACGCTGGTCGACGCCGACCTGCCCAATAATGTCGGCAACTGGCAGTGGGTAGCCGGCAGCGGCGCCGACGCCTCGCCCTACTTCCGGATCTTCAACCCCATCGCCCAGGGCGAAAAGTTCGACCCCAAAGGCGTCTATGTCCGCCGCTGGGTCCCTGAACTGGCCGGTGTTCCCGATGAAGTTATCCACAAGCCATGGGAGCGGGCCTTGCATCTGCCGGCGGCGGCCAAACGTCTCTATTCGCGACCACTCGTCGACCACGCCAGCGCCCGCGAGAAAGCCATGCAGGCCTATCGCAGCCTATAGCTGAGCCGGGGCTTTACGAGGCGATCGTTAACGGCGTTAATAAACGCGTCACAGGATGCGAGGCCCCGCCTTGGATACCGCGCTCTGGAACGACCCTGACCTGAAGGCCGCCCCAGCCGCCTTCCGCACCGCCCTTCGCTTGGCGGCCGGCAACTGGGAATACGGCTCGATCACTTGGATCTTGCCGGCCGGCAAGAGCCTGGAGGTCGTTGGCCCTCAGCCCGGGCCGGACGCGACGATCCGGATCAACGACTACAACTTCATCCGCCGCGCCTTCTCGTCCGGCGACATCGGCTTCGCCGAGGGCTTCATGGCCGGCGAGTGGGAGACGTCCGACCTCTCGGCGGTGCTTGAGGCCTTCTCGCTGAACTTCGACAAGCTGACCCCGCTGGTCGCCGGCAACCCGGTGATGCGAGTGGTCAACACCCTCTACCACTTCATCCATCGCAACAGCCGCGAGGGTTCGCGCAAGAACATCCACGCCCATTACGACCTGGGCAACGGCTTCTATTCGCGCTGGCTGGACCCGACGATGACCTATTCGTCAGCCCTGTACGAGCGCCCCGGCCAGCCCTTGCGCGAGGCCCAGAACGCCAAGTACGCGGCCCTGGCCCGGACCATCGATCTGTCGCCCGGCAAGCACGTACTGGAGATCGGCTGCGGCTGGGGCGGCTTCGCCGAGTTCGCGGCCAAGGAGGTCGGAGCCAAGGTCACCGGCATCACCATCTCCCAGGCCCAGTACGACTTCGCCCGCAAGCGCCTGTTCGAGCAGGGCCTGGCCGAGAAGGCCGACATCCAGCTGATCGACTATCGCGACGTCCAGGGCCAGTTCGACGCCGTGGCCTCGATCGAGATGTTCGAGGCGGTCGGCGAGGAGTACTGGCCGGCCTATTTCGGCAAGATCCGTGAGGTGCTGAAGCCCGGCGGGCGGGCGGGCCTGCAGATCATCACCATCCGCGACGAGCTGTTCTCGACCTATCGCGGACGCACGGACTTCATCCAGCGCTACATCTTCCCGGGCGGCATGCTGCCCAGCGAGGCGCGGCTGAAGGAGGAGACCGAGCGCGCGGGCCTGGAGTGGAGCGACCTCAAGCGCTTCGGCCAGAACTATGCCGACACCCTGGCCGAATGGGCGCGCCGCTTCGAAGGCGCCTGGAGCGACATCCGCAAGGACGGCTTCGACGAGCGCTTCCGGCGGCTGTGGCGGTTCTATCTCAGCTATTGCGAGGCGGGCTTCCGCACCGAGCGGACCAATGTCATCCAGTTGGGCCTGAGCCGCAGCTAGCGAGAGCGCCGTGACGAACCTCTACACCCTGGTCCTCGACTTCCACGGCGGCACCTATATCAGCCAGTTCGACGCGGACTCGGCGGTCGACGCCGTCACGGCCTGGTGTAGCGAACTGCAGGAAGAACAGCTGCTTGGCGAGGCTTCCTCGGATGTCGCCGAGGGGATCATGATCGACGCGGTCGAGAACCAACTGGTCGAGGTCGAGGGCCTGCACGGCGCCTGGTGCGCCGCGACCACGGTGTCGGGCGCCCTGGCGTTGCTGAACGTCATCATCACCCAGCGGCTCGACTGACGCCTTCAGGATCGCCTTCAGGAAAACTGGTCTTGCTTGTCGAGCCTGGGTCACGATCTAAGGCGCTCGAACAGCGACCGACCGGACCTTAGATCATGACCGCCCTGCCCAGCGTTTTGGACGCCATCGGAAACACTCCGCTGATCCGCCTGAACAGGGCCAGCGAGGCCACCGGTTGCGAGATCCTGGGCAAGGCCGAGTTCATGAACCCCGGCCAATCGGTCAAGGACCGCGCGGCGCTGGGCATCATCCGTGACGCCGAGGCGCGAGGATTGCTGAAGCCCGGCGGTCGCATCGTCGAGGGTACGGCCGGTAACACCGGCATCGGCCTGGCCATGGTCGCCTCGGCGCTGGGCTACAAGACCACGATCGTCATCCCGCGCACCCAGAGCCAGGAGAAAAAGGACGCCATCCGCCTGCTGGGCGCTGAGCTGGTCGAGGTGGACGCCGTCCCCTACTCCAACCCCGACAATTACGTCCGCTATTCCGGGCGCTTGGCCGAGGAACTTGGCGCCGTCTGGGCCAACCAGTTCGACAATGTCGCCAACCGCGAGGCCCACTACCGCACCACGGGCCCGGAAATCTTCGAACAGACCGAGGGCAAGGTCGACGGCTTCATCTGCGCGGTCGGCTCGGGCGGCACCCTGGCCGGCGTCGCCGCGGCCCTGCGCGAGCGCAAGCCCGGCGTGAAGATCGGCCTGGCCGACCCGTACGGCGCTTCGCTCTACGCCTGGTACAAGGACGGCGAACTGAAATCCGAGGGGACCTCGATCAGCGAGGGCATCGGCCAGGGCCGCGTCACCGCCAACCTTGAGGACCTCGCCGTCGACTTCCCGTTCCGCGTCACCGACGAGGAGATGCTGGAGGTGCTCTACGACCTCGTGCAGTACGAGGGCCTGTGCCTGGGCGGCTCGTCCGGCATCAACATCGCCGGCGCCATCAAGCTGGCCCGCGAACTGGGTCCCGGCCACACCATCGTGACCATCCTGTGCGACCACGGCTCGCGCTACCAATCCAAGCTCTTCAACCCCGAATTCCTCGCGGAAAAGGGCTTGCCGACGCCGCCTTGGATGTAAGGTCCGGCCCAGTCAGATTCCGAAAGGCGCCGCCATGGCTATACCGTCCGATCCGCTGGTCTCCACCGCCTGGTTGGCCGACCATCTCGATGCGCCGGACGTGCGCGTGGTCGACGCCTCATGGCACATGCCGGCCGCCCAGCGCGACCCGGGCGCGGAGTTCCTGAAGGTCCACATCCCGGGCGCAGTGTTTTTCGACATCGATGACATCTCCGACGAGACGTCCGATCTGCCGCACATGATCCCGACGGCGGTGAAGTTCGCCTCGCGCGTCAAGAAGCTGGGCCTGGGCGACGGTTCGCGGATCGTCGTCTACGACAGCAGCGGCATCCTGCCGGCCGCCCGCGCCTGGTGGCACTTCCGCGCCATGGGCCATGAGGATGTGGTGGTGCTGGACGGCGGCCTGCCCAAGTGGATCGCCGAGGGTCGCCCGGTCGAGGACGGTCCGGCCGCGCCGCAGGAACGGCACTTCACGCCCCGCTATCAGGCTGACATCTACCGCTCGCTGGAGCAGATGCGCAGCGTCGTCGAGACCGGCAAGGAGCAGATCATCGACGCCCGCGCCGCCGGCCGCTTCGAGGGCCGCGATCCCGAGCCCCGCGCCGGCCTGCGCGGCGGCCACATGCCCGGCGCCCGCAACATCCCGCTGTCGGCCCTGCTGGGTCCCGACGCCACCATGCTGCCGGCCGAGCAGTTGAAGACGGTGTTCGAGACCGCCGGCGTCGACATCAACAAGCCGATCGTCTCGACCTGCGGCTCGGGCATCACCGCCTCGGTCGTGGCCCTGGCCCTGGCGCGTCTCGGCAAGCCGCGCTCGGCGGTCTATGACGGCTCGTGGACGGAATGGGGCGGCCTCGCGGACGTTCCTGTCGCGACGGGTCCGGCCACCTAACGCATCGGCGGGGCGTACAGCAGACCGGGCTTGGGCGCGTTCCACAGCGCGTTCAGCCCCCGGTCCAGCTTCAGCGCCGAACCGCTTCCGATCTCCTTGTCGAAGATCTCGCCGTAGTTGCCGCCGGCCGAGACGGCGCGCGCGGCCCAGTCGGCGTCAAGGCCCAGCATGGCCCCGAACCCGCCCTCGCCCAGCAGCCGCCGCGCCTCGGGATCAGCGCCGGTCGCCATCTCCTTGGCGTTGGCCCTGGTCACCCCGTGCTCCTCGGCCAGGATCAGGGCGTAAAGCGTCCAGCGGACGATATCGGTCCAGGCCGGATCGTCCTGGCGCACCAGCGGGCCCAGCGGTTCCTTGGAGATGGCGTCGGGCAGGATGACGTGAGCGGCGGGATCATCCAGCACCGAGCGCGCCGCCGCGAGCGCAGAGATGTCGGCGGTAAAGGCGTCGCACTTGTCAGCTTGGTAGGCCGCGCGGGCCTGCTCCTCGCTGTCGAACACCATGGCCGTGTAGGCGATGCCGCGCGCCCGGAAGAAGTCCTCCAGGTTCTGGGCCGAGGTCGCGCCGGTCTGGACGCAAATCTTGGCGGTGTTGAGCTCGACCGCGCTGGTCAGGTTCAGGCTGCGACGCACCAGGAAGCCCTGGCCGTCGAAATACGAGATCGCCGCCATGTCCAGCTGGTCGCCGGCGTCGCGTGAGAAGGTCCAGGAGGTGTTGCGCCACAGGACATCGACCTTGCCGGTGCGCAGGGCGGTGATCCGCTCCTCGTTGCCCAGCGGGACGAAGGCCACCTTGTCGGGCTTGCCCAGCACGGCGGCGGCCAGGGCGCGGCAGAAGTCGACATTGAAGCCACGCCAGCGCCCGCCATTGTCCTGGAACGCGAAGCCCGGCAGCTCTGGATTGACGCCACAGCGCAGCTCGCCGCGCGCCTTGATGGCCTTCAGGGTCTTGCTGGGCGCGGCCGGCTTGATCGCCAGCGGCGCGGCGGTCTCGGCCGGCTGAGCTTCAGGCGTGGGCCTACGCTGACCGCACGCCGCGAGCGCCAGCACCGACAGAACCAACACGCCAAAACGCACCGACACCTGATCACTCCTTGAACCGTGCGCGCACGGCCTTAAACCACAACCGTTACGCCGCGTCGCGAGAGTCCCCGCCATGGATGAAGAAACCCGTCTGGTCCGTACAGGCTCCGAGCCGACCGCGATGGCGCGTACCGTCAATCCGCCGATCCAGCGCGGTTCGACGGTGCTGCTGCCCAATGCCGCGTCACTGTATGACGACGACCAGATCACCTACGGCATCACCGGCCTCTCCTCGCCCGCCGCCCTGCAGAAGGCCCTGGCCGAGCTGGAAGGCTCGCCGGACGTCACCCTCTATCCGTCGGGTCTGGCGGCGATCACCGGCGCCATGCTGGCGGTGCTGAAGGCCGGCGACGAGATCCTGGTGGTCGACAGCGCGTACAAGCCGACGCGCCGGTTCTGCGACCGCGTCCTGACCCGCTTCGGCGTCGCCACCACCTACTACGACCCCGCCCTGGACGCCGACGCCCTGATGGCGCTGGTGACGCCCAAGACCCGGATGATCCTGCTGGAGGCTCCGGGCTCCCTGACCTTCGAGATGCAGGACGTTCCGGCCATCGCCAAGGCGGCCAACGAACGCGGCGTCATCACCCTGATCGACAACACCTGGGCGGCCGGCCTCTATTTCAAGCCGCTGGCCCACGGGGTGACGATCAGCGTCCAGGCCCTGACGAAGTATGTCGGTGGCCACTCGGACTGCTTCATGGGCTCGGCCACGACCATGGACGTCGATATCGGCAACGAGCTGGGCAACGCCATGTGGGACATCGGCTGGTCGGTGTCGCCCGACGACGCCTACACCATGCTGCGGGGCCTGCGGACCCTGACCACCCGCCTGCCGCGACACCACGAGAACGGTCTGGTCATCGCCCGCTGGCTGCAGGACCGGCCCGAGGTGGCCCGCGTGCTGCACCCCGCCCTGCCCGGCGATCCTGGCCACGCGATCTGGAAGCGAGACTTCACCGGCGCCTGCGGCCTGTTCGGCGTGGTGCTCAAACCCTGCAGCCAGCGCGCCGTCCACGCCTTCCTGGATGCGCTGAAACTGTTCGGCCTGGGCTTCTCGTGGGGCGGCTTTGAGAGCCTGGCCATCCACTGCGATCCGCAGCTGAAGAACCGCTCCGTTCCCGTCAACCTGGAAGGCCCGCTGCTGCGCCTGCACATCGGCCTGGAGGCGATCGACGACCTGAAGGCGGACCTGGATCGCGGCTTCGACGCCCTGCGCGCGGTCTAGACGACCGCACCGTCCTTCCAGTCGCGGGCCATGAACCGGCCCGGCGCGCCGCCCAGCACGGCCAGGGCTTCGGCGATGTTGCGCGCCTTGGCCGCGTCGGATTTCACGCTGTCGAAGCGGCGCAGGATTTCCTTCTGGAGGCTGGGCGTCAGGGCTTCCCACGCGCGGGCGGCGCCCTCATCGCGCTTCAGCCCCTCGGCGAAGGCGTACGGCATTGGGTGGGCCGGACCGCCGCGATAGGCCTCGTCGAAGGCCACCGACACCTCGACCGTGTCGCCCACGCTGACCCCGGCCGCCTCGCGCACCTTGCCATGCAGGTAGAGGAAGAAGCCGCCGTCGCCGCGCGGCATCATGTCGATCCGCCATGGCTCGGCGGGCGCGCCATTGACCTGGACCACTACCGGCATCGGCTTGAGCCAGCCTTCACGCAGGCGCGCGGCCTGCTCGGCGTCGACCGGCACGAACGGATTGATGCCGTTGATCTCGATCCGGGCGGTGAAGCGAAGGCTCGTCATGGAACACCCAACATGGTCCGTAACCTGCAGCGCCCCTGGCCAGTGATCCCAATGCGAGACACCGCCATGACGTCGATGATCGATTTCCCGGACCGCGACACCGCCAAGATCAAGGAAGAGATCGTCCTCTTCAATCATCGCCTGGCCGAGACCGGCCTGTTCACCGACGAAGCCCTGGCCCAGCTGCTGGACGAGTATCCGCGCGACCAGGTCACCATCTGCACCATGCGCGAGAACCCGCCGCCGGCCGAGCGCTGGACCGCCGGCGACGCCACGGGCCTTTCGGGCGCCGAACTGGTCGAGGCCACCCGCCGCGGCCGCCTGTGGGTCAGCCCGCGCACGGCGATGATCGACCACCCGAAGTACCGCCCGGTCTATGACAAGGTCATGGCCGAGTTCACCAAGCAGACCGGCATCCAGGTGCTGCGCGGCAGCGCCGCGATCCTGATCTCCAGCGCCCGCATGGGCGTCTTCCTGCACGTCGACGCGGCCGAGACCATGCTGTGGCACGTGCGCGGCAACAAGACGATGTACGTCTACCCGACCAAGGAAGAGCTGATCTCGGAGCGTTCGCTGGAGGCCATCCTGCTGAAGGAGACGCTCAGCGACCTGCCCTACCAGCCGTGGATGGAAGCCGAAGCCGTCGCGGTGCCGCTGGCGCCGGGCGAGGCCGTCTCGTGGCCGATCCACGCCCCGCACCGGGTGGTGAACGGCGACAACACCAATGTCTCGGTGTCGGTCGAGTACACCACCCGCCGCTCGATGCTGAAGAACGGCGTCCACTGCGTGAACGGCCGCCTGCGCCGCGAGCTGGGCCTGAACCCGAAGGCCGCGAGCGTGCCCGAAGCCCTGAAGCCGGCCTACTGGGCCGCCAGCAAGGCCTGGCAGAAGCTGTCGCCGCCCAAGCAGAACGCCCTGGCCAGCCACGGCCGCCAGTTCGACGTCGATCTGTCGGCGCCCAACTGCGTGCGCTGGCGTCCGGGCTTCGGCCCCGAAGCCATGAAGCAGGCCGCCTAGAGGTACTTCATCTCGGCCGCGCTGGGCTGTTCCCACCAGAGATTGTCGCGGCCGTTGCCATAGTTGATGGGGACGGCCGCCAGTTCTTCCGGCGTGACGTCGTCCAGCGTCGCGACCTGGATCGAGACGACCTTGCCGCCCAGTTGCTCGACATCGGCCTCCCCATAGACCCGCACGCCGCAGGTCGTGCAGAAGCGGTGATCGCCGCTCATCGTGCCGAACTGGTAGGCGCCCAGGCGGTCCTCTCCAGCCAGCAGCCGGAAGGCGTCAGGCTTCATCAGCACGCCCCAGCTGCGGGTCTTGGCGCAGATCGAGCAGTTGCAGCGGCCCGTGCCGGCCTCCAGATCGACGTCGGCCTCGTAGCGGACGGCGCCGCAGTGGCAGCTGCCGGTGTGGGTCTTGAGCATGGCGTGTCCCTCGGTGTTTCGTTGCACACCGTTCTAAAGACACCCTGCTGCCACCCTACTGTCAGTATGGATGCGCCGATCGCTCTAAAGACGATTGGAAGATTCAATAGCGGCGTTCGCTCTTGCGGTCTGGTCGCAACCCAAGCCAGTGTCCCAACCTCAATGTAAGGGGGAGTCTTCCATGTTGCTCTACGTGCTCGCGTTGCTGATCGGCGTCATCGCCGGCCTGCGCGCCATGACCGCGCCCGCCGCCGCCGCCTGGGCCGCGCGCCTCGGCTGGCTGCCGCTGGCCGGCTATCCGCTCGCCTGGCTGGGCGGCCTGATCTCGGTGCTGGTGTTCAGCGCCCTGGCGGCGCTGGAGCTGATCGCCGACCAGCATCCCAAGACGCCCAGCCGCAAGGTTCCGCACCAGTTCATCGCCCGCGTGGTCAGCGGCGCCTTCGCCGGCGCGGCCTTGATGATGCCCGGCAGCCACTGGCTGCGCGGCATGGTCATCGGCGCCGTCGGCGCGGTGATCGGCACCTTCGTCGGCGCCGAGTTCCGGGGCCGGCTGGCCGCCAAATTCGGCAAGGACCAGCCGGCCGCGATCATCGAGGACGTCGTCGCCGTCGTCGGCGCGTTCGCGATCTTCTTCCTGGCCAAGACGGCGTTCTGACCATGGCCGCCGCCGAAGCCTTCGACGCCATCATCATCGGGGCCGGCCAAGCCGGTCCCTCCCTCGCCGGCCGCCTCAGCGCCGCCGGCTGGACCGTGGCGATGGTCGAGCGCAAGGACTTCGGCGGCACCTGTGTCAACACCGGCTGCATGCCGACCAAGACCCTGGTCGCCAGCGCCTACGCCGCGCACCTTGCTCGCCGCGCGGCGGGCTATGGCGTCGTCCTCCAGGGCGAGGTCGGCGTCGACATGAAGCGGGTCAAGGAGCGCCAGCAGACGGTGGTCCGCAACGCCCGCGGCAATGTCGAGAAGTGGCTGCGCGGCATGAAGGGCGTTACGGTCATCCAGGGCCATGCCCGCTTCGAGAGCGCCGACACGGTCCGCGTCGGCGAGCGCCTGCTGACCGCGCCCAAAATCTTCCTGAACACCGGCGGCCGGGCCAATGTGCCGGACATGCCCGGCGTCAACGACATCGAATTCCTGACCAATGTCGGGATGATGCAGCTGGACACGCTGCCAGAGCATCTGGTCATCGTCGGCGGCAGCTATATCGGGCTGGAGTTCGCCCAGATGTTCCGCCGCTTCGGCAGCCAGGTGACCGTGGTCGAGATGGGCCCGCGCCTGATCGGCCGCGAGGACCCGGAGATCTCCGACACGGTCCGCGAAATCCTCGAGGCCGAAGGGATCACCGTCCGCCTCAACGCCGAGTGCATCAGCTTCAGCACCTGCCCCGAAGGCTACTGCGTCCACGTCACGTGCGAGGCCGGCGCGCCGCAGGTCACCGGCTCGCACGTGCTGCTGGCCGTGGGCCGCAAGCCCAACACCGACGACCTGGGCCTGGACGCGGCCGGGATCGCCGTCGACAAGCGCGGCTATGTCACGGTCGACGACCAGCTGAAGACCAACGTCCCGGGTGTCTGGGCGATGGGCGACTGCAACGGCAAGGGCGCCTTCACCCACACCGCCTATAACGACTTCGAGATCATCGCCGCCAACCTGCTGGACGATGATCCGCGCAAGGTCAGCGACCGCATCACTTGCTACGGCCTGTTCATCGATCCGCCGCTGGGCCGCGTCGGCATGACCGAGGCCGAGGCCAAGGCCACCGGCCGCAAGCTGTTGATCGGCCAGCGCCCGATGACCCGCGTCGGCCGCGCCGTCGAGAAGGGCGAGACCCAAGGCTTCATGAAGGCGATCATCGACGCCGAGACCAACGAGATCCTGGGCGCGGCGATCCTGGGCCTGAACGGCGACGAAGTCGTCCACGGCATGCTGGACGTGATGTACGCCAAGGCGCCCTACACGACGATCTCGCGGGCGGTGCACATCCACCCGACGGTGTCGGAGCTGGTCCCGACCATGCTCCAGGAGCTGAAGCCGCTTTAGATTTTCACCGTCTCGCTTTCAGACGAAATCGAGACTGTTGCGGTTGCGATTGGAAACTCAGTCCCCACCTAGCTCGCAGACGCCGACGGAGGGTCGGCGCCCGTTCCTACGGATACTGCGATGACCAACCTGTTCGACCCGCTGCGAGTCGGCGACCTGACCCTTCCCAACCGCGTCGTCATGGCGCCGCTGACCCGCCTGCGGGCCGGTTCGACCCACACCCCCAACGCCCTGATGGCCGAATATTACGGCCAGCGCGCCTCGGCGGGCCTGCTGATCACCGAAGGCGTGCCCGTCACCCCGCAAGGCGTCGGCTATGCCGGCGTCCCGGGCATCTGGTCCAAGGACCAGACGGAAGCCTGGAAGCAGGTGACCAAGGCCGTGCACGACAAGGGCGGCCGCATCTTCATGCAGATCTGGCACGTCGGCCGCATCTCCGATCCCGAGCACCTGAACGGCGACCTGCCGGTCGGCCCCAGCGCCATCGCCGCCAAGGGCCATGTCAGCCTGCTGCGCCCCGAGCGCCCCTACCCGACCCCGCGCGCCCTCACCACCGAGGAAGTCGCCGGCGTGGTCGAGGCCTTCCGCCAAGGCGCCCAGAACGCCAAGGACGCCGGCTTCGACGGCGTGCAGATCCACGGCGCCAATGGCTACCTGCTCGACCAGTTCCTGCAGGACGGCTCCAACCAGCGCACCGACCAGTACGGCGGCCCGATCGAGAACCGCGCGCGCCTGCTGCTGGAAGTGACCGAGGCCGTGGTCTCGGTGTTCGGCGCCGGCCGCGTCGGCGTCCACCTGGCCCCGCGCGCCGACAGCCATGGCATCAGCGACAGCGACCTGCCGACCACCTTCGGCTACGTCGCCAAGGCCCTGGGCGAGCGCAAGATCGCTTTCATCTCGACCCGCGAGCATGCGGCGGCCGACAGCCTCGGCCCGGCGCTGAAGGCGGCCTTCGGCGGCGTCTACTTCGCCAACGAGAAGTTCGACCTGGCCAGCGCCAACGCCGCGATCGCGGCCGGCGACGCCGATGCGGTAATGTTCGGCAAGGCCTACATCGCCAACCCGGACCTGGTGGAGCGTCTGCAGAAGAACGCCCCGCTGAACGCGCCGGTCCCCGCGACTTTCTACGCCCCGGGCGCGGAAGGCTACACCGACTACCCGACGCTGGCGCAGGTCAGCGAACCGGCCGAGTAAGCGATACGGTCCCCGCGATGGCTCAGGCCGTCGCGGGGATCAGCCCTTCGGCCAGATAGGCCTGCGCCACGGCCTCAGCGACCTTGATGCCGTCCACCGCCGCCGAGAGGATGCCGCCGGCATAGCCCGCGCCCTCGCCGGCCGGGAACAGGCCGGCGGTGTTGAGGCTCTGGAAGTCCTTGCCGCGGGTGATCCGGATCGGCGAGGAAGTCCGGGTCTCGACACCGGTCAGCAGCACGTCGGGATGGTCATAGCCGGCGATCTGGCGGCCGAAGACCGGCAGCGCCTCGCGCATGGCCTCGATCACGAAGTCCGGCAGGCAGGCCGACAGGTCGGTCAAGGTCACCCCCGGCTTATAGGACGGCGCGACCTCGCCCAGTTCGGTCGAGGGGCGTCCGGCCATGAAGTCGCCGACCTTCTGGCCCGGCGCCTGGTAGGTCGAGCCGCCCGCCACATAGGCCAGGCTCTCCCACTTGCGCTGGAACTCGATGCCGGCCAGCGGATGGCCCGGATAGTCGCGCTCGGGATCGATGCCGACCACGAAGCCGGAATTGGCGTTCCGCTCGTTGCGCGAATACTGGCTCATGCCGTTGGTCACGACCCGGCCGGGCTCGGACGTCGCCGCCACCACCGTGCCGCCGGGGCACATGCAGAAGCTGTAGACCGTGCGGCCGTTCTTGCAGTGGTGCGACAGGCTGTAGTCGGCCGCGCCCAGGTCCGGATGGCCGGCGCAGGTCCCGAAGCGGGCCTTGTCCATCCACGACTGCGGATGCTCGATCCGCACGCCGATCGAGAACGGCTTGGCCTCGATGTGGACGCCGCGTTCGTACAAGACCTCGAAGGTGTCGCGGGCGCTGTGGCCCAGGGCCATGACCACGTGGGTCGCCGGCAGATAGTCCTGACCGGCGATATGCAGGCCCTTCAGCCGGCGCGTGCCGTCGGCGCCGACCTCGATGTCGAAGTCCTCGACCTTGTGCTGCCAGCGATATTCGCCGCCCAGACCCTCGATCAACGCACGCATCTGCTCGACCATGTGGACGAGACGGAAGGTGCCGATGTGCGGATGGGCTTCAGTCAAGATCTCCTCGGGCGCGCCGGCCGCGACGAACTCCTCCAGCACCTTGCGGCCCAGGAAGCGCGGGTCCTTGATCTGGCTGTAGAGCTTGCCGTCCGAGAAGGTCCCAGCCCCGCCCTCGCCGAACTGGACGTTGGACTCCGGATTGAGCTCGCTCTTGCGCCACAGGCCCCAGGTGTCCTTGGTCCGCTCGCGCACGACCTTGCCGCGGTCGACGATGATCGGCTTGAGGCCCATCTGGGCCAGAATCAGGCCGGCGAACAGGCCGCAGGGGCCGGCGCCGATGACCACCGGACGCGGACCGTCGAAGCCCTCCGGCGCCTTGGCCACGAACTTGTAGTCGGTGTCGGGCGTGATGCGGACATGGTGGTCGCCCTGGAAGCGCGCCAGCACGGCGGCCTCGTCGCGCAGGACCACGTCGACCGAATAGATCATCAGGATCGCCGCCTTGCGCCGGGCGTCGTGGGCGCGGCGCGCGACCGCGAAGCTCACCAGATCATCGGCCGGGATCCCCAGGCGCTCGACGATGGCGGGCTTCATCGCTTCCGGCGCGTGGCCGAGCGGCAGCTTCAGTTCCGAAATACGCAGCATGGCGGGCGTCTTAGCCAAAAGCGCGCCCGCGCGCCATCGCGATGCGCATCGTCAGCGCGCCGAGAAAAATCGTCCGCTCAAGGACATTGAGCCCTAACCGTCGCAAACACTTCACATAATTACCTGTCCCCGAAGAGCCCCCTCGCCGCCTCTCCCCGCCTGACGACCGACGGGGAAGCCTCTCCGTCCCGTCATCGCTCAAGCGGAAACCGCAAGGGATCGGGGCCATGCAAACCAAGTTCAAACTTCTGACCACGACGGCTCTGACCGTCGCAGCGCTTCTAGGCGCCGCCCAGGCGCACGCCGCCGAAACGCCGGCCGCCGATGCGGCCGCGCCCGCGGCTTCTGGCGACGCTTCGGAAGTCGACGCCATCGTCGTCACCGGCTTCCGCGACAGCCTGATGCACGCCCGCGACCTGAAGCGTAAGGCCGTCGGCGCCGTCGACGTCATCGTCTCGGAAGATATCGCCGCGTTCCCCGACCTGAACCTGGCGGAATCGCTGCAGCGCATCCCGGGCGTCACCATCGGCCGTGACAGCGGCGAAGGCCGTCAGATCACCCTGCGTGGCCTGGGTCCGGACTTCACCCGCACCCAGCTGAACGGCATGGAAGTGCTGGGCAACACCGCCTCGGGCATGGACAACCGTGGTGGCGTCAGCCGCTCGCGCGCCTTCGACTTCAGCCTGTTCGCCTCGGAACTGTTCAACCGCGTGACCGTGCAGAAGTCGTACGCGGCCGAGCAGGACGAAGGCGGCATCGGCGGCACCGTGCAGCTGCAGACCGCCAAGCCGTTCGACTATGCCGGCTTCAAGGCCGTGCTGTCGGCCAAGGCCCAGCGCAACAGCAACGCCGACGACAAGGTCACCCCGCGCGTGGTCGGCCTGATCTCGAACCGCTGGGGCAATTTCGGCGCCCTGGCCTCGATCGCCTACGGTGAGAACGACTCCAACGAGTTCGGCTATCGCAGCTTCAACTGGGGCGCCATCCGCGCCAATCCGGCCAACATCGGTTCGGGCGTCAGCGCCGCCGACGCCGCCAAACTGACGGCCGCCACCCCGACCATCTTCGCCCCGCAGGCGAACACCTATTCGACCTGGTTCGACCACCGTAAGCGCCTGGGCGCGACGGTCTCCCTGCAGTACAAGGGCGACAAGCTCGATCTGGACTTCGACGGCCTCTACAGCCAGCTGGAAAACAGCCGCCAGAACTTCTCGCTGGCCACCTCGGGCATCAACAGCCTGACGGGCAACATCACCGGCACCCAGGTGATGCAGAGCGCCGTGATCCAGGGCAACACCTTGATCGCCTCCAGCTACACCGGCGTCGACATCCGCAGCGAGTTCAACCGCGAGGAAGACAAGACCAAGTTCACGCAAGTGGGCCTGAGCGGTACGTATCGCGCGACCGACAAGCTGACGCTGAGCGGCCTGGTCGGCTACTCGAAGTCGGACTACCACCTGCCGGTGTTCGACAAGGTGTTCCTGGAATCCAAGAACCACGCCTTCAGCTACGACGACCGTCCGGACATGCCCGTCAACACCTATGACGCCGGTCTGACCGACCCAGCCAAGTGGGACCTGATGCGGATGGACACCCAGGAGAACCGCATCTCCTCGAAGTACACCAACGCCAAGTTCGACGGCGAGTACGCCCTGAACGAGACCTCCAGCTTCAAGGGCGGCGTCTCGTACAAGAAGTTCGAGAACTTCGGCGCGCAGTGGGGCGACAAGCAGTTCAAGAACGTCCCGGCCAACACCGTCATCGCCAACGACCTGAAGATGACCGTGCCGTACAAGACGCTCGGCCAGTACATCGTCGGCGACGTCGACCGCGTCTACGCCCTGATCGGCCAACAGCGTAACCTGGAAGCCCAGGGCGCCAAGTTCGCCACTCCGGGCACCAACTACACGGTGACCGAGGAAACCAAGGCCGCCTACCTGCAGTACAACCTGAACACCGAGATCCTGGGCAAGGGCGTCCGCGCCAATGCCGGCGTGCGCTACTACTCGACCGAACTGACCTCGGACGGCACGCTGAACACCGGCACCAGCCTCCAGCCGGTGTCGATCCAGCACAAGTACAACGGCTGGCTGCCGGCCTTCAACGTGGCCGTCGACGTCAACGAAGGCCTGGTCGCCCGCTTCAGCGCCAACCGCGACATCAGCCGCCCGGCCCTGGGCGACCTGGCCGCCGCCGGCTCGCTGACGACCGCCCCCTTCGGCGGCACGATCAGCACGGGTAACCCGAACCTGACGCCGTTCACCTCGGACTCGATCGAAGGCTCGCTGGAGTTCTACGACGGCAAGGTCGGCTCGTTCACGATCGGCCTGTTCTACAAGAACCTGAAGTCGTTCATCACGTCGCAGACCAGCATCATGCCCTACTCGCAAACGGGCTTCCCGCTGTCGTTCCTGCTGCCGGGCCAGGACGGTACGATCATGTACAACGTCAGCCGTCCGGTGAACGGCCCGGGCGCCGACATCCAGGGCGTCGAGATCGCGTTCCAGCGTGACTTCACGTTCCTGCCGGCCCCATTCGACCACCTGGGCGTCGTGGCCAACGGCACCTATGCCGACGGCTCGACCCCGGTGATCATCAGCGGCCAGTCGATCACCCTGCCGCTGTCGCAGCTGTCGAAGTACTCGGCCAACGCCACGATCTACTACGAGACCGACACCTGGGGCATGCGCCTGTCGACCGCCTATCGGGACAAGTTCCTGGATGGCGCCGGCGGCAACGGCAACATCGGCAGCGGCTACAAGGCGACGAACAACATCGACTTCGCCGCCCACTACAACGTGCTGCCGGGCCTGAAGCTGACCCTGGAAGGCATCAACCTCTCCAACCAGCACAGCGTCCAGTTCACTGACATCGCCGCCCAGCGGACCACGGTGAACGTCAGCAGCGGCCGCACCTTCCTGGTCGGCGCGACCTACGAGTTCTAAGAGCCCCTTGAACTTGGGCCGCCGTCCTCTCCCGGACGGCGGCCACCTTTTCCGAGTTTTCCGCGATGCGCCTCGACCGCCGATCCTTGCTGGCCGCCGGGGCCGCCGCCATTGCATTCCCCTTTGGCGCCCTGCCCGCTTCCGCCAAGCCTCGCGTCCCGCGCCTCGGCCTGATCGCCGACTGCCAGTACGCCGACGAGGACGACAACGGCCAGCGGATGTACCGCCTCTCGCCCGGCAAGCTGAAAGCGGCCGTGGACGACTTCAACGCCCGCAATGTCGACGCCATCGTCCAGCTGGGCGACTTCATCGACAAGGACTGGAAGAGCTTCGAGCGTCTCCAGCCGATGATCGACGCCGCCCACGCGCCCTGGCGCTTCGTGCTGGGCAATCACGACTTCTCCGTCGACGACGCGCTGAAGGCCAAGGTGGCCCCGCGCCTGAAGATGCCCGCCCGCTACTACGCCTTCGACCTGGGCGATTGGACGTTCCTGGTCCTCGACGGCAACGACCTCTCCGAATACGGCTGGCCGGAAGGCAGCCCTGAGCTGGCCCAGGCTCGCAAGGCGCACCGCGAGCTCTATGCCGGCAAACCCGACTGGGACGGCGGCGTCGGCCCCGCCCAGATGGCCTGGATCGACCAGCACCTGACCGCCGCCGACCGCGCGGGTCGTAAAGTCACGCTCTTCTGCCACTTCTCGGTCTGGCCGGTGAACCCGCACAACCTGTGGAACGCGCCCGAGATGATCGCTCTCTTGGAGCGCCATCCTTGCGTGAAGGCCTGGATCAACGGCCACAACCACGACGGCGACCAGGGCTTCAAGGCCGGGATCCACTATCTGAACCTCAAGGCCATGCTGGATACGCCGCAGACCTCGTACGCGGTCGCCGACTTCCATCCCGACCGCATCGAGATCCAGGGCGTCGGCAAGCAGGCCAGCCAGACGTTGCGCCTGGGCCACGCTCCGGCAACGGAATAAATCCGTCCACAGCGCCTTCAAATTACTGACATGCGCCGTTTGTAGGGGTTCGCCCAGGCGCCGGAAGCTTTGCCGGTCGCCGCTGTGAGGACCCTGATGGCGGTACGGCGCGCCTGGCTGTCGCGATCTGGCTCCATGCTGAGCCTGGTCGCCGGCCTCTCGGCGACAGCAGCCATCGCTCCGGCGCGGGCCGAGGCGCCGCGACGCTTCGAGATCCAGGGCGGCGACCTCTCCCAAGTCCTCAACATCTTCTCGCACCAGGCCGACGTGCCGGTCATGACCCTGGCCGACATCCGCCATCGCACCAGCCGGGGCGTGCGCGGCCTGCTGACGCCGCACGAGGCGCTGAACCGGCTGATCGATGGCCAGAACCTGCGGGTGGTGGCGGCCGGCGGCGGCTATGTCCTGCGCGAGGCCGCGGCCGCCCCGCCCCCGCCGCCCGTGGCGACGCCCCATGTCGCGCCTCCGCCCGACGTCCCGACCGAGGTTGATCAGGTCGTGGTCACCGGCTTTCGCGAGACCATGCTGCACGCCCGCGACCTGAAGCGTCACGTCGCCGGGAGCCAGGAGGTCATCCTGGCCGAGGACATCGCCGCCTTCCCCGATCTCAATCTGGCCGAGTCCCTGCAGCGGGTGCCCGGCATGACCATCTCACGCGACACCGGCGAAGGCCGGCAGATCGCCCTGCGGGGCCTCGGTCCCGACTTCACCCGCGCCCAGCTTAACGGCATGGAGGTCTCGGCCTCGACCGCCTCGGGCATGGACAATCGCGGCTCGGTCAGCCGCACCCGGGCCTTCGACTATTCGATCTTCGCCAGCGAGCTCTTCAACAAGGTCACGGTCTGGAAGTCCTACGCCGTCGACCAGGACGAGGGCGGCATCGGCGGCACGGTCGAGCTGCGCACGGCCAAGCCGTTCGACTATGGCGACGACAAGCTGGCCTTCTCGGCCAAGGCCCTGACCAACAGCGCCACGGGCGCGGTCAGCCCGCGCTTCGCCGCCCTGGCCTCGCATCGCAAGGGCGACTTCGGGGCCCTGGTCTCGGTGGCCTATAGCGAGAACGACGCCAACGAGTACGGCTATCGCAACTGGGGCTGGACGCCGGTCAATTTCGGCGTCGCCAATGTTGGGCCGGGCGTCGATCCCAAGCTGGCCGACCGGCTGATCAACGCCACGGGCGCCAACCGCGTCGTCGCACCGATCGCCGAGAGCTATTCGACCTGGTTCGATCACCGCACGCGGCTGGGCGTCACCCTGGCCCTGCAATACGAGCCCGGAACCCGCCTGAAGCTAGGCGCCGACCTGCTCTATGGTCGCCTGTCCAACGATCGCGACGAGTTCTCGCTGGCGTCGGCCGGCGACAACCCGCTGACCGGCGACGTCAAGGGAACCCAGCGACTGCGGGCCGCCGAGGTGCGGGGCAGCACCCTCGTCTATGCCGACTATTCCGGCGGGGTCGACCTGCGCAGCGAGCACAAGCGTTCGGAAGACACCACGGTCTTCCTGCAGGGCGCGGTCAATGCCGAGTGGCAGGCCTCCGACCGCCTGCGCCTGCGGGCCATGACCGGCTATTCGAAATCCGACTTCGAGGGGCCTGTCTTCGACAAGATCTTCCTGCAGGCCAGCAACAAGGCCTTCAGCTACGACCTGCGGGACGGCGACGCGGCGGCCGGCAACACCTACGGATTCGATCCAGCCGATCCTACCCAATGGAACCTGATGCGGGCAGACACCCGCGAGGATCAGGTCGTCAACGAGTTCACCACCGGCCGGCTCGACTTCGACTACCAGGCCGCCCCGGCGCTGATCATAGAGGGCGGCGCCCAGTACAAGGCGTTCCGCAACAACGGCTATTCGCGGCGCGGCCGCACCGATTATCCGACCGGCGGCTCCAACCCGGTGGCGGTCAAGCAGCTGATCTTCGAGACCTCGCTGCGGCCTTATGTGGTCGGCGACATCGACGCCACCTTCGCCCGCCTGGGTGTGCCGCGCGACCTCAGCGCCGCCGACGACCAGCCCGGCACCGACTACTCGATCACCGAGAAGACCTGGGCCGCCTATCTGATGGCGCGGGCCAACGGGCTGGTCGGCGAGCGGACCTGGCGCGGGGACCTGGGCCTGCGCTGGTACGCCACCGACCTGACCTCGGCGGGCATGGTCAATACCGGGACCAAGCTGGAGCCGGCCACGATCCACAGCACCTATGACGGCGTGCTGCCCGCCGCGAACCTGGCGGTCGACCTGTCGCCCAAGGTGGTGGCGCGCGTCTCGGCCAACCGCAACATCAGCCGGCCCAGCCTTTCGGATCTGCGCGCGGCCGGCAACGTCAACTCCGCGCCGTTCGGCGGCACCATCTCGGCCGGCAATCCGAACCTGCGCCCGTTCCTGGCCGACGCCGTCGAGGGCGCGCTGGAGGTCTATCAGGGCCGCACCGGCTATTTCGCGCTCAGCCTGTTCTACAAGCGGATGGACTCGTTCATCACCACGGCGACCAATTCGGTGACCTACGGCTCGACGGGCTATCCGCTGGAGTTCCTGTCGCCGGGCAACGGCCCCAATACGATCTACAGCTTCGTGCGGCCAGTGAACGGAAACGGCGCCTCGATCCGCGGGGTCGAGCTGGCCATGCAGCGGGACTTCGACTTCCTGCCCGCCCCGTTCGACAAGCTGGGCTTCGTCGGCAACGTCACCCGCGCCTCGGGCCGCTCCAACGTACTGATCGACGACACTTCGGTCATGCTGGACCTCTTCCAACTGTCGAAATGGACCTCGAACGCCACGCTCTATTACGAGACCTCCCGCTGGGGCGCGCGGGTCTCGTCGGCCTATCGCGCCGGCTATCTAGACGGTCCCGGCGGCCAGGGCTCCGTCGGCTCGGGCTACAAGCCCAGCAACAACATCGACTTCGCCGCCCACTACAACACGGCCTGGGGTCTTCGGGTCGTCGTGGAAGGCGTCAACCTGACCAACGCCGCGATCACCCAGTACAACGACATCACCGAGAAGCGCCTGACCGCCCGCACCGTCAGCGGGCGCACCTTCACCCTCGGCGTCACCTACGAGTTCTGACGCACGATGGCCAAAAACATAGATTTCCTGTCCCCGTTCGCGCGGTTCGCGCCTCTACCCACCATGGACGCGTGCACGACCATGCCGACTGGAAGCGCCATGAAGGACGTCCTCGCGGAGCTGCGGCCCCACGAGCGCAAGCTCGCGGCCTATATCGTGCGCCGATCCAAGGACCCCGCGCGGGCCGAGGACATCCTGCAGGAGACCTTGCTGACGGTGCTGCGCCAGGCGCGGAAACAGGAGATCACCCAGCCGCTGGCCTATGCCTACCGGGTGGCGGACTCGCTGATCTTCGCCCAGGCCCGCCGCGACCGGCGCGAGGAGCCGATCGGCGACGAGGACTTCGGCTGCGACATGCCCTTGCCCGACGCGGTCCTGGAGCACAAACAACGGGCCGCGGTGTTCGAGAAGGCGCTGAAGCGTCTCTCGCCCCTGCGCCGCGACATCTTCATCCGCCGTCATATCGACGGCCAGTCCAGACAAGCCATCGCCGACGATCTTCGGATCAATGTGGAGGCCGTCAAGAAACACCTCGTGCGGGCCATGACCGAATTGGCCGGCGCGATGCAGGACGCGGCGGTCAACGCCGCGCGAGAAGGAAATGGCCGCCATGCGCGCTAACGACAACTGGCGCCTGCCGTCCGACGAGGACCTGGAGATCGCCGCCGACTGGGCCGATCGCGTTGCCGAGCTGACCGCCGACGAGCGTGCGGACCTGGAAGCCTGGCTGGCCGGCGCCCCCGGTCGCGCCGCCGCCTTCGCCCTGATGCGCGACACCCAGCGCGACGTCGCCTTGCTGGAAGCCGCCGAGCACGTCCGCGCCATCCCGGCCGGCAAGCGCCAGCTGCGCGTGGGCCTGATCGCCGCTGGCGTCGCCATGGTCGCGGGCTTGTCCGCCGCCGTGTTGGTGCGTCCGTACCTGGCCGAGAAGCCGTTCGACCTGGCGACGCCCGTGGGCGCGCGCGCCGAGCACCAGCTCAGCGACAAGTCCGTCATCACCCTGGCCGCCGACACCGGCGTCTCGGTGCGCTACAGCCGCGGCGCCCGCGACGTGGCCCTGAACAAGGGCGATGCGATGTTCGAGGTGGCCAAGGACAAGGCCCGCCCCTTCCGCGTGCAAGCCGGCGACACCCAGGTCACCGCCGTCGGCACCACCTTCGAGGTCGAGCGGGTCAGCGACGCCGTCCAGGTCCGCGTCTTCGACGGCGTGGTCCGCGTCAACCGCGACGGGGCCGAGCGCCGCCTGGGCAAGGGCGAGTGGCTGATGCTGGTCGCCGACCGCGCGCCGGTCCAGGGCCGCCTGGGCGCCGACAGCTACCAGGCCTGGCGCTCGGACTGGCTGGACGCCGACGCCCTACCGCTGAAATACGTGATCGCCCGCCTGAACCGCTACACGGCCCAGAGCGTGGCCCTGCACGATCCGTCGCTGGGCGAGCTGAAGGTTAGCGGCCGCTTCAAGCTGGACCGCCCCGCCGAATCCCTGGCCATGATCGCCGCCTTGCTGGACATGCGGACCGATCCGGACGGCCGGAAGGTCTATCTCTCGCCCCGCCAGCAGGCGCGCCGACCCGCGGCCTAAGATAAAGCGCATCCGATGCAATTGACGTGCACGGCCTGACGGCTATATGACTCGGTACCGATTTAATCGATACCGATTACAAAGCGAGCCACGCCATGAACCTCATCGACAAGATCTTCGCCACGCCCGTCAACACGACGCCAGGTCCGCTGCGCTTCCACGCCATGACCCTGGTCGTGGCCATCGTCGCCGGCGTCTCGACCTTCGGCACCCTCGCGGTGATGCTGCCGGCCTCGGCCATGTTCCTGGGGTGGGTCGGCTACAGCCTGGGCTCGGGGACGCCGCGCGAGGGCCTGGCCAACATCACGGCCTTCGTGCTGGGCGTGGTGTTCGGCATCGGCACGGCCCTGGCCATCAACGCCCTGACGCCACTGGTCGGCGCTGCCGCCACCCCGCTGGCGGTGTCGGGCGTGGTGATCCTCGTCCTCAGCCTGCGGACCCTGGCGCCGGTCAACAACGCCCTGGCCTACTTCCTGGGCATCACCAGCTTCTTCTATTCGGGTCTGATGCCGACGGCCGGGACCTTCGCGATCCTGGCGACGGCCGGCGTCATCGGCGCCATCTCGGCGGCTATCGCCGGGACGCTTCAGGCGGCCGTCCAAGGCCAGAGCGCCTAGGAACACCTCGCACCGGACGGCGGAATGGCTATGCTTCCGCCGTCGTTCTCTTGAACCCCGGAAGGATCATGGACCGCATCGACGCCATGAAGGTGTTCGTGACGGCGCTGGACGAGGGCAGCCTCGTCGGCGCGGCCCGAAAGCTTGGGCGCTCGCCGGCGGCGGTCAGCCGCGCCATCGTCTTGCTGGAGAACCATGTCGGCGCGCCGCTGCTGCACCGCACGACCCGGGTCATCAAGCTGTCCGAGGCTGGCGAGCGCTACGCCGCCGCCTGCCGCCGGGCCCTGGTCGACCTGGAGGAAGCCGACCTGATCGTCGCCGACGAGAAGTCGGCCCCGCGTGGTGTGCTGTCGGTCACCGCCCCGGTGTTCGGCGGCGAAGTCTATCTGCGGCCAGTCATCGAGGCGTTCATGGACGCCTATCCGGAGGTCAGCGTCCGCCTCTACCTGTTCGACCGGCCGGTGAACCTGATCGAGGAAGGCCACGACGTCGCCCTGCGCTTCGCCCACGTTCAGGATGCGACCCTGACGGCGGAGAAGGTCGGCGAGGTCCACCGCGTCGTGGTCGCCGCGCCCGCCTATCTGGATCGCAGCCCGGCCATCGCCGAGCCTGCCGACCTGACCGGCCACAGCATCGTCGCCATGACCCGCTTCGGCATCGACTCCTGGAGCTTCCCCGGGACCCCACTGCCTCGCACGGTGGCGATCCAGCCACGCCTGGTGGTCAACAGCGCCCAAGCCGCCGTGGCCTCGGCGCTCGAAGGACGCGGGATCACGCGGCTGTCCTCGCACCATGTCGCGGCGCAGCTGAAGGCCGGGACCTTGCGGCGCATCCTGGAAAAGGACCAGCCGCCACCCCTGCCCGTCAACCTGGTGACTCCGCACGGCCGCCAGGCGGTCCCGAAGGTTCGCGCGTTCGTGGAATTCGCCGCGCCACGCCTGCGAGCCGTGTTCGAGGACCTGAACTAGGCCAGTAGCACGGCGGCCTGGGCAGCGATCCTCCGGACCAGATCGCCCGCCGGCGGCAGGTCATGGATCAGCCCCACGGACTCGCCCGCGCCGATATTGGCGATGTCGAAGTCGGCCTCGGCGACGGCGCCCTTGTAGACGGGCTGTAGCGCGGCCTTCTCCGCCTTCAGCCCCAATGGATCACCCTCCCAGCGATCGAGGAAGTCGTTGCGCAGGAACCGCGCCCGGTAGCCTGCAGGCCAATCGCGCTCGCGCAGGACGTCGTAGACGCTGGTGCGGGCGGTCTCGTCGCCACCCGCCGCGATCAGCCGCACCTTGGCGGCGGGATGGGTCAGGGCCTCCTGGCTGGCGGAGAACCGCGTGCCCATCATCGCTCCGTCCGCGCCCAGCATCAGGGCGGCCACCAGGCCCCGGCCGTCGGCTATCCCGCCAGCCGCCAGCAACAGGGCGTCGTAGCTGCCGCGCGAGATCAGGTCGGCGACCTGAGGCGTGAAGGCCATCGTTCCCTGCCCCGCGCCGCTGTGGCCACCAGCTTCGGTCCCCTGCGCCACCACGATGTCGACGCCGAGGTCGAGCACATGCCTCGCCTGGTCCAGCGTGTTGACCTGGGCGACCAGCATCGCGCCCGCCGCATGAATCTGGTCCACGAACGGGGCCGGGTCGCCGAATGACAGCATCACCGCCTTGGGCTTGTGGGCCAAAGCGAGGTCCAGCAGCTCCGGCTGCTTCGCCAGGCTCCAGGTGATGAAGCCGACGCCGATCGGTGCGTTACCCGCCTTGGGGAATTCCGCCTCCAGCCATTCGCGGTCGCCATAACCGCCACCGAGCACGCCGAAGCCGCCGGCCTCGCTGACCACCCTGGCCAAGGCTCCGCCGCCGATCTGGTCGAGCGGAGCCAGCACGATCGGATGCTCGATCCCGAGACGCCGGGTCAGTCTGTTCGCGAGGACCATGTGCGGCTCCTTATCCATAGCCCGGACAAATAGATCCGGCCTCGAGATCGCCTAGGGACGCGGCGCGGCGGACACTGTTGCGCAAGACGTGGGAATGCCGGGCAAATGGACCTGGCGACTATTGCGCCGGACGCAATCCGCTCTGCCGGCGGACGGGCGTTCGGTCGGGACGCGATCGGCGCTATGACTGGCGCGGTCAGCTAACAGGACAGTGCGCTATGAGTACCATCGTGCAGCGGATCGGCGTGCAACTTCCGGTTATCCAGGCCCCCATGGCGGGTACGTCCACGCCCGCTCTGGCGGCGGCCGTCACCAATGCGGGGGCGCTGGGCTCGATCAGTGTCGGCGCGGTCGACGCGGCCAAGGCCGGCGAGATGATCGCCGCGCTGAAGGCGCTGACCGACGGCCCGTTCAACGTCAACGTCTTCACCCACCAGCCGGCCCAAGCCGATCCGGCGCGCGAGCGCGGCTGGACAGAGGCTTTGCGCCCGGTATTCGCCACCTATGACGCCAAACCGCCGGCGGCGCTGAGCGAGATCTACACCAGCTTCAATGTCGATGAAGCGATGCTGGAGACCTTGTTGGCGGCCAAGCCCGCCGTGGTCAGCTTCCACTTCGGCCTGCCGCCCGAACGGTTCATCCAGCGGCTGAAGGCCGAGGGGATCATCCTGCTGGCCAGCGCCACCAATCTGGGCGAAGGCCGTGCGGTCGAAGCCGCCGGCATCGACGCCGTCGTCGCCCAGGGCTGGGAAGCCGGGGGCCATCGCGGCGTGTTCGATCCGGCCGCGCCCGATCCGCAGCTGGGCACGATGGCCCTGACGCGGCTGCTGGTCCGCGAGCTCTCGATACCGGTCATCGCCGCTGGCGGGATCATGGACGGCGCCGGCATCGCGGCCGCGCTCGATCTCGGCGCTCAAGCCGCCCAGATGGGCACGGCCTTCATCGCCTCGCCAGAGTCCAGCGCCGATGCCTGGCACCGCGCCGCCCTGCTGGGCCCCGGCGCGGCGGCTACCGAGATGACGGCGCTACTCTCCGGCCGGTTGGCCCGGTCGCTGCCCAACCGCTTCACGGCCTTGAAGGACGCGGAACTGAAGGGCGTCGCCCTGCCCGACTACCCGATCGCCTACGACGCCGGCAAAGCCCTGGCGGCCGCCGCCCGGGCCAAGGGCGAAGGCGGCTTCGGCGCCCAGTGGGCCGGGCAAGGCGCGCCGCTGGCCCGCGCCCTGCCCGTCGGCGAACTGATCGCCACCTTGGCGGCCGAGCTCGAAGCGGCGCATAGAGGTCGCTGACACTTCGCCAAGGAACGCGCTTGGATCGCCTCGACGCCATGAAGGTCTTCGTGGTCGCGCTGGACGAGGGCAGCCTCGCCGGCGCGAGCCGCGTCCTGGGTCGCTCCCCGGCCGCCGTCAGCCGCGCGATCGCCTTCCTGGAGGAGCACGTCGGCGGCCAGTTGCTGTACCGCACCACGCGCGGCATGAAGCTCAGCCCCGCCGGCGAACGCTACGCCGCCGCCTGCCGCCGCATCCTGTCCGACCTGGAGGAAGCCGAGTTGCACGCGGCCGGCGAACGCGCCACGCCGCGCGGCGTCCTCACCCTTTCGGGCCCGCCGATCGCCGGCGAGATAGTGCTGCGGCCGATCGTCGACGCCTTCCTGAAGGCCCACCCGACCGTGTCGGTGCGGCTGCAGTTGGTCGACCGCCATGTCAGCCTGATCGACGAGGGCGTCGACATCGCCCTGCGGGTCGCCGACCTGCCGGACTCCTCGCTGATCGCCGTGAAGGTCGGGGCCGACGTGCGGCGCATCGTGGTCGCCTCGCCGCGCTATCTGGCCGAGAACCCGACCATCCGCGAGCCTGGCGACCTCTCTCGGCACCAGATCGTGGCCATGGGCAATTTCGGACTCGACAGCTGGACCTTCCCGCCGGCCCGCGTCGTGAGTTTTACACCGAGGATCGTGGTCAACACCGTCCGCGCCGCGGCCGCCTCGGCGGTCGAGGGCCTGGGCGTCACCCGGCTCTATTCGTACCACGTGGCCGAGGAGGTCCGGGATGGCCGGTTGCAGGTGGTGCTGGCCGACCACGAGCCGCGTCCACAGCCGGTGCACATGGTGGTCCAGCCCTTCCGCATCACCGTGCCGAAGGTCCGCGCCTTCCTCGACTTCGCCGCCCCGCGCCTGAAGACGGCCTTCAACGAGCTGGCCTGCGAGGCGCGGGACATGACAAAGGGCGAGCCGTAGAACGGCCCGCCCTGGTTTTCCTAGAACCCTCCACCTTCAAGGGTCTTGCGGTATTCGAGGGCCGGCAGGCCGCCCCAGCCCCAGTTGTCCGTCTCGACCTCATGGATCGCGACGAAGGTGGCGCTCTTGGGCTTGCCCAGCGTGTCGAGCAGCAGGTCGCTGACACCCGCGATCAGCTTGGCTTTTTCCTCAGCCGTGGCCGCCGTGCGGCCCTCGCCCGTGCCTTCGCGGGTGATGTAGATGTGCACCATCGGCATGGCGGGTCTCCTTACCAGTGGCCGGCGGCCTGGCCGCCGTCGACGTACAGGGTCGAGCCGGTCACGAACGGGGCCTTTTCCAGGTAGAGGACGGCGTCGACGACATCCTGGATCTCGCCCATCCGGCCGACCGGATGCAGGGCGGCCAGGAACTCGTGGGTCTCAGGGCCGTGCATCGGCGTCTTGATCACGCCCGGCGCCACGGCGTTCACGCGGATGCCGCGACCGGCATATTCGATCGCCAGACCCTTGGTGGCCGCCTTCAGCCCGCCCTTGGTGATCGAGGCCAGGACGGCCGGCACGCCGTTGATCGGCTGGTCGACCAGGCTGGTGGTGATCTGCACCACGTGACCCGAACCCTGCGCCTCCATGTGGCGGATGGCGTGCTGAGTGACGAAGAAGAAGCCGGCCAGGTTGGTGTTGATATTGGCCGTCCAGTCCTCGACCGAGAACTCGGTGAAGGGCTTGGCGGTGAAGATGCCGGCGTTGTTGATCAGGGTGTCGACGCGGCCGAACACCTTGATCGTTTCCGCCACGATCCGCTCGGCCACGGCCGGGTCGGAGACGTCGCCGGCGATGTTCAGGACGTCCGGGTCCGTGCTGGCCTTGATCGACCGCGAATTGGCGACGACGCGGTAGTCGGCGTCGCGATAGGCCTTGACCAGGGCGGCGCCGATGCCTTGCGAGGCGCCGGTGATGATGACGACTTTCTTGTGCGTGCTCATGGGACCTTCTCTCCAGTTGGCGGCGACCTCGCCGTCGATGGAGAGAAGGTGGCCCAGGCCGCCGCGCGATCGAATACCCGCCATCCGGCGGGCAGCCTTGCGCGCGGTGGCACAATCGAGCCCTAGAGCTTCACGACGTCCAGGATCGCCTGGGCGAAGGCCTTGGGCGCTTCCTGCGGCAGGTTGTGGCCGATGCCGCCGGTCAGGGTGCGGTGGGCGTACCTGCCGGTGAACTTCTTGGCGTAGTTGGCCGGGTCCGGGTGCGGCGCGCCGTTGGCGTCGCCTTCCATCGTGATGGTCGGAACGGTGATCACCGGCGCGGTGGCCAGCTTGGCCTCCAGCGCGTCGAAGCGCGGCTCGCCCTGCGCCAGACCCAGGCGCCAACGGTAGTTGTGGACCGTGATCGCCACGTGGTCGGGGTTCTGCAGCGACGCCGCTGCGCGGGCGAAGGTCGCGTCGTCGAAGTTCCACTTCGGCGAGGCCAGCTTCCAGATCAGCTTGGCGAAGGCGTCGCGGTTCTGCTCGTAGCCCAGCCGGCCGCGCTCGGTGGAGAAGTAGAACTGATACCACCATTGCAGCTCGGCCTCGGGCGGCAGCGGCTTGGCGCCGGCGGCCTGGCTGCCGATCAGGTAGCCGCTGACGGCGACCAGCGCCCTCACCCGCTCGGGCCAGACCGCCGCGACGATGTCGGCGGTCCGCGCGCCCCAATCGAAGCCGCCCAGGATCGCGGTCTTGATGCTGAGCGCGTCCATCAGATCGACGACGTCGGTGGCCAGGGCCGCCGGCTGGCCGTTGCGGACCGCGTCGGGCTTGAGGAAGCGGGTCTCGCCGTAGCCGCGCAGGTGCGGGGTGATCACGCGATAGCCGGCGGCGGCCAGGATCGGCACGACATCCTCGAAGGCGTGCACATCATAGGGCCAGCCGTGCAGCAGGATCACCACCTCACCCTTTGCCGGGCCGGCCTCGAAATAGGCGACGTCGAGATCGCCGGCGGCGACGTGGCGCGGCTGGCCAAGGCCGCGCGCCTGAGCCTGTGCGGGCGCGCTCAGGGCGGTGGCGCTGGTGACGGCCAGACCGGCGGCCAGCAGGCCCCGGCGGGAGGGGTTCGACAAAGGGGACATGATCGACCTTACGAAATACGGAAACGATTTAATCGGACCCGATATACATAGCGACCAATTCATCAGCAAGCACTTTCCGATTTAATCGGACGCGCTATATATAACCCACGATCAACGCTCCGATGAAGGTCAGCCATGCCGTCCGACACCCCCGACGTCTTGAACCAACCGCGCCTGGCTGACTTCTTGTGCTTTGCCGTCTATTCGGCGAACCTGGCCTATGGCCGCGCCTATCGCCCGATCCTGGACGAGCTGGGCCTGACCTACACCCAGTGGATCATCATCGTGGCCCTGTGGGAGCAGGACAACCAGACCGTCGGCGGCCTGGGAGAGAAATTGTTCCTGGAATCCAACACCCTGACGCCGATCCTCAAAAAGCTGGAGGAGCACGGCTATCTGACCCGCCGCCGCGATCCCAAGGACGAGCGCCAAGTGCTGGTCGGCCTGACCGACGCCGGCCGCGCCCTGCGCGAAAAGGGCGGTCAGAAGAACCTGGTCGCGGCCTCGGGCCTGACGCCGGAGGAGTTCGCGGCGGTGCAGAAGGCCGTCTCGAAGCTGCGCGACAACCTAGTCAGCCACGTCAAGGACGGCCCCGCGGCCTAGGCCTCATCGCCCGCTGAGCGACGGCTCGGCGGGTATTCAACTTTTCCTTGCCCAATTGTGGCGCCTTCTTGGCGATCGCGCGTTGTCTAGTGTCGACGAAAACGTCGCCACAGGGTGGCAATGCGCAGGTTCCGCTTCGAGGTGATAGCGCCCGAGCACTTCCCCGATCCGGAAGGCGTCCTGCTGCGCAATCTCGACGAAGCCAGGCGCGAGGCCGCGCGGCTGGGCTCGGCCCTGATCCGCGACTATCCCGAAGCCTTCGAAAAGCCCGGTCCGTGGCTGATGGTGATCCTCGACGAAGCCGGCGCCGTGCTGGCCGAAATCGAGCTAGGGTCGCAAGCGCGCCCGGGTATTCGCCTCTCGGGCCCGCTTCCCGCTCCGCTCAAGTCGGGGAAGCGCCTGGGGCCTTGGACCTTCAGCGGCGGCCAGCTTTACCTGCGCCAGCGAGCGCGCAAGAAGGACGGACAATAGGTCCATGTCCTGACGCGAGAAGCCGGCGAAGGCGGCCGCGTGGGTCGGCGCCAGGTCAGCGATGATCGCCTCGGCCAGCGCGCGTCCGGCCTCCGTCAGGTCCACCACCACCAGCCGGCGATCCTCGGCCGGGGTGCGGCGCTCGACATGGCCCGCGACCACCAGACCGTCGATCGTACGCGTGAGAGTCGTGCGGTCGGCGCCGATGATCCCCGCCAGGGCGGTCATCGACGACAGGCCCTCCTTGTAGAGGGCGTCCAGCACAAGCCATTGGCCGAAGATGATCCCATGGCGCGCCAGGCGGTCGCTAACGAGCAGTCTTCGGGCCTGTTCGGTCTGGAAAAGCAGTCGGTTGAGATCGTCTATGTCGAGCGGCAAAGGCGAAGTCCGGCGTCCCTAGTGAACCTTCAACGCGGTAACCACAATTTCAGATGACGTCGTTCGATCAGTTTGTCGACCGTGTTGCAGATATGCCCAAGCTGTCAGCGGCCCAGCGCGGCCGTCTTGAACGCTTTCGCGAACCTCTTGCCAGACTCCGCGGCATCGCCGACAAAAGCCCATCGCCTTCGTAGAGTTTCGTGCATGGCTCGACCGCAAACGCCTGTCATCGCGGTCATCGGTGCGGGATTCAGCGGCGTGATGACGGCGCTGAACCTGCTGCGCCAATCCCCCGACGTGAAGGTTATCCTGTTCGAGCGGCGCGTGCCCGTCGGCCTGGGCGCGGCCTATGCGACACACAATCCGCACCATCGGCTGAACGTCCGCGCCGGCAATATGAGCGCCTGGCCCGATCGCCCCGGTCACTTCGTCGATTGGCTGGCCAGCGAGGGGCTAGGCCTGGGCGCCGCCGACTTCGCCACCCGCGCCGACTATGGCCGCTACCTGCAGGGCCAGGTGGCCGAGATCGCCGAGGGCCAGGCCGGGGCCGGCCGCCTGGTCGTCAATCCGGACGCCGTGGTCGGCCTGGAGCCCGGCGGCGACGGCTGGCGACTGCGCTGCGCCATGGGCCGCACCGTCGATGTCCACGCCGTCGCCCTGGCCCTCGGCAATCCGCCGCCGGCTCGGCCGCCGGGCATCGACGAGGCCTTCGCCACCACCGGAGCCTATATCGCCGATCCCTGGCGCTGGAACGCCGCCGAGCTGCCGCCCGGTCCCATGCTGTTGATCGGCACGGGCCTGACCATGGTCGACGTCGCCCTGTCGCTGAACGACGCCCAGCGCGGCCGGCCGATCCTGGCGCTATCTCGGCGCGGCCTGGCGCCGCTGGAGCACGACGGCGCGCCGCCGACCCAGCCCCTGCCCCCGCCGCCCGAGGACCTGTCGCCGCTGGCCGCCTTCGCGTGGCTCAAGGACATGGCCGCCGAGCATGGCTGGCGCACGGCCATCGACGCCGTCCGCGCCTCGACCCAGCCGCTGTGGCGGAACTGGTCGGTCGCCGAGAAGCAGGCCTTCCTGCGCCACGCTCGGCCGTTCTGGGAGATCCACCGCCACCGCCTGGCCCCGCAGGTCGCTCGTCGTATCGCGGCCCTGCGCGCCACCGGCCAGCTGACCATCGCCGCCGGCAAGATCCGTGAGCTGGCCCTGAAGCCCGACGGCCTGGCGCTGTGCAAATGGCGCGCCCGGGGCGAGCGCGGGACCTACGTGGCCCGCGCCGTCGCGGTCATCAACTGCACCGGCCCGACCAGCGACGTCCTGGCCTCGAGCGATCCGCTGATCCAGGACCTGACGCGGCGCGGGCTGGCGCGGCCCGACGCCCTGCGGCTGGGTTTCGATATCGACGAGGCCAACCGCCTGCGCGACGTCTCGGGCGCGCCCTCGCCGACCCTGTTCGCGGTCGGTCCCGCCACGCGCGGCGCCCACTGGGAGATCACCGCCGTGCCCGACATCCGCGGCCAGGCGGCCGCCGTCGCCCGGGCTATCGTCGCGTCGCTGGGCTAGCCCTCGACCGGCTCACCGATATTGAGGAAGCCATGCGCCTCGCTGCGGGTCGCCTCGCCGGTCGTGATCCGCATCAGCGGGTTGGGCCGAGGCTCGGCGACCTTGGCCAGGAAGTTGCGGTCGACGTGGCGAAACGGCGCCGTGCGGCCGCGCACCTGCAGCATGGTCGTGGAGGTGTAGGACCAACCGCCGTCGGCCTCGAACCGGACATCCAGTTCATAGGAGTCGGTGCGGAACGCCCACTCCAGGAAGTCGGTCGAGCAGATGCCGTAGCTGGAGCTGCCGCGCTCGGCGCGGACCACCAGGCCCAAGCCGTCCTCGGTCGCCTTGCCCGCCGCCAGGGCTGTCTGGCCGCGCGGGATGGCCAAGGTCTGCAGGATCAAGCCCGTAGCGGGCTCATACAGCCAGTAGCCGACTTGGTCGTGGAAGGTGGTCTCCTCGTCCGAGGCGACAATGTGGACGTGGTAGCGCAGGCCGTAGAACAGCTGCGGGCCGTTGGCCTGCGGATCGATCGGCTGCATCTCGATGCGCTCGAGGAAGTCGCGCCGCTCGGGGCCCTCGGCCTTGGGGTTCAGGTCGACACCCTTGAGACCTTCCCACACGCCGGCCAGTCGGCGCAGCGGACCCAGATTGGCCAGGGTGTCGGGATCGACGTCGGAGGGCTCGGTGAAGATGTCGTCGGGAAAATTGATCATGCCGGCCTCCGGTCGCGCTTGACCCCGGCTCTAGCGGGCCGAGCGCGCCGGTCAAGCTCGACCTTGGCTCTAGAGGGTTCGCCGCCGGGCCAGCAAGGCGGTGCAGACCAGCGAGATCAGGCAGGTGACGGCCAGATAGATCGCGATCGCCAAGCTGCCATGGAACTTGGCGAACAGCGCGGTGGCGATGATCGGCGCGAAACCGCCGCCGAACACCGTGCCGATCTGATAGCCCAGCGAGGCGCCGGAATAGCGGATCTCGACCGGGAACAGTTCGGCGAACAGCGCCGCCTGCGGGCCGTACATCAGGCTGATCAGGACCAGGGCCACGCCGATCGCCAGGATGATCGGCAGGACCGCGCCGGTGTCGATCAGCGGGAACATCGCGAAACCCCAGACCCCGCACAGCACCGCGCCCAGCATGAACAGGCCGCGCCGGCCCAGGCGGTCCGAGGCCGCGCCGCAGGCGATCAGGGCCGGGATCATGGCCAGGCTGGCGATCGTCACCGCCTCCAGCATGGTCTCCTTGCCGGTCCCAGTCGCGCCATAGGCCACCGCATAGGTGATGGCGATGTAGAAGCAGGTGTTGTTGGCGATGAACGCGCCGCCGGCCAGCAGGACGTCGGCCTTGTGCTCACGCAGGATGCGGCTCAGCGGCGAGGTCTTGGTCTGCTGTTCGCTCTTGGCGGCCTCGAACACCTCTGGCTCCTCCAGCGCCCAGTGGACGTAGACGCCGATCAGCACCAGCACCACGCTGAGCAGGAACGGGATCCGCCAGCCCCAGTCCTGGAACAGCTCCGGCGAGACGACCCGGCCCACCACCAGGAACACCAGGTTGGCCAGCACCACGCCCAGCGGCACGCCGATCTGCACGAAGCTGCCGTAGAAGCCTTGCTTGCCCGCCGGCGCGCTCTCGATGGCCAGCAGGGCCGCCCCGCCCCACTGCCCGCCGACGGCCAGGCCTTGGATGAAGCGCAGCGCCACCAGCAGCAGCGGCGCGAACACCCCGATCTCGCCATAGGTCGGCAGCAAGCCTACACAGGTCGTCGCCGCGCCCATGACCAGCAGCGCCACGGCCAACACCTTCTTGCGTCCGTAGAGATCGCCGAAGTGTCCGAACAGCAGGCCGCCGATCGGCCGGGCGATGAAGCCCACCGCAAAGGTGCTGAAGGCGGCGATCTGGGCGACCAGCGGCGGCAGGTCGGCGGGGAAGAACAGCTTGGGAAAAACCAGCGCCGCCGCCGTGCCGTAGATGAAGAAGTCGTACCACTCGATCGCCGCCCCGGCCGAGGCGGTGACGGCGGTCTTGATGATGGACGCGCCTGAAGACCGCGCACGGGCCATGGTTCCCCCTTTGCGCTCTCGCGCCGTGGACTTGAAATCGGTGGTGGTGAAGCCGGACTAGAAGGTGGCGTCGATCGCCGTCCGGAACGCCTTGGCGACCGGCTGGACCAGATCGCCCGACACGCAGCGCATGTCGTCGCCGGGCGTGTGGAAGTAGCGGTGGCCGCCATAAAGCCCGATGGCCGAGGCGTAACCGGCCTCGATCACATTGACCAACTCGCCGCCGGCGTTGGCCTTGTTGGCTTCATAGGTGGCCTCCAGACCGCTGATGCCGTGGAAGGCCTTGCGGGTCCGCTCCAGCAAGTCCGGCGTCGCCGTCAGCACCCGCTGGGCGTCGGCGCTGGGCAGTGGCCGCAGGGTGGCCAGCTCGTGCCAGTCCCGCGCGGCGGCGCTGGCGCCGATGTGGATCCAGGCGTGGGTGTCGGCGGGCTTGGGCGCGTGGTGCTCGAGATACTGCTCGCCGCCCAGATAGATGTACTCGTGGCCGCTGGTGGCGATGAATTCCAGGTTGGCCGGATGCTTGGCCGCCGCCAGGCCGTGGGCCAGCGAGAGCCAGACGGCCACGCCCGCCCCGCGCTCGGCCGCGCAGGCGAACCAGCCCGAGCGGGGCGTGGTGACGATCAGGGTCTTGGCCGCGCCGCGATCCAGGCGGCCGATCAGGTTGTAGGCCGGCCGGCGGCCGACTTCGGCGTCGACGGTCAGGGTCACGGTCGCGCCCGCCTTGGCGGCGGCGACGAACGGCGCGGCGTCCTTGGGGGCCAGCAGGACGACCGGCTTCTGGAAACCGGGCTCCGACGGGCTGACGTTCAGGCCGATGACCTCGCCCGTCGGTCCGGTGGTCACGACCACGGCCGCCGCCGCGCCGCGATCGAAGGCGTCCTTCAAGGCCACGCCGATCGCCGGCTGGGCAATGCTGACCCAGCGGCCGAACGGCAGCACCACCAGCGCGATGGCCCCGTCGAGACCGCCCGACATGGCGGTCGGTTTCAGCGGTGCGGTCAGACCGCCCGCCCCGGTCGTCTTGACGATCGCCTGCGGGAAGACGGTTGCGCGTTGGTCGCCAGCGACCAGGGTCGCTTGGCGGACGGCGGCGTACGGGACGTCGAAGGCCTGCCGCTCGCAGCGATAGCCGAGCGCGGTCAGGTCCTTCTCCAGCCATTCGCCGCTGGCCGTGTCGCCCGCGCCGCCCGAGGCCTTGACCCCGAAGCCGGCGAAGCGCTCCAGCACGGCCTGCAGCCAGGCGGCGTCGGGTTCACCGACCGCCGCTTGAGCACCAGGCGCCGCGGCCAGGGCTCCGACGCCGAGGGCGCCCACCAGAAGATCCCGACGCGACGCGCCCATGCCGTCCTCCGTTCCTACCAGCGGTAGATGATGTTGGCCCCGATCGTCCGGGGCTGGTTGTAGCGATTGGCCAGGGGCGCATTGTTGCTGGTGAACTGCAGCAGCGCGATCTCCTTGTTCATCAGGTTCTGGACGAACACGGCGAACTGGATCCGCTTCACGTCGATGCCGGCCCGCAGGCTCATCTGGTCGACGGGCTTCAGATAGATCGCCGGCGTGGCCAAGGTCACCGTGTCCTGCACGCCGCCGTCCTGGCCTTGATAGGAGATGTTGCCAAAGCCGCTGACGTTCTCGGTGATCCGGTGACGGTAGTCGAGCGTGGCCGAGGCCGTCCATTTCGGGATCTGCGCGACCGACGAGCCGACGACCGGCAGGCCGGCATAGTTGGCCGGTGTCTCGACATAGCGGGCGCGCTGGCGGGCGCCGTTGACGCTGACCGACAGCAGGCCGCCGCCGACCTGGAAGCGACCGTCCAGCGCCGCCGACACGCCGCGTGCGTGGACCGTGCCGCCGTTGATGTTGAAGATCGTCCCGGCCTTCAGGCAAGCGTTCAGCACGGTGCAGCCGTCGGTGATCGAGGTGATCGCGTCGTCGGTCTTGGACCGATAGGCGCTGAGCCGCAGATAGATGTTGCGCGCCAGATTGCCCTTGAAGCCGGCCTCGTAGCTGGTGGTGTCCTCGTTGTCGTAGGTGGAGCGGAACGGGTTCGGCGCGGCCGGCGACGAGGTGCGGGCGTTGACGCCGCCGGCGCGATAGCCGGTGCCGATCTTGGCGTAGACCAGCGACTGCATCGGGCCGGGGATCTTGTAACTGGCCGTGACCGTGTAGTTCAGCCGGTCGGCGCCGAACACATAGGCCGCGCGTGGCGAGGCTGGGGTGCTGGTGTAGAGCAGCACCGTCTCCTGGGCGGCCTTCTTCTTGTCGTCCGAGTAGCGCAGCTCGCCGGCCAGGGTGAAGCCGCCGGTGTGGTAGCGGACCAGGCCGTAGACCGACTTCGACTCGTTGCGCAGCGGCGCGCGGGCCGAGGTGCCGAACGCGGCCGGGAATGTCGCCGGACAGGCCGTCGAGGTCGGCAGCGGCAGGTAGCACAGCGGCGCGCTGGGCGTGCCGGCGCAGATGCCCGCGCCCAGGCGGAAGGTGCACGGCGTGGTCGCCGAGTCCGTGCCGTTCAGGTCGTGCTGGATCAGGTAGTCGGCGCCGGCCAGCCAGTCGAGATCGCCGTTCAGCGCCGCCCCGGCCAGGTGAAAGTCCTGATAGAAGGTGCGGTCCTTGGCCACCGTCGAGGTCTGGCCGAACGGATAGAGGCCCAGCTGGCCCTGCTTCTGCAACGCCGCCTCGGTGGCGAAGTCGACGCCGGCCGCGTAGTCCTGGCGCGAGATCCAGTGGCTGGCCATGGTCGTCGAGGTCAACTTGCCCCAGCCTAGGTCGTAGTCGGCCAGGATCATGGCCCGCTGGGCCTGCTGGTGGACGCCGTCCTTGCCGTCGTGCGGGACGACGAAGCGGTCCTGGGTGAAGCCCAGCGGCAGCGCCGCATTGGCGCCCGGCGGGGCGACATAGGTGTTGAGGAAGGTCGGCAGATTCAGGTCCTGCGCGTCGACCAGGAAATCGACGTCCAGCGGGCCCTTGCTGTAGCGGAGCTGGGCGCGGCCGATCCAGCCGTCGGTGTGGTCGTAGTACTTGTTGCTGTTCGGGTTGAAGTAGAAGCCCTTGCCCTGCCCGATCGCCTGGACGCCCAGGCGCATGGCCACCGTGTCGCTGAGCGCCTGGTTCACCACGGCCGAGACCTTGGTCTGGGACAGCTTGTCGGTATAGGTCGCGTTGACGTAGCCGCTGTCGTTGAACTTCGGCTTGGCCGAGACGATGTTGACGACGCCGTATTCGGAGTTGCGCCCGTACAGCGCGCCTTGCGGCCCTTCCAGCACCTCGACCCGCTCCAGGTCGAAGAAGTCCATGTGGCGGAAGTTGCGGCCGCCCAGGGTGCTGGAGCCGACATAGGCGCCGTTGACGAACAGGCCCACGCCCGAGTCCGCGCCGGTGGCGCGCTGGGTGCCCGAGCCGCGGATCGAGATTTCGCTGAGGTTGTTGCTCTGCAGATCATTGAACCGCACGCCGGGCATGGTGCGCAGCAGGTCGCCGACGCCCGCCACCGGACCCATGGCCTCCAGCTGGGCGGCTGTGACCGCCGAGATCGTCGCCGGCACGTCGCGGAGGGTCTCCTCCTTGCGCTGCGCGGTGACGACCACTTCCTCGATGGCCTGGACGCCGTCGGTCTTGGCTTGTGACTGAGCCAGCGCCGGCGTGGCGGACACGGCAAGTGCGACCGCCGCAGCGGACATGAACAGGTGTCGCATGATCCCTCCCTCGGCGCTGTCTGTGCGCGCCGTTGACGATGAGGACACACGCGCCGTTCGACCGTGTCAATCGGATTGTTCAACAATTCATTCTTGATTATCGGGCAAGATAGGTTTCATCTCGCCACAATCGAACGCGGTTTCCGCTTCCTCGATGTCGATTCCAACGCCAAGATGGCCATGCAGGACACACAACCTCTGAGGCTCACCCTCGTCATGCCGGATATCATCGCGTCGCCGTCGAGCACGGACCCGCTCGTGCAGGCGCTGCGCCGCCAGATCCAGGACGGCCTGCTGTCGCCCGGCGAATGGCTGCGCGAGGCGCGGCTGTGCAACGAGTTCGGCGTCGGCCGCACGATCGCCCGCAAGGCGCTGCGCACCCTGGCCGACGACGGCCTGGTGGTGATCGAGGAGAACCGCGGGGCCTATGTCGCCGCCACCACGGTGCAGGAGGTGTTCGACCTCTACGAGACGCGCGCCGCGCTCTATGGCCTGGCCGCCCGCTTCGCCTGCATCCGCGCCACGCCCAAGCACATGGCCGAGACGCTGAAGCTGATCGACGCCCTGCTGGCCGCCGCCGACAGCGGCGCGGCGGCCGAGGACCTGATCCACCAGTCCGAGACGATCTTCAGCCGCCTCTCCAGCACGGCCAGCGCCGACGCCCAGAAGATGATCGAGTCCGTGCGCCGCAAGACGCGCTGGCATTATTCGTATGTCAGCCTGACCGAGAGCCCCGGCGGTCCGTTCGACCACTGGCGCGTGGTCCGCGAAGGCCTGGCCGCGCGCAACGCCGCCGTGGCGTCCGAGGGCGCGCGTAACATCCTCTACTACATGCAGAACGAAGCCATGCGCCTGATGATCTCGCGCGGCTACGGGCTGGTGCCGACCGATGAGGTCAAGCCCGCGCGCTCGCGCAAGGCTTCGGCCTGACGACCCAATAAGGCTCTGAAGAGCCGCATAATCAGAGGGAGGCGGCGGATGCCGTTCGAGATTTCACGCCGGACCGTGTTGGCCGGCGCAGGGTTCCTTGCGGCCTCGCCGGCCCTCGCGACCACGTCCAAGGATCTGCAACCGGTCCTCGACTACGTCGGCAACCAGAACACCACCGGCTTCCTCGTGGTCCAGGACGGCAAGACCCTGGTCGAGAAGAACTGGCCGCTGCCGGCCGACGCCGCCCAGTTCCAGGCCAGCTTCACCTACGGCACGACGGCGGACGGCGCCCTGCTGGAAGACGTCGCCTCGCAGCAGAAGAGCTTCGTCTCGATGCTGATCGCGATCGCCATCGACAAGGGCCTGATCGATGTCGACAAGCCCGTGGCCGACTATATCGGCGCGGGCTGGTCCAAGGCCTCGCCTGAACAGGAAGCCGCGATCCGCGTCATCCACCTGCTGAATATGGCCTCGGGCCTGGACGAGCGGTTCGCCTTCGTCGCCCCGGCGGGGACGCAGTTCTTCTACAACACGCCGGTCTATGCGGTGACCAAGCGGATCGTGGCCACCGCCGCCAAGCTGCCCCTGGAGACCATCACCCACGACTGGCTGACCACGCCGGCCGGCATGAGCAACACCGCCTGGCGCCAGCGCCCGGCCGCCTTCGCCAGCGTCGGCAACGCCACGGGCCTGGTCACCTGCCCGCGCGACGTCGCCAGGTTCGGCCAGATCGTGCTGGACGGCGGCAAGGCGGCCGATGGCAAGCGGATCGTCTCGGAAGCCAGTTTGCACGCCATGTTCGCCCGCTCGGCGACCAATCCCGCCTATGGCCGGCTGTGGTGGCTGAACGGCGGCTCTGAGACCATCCGCGCGGCCGGCCGCGCCACGCCGGGTCCGCTGATCCCCGCCGCGCCAGACGATACGGTCGCTGCGCTCGGCGCGATGGATCGCCGGCTCTATGTCGAGCCAAGCCGCAAGCTGGTCGTGGTCCGCATGGGCCAGGCCGTGGCCGACAAGGACTTCGACCAGCAGCTGTGGCTGCGCCTGTCGAAGGCGCTGGCCTAGGCCGCCTTGGCCTCCTGCGCCGCCTTCGCGGCCAGGAACGCCGGCCTCGCTTCGAGCCGGTCCCAATAGGCCGCGACCTCCGGGCTAAACTTGTGGTCCAGGCCCAGGGTGCGGGCCAGCAGCAGGGCGTAGCCGACGCTGATGTCCGCCGTCGTGAACCGCCCGGCGCAAAGCCATTCGCGGTCGGCCAGGGCGCGGGTCACATGGCGCAGGCGCGACAGGAACCACTGGGCGTAGTCGTCGGCCGCCTGCTTCACCCGGCGCTCCTCGGGTTCCAGCTGGGTGTAGCGCAGCACGATCGTCTGCGGGAACGTCAGGGTCGCCTCGCCCCGGTGCATCCAGTCCAGCCACAGGCCGTAGTCGGGCTCCTCGACACCGACCGCCAAGGGCGTCGGGCCATGGCGCGTGGCCAGGTACTGCGGGATCGCCGCCGACTCAGTCATCCGCGTCTCGCCATCGACCAGCAGCGGGATGGTGCCCAGCGGGTTCTCCGCCAGGTACTCGGGCGCCAGGAAGCGCGGCGGGAACGGCAGCAGGTGGAGCCGATAGGCCAGCCCCATCTCCTCCAGCGTCCACAGGGCCCGGAACGATCGTGCGTCGTGGCAGTGATAGAGTTCGATCATCCCGGTCCCCTCGCCTTTTCGCCCAGATCAGCCGTCCGAAGCGGTGTGAGCAATCTAGTTCTGAAAATTGTACAACAATAATTGAAATCTTGGACGACAAATGTCTTGTGAGCCATCCCAGCCGCCCATAGGATCATGAACAAGAGCCGCCCGGCGAGGCTGGCCCAGGACCAGGGAGGGGCGACAGTGAGATCACCCGAAAAGCACGGCTTCGACAGCGCGCGGCTGAACCGCATCGATGCGTTCGTCAAGGAACAGTACCTCGACACCGGCAAGCTGCCCCACGCCCAGCTCCTGATCAGCCGGGACGGCGAGATCGTCCACTTCAGCAGCCAGGGCGCGGCCCGCGCCGGCTCGGACACGCCGATCGACGAAGGCTCCCTCTTCCGCATCGCCAGCATGACCAAGCCGGTCACCTCGGTGGCCTTCATGATGCTGGTCGAGCAAGGCAAGGTCGCGGTCGACACGCCCGTCAGCCACGTCCTGCCGGAGTTCAAGGACCTCGGCGTCCATGCCGGCGGCGGCGGCGACGCGCCGTTCATGACCAAGCCGACCGCCGAGCCGATGCGCATGCTGGACCTGCTGCGTCACACCTCGGGCCTGACTTACGGCTTCCAGAACCGCACCAATGTCGATGCCGCCTATCGCAAGGGCAAGATCGAGGACTGGCACGACAATCTCGACCTGGACGGCTTCGTCGCCGCCCTAGGCAAGCTGCCGCTGGAGTTCTCGCCGGGCGAGGCCTGGAACTATTCGGTGTCGACCGACGTGCTGGGCGCGGTGATCCAGCGGGTCTCGGGCATGCCCCTGGACCGCTTCTTCGCCGAGAACATCTTCGGCCCACTGAAGATGCACGACACCGGCTTCGTCGTGCCGGCCGACAAGGCCGACCGCCTGACCGACTGCTTCGCCTGGGGCGGTCCGGGCAAGCCGCGCACCATCCTGGACGGAGCCGAGAGCAGCGCCTGGCTGAAGCAACCCAAGCTGCTGTCGGGCGGCGGCGGGCTGGTCTCGACCGCGCTGGACTATCACCGCTTCTGCCAGATGTGCGCCAACGGCGGCGAACTGGACGGCGTGCGCCTGCTGGGTCGCAAGACCCTTGAGCAGATGACCTTGAACCACCTGCCCGGCAAGACGGATCTTTCGTCGATCTCGCGCTCGCTGTTCAGCGAGACCCAGAACGGCGGGGCGGGTTTCGGTCTAGGCTTCGCGGTCACCCAGGACGTTACCCGGGCGATGATCCCCGGCTCGGTCGGCGAATATTATTGGGGCGGGATGTTCTCGACCTCGTTCTTCATCGACCCGGTCGAGCGGCTGCACGTGGTGTTCATGACCCAGCTCAGCCCGTCATGGATCTACCCGATCCGTCGCGAGCTGAAGACCCAGGTCTACGCCGCCCTCACCTGACCCTTTCGGGTTTTCTCGAACACCACAACGGCGGCGCGGCGTGAGCCGGTCACCGCCCGAGGGCGCGCGCCCTCGCCTCTCCAGACTGGATCCCCGCCGATGATCGATGGCGTCATGCAAGACTTCCCGCTGACCCTGGACCGCATCCTCGACCACGCCGCCAAGTGGGCCCGCGACGTCGAGGTCGTCACCGCGCGTGAGCACGGGCCTTCGCAGCGGATCGGCTATGGCGCCCTGCGCGAACGGTCGGTGAAGGTGTCGAGCGTGCTGGCCAGCTCGGGCGTCACGCTCGGTGAGCGCGTGGCGACCCTGGCCTGGAACAGCCAGGCCCATGTCGAGGCCTGGTACGCGATCATGGGCATGGGCGCGGTCTGCCACACGCTCAATCCGCGCCTGACCGCGACCCAGCTGGCCTGGATGATCGGCCAGTCCGGCGCGCGGATCCTCATCGTCAGCGCCGACCTGATGCCGCTGGCGACGCAGATGGCCGCTGAAGCGCCAGGCCTGGAGCGCGTGCTGGTCATCGACGGCGCGGTCGAGGCCAGCGCTCGGATCGAAGCCCTCGATCCTCTGATCGACCAGGCCGACGCGACGGCCCGCTGGGGCGACTTCCCCGAGACCGCGCCGAGCGGCCTGTGCTTCACCTCCGGCTCGACCGGCGCGCCTAAGGGCGTGACCTACACCCATCGCTCCAGCTTCCTGCACACCCTGCGCCTGCTGCAGGCCGATGCCTTGGCGCTGAGCGGCTCAGATGTCGTGCTGCCGGTGGTGCCGATGTTCCACGCCAGCGCCTGGGGCCTGCCGTTCGCCGCTCCCGCCACCGGCGCCAAGCTGGTCCTGCCCGGCCGCCACACCGACGGCGCCAGCCTGGCGCGGCTGATCGAAGCCGAGGGTGTCACGGTCGCGGTCGGCGTGCCGACGCTGTGGCTGGGTCTGTGTGATCACCTGGAAGCCACCGGCCAGACACTGCCGTCGCTGAAGCGGATCACCGTCGGCGGCGCGGCCATGCCGCCGGCCCTGATGGAGCGCCTTGAGCAGCGCCTGGGCGTCGTCGTCCAGACCAGCTGGGGCATGACCGAACTCTCGCCCGTCGGCACCACCGGAGTGCTGAGCGATCCGGTGCGCAACGCCGGCCTCTCCGGCCGCCCGCAGTTGGGTGTCGACCTGATGGTCGCCGACGAGGACGGCAGGCCCTTGCCCGAGCAGCGCGAGACCGAAGGCCGCCTGCACGTGCGCGGCGCGGCGGTGATCGAGCGCTATTTCGGCCAGGAGACCTCGGCCAACGACGCCGACGGCTGGTTCGACACCGGCGACCTCGCTCTGATCGATCGTCAGGGCAATCTGAAGATCACCGCCCGGGCCAAGGACCTGATCAAGTCCGGCGGCGAGTGGATCAATCCCGCCGAGATCGAGGCCCTCGTCTGCGCCCTGCCGCAGGTCGCCCTGGCGGCGGTGATCGGGCGGGTCGATCCCAAATGGGGCGAGCGGCCGCTGCTGATCGTTCAGCTCTGCGAGGAGATCGCCGACGAGACGCTGCTGGGCTGCTTACGTGGCCAAGTGGCCTCATGGTGGATTCCCGACGCCGTGGTCCGCGCCCCGGCCATCCCGCTGGCCGCGACCGGCAAGATCGACAAGATCCGACTGCGCGCGACCTATAGCGGCGCCTAGAGGCCGGGCTTCTTGCGCGGATAGCTGCGGGTCGACAGCGCCGGGACCTTGTAGTCGACCTGGAAGTGGCAGGCCTCGCCATAGGTCTTCACCGCCTCGGCGCAGCCGGCGGCCAGGGTCGCGGGACTGGGCTTGGTCCCCTGCTCGATCCAGGCCGTCATGGCGCGCAGGAGGGCCGCGTATTCGGGCGTGGCGAGCTTGGAGTGCTCGTGCTCGTCGGTGAACGACTGGACCAGCAGATCGCTCTTGCCGGCCTTGGCGACGGTGTCGTGCAGCACCTGCTCCAGCTCGACGAAGGCCGTCGGGTCGTCGATGGCGTGCATGGTCAGGGTCGGGACCAGGAGCTGGCCGGTCAGGTCGCTGTCGTCGGCCAGCTTGCGCACGCCCTCCGGATCGGCGGCGAACCGAACCACTTCCTTGTTCAGCGCCTTGTCGTCGTCCGAGCCCGTATAGACCACGCCGACGTTGGTGAAGGGGTTCTTCCCGTCCAGCCGCTTGTTGACCATGTCGGCGAAGGTGAAGGTCGCCCAGCCCAGGTGGCTGCCCAGGGTGCGCTCGGGAATCCTGGTCACCGCCAGGATGTTGGCCAGGTTGCGCTTCTGCTGGGCGGTGCGCTGGCCTGCCGGCAGGTCGACGCCGGTGCAGGCGTTGACGCGCTCATCGAGTTCCTTGTTGGTCAGCTTCGAGCCGACCGGCTGGCCCTGCCACAGCGGATACTGAGTCTCGCCCGCCGCCGGGTGGTTGCCGCAATAGTACTGGTAGACGGCCCGCAGGTCGGCGCGGAAGTCGTAGGCGCGCGTGCCGCCCGAGACCACGCCGCTGGTCAGGATGACGCCGTCATAGATCGGCTTGCCGTCGGCGTCCTTGCCGTAGAGCTCGGCGGTCTTGGCCGCGACATTGCCGCCATAGGACTGGCCGTGGAGGATGGTGCGCTTGGGACGACCGAATTGATCCCAGAAGAGCTTGCGCAGATTGTCGCTGTCCTCGGCGGCGCTGCGCGTGCCGTAGCCTTCGCGACGATAGTTCGAACCGGCCCAGGCATAGCCCTCGGCGACGGTGACGGCGAAGCGCTGCAGGTCCTCGATCGCGTCGTCGGGCTTGGGCTTCTTCAGCCGCGGCCCGCCGTGGGTGTGCAGGACGAGGGTCCCGTTCCAAGCCTTTGGAATGGCGATCCAATAGTAGGCGCCGTTCGAGTCTTGGCCGGCCAGGCACTTGGTCTCGGCCGGCAGGCCCTCGGGACAGGTCTTCGCGGCGGGCGCCTCCGCATGAGCGGCCGTGGCGGCCAGGGTCAGGCCGAAAGCCATAACGGCGGAGGACAGCTTCATCACCGGCGGAAACCTCGTCACGCGAACAGAAAAGGAAGCCGGCCGCTCCAAGGCAAGCCTGGAGCGGCCGGGGAGTTCAGCCTTAGAACGACTTGCTGACGCTCATGTACCAGTAGCGAGCATAGGGGTTGTAGAGCGAACCGATGAAGCCGGCCGACGACAGCGGCGGATCCTTGTCGAACAGGTTCCGGGCGCCGACGCGGATGCGGGTGTCATTGGCCCAGCCCTTCTGCGCGAAGCGATACTGACCATAGAGGTTGACCGTGGTCAGCGGCTCGACACGCCAGGGCTCGCCCGTGGTCGACAGCAGGTCGGTGTCCAGCACCGCGCCGGTGTAGATCACCGAGGCGCCGATCTGGACCGGGCCGCCGCGCCACGTGGCCGTGCTGCTCCACTTCCACTTCGGCTTGCCGTTGCGCTTCAGCAGGTCGCCCGGATCGGTCAGCGGCGTGGCCGGGTTGATCGTGCCCTTGGCGCGGGCGGCGAACAGGTCGGCGATCGGCGGGGCCAGTTCCTGCGAGAACTTGTCCATGTAGGTGCCGTCGATATTGGCGCTGAAGCGACCGAGGTTGTCGGTGCGCAGGGTCCAATTCAGGCCGAAGTCGATGCCGCTGACGGTCTGGGGCTGCAAGTTCTTGAACTGGTCGCGGATCTCCGTGATCTGGCCGACCGGCGTCAGGCCAGTGCCGTTGAAGAAGGCGATGTCGTCCACCGTCGGAGCGGCGCGGATGACGTTGGCGTTGGTCGTGCCCGTCAGACGGAACAGGTAGTCCTGAATGGCCGCGTTGGTCGAACCCAGGGTGCCGACGATGCCTTGCTGCTTGATCTGCCAGCGATCGACCGTGACCGTGAAGCGGCCGAATTGCTCGGGGATGAAGGTCGGTTGCAGAACGACGCCCACCGAGTAGCTCTCGCTCGTCTCGGCCTTCAGGTCCGGGTTGCCGGCGGTCGTGAAGCGGATGCCCACGCCGCGCGTACAGGCCGAGAAGGTCGAGATGCGGCCGGCGCGGAGGTCGGCCTCACAGCGGTAGTAGTCAGTGACGGTGTTGGTCCGCGAATAGGCGAACGGGTTGGTCGTCTCCAGGTTCGGGGCGCGGAAGCCCTTCTGCCAGGAGCCGCGGAAGCGGACGCCGTCGACCACGTCCCAGGCAAAGGCGATCTTCGGCTTCGCGACCGAGCCGAAGTCGCTGTAGTGCTCGTAGCGGCCGGCCAGTTGCAGATCGATGCGGCGCACCAGCGGGATGTTCATCTCCGGCGAGATCAGCGGCACGGCCAGTTCGGCGAAGGCCGAGCCGACGTTGCGCGAGCCCTTGGTGCTGGGCGTGTCATTGACGCCCGTGACGTTGCTGTTCGACGTCGCGCCGGTCACCGGGTCGGTGAAGGGCGTGCGGCCGTCCAGTTGCGGGTCGCGGCGGTCCTGCTGGGTCTCGTGGCGGAACTCGACGCCAGCGGCGACGCCGACATCGCCCGACCAGATGGTCAGCAGGTCCGGCTTGGAGACCTTGAAGTCGGCCAGGGTCAGGGTGGTGGTCGAGTGGCGCTTCAGGCGGAAGCGGATCGAGTCCAGCGCGGCCTTGGAGCTGGGCGTGCAGTCACGACCGCCCGTGCCGTCAAGGCAGCCGCCGTTGAACGGGTTGTAGGCGTCGGGGGTCGACAGGGCCAGCGAGGCGGCCAGCTTCTTGCTGTCGATGCCGTCGCTTTCGTCCTTGGCGTCAGCCTTGGAGTACAGCAGCGCGGAGTCGAAGTTCCAGCCCCACTTCTCGCCCTTCACGCCGCCCAGGAAGCGGGTCTGGTAGTTCTCGACCTCGACCTTGCTCGGGCCCAGATCGTTGAAGCGGTAGTTGGTGAAGGTCACCGGCAGGCCGGCGGCCGGCACGTTGGTCAGGCCAGGCAGACGGTTCGGGTTGGCCTGGCCGTTGGCGAAGGTCACCGGACCGAAGGGGTTCCAGTAGTTGCTGGCCGGCACGCCGATCGCTACCAGGCTGGTGCCCTGGGTGGTCAGGCCTTCCGACGTGGCGTGGTAGAAGCCCAGTTCGCCATAGGCCGTCAGATTGTCGCTGATGTCGTAGTGGCCGTTCAGGAAGATGTTCTGGCGCTCGATCTCCGGCTGGACCGTCGTCGCGTCGTTCTGCACGGCGTTGTAGCGATAGGCGTTGGCGGTGCTGCCGGTCGCGAGGTTGCCGGTGCCCAGGCACAGGCCGTTGCCGATCTGGGTGGCGCAGCCGGTGATGGTGTTGGGCTGCACGTGGGTCGCGCCGGCCGCCGTGGTCAGGGCCGTCGTGCCCTGGCGGATGATCCCCGGGCCGCCGAACACCGTGAAGTTGGCGAACGAGTTCTGGTTGCCGCGGTTATCCGGCGTGGCGCTGGCGGCGTACTCCGGATAGCCGGCGAACAGCGAGCGCAGGTCCTGGGTCGCGGTATAGGGCCGGTCGCTGGGACGCTGGGCCGTGCGCCAGGTGAAGTTGCCGTTCAGCGAGATGTTGCCCCGGCCTTCGGCGAAGTTGCGGCCGGCGAAGATGTTGCTGGTGTATTCCTTGCGGTGCGTGCCCTCGGCCCAGCCGTACTGGGCGTCGACGGTCAGGCCGTCGAAGTCGCTCTGCAGCACGGTGTTGACCACGCCGGCCACCGCGTCCGCGCCGTAGATGGCGGCGGCGCCGTCGCGCAGCACTTCCAGGCGCTCCAGGTTCGAGGTCGGGATGGCGTTGGCGTTGTAGCCCAGGAGCGGCACGGTGCCCGACGACTGGCTGGTCGGGTGCGACACCAGGCGGCGGCCGTTCAGCAGCACCAGGGTGTTGCCGACGCCCAGGCTGCGCAGGTTGATCGAGTTGACGTCGCCGCGCGTCGAGTTGCTGGTCTGGGCCGCGTTGCTGGGGTTGATGAAGACATCGCCCATGGCCGGGATCGAGCGGAACAGGTCATCGCCCGAGACCGCGCCGGTGGCGGCGATCTGGTTGTTGTCCAGCACGGTGACCGGCAGGGCGGCCGTGGTCTTGGCGCCCTTGATCTGGCTGCCGACCACGACGATCTCTTCGACCTTGGTGTCGGCGGCCGCTTCCTGGGCGGCGGCGCCGGTGGCGATCAGCAGGCTGGCCAGGGCTGCGCCTTGGACGAGGCGGCGGCGATAGCCGCGGAGGGTTTGGTGCGTCACGTTTAGCTCCCCAAGTTTCTTGTTCTAGGCAGGCTTTGGTTAAGTCCGGCGCCCCTTACGGACGCGCGGGGTCCGGGATGGGACGGCCAGCGGCCGGCGGGTGTTTCTTCGGATTGAGCGCCGACTTGAAGGCGGCGACGTCCAGGCCCTTCTCCCAGCGCGAGACGACGATCGCCGCCACCGCGTTGCCGGTGAAGTTGGTCAGGGCCCGGCACTCGGACATGAAGCGGTCGACGCCCAGGATCAGGGCCATGCCGGCCACCGGGACCGAGGGCACGACTGACAGGGTGGCGGCCAGGGTGATGAAGCCCGCGCCGGTCACGCCCGCCGCGCCCTTGGAGCTCAGCATGGCCACGCCCAGCAGCAGCGCCTGCTGCTCCCACGACAGGTGCACGCCGGTGGCCTGGGCGATGAACAGCGCCGCCAGGGTCATGTAGATGTTGGTGCCGTCCAGATTGAACGAGTAGCCCAGCGGGACCACCAGGCCGACGACCGACTTCGGGCAACCGGCCTTTTCCAGCTTCTCGATCAGGCTGGGCAGGGCCGCCTCAGACGAACTGGTGCCGAGGACGAGCAGCAACTCGGCCTTCAGGTAGCGGATCAGGCTGAAGATCGAGAAGCCGTTGGCGATGCCGACCGCGCCCAGCACCACGATCACGAACAGCGCCGAGGTCAGGTAGAACGTGCCGACCAGCAGGGCCAGGTTCGCCACCGAGTGGATGCCGTACTTGCCGATCGTGAAGGCGAAGGCCCCGAAGGCGCCGATCGGGGCGGCCTTCATCACGATGTGCACGAACTTGAAGAAGGCCTGGGCAACCAGTTCCAGGAAATCGACCACCGGCTTGGCCGGCTCGCCGACCAAGGTCAGCGACAGGCCAAACAGGATCGAGATCAGCAGCACCTGCAGGATCTCGCCGTCAGCGAAAGCGCCGACCACGGTGTCCGGGATGATGTGCATCAGGAAGCCGATGATGCTCTGGTCGTGCGCCTTGGCGGCGTATTCGGCGACCTTGTCGGTCTTCAGGGTGGCGGGATCGATGTTCATGCCCGCGCCCGGCTGGACGACGTTGGCGACGATCAGGCCGACGATCAGGGCCAGGGTCGAGAAGACCAGGAAGTAGAGCAGCGCTTTGATCGCCACGCGGCCGACCTTCTCCAGGTCGCGCATGCCGGCGATGCCGGTCACCACGGTCAGGAAGATCACCGGGGCGATGACCATCTTCACAAGCTTGATGAAGGCGTCGCCCAGCGGCTTCAGCGACTGGCCGATCTCCGGATAGTAGTGGCCGATGGCTCCGCCCAGCGCGATGGCGAGCAGAACCTGGAAATAGAGGTGCTGGAAAAACGGCTTAGGGCGTTCAGCAGGCTGCGCGGGCGCGGCCGATGGGATCGTCTTCACTGTCGCCTCTCGGACTGGCCTGTCGGCCACGTTTCCACCCCGCGCCCCTTTGCCAGGACGCCTGGATAGACGATCCTTTCAGGGGGAAGTTCGCGCAAGCAACCTGAAGAAAAGCCACAACACCTTGGTTCGATTGAATTTTTCATTTTCGCGAGCGGTACCACCCGCCACGCTGCTTGCGAAAATCCCCACACCAAATCCGGCATTTGTGCGAAAATCCGCACAAACTCTGGAAATCCGCCCATGACGACCCTGCGGCCGCCGAATCTCGCCGACCCGATCGTCCGCCGCTGGGCGGCCTATATCGTGGTGAGCGCGATCATCCTGGCTGCGGTCGTGGGCTTCGCCGGCGCGGTGGCCGAACGTCGCGCCGAAGCCGACCTGTCGCGCCAGGCTCAGACCTCGGCTGCGCTGCACGCGGCGGTGTTGCGCAGCGAACTGGCCAAGCACCGCTCCCTGCCCTTCGTGCTGGCCCAGGACCCGGACGTGGCCGAGACCCTGCGCTCGGCCAATCCGGCCGGCATCGACGCCCTGAACCGCAAGCTGGAGACCCTGAGCGGCGGCACCCGCGCGGCGGTGATCTATGTGCTGAACGCCAAGGGCATGACCATCGCCGCCAGCAATTGGCGCGAGCCGACCAGCTTCGTGGGCTCCGACTACAGCTTCCGGCCGTATTTCAAGGAGGCCAGCGCCAACGGCGTCGCCGAACTCTTCGCGCTGGGCACGGTCAGCCGCCGCCCCGGCCTCTTCATGTCCCGCCGCGTCGAAGGGCGCGAGGGCATGCTGGGCGTGGTGGTGGTGAAGGTCGAGTTCGAGTCGCTGGAGGCCGAGTGGTCCGAGGCCGAACCCGCCTTCGTCGCCGATCCGCGCGGCGTTATCCTGGTGACATCGATCCCGGCCTGGCGGTTCTCGACCCTGGGCCGCCTGCCCCGCGCCGAGCAGGACCAGCTGCGCACCGAGCACCGCTTCGGCGACGCGCCGTTCTCGGTGCTGAAAGCCAATCCCACCCCGGTCCATGGCCGCCCGCCGATCCTGACCAGCGCCACGACGCCGGACGGCCCCGCGCGTTTCATGGCCGCCAGCGCCGACCTGGGCGTGGCCGGCTGGACGATCTTCACCTTCACGCCCGTGGGCGAAACCCTGCGGGCCGCCGTCGCCGGGGCCCGCGCCATCGCCCTGCTGGTCGGTCTGATCGTCTGCGGTATCACCTTCACCCTGCTGCGCTGGCGCGGCCAAGCCAGCATCCGCGCCGCCCGCCAGGAGGCTGCAAGGCTAGAACTGGAGACCCGCGTCGCCGAGCGCACGACCGAGCTGCGCGAGACCAACCAGCGCCTGGTCGTCGAGATCGAGGAGCGCCGCCGCGCCGAGGCCCACGTCCACCTGATGCAGGACGAGCTGGTGCAGTCGAACAAGCTGGCCACCCTGGGCCAGATCGCCGCCGGCGTGGCCCACGAGATCAACCAGCCCGTGGCCGCCATCCGCGCCTATGCCGACAACGCCGCCGCCTTCCTGGACCGCGCCGACGAGAAGACCGCCAAGGCCAATCTGGGCCTGATCGCCGGCCTGACCGAGCGCATCGGCCTGATCACCGACGAGCTGCGCGCCTTCGCCCGCAAGTCCAGCGCCCCGGCCGCCCCCGTGGTCGTGCGCGAGGCCATCGACGGCGCCCTGCTGCTGGTCGGCCCGCGCGTGCGCCAGCAGCATGTCCGCATCGTCCGCGGCGAGGCCGACGAGGAGGCCGCCAAGGTGATGGCCGAGCGCTTCCGGCTGGAGCAGGTGCTGGTCAACCTGTTGCAGAACGCCCTGGAAGCCCTTGAAGACACGGCCGATCCGGAAATCCGCGTCCAGGTCGTCGTCAAGCGCTCGCAGGTGCGGATCGTGGTCGCCGACAACGGTCCCGGCGTCGCGCCCGAGGCGGCCAAGAGCCTGTTCACGCCGTTCGCCACCACCAAGCCGCGCGGCCTGGGCCTAGGCCTGGTGATCAGCCGCGACATCGTCGCCGAGTTCCGCGGCGAGCTTTCCCTGGAGCCCGCCCCTGGCGGCGCCCGCTTTGTCATGTCCCTCCCCAAGGCGCGTACCTGATGCTTGCTTCCGTCAACCAAGTGGCCTTCATCGACGACGACGACGTGCTGCGCGACGCCAACGTCCAGACCCTGCAACTGGCCGGGTTCGAGGTCATGGCTTTCGCCGCAGCCGAGGAGGCGCTGGCCGCCCTGCCCGCCGGCTTCCCGGGCGTGGTGGTCAGCGACATCCGCATGCCAGGCTTGGACGGCCGCCAGCTGTTCCGCCGCCTCAAGGCCCAGGACGAGGACCTGCCCGTCATCCTGATCACCGGCCACGCCGACGTCACCGAGGCGGTCGAGGCCATGCACGACGGCGTCTACGACTTCGTGGCCAAGCCCTACGCCCCCGACCGCCTGGTCAGCAGCGTCCGCCGGGCGATGGAGAAGCGCCGGCTAGTGCTGGAGAACCGGTCCTTGCGCACCCTGGCCGTCGAGGCCCAGAGCGACTGGCCGCTGATCGGCCAGACGGCGGTGATGGAGCGCCTGCGCGCCACCTTGCGCCAACTGGCTTCGGCTGATGTCGACGTTTTGCTGGAGGGCGAGACCGGGGTCGGCAAGGAGCTGGCCGCGCGAGCCCTGCACGCCTGGGGCCGCCGCCGCGACCGCGAGTTCGTCGCCGTCGACTGCGCCGCCCTGCCCGCCGGCGCCCTGGACAGCGAGCTGTTCGGTCACGAACTGGGCGCGTTCAGCGGCGCGGTGCGCCAGCGCGCCGGCCGCATCCAGCAGGCCGATCGCGGCACGCTGTTCCTCGACGAGATCGAGACCCTGGCCCCCGAGGCGCAAGGCAAGTTCCTGCGGGTGCTGGAGGAGCGCGAGGTCACACCGATGGGCTCCAACCGCCCACAGACCCTGGACCTGCGCGTGGTGGCCGCCGCCAAGTCGGACCTGTCGGACGCCGTCGCCGCCGGGACCTTCCGCGAGGACCTGTTCCATCGCCTGGACGTCGTGCGCATCCGCATCCCGCCGCTGCGCGAACGCCGCGAGGACGTGCCGCTGTTATTCGCCCACTTCCTGGCCCGCGCCTGCGAGCGGCTGGAGGGCGAGCCGCCCAAGATCGACGACAAGATCCGCTGGCGGCTCTACAACCACAACTGGCCCGGCAATGTCCGCGAGCTGAGCCACTACGCCCAGCGGGTGGCGCTAGGCCTGACCGACCAGCGCGCCGACGTCCAAGTCGAACTCCCGCCGCTGCCCGCGCGGGTGGCGACGTACGAGGCTCACCTGATCGAGGAGGCCCTTACCGCCGGCGAAGGCGACGTCCGCCGGGCGCTGGAGGTCCTGCGCATCCCGCGCAAGACCTTCTACGACAAGATCGAGCGCCACGGCATCGACCTCGCGCGGCACCGCCAGAGGTCGCGCTAGCAGCCTTTGCCGTACACCAGCGGCCGGCAGATGCCGTCGATGTCGGTCGGCGGCTTGATGCCCGTGACGGCGGCGATGGTCGGCGCGATATCGACCGTGTCGAGCGGCAACACCCGCTCGTGCGGCGTCGCGCCCTTCCACCAGAACAGGATCGGCACGCGGCGGTCGTAGTCCCACGGGCTGCCGTGGGTCGAGACATAGGTCGGCCCCGGCGTCGAAGGCACGCGGTGGGGCTTGAACGCCACGAGGATGTCGCCGACCCGGCCCGGATAGGCGCTGCGCCGCACGCGCTCGGCCACCGACAGCTCCTCGATGGCGGCGTCGGCCGGCGCCGGGGCCATGGTCAGGATGGCGTTGGAGTCGAAGGCCTCGGCCACTGCCGGGTCACGGTTGATCAGCACCAATGCCGCGGCGGTGATGCGGGCGCGATCCGTGATCGAAGGCGTCTTGCGCTCGGCGTTGACGACGTAGATCTGGTCGATGCCGCCGTCGGCGACCAGCGGATCCCAATCGAGGTTCAGGTCCTTGCGCAGCTGGGCGTTCAGGCCGGCGATCCACGGCCTGCCGATCACACGCTCGCTGTCATAGCCCTCGTCATGCAGGCGCTCGGCGAAGTCGGCCCCGCCATGGTCGGCGGCCAGCACCACAAGGACGCCGCCCTTGACCTTGTCCAGGCTCTTGAGGAACGCGCCCAGGCGGTCGTCGAGACGGGCGATCTGGTCGCACATCTCCGGACCGCGCGTGCCCCAGCGGTGGCCGATGAAGTCGGTGGCCGACAGGCTGACGGTCAGCACGTCGACCTGCGGGCCATCGCCCAGCGCATAGGTCTCACGCAGGGTCTGGGCCAGTTCCAGGGTCACCTGGTCGGTATAGGGGCTGGCATAGAGGTCGCGCTGCTTGTCCGCCTCGCTGGTCGCCGCCGCGATCGGCAGGGCAGCGCGCCACTTGCGGCCGCCGGTCTCGTAGTCAGCCTCCAGGGCGCGGCAGCGCTTCTCCGAGCCGCCGATCAGCGACTTGTCGTAGTCCCAGACGTAGGGGTGCTTCTTCAGGTCGGCCGCCATCTTGGCGTTGAAGGCCGCGACGGGCTTCAGCCGCTCTTCCGCTGTCTGGCCCTGGCCGACCCAGGTCGTGAAGCCAAAGCCCGGCTGGTACCAGAACTGGCCGTCGGCCTGGTGGCCTGACATGGTGATCGCCCCGCGATCCTTGCCCGAGACGCCGAACACCCGGCTCTTGGGCGAGACGGCCTTCAGCCAGTCGCCATAGGTGGTGGCGATCAGGTTAGCCGGCGACACGGCCCGCCCCTTGGGATCGTCGGCCGGCGTCGCGCTGGGATCGGCCAGGCAATAGACCGTCTTGCCGGTCGAGAGGTCGTACCAGTCGTTGGCGCTGATGCCGGTCTTGTTGGGATGCTTGCCCGTCAGCAGGGTCGAGTGGCCCGGGCACGTCTCGGTGAAAGCGTGCGACTGGTAGCCGTTCGGATAGACGATGCCGCTGCTCAGCGTCTTCAGCCCGCCGGTGAACTCCGATCGGTGCTGAGCGTAGAGATTGGCGCTGAACTGGTCGATCGAGATGACCACGACCAGCTTCGGATCCGGCTTGGCGGAGATCGTGGAGGCCTGGGTGGCAAAGCCCATCGACACGGCGGCGGTCGCGAGAGCGCAGGCAAGCATCTTGTTCATGGGCAGCGATCTCGCGCGAACGCGCCGCGCGCGCAAGGAAGGAAAACGCGTCGGCAGCCCACTTTTTTACACTTTGTCCGCTGGCGGATCATTCCCCGCTAGAGATTGGGTTTGACCTCTGAAACCGTTCATGGTTCCGGTGCGCCGAAACTCGCTCCGCTTACGGACAATGCGGGTATTTCTTCGCGCAAGGACGAGAACACGATGCTGGGCCTGTTCAAGGCGGTCATGCCCAAGGAAGACGCCTTCTTTGAGCTCTTCTCGGCCCATGCGCGCACCCTGACGGCCGGCGCCGAGGCGCTGCACGACCTGACCCAGGGCGGCGACGCGATCGAGGACGCCAGCGCCCGCGTCAACCGCTACGAGGAAGAGGCCGACGAGATCACCCGCCAGGTGATGGTGGCCGTGCGCCGCAGCTTCATCACGCCGTTCGACCGCAGCGACATCCAGAGCCTGACGGCCTCGCTGGACGACGCCATCGACCAGATGCGCAAGACCGCCAAGGTGGTCAGCCTGTTCGAGGTCAAGACCTTCGAGCCGCAGATGCGCGAGATGACCCAGGTCATCGTCCAGGCCGCCAAGCTGACCGAGGAAGCGGTGGCCCTGCTGCCGAAGATGCGCCTCAACGCCCACAAGCTGAGCGAGATCGCGGTCAAGATCACCGAGATCGAGGAGCAGTCCGACCAGATGTACGACCAGGGCCGCAAGGACCTGTTCCTGGCTCACAGGACGGGTGATCCGATGGCCTTCATCGTCGGCATCGACATCTACAGCCACCTCGAGAAGGTCATGGACCGCTTCGAGGACGTGGCCAATCGCATCAGCGGCATCGTCGTCGAGCAGGTCTGAGCCCCGTGGATCCCACGCTCCTGATCCTGGTCTTCCTGGTCGCCGTCGCCCTGGCGTTCGACTTCCTGAACGGCCTGCACGACGCCGCCAACTCGATCGCCACGATTGTCTCCACCCGCGTGCTGTCGGCCCGCTGGGCGGTGATCTGGGCGGCGTTCTTCAACTTCATCGCCTTCCTGTTCTTCGGCACCAGCGTGGCCAAGATGGTCGGCTCGGGGATCGTCGATCCGCATATCATCAGCGACCGCCTGATCTTCGCGGCCCTGATGGGGGCGATCAGTTGGAACCTGCTGACCTGGTGGGCGGGCATCCCGTCGTCCAGCTCGCACGCCCTGATCGGCGGTCTGGTCGGCGCTTCGATCGCCAAGGTCGGCGGCATCGGCGCCATCCAGTGGGCGGGCCTGGGCAAGACCGCCGCCGGCATCATCGTCTCGCCGACCATGGGCTTCCTGCTGGCCCTGGTTCTGGTGCTGATCGTCTCGTGGACCTTCGTGAAGAGCTCGCCGTTCTTCGCCGACCGGGTGTTCCGCAAGCTGCAGTTCGTCTCGGCCGCGCTCTACAGCCTGGGCCACGGCGGCAACGACGCCCAGAAGACCATGGGCATCATCGCCGCCCTGCTGTTCGCCCACGGGGCCACGCATCAGCCAGGCCACATCCCGTTCTGGGTGGTGCTGGCCTGCCAGACGGCCATGGGCCTGGGCACCCTGTTCGGCGGCTGGCGCATCGTCCACACCATGGGCAGCAAGATCACCCGCCTGACCCCGATGCAGGGCTTCTGCGCCGAAACCGGCGGGGCCATCACCCTGTTCCTGGCCACCCACATCGGCGTACCGGTCTCCACGACCCACACCATCACCGGCGCGATCGTCGGCGTCGGCGCCTCGCGCCGCGTCTCGGCCGTGCGTTGGGGCGTGGCCAAGGACATCGTCACCGCCTGGGTCGTCACCCTGCCGGCCGCGGCCCTGACGGCGGCGTTGTTCTACTTCGTCGGTTTCTGGATGAAGTGAGGTCTCAGCCGGCGGCCCGGCGCGCGACGTCCAGCGTCGAGGCGATCGAGGCCGCCGCCGCGACCTCGCCGACCACGATCAGCAGCGGGCCATCGCCAGCGTCCGCGATGCATTCAGCCAGGGTGGCCAGGGTCGCCGGATAGAGCCGCGCATCGGCGCCGCCCGCCTTCTCGACGGCCACGGCCGGGGTATCGGCCGGGCGTCCGGCGGCGATCATCCGCTGAGCCAGCTCTCCCGCCACCTCACCGCCCATATAGATCGCCAGTGTCGCCTCGGGATCGGCCGCGGCGCTCCAGTCGCCCGACAGCTGCCCGGCCTCCAGCCTCGCGGTGGTGAAGACCACCCGGCGGGCCTCGCCGCGATGGGTCAGCGGGAACCCGAACTGGGCGGCGGCGGCACAGGCGGCGGTGACGCCGGGCACGACCTCGGTCTCGACGCCAAAGCCGTTCAGGAAAGCGGCTTCCTCACCCACGCGACCGAAAATCGAAGGATCACCACCCTTTAGCCGGACAACCTTCAGCCCCTTACGGGCCAGGCGCAGCATCAGGCGGTTGATCTCGTCCTGCTTCATGCTGGGCTTGCCAGCCCGCTTGCCGGTCTGGATGCGCACGCAGCCCGGCGGTGCGAGAGCGATGGCCTCTTCGGAGCACAGGGCGTCGTAGAGCAGCGCCTGGGCGCCCTCGACAGCGCGGACCGCGCGGACGGTCATCAGGTCCACGGGACCCGGGCCCGCGCCGACCAGCAGAACCTTGCCGAACTTAAGCGACATGAGCGGGCTCCTTAGGAATTATGGCCAAGCTTTTGATCATTCGAACGATCTCGGGACGGCATGAACCACAGTTGGTTCCCGCGCCGGTCACCCCGCCGACCGCGTCAGGCGTACGAGCGCCAGCGACGATGGCGGCCTCGACGGCCTTGGCCCCGACCTTCAGGCAGGCGCAAACCATCGGCCCCTTGTCGCCCTGAGCCCCCGGCGGGCGCCCGAACAACAGCGCCGTGCGGGCCTCGACGGTCAGGGGACCGGCGAACTGCTCGGCTAGCCAGTCGCGCGGCGGCAGGCGACCTTCGACGGTGGTGAACAGCACGGCGACTAGCCGCCCGTCCTTGATCCAGGCCTGCCGTCGCGCGCCGGTCGCGGCGTCCTCGTAGCTGACGAGCTCGCCGACAAGACCCTTGGTCAGGGCCTTGCGGAGCGCCTCACGCTCGGCGTCGTCGCCCCGACCGGCGAACTCGTGCTGCTGGCAGGCATCCTGGGGGATGCGTCGCCAGATGAGATCCAGGCCGGCGGGCGCGGCCAGACCGCACCGGGCGAGGAAAAAGCCTTTCCACGTCTCGCGATACGCGCGGATTCTCGCGGGCGTGTGCTTGAACTCCGGCTGGCCGGAGGTGGGGTCCAGGTTCGGCGCGACCAGGGCGTTGGCGCGGCCCGACGGCGCGAAGGCGTCCGTCCAGTGCATGGGCATGAACAGCCCGCCGCGCCGCTGGCGATCGGTGAGCTTGGCCACCGCCACCGCTTCGCCGCGCACGGTGATCACCCGCGCCAGGGCGCCCTCCCTCAGCCCATAGGCCTGGGCATCGGCCGGATGGATCTCGACGAAGGGCTCGGGTGCGTGGCGGCAGAGGTCCGGGGCCAGGCCCGTGCGGGTCATGGTGTGCCATTGATCGCGGATGCGGCCGGTGTTCAGCGACATCGGGAAGGCCGCATCGACGGCGTCGACCGGGCCGCGCGGCTTGACCGGGACCATGCGGGCGCGACCATCCGGGGTCTGGAAGCAGCCGTCGACGAACAGGCGCGGCGTGCCCTGCCCGCCCGCCTTCACCGGCCATTGAATCGGCAGAAGTTCGCCGTAAGCTTCTGGCGTTAAAGCCAAAAGGCCGGACAGATTCAGAAGACGGCTTTCATTCTCATAGGCCGTCAGGCGCGCCCACTCGCGGAAGACGCCGGCATTGCTGGCCCAACCGAAGCCGTCGAAGCCCATGGCCGTGGCGACGTCGGCCATGATCTTCCAGTCGGCGCGAGCATTGCCGGGCGCCGGGAACAGCGCCCGCTGACGCGAGATGCGGCGCTCGGAATTGGTGACCGTGCCGTCCTTCTCGCCCCAGCCCAGGGCCGGCAGCTTGACGTTGGCGAAGGCCGTGGTGTCGGTCTCGACACAGTCGGAGACCACCACGAACGGGCACCTGGCCAGGGCCTCGCGCACCGCGCCGCTGTCGGGCAGGCTGACGGCCGGGTTGGTGGCCATCACCCAGATCGCCTTGACCCGCCCGTCGCGGACCGCCTCGAACATGTCGACAGCCTTCAGGCCCGGCGCGCGGGCGGTGTCGGGCGCCCCCCAGAAGCGGGCGACGCGGTCGCGATCCTCGGGCGCGAAGTCCATGTGGCCGGCCAAGGTGTTAGCCATGCCGCCGGTCTCGCGGCCACCCATGGCGTTGGGCTGGCCGGTGATCGAGAACGGGCAAGCGCCCGGCTTGCCGATCCGGCCGGTGGCGAGGTGGGCGTTGATGATCGACAGGCCCTTGGCCACGCCCTGAGCCGACTGGTTGGCGCCCATCGAGAACAGGCTGACCGTCCGCTCATGGGCGGCGAACAGATCGTAGAAGGTCTGGAGGTCCTCGATCGTCACGCCACAGTCGGCGGCGACGGCGCTCAAGGATTGGTCCATTTCCAGAAGTGCGGCAATGGCTTGCTCGAAGCCGTTCACGTGCTCGGCGATGTAGTCGCGATCGATCGCGCCGCGCCGGATCAGGTCAGCCAGCAGGCCATTCCACAGCCGCACGTCGCTCTGCGGGGCGATGGCCAGATGCAGGTCAGCGCCCTCGGCGGTGTCGGTGCGGCGCGGGTCGATGACCACGTGCTTCTGGCCGCGCGCCTTGGCCGCCTCCATGCGGCGAAACAACACCGGGTGCGTCCAGGCGGCGTTGTGGCCGCTGAACACCACCAGGTCGGCGACATCGAGGTCCTCGTAGCAGCCCGGTACCAGATCGGCGCCGAACGCCTGCTTATGGGCGGCCACGGCCGAGGCCATGCAGAGCCGGCTGTTGGTGTCGATATTGCCCGAGCCGATGAAGCCCTTCATCAGCTTGTTGGCGACGTAGTAGTCCTCGGTCAGCAACTGGCCTGAGACGTAGAAGGCGACGCTGTCACGGCCATGGCGGGCGACGGTGTCCTTGAAGCGCTTGGCGACCAGGGCGGTCGCCTCGGTCCAGGACGCGACCTTACCGTTGATCGTCGGCTCCAGCAGACGGCCTTCCAGTCCGACCGTCGCGCCCAGCGCCGAGCCCTTCGAGCACAGGCGGCCGAAGTTGGCGGGATGGACCGTGTCGCCGACGACCGAGACCGAGCGCCCTTCGCCCACCATGCCCGCGACGCCGCAACCGACGCCGCAATAGGCACAGGTGGTCTTGATCGTCGGGAGCGTGGCGGAGCCGTCAGCCATCAGTCCGCCATCGCCGGCTGGGCCAGCAGAACGCGGCCATCCTTGACCAGCACCGGCACGACGGGCGTACAGCCCTTGCCGGCGTCGGCGCCCGTGGGCTGGCCGGTCGCCAGGTCGATGACCCAGCTGTGCAGCGGACAGGTCACGCCGTGGCCGTGGACGATGCCCTGGCTCAAGGGACCGTGCTTGTGCGGGCAGCGGTCGACCAGGGCGAAGACCTGGCCGTCGCCGGTGCGGAACACGGCGACATCGCCCTGGGCCGTGGCCACCCGCCGCGCGCCACGCTCGGGGATGTCGGTCACGGCGCCGACGTCGCGCCAGTCGGGGTCGATATGGGCTTGAAGGGTCATTCGGCCGCCATCTCCAGAGGAAGGGTCGCCATGGGCTTGAACTCGCCGGCCGCCACGCGGCCCGAGGCGCGCTCGGCCCACGGGTCGATCTGGGCGGTCTCCTGCGAGACCACGAAGCGGGCGAACAGCGCCGCGCGGTTGTCGAGATCGTCCACGGTCGCGGCGCGGATTGTGTCGAGGCCGATGCGGGCCATCCATTTGTAGATCCGCTCCAGGTACCAGCCGCCCTCGCGGTACATCTGCATGACCGCCGAGATCAGCTGGATCGCCTCGTCCTCGCTGGCGACCTTGGTCAGCAGCTGCGTGCCCTGGATGTGCAGGCCGGCGGCGCCGCCGACATGGATCTCGTAGCCGCTGTCGACGCAGATCACGCCGATGTCCTTGCAGGTCGATTCCGCGCAGTTGCGGGGGCAACCCGACACGGCCAGCTTGACCTTGGCCGGGGCCCACGAGCCCCACATGAACTTCTCGAGCTTGATGCCCAGGCCCGTGGAGTCCTGGGTGCCGAACCGGCACCAGTCGCTGCCGACGCAGGTCTTCACCGTGCGCAAGCCCTTGGCGTAGGCGTGGCCGCTGACCATGCCGGCCGCGTTGAGGTCGGCCCACACCGCCGGCAGGTCATCCTTCTGGACGCCCAGCAGGTCGATGCGTTGGCCGCCCGTCACCTTGACCGCCGGGATGTCGTACTTGTCGGCGACGTCGGCGATGGCCCGCAGTTCGTCGGGCGTCGTCATGCCGCCCCACATGCGCGGCACGACCGAATAGGTGCCGTCCTTCTGGATGTTGGCGTGGACGCGCTCGTTGATGTAGCGCGACTGGCTGTCGTCCGCGTACTCGCCCGGCCAGACGCACAGCAGGTAGTAGTTCAGGGCCGGACGGCACGAGGCGCAGCCGTCGGGCGTGGTCCACTCCATGGTCTGGAAGACGGCGTGCATGGACTTCAGCTCCAGCTCGACGATCGCCTTGCGGACATCGCCGTGCGGGTGGTGCGTGCACTTGCACATCGGCTTGGGGCCGGTCTGGGCCTTGAAGCCGTCGCCGAGGGTCAGGCGGATCACCTGCTCCACCAGCGGCGTGCACGAGCCGCACGAGGCCGAGGCCTTGGTCACCGCGCGGACGTCGTCCAGCGTGGTCAGGCCCTGGGCCGTGATCGCGCCGGTGATCGCACCCTTGCAGACGCCGTTGCAGCCGCAGATCTCCTGCGTGTCGGGCATGGCCGCAACGGCCGCGCTAGGGTCCAGGCCCGAAAGGCCCTCCGTGATCGCTTGCCCGAAGATCAGGGTCTCGCGGATATCGGCGACATCGGTCCCCGCCCGCATCAGGTCGAAGTACCAGCCGCCGTCGGCCGCGTCGCCGAACAGCACCGCGCCGGCGACCTTGCCGTCTTCGATGACCACGCGCTTGTAGACACCGCGCGCGGCGTCTCGGAACACGATGTCCTCGCAGCCGTCGCCGCCGGCGAACTTGCCGGCCGAGAACACGTCGACGCCCGAGACCTTTAGGCGGGTCGACAGGACCGAGCCCTGGTAGCCGCCCTCGCCGTCCGTCAGCTCGTCAGCGAGCGCCCGGCACATGTCCCAGATGGGCGCGACTAGACCGTAGCAATTGCCACGGTGCTCGACGCACTCACCGACAGCGAACACCGCCGGGTCTGAAGTGCGCATGACGTCATCGACGACGATGCCGCGATTGACCTGCAGGCCGGAGGCCTTGGCCAAGGTCGCGTTCGGGCGGATGCCGACCGCCATGACCAGCAGGTCGCAAGGCAGGACGCGGCCATCCTTCAGCTTCAGGCCAGCGACCTTGCCGTCCGCACCGACGATCTCCTCGGAGTGCGCGCCCAGCACCGTCTCGACACCGCGTTCGGCCAGAGCCTCGCGCAGCAGGTAGCCAGCGCTTTCGTCCAGTTGGCGCTCCATCAGGACGTCCATCAGGTGGACGACCGTGGCGCCCATACCGCGACGCGCCAGGCCATAGGCGGCTTCCAGGCCCAGCAGGCCGCCGCCGATGACCACGGCGCGGGCCCCGGGCTTGCCGGAGGCCTCGACCATGGCCTCGACGTCGTCCAGGTCGCGGAAGGTGACCACGCCCTTCAGGTCCGAGCCCGGCAGCGGCAGGCGGAACGGGTCCGAGCCGGTGGCCAGGATCAGCTTGTCGTAGGCGACTTCCAGCCCGCCCTCGGCGACCACCTTACGGCCCTCCAGGTCCACCGCCGTGACGGCGCGGCCGGCGTGCAGGGTGATGGCGTTGTCGCGGTACCAGGCCTCGTCGTTGATGACGATGTCGGCGAAGGTCTTCTCGCCCGCCAGCACCGGCGACAGCATGATGCGGTTGTAGTTCACCCGCGGCTCGGCGCCGAAGATGGTGACGTCGTAGCGGGCGGGGTCGCGCTTGAGCACTTCCTCGACCGCCCGGCAGCCGGCCATGCCGTTGCCGATGACGACCAGACGTTCTCTAGTCATGGCTATCTCGTTCTTCGAGGAAAGAAATCAGACGCGGACGGCGGCGTCGCCGTGCAGGGTCGGCCAGATCGCGCGCCAGCGGGCCTTGAGGCTGAACAGCGCCACCAGGGCGAACAGCGCCAGGAGCGCGAAACCCAGGAAGCCGGACTGGTAGGAACCGGTCATCTTCTTGGCCAGGCCCAGGGTCGAGGCCAGGTAGAAGCCGCCCAGGCCGCCCGTCATGCCGATCAGGCCGGTCATGACGCCGATTTCCTTGCGGAACCGCTGCGGCGCCAGCTGGAACACCGCGCCGTTGCCCGCGCCCAGGGCCAGCATCGAGAACATCAGCACCGCCAGGGCCGTCCAGGCGCTGGGCAGCTGGAAGCTGGCCGTGGCCAGCCCCGCCGCCGCCAGGGCGTAGACGAAGCTCAAGGTCCGCACCCCGCCGAACTTGTCGGCCAGCGCTCCTCCCACCGGACGGATGAACGAGCCGGCGAACACGCAAGCGGCGGTGAAGAAGCCGGCGACGACCGGGTCCAGGCCGTACTCGCTGTTGAAGTACATGGTCAGCGACGAGGCCAGACCGACGAAGCCGCCGAAGGTCACACCGTACAGCAGCATCAGCCACCAGGCGTCCGGCACCTTCAGGACGTCCAGATATTCGGAGAGCTTCTTCGGGGCGGGCTGCTCGGGCGCGTCCTTGGCTAGCAGCATGTAGACGACGAACGCGACGGCCAGCGGGATGGCGGCCAGGCCGATCACCGTCTGCCAGCCGAACGCCTTGGCCAAGGCCGGGGCGAACAGGGCCGCCAGGGCCGTGCCCGAGTTGCCGGCGCCGGCGATGCCCAGGGCCAGGCCCTGATACTCCTGCGGATACCAGCGCGACGCCAGCGGCAAGGCCACGGCGAACGAGGCGCCGGCCACGCCCAGGATCACGCCCAGGGCCAGCACCTGATGGTAGTTGTGGATGCCGATGGCCCAGGCCAGGACCAGGCCCGTCAGCACGATCATCTGGCCGACCATGCCGGTCTTCTTCGGGCCGATCCGGTCGACCAGCACGCCGTTGACCAGGCGCAGCACCGCGCCGGCCAGGACCGGGATGGCGACCATCAAGCCCTTCTGGGCGGGATCGAGGTGGAAATCCTTGGCGATGGCCACACCCAGCGGGCCCAGGATCACCCAGACCATGAAGCTGAGATCGAAATACAGGAACGCTGCGAACAGGGTCGGCGCATGGCCGGCTTTCAGGAAGTCGCGGGAGAGCATGACGGCCTCGGATGTTTGCGTGTCTGCGAGAGCGGGACGTCATCGCCCCGGACGGTTGACCGCATCCGAGCGGTCCTCTGGCAGCCGCGAACGTCGTTGTCCGGTGGCCTTGAGACTATGGGAGACGCAGCTTCACGCGGCTGTCACGTCGATGCCGCGCCGCGATGGCCAGGTTTGTTGCAGCGCACGCTTGCTGAGCGGCTGGGCATCGTCGGCGCCCAGGAAGCGTACAGATCAGGCCGGATAGAGGTCGGGCCGGTAGACTCCGGCCACCAGGGCGTCGAGATCGGCGTTGGCGTCGAGCTGTCCGCAGCGGACCATCTGGGCGGCGATCCACAGGCCATCCTCGCGACGCGGAAGACTCGTACCGTCGCGATGGAAGACAATCTCGCTCACCAGGGCGCGGGCGATGGCGGCCGGCGCGGCGTCGACGCGGTCAGGATGCGCCAGGATGGCGATCAGATCGTCCCGGTTCTCAGGATCGTCGGCCCACGCCGCGCCACGGATCACCGCCCGCAAGCAAGCGCGCAGGTCGTCCGGCCGTTGCTCGGCCAACGTCACTGGGACGCCCAGCACCTTGTCCGGTCCGCCGGGCAGCAGTTGCGAGGCCGTGACCAGGATGCGGCCCAGCCCCTCGGCCTCGGCCACAGCGTTCCAGGGCGCGCCGACGCAGAAGCCGTCGATCTCACCGGCCCGCATCCGCTCGACCATGCGCGGCGGCGGGATCACCACGATGCGGACGTCTTGGTCAGGATCGACGCCCTGCCCCGCAAGCCAGCCGCGCAGCAGATAGTTGTGCATCGACTCCGGGAAGACCACGGCGAAGGTCAGCGCCCCCTGCCCGTTGGCCTTCCGCGCCGCGACAACCTCGGCGAGGTTTGCACCAACCAGCGCCGTCGAGACAGTGATGGCGCTGCCGTTCCGGTTCAGGGCCATCGGCACGACTATCGCCCCGTTCGCCGCCAACGCCATCGGGGCCAGCATGTGCGCGCCGTCGAGGGCGCCGACCGCCACCTTGTCGCGGATCGTCGCCCACGAGGCCTCGCGGACCAGCTCGACGGCCAGCCCCTCGTCCTCGAAGAAGCCGAGATCGTGGGCCGCCACCAGCGGCGCGCAGTCGGTCAGCGGAATGAACCCCAGCCGCAGTTCGGACAGCCCGCTCACGAGGCGTCGCCCCGTAGCACGCCCGCGAAGGCCAGCAGATCGGCCGCCACGACACCGATCGGCTTGCCTCGATCCATGGCCAGCTTGCGCAGCAGGCGATAGGCGCCGTCCTCGTCCAGGCCGCGCTCCTTCATCAACAGGCCCTTGGCCCGATCGACGACCTTGCGAGACTCCAAATCCGCCTTGGCCTTGGCCAGATCGCCGCGCAGTTGCTGGGTCAAAGCGAAGCGGCTCATGGCCACGTCGAGGATCGAACGCACCCGGCCAGGGGCCAGGCCGTCGACGACATAGGCCGCCACACCCGCCCTCACGGCTTGCTCGGCCAGGCCCGGCTCGGAGCGGTCGACGAACATCACCACCGGACGCGGCGCGCCCTCGGTCGCCTCGCGCAGGCTCTCCAACGTGTCGCGATCAGGGCTCTCGGCCGCGATCACCACCACATCCGGCGCGAAGGCCAGGACCTCGGCCTCGTCATAGGAGGTCGCGTGGCGCACCTCCGACGGATCGACGCCCTGGAGCCCGGCGGCCACGAGAGCCGCCCGGGCATGATCGGGGTCGATGACGAGAACGCGCATGCAGACGGCCTAGGCGCATACCGAAGGCTTGAGGAGCCTTGTCGACGCGTCTGACCGTCTTGCGAGCAAACTGCCTAAATCGCAGGCGCCCTCCCCACGCGCCGCCGGGCGAGCCAGACATAGAAGCTGGGCAGCACCAGCAGGGTCAGCACGGTCGAGGTCAGCAGGCCGCCGACCACCACCGTGGCCAGGGGCTTCTGGACCTCGGCCCCGGGACCGATGGCCAGCGCCATCGGGATGAATCCCAGGATCGCCACCAGCGCGGTGGTCAGCACCGCCCGCAAGCGACCGACCGTGCCGTCGATGACGGCGGCGGCGATGTCGCTCGCTCCCTCCATCCGCTGCTTGATGCTCTGCATCAGCACCAGGCCGTTCAGGGTCGCGACGCCCGAGACGGCGATGAAGCCGACCGCCGCCGAGATCGAGAACGGCATTCCCCGCAGCAGCAGCGCCAGCGCTCCGCCGACCAAGGCCAGGGGCACGCAGGCGAAGACCAGCGCAACCTCGCTCGCCGAGCCCAAGGCGAAGAACAGCAGCACGGCGATGACCAGGAACACCACCGGCACGATGATCGCCAGCCGCGCGCTGGCCCGCTCCAGGTTCTGGAACTGCCCGCCCCAGTCGAGCCAGGAGCCCGGCGGCGGCTTGACGTCCCGCGCCACGGCGGCCTGGGCGTCGGCGACGAAGCCGCCAAGGTCGCGGCCCCGGACATTGGCCTGGACCACGATCCGCCGCTTGCCGTTCTCGCGGCTGACCTGGTTGGGACCCTCGGCGGTGTCGAAGCGGGCGATGCTGGACAGCGGGATGGCGCTGCCGCCCTCGCCGCTCTCCGAGACCACGGGCAGTTGCCCCATGGCCGCCGGGTCGGCGCGCGAGGCGTCGTCCAGGCGCACGACCACGTCGAAGCGGCGATCGCCTTCCAGGATGTGGCCGGCCTCGCGTCCGCCCAGGCCGATCTCCAGCGCGTCGGCCGCGTCGCTGGCGTGGACGCCCAGGGCGGCGGCGGCCGTGCGATCGACGCTGGCGGTGATGGTCGGCTGGCCGGAGATCTGCTCGACCTTGACGTCCGCCGCGCCTGGGACCTTGCGCAAGGTCGCAGCGACCTGATCGGCTGTCCTGCTCATGGCGGCGAAGTCGTCGCCATAGACCTTCACCGCCACATCCGAACGCACCCCGGCAATCAGCTCGTTGAAGCGCATCTGGATCGGCTGGGTGAACTCGTAGGCGTTGCCGATTAGCTTGGAGAGGTCGCCTTCCATCCGCTCGACCAGCTCGGCTTTCGAGAGGGTGGGGTTAGGCCAGTCCTTGCGAGGCTTCAGGATCACGAAGGTGTCCGAGGCGCTGGGCGGCATCGGGTCCGAAGCGATTTCGGCGGTGCCGGTGCGGGTGAAGACCAGAGCGACCTCGGGCTGGGCCGAGAGCACCTTCTCGACCTCGAACTGCATGGCCTGGCTCTCCTCCAGCGAGATCGAGGGCACACGGCTGGCCTGGACCAGCAGGTCGCCCTCGTCCAGCGTCGGGGCGAACTCGCGGCCCAGGGCGAAGAAGGCGACGACGCCGAGCGCCAAGGCCAAGACCGCGCCGCCGGCCACCGCCTTCGGACGGGCGACGGCGGCGCGCAGCACCGGCTCGAAGCGCGTGCGGACGGCCCTCATGCCCTTGGTCTCGCCGTGGCCCTTGGGCTCGCGCACCGCCAGGGCGGTCAGGGCCGGGACCAGGGTCAGGGACAGGACGAACGCCCCGGCCAGGGCGAACATCACCGTGGCGGCCATGGGCGTGAACATCTTGCCTTCGACGCCCTCGAAGGTCAGCAGCGGAGCATAGACCAAGAGGATGATCGCCTGGCCGAAGGCGGCGGGGCGGGCCATCTCCTTGGCCGCGTCGATGGCGATCGACAGCCGTTCGCCGGCGGTCAGGGGCCGCCCCTCGGCGTCCCGGCGCTGGGCCAAGCGTCCAAGCGTGTTCTCGATCACCACCACGGCGCCATCGACGATCAGGCCGAAGTCCAGCGCCCCCAGACTCATCAGATTGCCGCTGATCCCGAACCGCCGCATGGCGATGGCGGCGATCAGGAACGACAGCGGGATGACCAGCGCCGTGATCAGGGCGGCGCGGAAGTTGCCCAGCGCGAAGAACAGCACCGCGATGACCAGCAGCGCCCCGACCGTCAGGTTGTGTTCGACCGTGCGGATGTTGGCGTCGACTAGCCGGGTGCGGTCCAGCACCGGCTTGACCACCACGTCGGGCGGCAGGCTGGCGGCGATAGCCTTCAGGCGCTCATCGACCCGAGCCGCGACGGTGCGGCTGTTCTCGCCGACCAGCATCAGGGCCGTGCCGATCACCACCTCGCGACCGTTCTCGCTGGCCGAGCCCAGGCGTGGGGCATGGCCGATGGCGACCGTGGCGACGTCCGAAACCTTGACGACGGCGCCGTTTCGCCGGCCGATCGGGGTGTCGGCTAGTTCGGCCAGGCTTTTGACCCGCGCATCCGTCCGGACGATATACGCCTCGCCGCCGCGCTGGACGTAGCCGGCCCCGGCGATGCGGTTGGAGTGCTCCAGCGCCTCGACCAACTGCGACAGGCTGATGCCGCGCGCCGCCAGCTTGGCCGGGTCGGGATGGACGGCATACTCCTTGACGTAGCCGCCCAACACGTCGACACCGGCCACGCCGTTCAGCGTCTTCAGCTGCGGCGCGACGATCCAGTCCTGGACCGTGCGTAGATAGGTGGCCTTCTCGATGTCGGTCCGCAGGGTCTCGCCCTCGGGCGTGACATAGGGGACACCCGCGCGGGCCGCAGCGCCCTTGAACTCGACGATCCAGATATAGACCTCGCCCAGGCCCGTGACCGGCGGACCCATGCTGGGCTCCAGACCGTCGGGTAAGTTCGCGCGCGCCGCTTGCAGACGCTCGTTGATCAGGGTGCGAGCGAAATAGAGGTCGGTTTTGTCGGTGAAGACGGCGGTGATCTGCGAGAAGCCGTGTCGCGACAGCGAGCGGGTCTCCACCAACCCCGGCGTCCCGGCCAGGGCCGTTTCCAGCGGGAAGGTCACCTGCCGCTCGACCTCCTCAGGGCCCAGGGCGGGCGCGATCGTGTTGATCTGCACCTGGCGGTTGGTGATGTCGGGCACGGCGTCGATCGGCAGGCGCGACAGCTGCTGCAGGCCGAACGCCAGCAGCGCCACGGCCAGCAACACGACGATCCACCGGAAGCGGACCGAAAGGTCGATGAGGCGATTGAGCATGATCAGTCCTCGTGCCCCGCTTCGCTCTTGCCCAGTTCCGCCTTCAGGCGGAAGGCGCCCTTGCCGGCGAGGGTCTCGCTGCCCGTCAGACCCTTGAGGATCTCGACAGAGCCGGCGGCGGTGCGGCCGGTAACGACCGGCGTGGCGCGGAAGCCCTTGGGCTCGGCGACGAACACCACCGAGCGGCCTTCCAGGGTCTGGACGGCCTCGGCCGGGACGGTCAGCCCGCCCTGCCCCTTGGCCAGGATCACCCTGGCCGAGACGATGGAGCCGATCTGCGGCGCGGGCGCGGTCGGCTTGGCGCGCACGACCGCCGCGCCGGCCCCGAGCGCGCTGGGCGCGACGGCGACGATACGAGCGCCGGCTTCGCCGCCATCCGGCCGCTGGACCATGACAATGTCGCCAACGTGGATGGCGTCAGCAGAAGCCGGCGGGGCGTCGAAGACGTATTCCACCTGATCCTGGTCGGCGATCTCGGCGACGAGACCGCCCTGCGTGAGAAAGCCGCCGACCCGCGCGTCAATGCGGGTGACGACCCCGGCGATCGGGGCGCGCAAGGTCGCAAGGCCGCCGGCGCTCGGAGCGCCTTGAGCGGCGACCTGGGCGCGGGCGGCGCGCAGTTCGGCCTGGGCCTTGTCGGCGACGGCCTGGCTGGCTTCCCAGTCGTGACGCGCGACGACGCCCGCGTCGAACAGGCGGCGATCCCGCGCGGCGGCGGCCTGGGCGGCGCGCGCGCCGGCAGCTGCGGCGTCGACGGAGGCCCGGGCGCCCGCGCCCTCGGCGCTGCGCAGAGTGGCGATGGCCGCGCCGGCGGCCACGCGGTCGCCAGCAGCGACGTGGACGCGCTCGACCGTTCCCGACACCGGCGCGCCCAGGGCCGCCGAGGCGTTGACGGCCAGGGCGACACGGCCGGGCAGGACCAGCTCTGAGCCGCCACCGCGTCCGACCGAGGTGGTCAGCACCCCGGCCTTGACGGCGTCGGCGGCGGACAGCGCTACAAAGCCCTCTTCGTGCGGGGCTTCCGCCTCGGCGTGCTCTTCAGCGGCGGCCGGCGCCTTGTCGCTCAGACGGCCGAGGCCAAAGCCCAGACCGGCGGTGACGACCAGCGCGCTCGCGGCGCCGGCGAGGATCCATTTGCGCTCGGTCATCGGGCGTCTCCGAAAGCGATCTGTCCGTTGGCCTGGGCGAGATCGGCCAGGGCCTTGGCGCGCGCCAGGCGCGCCTCGATGTTGCGTTGGCGGGCGGCGACGAGGTCGCGGCGCGCCGAGAGCAGCTCGATCAGCGGCAGCTTGCCGGCCTCGTAGCCCAGGCGGGCCAAGCGGTAGGCTTCGCGCGCGGCGGCCTCGCCTTCTCGGGCGGCGGCGGTGGAGCGTTCGGCCGCCCTCGCCTCGCCCTCGGCGCTGCGGCGGTCGGCGACCGCGTCGGCCTGGGCGATCAGCAGGCGAGCGAGGGCCGCATCCGCCTCGGCCTGCGCCGACTTCACCGCGCCGCGGTTGCGATCGAACAGCGGCAGGGGCAGCGAGAAGCCAGCCACGGCGGCGGTGGCGTCATCGCCGGCCAAACGGCGGACACCGAAATTGACGGTGAGATCGGGCGTGGCGCGACGACGCTCCAGGTCGAGCTTGCGGGTCGCGACCCGCTGCTCGGCCTCGGCGACGGCGACCGCCGGCGCTTGCGTGGAAGACGTCACCGACCAGGCGCGGTCCAGCGCCCCAGGCGTGACAGCCGTGAAGGTCCGCTCGCCGCCAGCCAAGGCCGACAGCCGCGCCAGGGCCGCGCCGGACTCAGCCTCGGCGCGCGAGACCTCGGCCTGGGCCGCCGAGACCGCCGCGCGGGCTTGCAGGGCGCGCAACTCGGCTTCCTTGCCGTTGTCGACCAGCAGCCGCGCCGCGCGGGCGTCGGCCTCGGCCAGCTCGTTGGCGTCCCGGGCGACGCTCAGTCGCTCACCCGCGGCCTCTGCGGACGCGTAGGCGACGACGAGATCGCGGGCATAGGCGACACGGCTGAGACCAGCGCGCGATCGAGCGGTGTCCAGCTCGGCCTGGGCCGTGGCGATGCGTGCGCCGCGTTTGCCGCCCAGCTCCAGGGCCTGGCCGATCGACAAGGTCGTCTCGGCGCTCTGGAAGTCGCGATAAGGCCCATTACCGCCAGTGTTTTCGACCTGAAGCTCCACCATTGGATTAGGTCGAGCCCTGGCCTGCAGGGCGCGACCTTCGGCGGCGCGGGTCTCGGCTTCGCCGACGGCCAAGCGCGGCGCGGCGGCTTCCTTCAGAAGGGTTTCAAGGGGCGGCGCCGTCTGGGCCGCGGCGACTCCGTAGAGCGCGCCGCACAGGGTTGACGCCAAGGCCGCGCGCAGCGGCCATCGGTTCGATGACATGAGGATTCCTCGCTAAGACATGACGACAGCGCGCAAAAGGCGCGCGGATCGTCAGGCGCGAGGGGGGCGATCGAGAGCGGAGGCCGTCAGCGACGGCAGCACATGGCCGAGCGCGATCGCGTGCCGAGCCGCTACCGGGGACAGCGTGACGCCGGTCGAGATCAGCGCGCCCAGCGCGGGGCCGGCGTGATGGCAGTGACCGCCCAGGCAGCAGGCGGCCTTGCACGGCGCGCTGTCCTGCTGGTGGTCGGCCTGGATCGCCTGGCTGGCGGCCGGCGGGTCGTCGACGCAGAGGCAGGCGGCCGAGCTGACCGCCGGCGCCGCGACGAGCAGGGTCAGGACGCAGGCGACCAGAAGGCCTCCCAGGTTCCGCCACCATGTCGTCTTGCGTCGCATGCCGTTCTCATAGCGCCGAGGCGCGAACTTGAGAACGCGTTACATAATCACACGGCTTTGGCGTGCCGCTCGGTCGTCTTGGGCAAGCGGGCGTCGAAGGCGGCGGCGACCACGCGCATCAGGCGCCGCGCCGTCTCGGGGATCGAGATCACCGCGCCGTCCCGATGGCACAGGCCCGCTAGCGCCAGGGCGTCGATGGTCTCGAAACTCCCGGCCAGCAGGTCGCTGGACATCCCTTGCCCTTGGCACACCGCCTCGACATCGACGGCCATGTCGCACATCAGCCGCTCGATCACGAGGGCGCGCAGGCGGTCCTCGTCGCCGATCGCCAACGCCCGGTTCAGCGGCAGCTCGCCCTGGGCAATCCGCGCCGCCCATTGATCGGACGGCACGTGGTTCTGGACGAAGCCTTCTCGGAACTGGCCGATCGACGAGGGCCCGATCGGCACCAGCACAGCAGCCGCGTCATCGGTATAGCCCTGGAAGTTGCGCCGCAGCCGACCCTCCGCCGCCGCATGGCTCAAGGCGTCGTCGGGCAAGGCGTAGTGGTCGAGGCCGATCCGCACATAGCCGGCCTCGACCAGGGCGGCGTCGGCCGCCTCGGCCTGCAGCCAGCGCCCGTCGAGATCGGCGAGGTCGGCCTCGCGGATCATCGTCTGGTGCTTCTTCATCCACGGTACGTGGGCGTAACCGAACACCGCGATGCGGTCGGGCCGCAGGGCGACGGCCGCCCGCGCCGAAGCGTGGACGTTGTCGGGCGTCTGGCCCGGCAGGCCGTACATCAGGTCGAAGTTCAGCCGGCCGACGCCGGCGCCGCGCAGGCCCTCAACCGCCCGCGCCACCTGGTCGTAGGGCTGGACGCGATTGACCAGGGATTGGACTGTTGGATCAAAGGTTTGGACGCCCAAGCTGACGCGGGTCACGCCGGCTTCGCCGGCCGCCTCGATGAAGGCCGACGACAGCATTCCCGGATCCAGTTCAGCGGCGATCTCCGCGCCCGGTAGCAGGTTGAAGGCGTGCACCAGCTGGCGGGTCAGGCCGATGAAGTCGGCGGGCCGCAAGGCGTTTGGGCTGCCGCCACCGAAATGCAGGTGCGCCAGGCCGTTGTGCTCGCCCAGGCGTGCGGCGACGAGGTCGATCTCGCGCCGGAGCACGTCGAGATAGCTCCCGACCCGGTCGTAGGTCGGCGCGATCGAGGTGTGGCAACCGCAGTACCAGCACAGCCGCCGGCAGAACGGCACGTGGACATAGGCCGACAGCGTGTCGTCAGGCCGGGTCGCGCCATACCAGGCCTGCGCCTCGTCGGCGTGGGCGGTGTCGAAGGCCAGGGCCGTCGGATAGCTGGTGTAGCGCGGCAGGTTGCGCTCGGCGTGGACGCGCTGGGCGGGGATCATGGGCGGACGTCCTCGAAGGCTTGGAGGCGGCGACGCTCGCGGTCGGCCTGGCCGGGATGGGTGGCGTCGAAGGCGGCGTGGTTGTCGATGGCGGCGTCGGGGCCAGCTAGCTGCATCAGGGCGCTCGGCCGCTTCAAGGTGACGGTCGGGCCGTCGACCTCGACGCCCAGCGGCGCCAGGCTGGCGAAGCCGCGCGACAGGTTCTCGGGCGTCATGCCCAGCAGCGAGGCCAGCACCCGCTTGCGACTGGGCAAGCGCAGGCTGGTCGCGCCGTCCTGGCGGCGGTGGTGGGTCAGCAGGTAGTTGGCGAGGCGCTCCAGCGTCCCGCGCAGCCGCTGGTTCTTCAGGGCCCGCACCACACCGCTGTAGCAGCCGGACAGCTCCTCGGAAACGGCGAAGGCCAAGGCGGGATCGGTGCGGGCGGCCTGGCGCAGCGCCTCGCCCGGGATCAGCAGAACTTCGCTACGCGGCACGGCCCAGGCGGTGACCAGAGCCGGGACGTCCAGCACGACCGAAGCCAGCATCACCGTGGCTGGCGCCTCCAGCAGGGCCAGGGTCGCGCCCTGCCCGCTCTCCAACGCGACCGCGCCTTCCGTCAGGATCGGAAGATGGGCGCTGACCTCGCCCTCGACCGTCAGGGCGGTCCGGCGCGAAACGCGTTGCAGCACGGCGTCGCGGGTCAGTTGGGTGAAGCTCTCGGTCGAGGCGGACACCAGCAGGGGCAGCTTGCGGAGATCGGCGGGATCGAACGGCATGGCTCACACATGCCGCGTTCGGCGAACTCGAACCTTGATCGGCGTCAATCCTGGGTCGGAGGCTTCTCGTCGAGATGGTCGTAGAGAATGCGCTCGGCGTCGCCCTTGAGGTCCTCGTACTGGCCCGAGCGCATGGTCCAGAAGAAGGCCAACAGGCCCAGCGCGCCGAGACCGATGGAGGCCGGTGCCAGGAACAGGACGATGTTCATCTGCCTCTCCACAGGCGCGGCCGCGCGGCGTTCAGCAGCACCACGATAGACGAGCCAGACATGGCCAGGGCCGCGATGAACGGATTGACCAGCCCCGCCATCGCCGCCGGCATGGCCACGAAGTTGTAGAGCGCCGAGAAGCCGAAGTTCTCCAGCGCCCGGCGGCGAGCCGAGCGCGCGGTGTCGATCGCCTCGGCCACCGCGCCGAGCTCCTCGCCCGTGAAGACCAGGTCGGCTGCGTTCTGGGCGGCGTCGACCGCCGCGCCGGGGGCCATCGAAGCGTGGGCCTTGGCCAGGGCGGCGGCGTCGTTGAGGCCGTCGCCAACCATCAGCACCTTGCGGCCTTGCGCCTTGAGGTCATCGACGATGGCGGCCTTGTCGAACGGCGTCAGGCCGGCTCGCCAGTGATCGATGCCGACTGCGCGGGCGATGTCGCCCACCGGGCCGGCGAGGTCACCCGACAGCACCTCGACCGACAGGCCCATCCGGCACAGGCGCGCGATCGCCTCGGCGGCGTCGGCGCGGGGCCGGTCCTCGAACACGAAGCGGATCTTCACGTCGTTCTCGAAGCCGAACCACAGCTCGGTCTCGCGGTCGTCACTGTCCCTGATCCCGACGAAAGCGGCGCGGCCCAGACGCGCGCGCCGCCCGTCGATCAGGCCCTCGACGCCCTGCCCGGCCGTCTCGACCGCTTCGGCGGCGACGGGACCTGCGCCAGCCTGAGCAGCCAGGGCCTTGGCCAGCGGGTGGCGCGAGGCGCGGGCCAGCGGCGCGGCCAGGGCGACCAGATGGTCCGGAGCGTCGACCAGGCGCGGGCGGCCTTCGGTCAGCACGCCGGTCTTGTCGAAAACCACGTGATCGACCTCGGCCAATCGCTCCAGGGCCGCGCCCGACTTGACCAGCACGCCCTTGCGGAACAGCCGGCTGCTGGCGGCGATCTGCACGGCGGGCGCGGCCAGGCCCAGGGCGCAGGGACAGGTGACGATCAGCACCGCCGCCGCCCGCAGCAGCGCCTCGCGCGGACCCAGGCCCAGCGCCCAGCCGCCGACGAAGGTCGCGGCCGCGACGGTGTGGACGACGGGCACGTAGAGCGCGGCGGCCTTGTCGGCGAGGCGGACATAGGCTGAGCGGGTCTGGGCGCCGGCCTCCATCAGCCGGGCGATGGCAGCCAGGGTGGAGTCCTCGCTGCGCGCCGTGGCGGTCATGACCAGCCGGCCGGACAGGTTCAGGGCGCCGGCGTGCAGACGCGCGCCGACGGTGACCGGGCTCAGGGCCGTCTCACCGGTGATCAGCGCGTTGTCGATCTCCGAGCGGCCGGTCTCAACCAAGCCGTCGACGGGCACGCGGTCGCCAGGCGCCACGACCAGCCGATCGCCGACGACGATCTCGGCGACGGGAACGCCCTGCTCTGCCTCGCCTAAAAGCCGCACGGCCACGGGTGTCTGCAAGGCCAGCAGATCGCGCGCCGCTGAGCGAGCGTTGGCGCGCAGGCGATGATCCAGATAGCGGCCGATCAGCAGCAGAAACAGCAGGGTGACGGCGGCGTCGAAATAGGCGTGCTGGCCGCGCAGCATCGTCTCGGAGAAACTGACGATCAGGGTCAGGATCACGCCGATCGAGATCGGCACGTCCATATTGGCCTTGCCGCGCTTCAGCGACGCCCAGGCCGAGCGGAAGAACGGCCGGCCGGCGAACAGCGCGCAAGGCGTCGCGACAATCGCGGCCATCCAGTACATCAGGGTCAAGGTCGTCGGCGTCAGCTCCTGGCCAAACAGCCCCGCCCAGGCCGGGACCGTGAACATCATGACATTGCCGGCCCCGAAGCCGGCCACGCCCAGCGCCACGGCCAGTTCGCGACCTTCCCGATCGATCGCGGACACCGCCTCGGCCGGGTCGAACAGGCAGGCGCTGTAGCCCAAACTCTCGACGGTCTCGACGACGCGTTCGGGATGGGCTTCGTTTCCGGCGAGCTCGACGGCCAGCTTGCCGGTCGTCAGGTTCAGCCGCGCGCCGGCGACACCCGGCAGACCGGCGACGGCGGTCTCGATCTTGCGGATGCAGGCGGCGCAGCGGGCGCCGGTGACCAGCAGTTCCAACCGCCCTCGCCCGGCCTCATCGCGACGGACGAAGGCTTCCAGGTCGCGGTCGAAGGTAAGGCTGGCGGTCATCGGGCCGGCTCCACCAGGCGGGTCTCCAGCTCGAATTCGTCACGGCCATTGCGGGCGGTGGCGCGCAGGTCCCAGGCCCCGTCCAGGCGGGCGCGAGCCCGGTAGCGACCGTCTCCCAGGGGCTTGAAGTCGAGGACCTGACGGCCGGTCTCGGTGGCCGGACGCTCCAGCACGCCGGTCAGGGACAGCCGGTCCAGCGGCGCGCCAGCCTTGTCGACGAGGCGCACCACGACGGTGTCGTCATCGACGCTCAGGACCGACGCCGTCCAGCCCAGGGCCGCTTCGCGTCTGCGCTGGGCCAGGGTCTGGTTGAAGGCCAAGCCTGCTTCATAAGGATTGGAGGCCACTTGGCCCGAAAAGGTGCCGTAGGCCTTGATCATGAAAAACGTGTCGACGCCGATCACCACGGCGAAGAACAGCACCACGCCGATCAGGACGTGCCAGCCGGTGATGGGTTTCTGCGCGGCGACGGTCATTGCGGGTTCGCGGCTCCGGAGAGGAAGACGGTCTTGGCGGCGGTCTCGACATCGTCGTCGCGGGCGATGAAGCGAACCGGCGTGCTAGCGGCGAGGTCCGTCCCGGCGGGCGCGGTGACGAAGACCCGCACCGAGGCGACCTGGTCGGCCGGCACGGTGATGCTGACGGGTCCCGTGGCGCCCGGCTGGCTGAGGCGCGCGCCGGGCACGCCATCGAAGGCCACCGCGAAGCGTCGCGCGGCGAACGTGCGGTTGGTGATCTTCAGCGTGTAGCCGTCACGCACCGCGCCATCGTGCATCCGCACGAAGATCGGGTTGCGGTCGCGGATGACGTGGAGATCGGCCTTGGGCCGGCTGACCAGCGACCACAGGGTCAGGCCGCCGACCACCGCCAGGGCCAGGGCGTAGTAGACGGTCCGCGAACGCACCGGCTTGTAGGTCGCCTTCTGACCACAAGCCCGTCGGGCAACGGCGGCGTCGGTGTCATAGGCGATCAGGCCGGTGGGGCGAGCCAGCTTGGCCATGATCTCGTCGCAGGCGTCGACGCAGAGGCCGCAGTTGATGCACTCCATCTGGCTGCCGTCGCGGATGTCGATGCCCATCGGGCAGACCACCACGCACTGGCGGCAGTCGATGCAGTCGCCGCGCCCGGTCCAGTCCTGGCCCTTCTTGTGAGCCCCGCGCGGCTCGCCGCGATCGTGCAGATAGGTCACCTGCAACGAGTGCTGGTCCAGCATGGCGCCCTGGATGCGCGGCCACGGGCACATGTAGGTGCAGACCTGCTCGCGCATCCAGCCAGCGAAGACATAGGTGGTCGCCGTCAGCAGGGCGCAGGAGACATAGGCCGTCACCGGCGCCTGGCCGGTCCAGAAGCTGCGGATCAGGGTCGGGGCGTCGTGGAAGTAGAAGATCCACGCCCCGCCGGTGCCGAAGGCGATGGCCAGCCAAGTCAGGTGCTTGCCGGTCTTGCGCCACAGCTTGTCGAAGGACAGCGGCGCGGCGTCCAGGCGCATACGGGCGTTGCGGTCGCCCTCGAACAGGCGCTCGACGACGATGTAGAGGTCGGTCCACACCGTCTGCGGACACGCGTAGCCGCACCACAGCCGGCCAAACAGCGCCGTGACCAGGAACAGCGCCAGGGCCCCGGCGATCATCAGGCCGGTGATGATGTGGACGTCCTTCGGCCACAGCTGGATGTCGAAGAAGTAGAAGCGTCCGCCGGTGAAATCGACCAGCGCCGCCTGTTGCGGGAAGCCGTCGGGACGCTTCCAGCGGATCCAGGGCGTCACGTAGTAGACCGCCAGGGTGGCGATCAGCAGCGCCCACTTCACCCGCCGCCAGGTCCCGTGGACCAGCTTGGGGTAGATCGGCTCGCGCGGCTTGTAGAGCCCGCTGCCCTTGGGCGCGCCCTTGCCCTTGGCGCGGGCGGCGGCCGAGACCGCCCCCCGCGCGTCAGGTTTGGGCTTCGTGTTGTCGATCACCGTGGGCATGGCCCGCTATTGCCCACCCGCATTGGCGTGGACGTAGACGGCGATGGCCTTGATGGTCTCCGGGCTGAGACGGCCGCCCCAGGTCGGCATCACCCCGCCGTTGCCGGCGAAGATCTGGCCGCGGATGGCGGCGCGGTCAGCGCCATACAGCCACTCGCCGTCGGTCAGGTTCGGCGCGCCGACGGACTGGTCACCCTTGCCTTCCACGCCGTGGCAAGCCGCGCACTGGGTGTCGAAGATCGGCTTGGCGCGAGCGATGGCCCCGGCCTCGGCCGGACGGTTCGACAGGTAGACGACGTACTCCGCCAGATCGTCGATCTGCTCGGGCTTGAGCAGTTCGTCGCGGCCGAAGGCCGGCATCTGGGACATCCGCGCGCCGGGTGCGCCCGTCCGCACGCCGTGGGTGATGGTGTACTGGATGTCCTCCAGCTTGCCGCCCCACAGCCAGACGTCGTCACGAAGGTTCGGATAGCCCTTGCTCCCCGTGCCGCCGATGCCGTGGCAGGTGGCGCAGTTGTCGCCGAACACCGACTGGCCGACCTGCTGGGCGTAGGCCTGGAGCTTCGGGTCCTTCTCGATCTGCTCCAGGCTGGCGGTGCGCAGCTGGGCCGCGCCCGCCCCGCGCTGGACGTCCAGCGCGGTCAGCTGCTTGCCGATCTCGACGCGGTCGGACTGGTGCAGCAGGCCCTTGGTGTAGCCGTGGATCCCCGGCCAGGCGGGCATCATCACCCAATAGCCGATGGCGAAGGCGATCGAGCCGTACCAGACCCATAGCCACCAGCGCGGCAGCGGGTTGTCCAGTTCGCGGATGCCATCCCACTCATGGCCGGTGGTCTCGACGCCGGTGACGTCGTCGGTCTTGCGTTCGGAAGCCATCAGGAGAGCTCCTCGTCATCCAGCGGCATGCGCGCGGCGTGTTGGAATTCGGCCTTCTTGGAAGGCCGCAGGGCGTAGAGGACGCCAGCCAGGAAGATCAGGCCGAAGTAGATCAGCCCGCCCTGCTGGGCGAAGCGCGCCACGGTCTCGTAGGACAGGTCGCTCATCGCTGGTTCTCCGGCGACTGGGCCTTGTAGGATTTGAAGTCGACCTGGGTCCCCAGCATCTGGAGATAGGCCACTAGGGCGTCCATCTCGGTGATCCGGTTCGGGTCGCCGTCGAAGTCGCGGTTGACGACCTTGGCCCCGTAGCGGCCGCGCAGGGCGACGGCGTCCGTGGAGTACGGGTCGGCCTGGGCCTCGAGATCCTTCTTGGCGTTGGTCAGCTGGTCGGCCGTGTAGGGCACGCCCTCGGTGCGCAGCACCTTCATGCGGTCGACGATGTCGCCATAGTCCAGCTCGTGCTCGGCCAGGAACCTGTAGGGCGGCATCACCGACTCCGGCACCACCGAGCGCGGGTCGATCAGGTGGTCGCGGTGCCAGGCGTCGGAGTACTTGCCGCCCACGCGGGCCAGGTCGGGCCCGGTGCGCTTGGACCCCCACTGGAATGGGTGGTCGTACATGCTCTCGGCGGCTAGGCTGTAGTGGCCGTAGCGTTCGACCTCGTCGCGCAGCGGGCGGATCATCTGCGAGTGGCAGAGATAACAGCCCTCGCGGACATAGATGTCGCGGCCGGTCAGCTCCAGCGGGGTATAGGGCCGCACGCCCTGCACCTTCTCGATGGTGCCCTGCAGCCAGAACAAGGGGGCGATCTCAACGAGGCCGCCGATCGAGACGACGACGAGGATGCCGATGATGAGCAGCAGCGAATGCCGCTCGAACTTGGCGTGATGCTTCCAGACGGACATGGGCGGCCTCAGGCGATCGCGGTGGCGGGAGCGGCCGTTTCATCGGCCGGTTCAGCGGAGGGCGAGGCGATCGTCTTCCAGACGTTGACGATCATGATCAGCGCGCCGGCCAGGTACATCAGGCCCCCGACGGTGCGGATGACGTTCTCGATGTGCTTGGCAGAGACGGTCTCGATGAAGCTGTAGGCGAGGAAGCCCTGCGGCGTGTATTCGCGCCACATCAGGCCTTCCATGATGCCCGAGACCCACATCGCGGCGATGTAGAGCAGGATGCCGGTGGTCGCGATCCAGAAGTGCCACTCGATCAGCTTGGTCGAGTACATGTCCTTCTTCTTCCACAGCCACGGCACCAGGCAGTAGACCGCGCCGAAGCTGATGAAGCCGACCCAGCCCAGGGCGCCCGAGTGCACGTGGCCGATGGTCCAGTCGGTGTAATGGCTGAGCGCGTTGACCGCGCGGATCGACATCACCGGACCTTCGAAGGTGCTCATGCCGTAAAAGGCGATCGAGACGACCATCATCCGGACCACGGGGTCGGTGCGCAGCTTGTCCCACGCGCCCGACAGGGTCATCAGGCCGTTGATCATGCCGCCCCAGGACGGCATCCACAGCATGATCGAGAAGGTCATGCCCAGGGTCTGGGCCCACTGCGGCAGGGCCGTGTAGTGCAGGTGGTGGGGGCCGGCCCAGATGTAGATGAAGATCAGCGCCCAGAAGTGCACGATCGACAAACGGTAGCTGTAGACCGGCCGCTCCACGCGCTTGGGCACGAAATAGTACATCATGGCCAGGAAGCCGGCGGTCAGGAAGAAGCCGACCGCGTTGTGGCCGTACCACCACTGCACCAGGGCGTCCTGCACGCCCGAGAAGACGCCGTATGAGCGGTGGTTCAGCAGGCCGACCGGGATGGCGGCGTTGTTGACCAGGTGCAGCAGGGCGATGGTGACGATGAAGGCCAGATAGAACCAGTTGGCCACATAGATGTGGGGTTCCTTGCGCTTCCAGATCGTGCCCAGGAAAACCAGCAGATAGGCGACCCAGACGATGGTCAGCCACAGGTCGGTGTACCACTCGGGCTCGGCGTATTCCTTGCCCTGGGTCGCGCCCATCAGGTAGCCGGTCGCCGCCAGCACGATGAACAGCTGATAGCCCCAGAACACGAACCACGGCGCGATGCCCCCGGCCAGCTTGGCCTTGCAGGTGCGCTGCACGACCCAGAAGGACGTGGCGATCAGGGCGTTGCCCCCGAAGGCGAAGATCACCGCCGAGGTGTGCAGCGGCCGCAGCCGGCCGAAGTTCAGCCAGCCGGCGTCCGGGAAGTAGAAGATGGTCGGCCACGACAGCTGAGCGGCGATGACCACGCCGGCCAGCAGACCCGCGGCGGCCCAGAACATCGTGGCGATGACGCCGGCCTTGATGACGTTATCGCTATAGCGGTCGGGATGATCGACCAGCGTGCCGCCGGACAGGCCTCCGTTCAGCACGAAGGCGGCGATCACGGCGGCCAGGGCGATCGTCTCGGCCTGCAGCCGGAAGATCGGATCCTGGGTCAGGCCCGCGCCGAGGATCGCCAGGAATGCCCCGACGACCGAGATGATGAGGAGCGCTCCCGATCCCGCTGGGGGACTGGCGCTGGTGTGGGACGGGGCGGACATGCAGACTCCCTGCGGCGAACCTGCCCCGTGGTGTCATGCGTCCATCCGGCCGGCTTTGATGCGCGTCAAAGCCAGGAACTCGATCCGGGACGACTGTCTCTCCATGCTTCCGGAGAGCTTCATGTCGGCCAAGTTTCGCCTTATCGCCCCGCTCATGGGCGCGACCGCCTTGGTCGCCTGGACGATCGCCCTGGGCCAGGCTCTGCCGCGCCTGCTGGCGGGTCCGCTGTGCAGCAGCCGGCAGGACGCCTGGTCGCTGGCGGGTCACTGCCCGGCTTGCTTCGTCGCCGCCGCCCTGACGATCGCCTTCGCGGCCAGCCTGATCCTGGCGCGGAACGAAGCGACGAGACTTCAGGCCATCCGGAACGCGTTCGGGCTCAGCCCGTGGGCGCGACCGAAGGCGCGATAGAAGGTCGCCAGGCTGTCGAAGCCGCAGGCCAGTGCCACCTGGGTCACCGACAGGGCGCGCGCCCGCCGCAACATCGCGCCGGCCGCCTCGACGCGCATCTGGGTGAGCGTGCGCGAGAACGACTGCTCCAAATTCTCGAACAGCACGTGCAGTTGGCGCACCGACACACCCAGCTCCTGGGCGACGGTGGCTGGTCCGAGATCGGCCTTGCGCAGGTCGCGACGCATGATCTCCAAGGCGGCGTAGCGAAGACCAACGTGCAGGGCCGCCCGCGTCTCGGGCCGCTTCAGCGACAGGCGACCTCGCGCCACCAGCGCCAGGCGCGCGACGTGGGCCACATCCGCCTCGGGATCGGCTTGCTCGCCATCCAGATCGGTCAGAGCGCCGAACACCGCCCGCAACGCGCGGGTGACCACCACGTCTTCGGCCGGCTGAGCCGAGAACAGGTTGTCGATCGGCCGATCCAACATGATCGCCGCGTCGTATGGGATCTTCAGCACCCGGCAGAGGAAACCGCCATCGCTGGCGGGCGTGGCCAGATAGGGCAAATCCGAATAGCTGACGGACATGCCGCCCTCGCCCACCGACGCGACGTCACCGCCGGCCTCGAGCGCGCCGCCGCCGCGCACTTGCATCCCCACATAGAGGCTATCGCTGGTCTGGCGCGCGATATCGCCGGGCGTGCGGCCCACCACGTAGGACGAGGCGCTCATCTCCGACACCACGGCCGCGCCGATCCTGCGGGCACGAAACGCGCCGTGAAAAGCTGACCGCTTTTCACGCGGCAGTTCGATCGTCACGCCGAACAGGCTCCGGCCACGCTCCTCGCGCCAATGGTCGAAGCGGTCCTCGACCGGCAGGCTGTCGGTCGAGAAGCTGATCACGGGCCGTTCCTCGGCCGCACGGGTGGAATTGGAGATCATCAGCGCGCCCCACACAACGAGGTCCGGGTCGCGCGAGGAACGAGACTTCAGCCGTCGCCCCTCGCGTTTCACCCACCTTCTTTTTTGACGGTCGCTTCCCCCGATGCTTCCGCCACGGTCTAGTTGCCGTGGGAAGCGGAGCAGAGCAATGTCGGGCCTGTCGCAAGATGTGATGACGCCCGTTTGGCGCGAGGTCTGCGATGGCTTGCGCCGCAAGCCTTTGAGCGGGAATGAGGAATATCGGGATGAGCATCGAGTCCGCGTCGGAGACGCCGCTCAAGGTCGTCCTGGTCGAGGATGACGCCGCGTTCCAGGAAGCCTTCCGGACCGCCCTGGCCGCCGCGCCGGACCTGACGATCGCCGGTGTCGCGGCCACGGCGGCCGAAGCCCGCGCCCGACTGACCGGTTCGGCCGCCGACGTGCTGGTCGTGGACCTGGGCCTTCCCGACGGCTCGGGTGTCGACGTCATCCGCGAAGCCCACGCCCACTGGCCCGGCTGCGCGATCATGGTCGCCACCACCTTCGCCGACGAGCGCCACGTCATCGCCTCGATCGAGGCCGGGGCCAGCGGCTACCTGCTCAAGGACAGCCCGCTGCCGACCATCGCCGAGGACATCCGTGTCCTGCACGGCGGCGGCAGCCCGATCAGCCCGCGCATCGCCCGCCAGGTGCTGATGCGCTTCCGGCCCGACGAGCGCGTGGCCGACGAGGCCGAGACAGCCGAGAAGAGCGGCGTCCCCAATCTATCCGACCGCGAGAAGGAAACGCTGCAGCTGATCACCCGCGGTTTCTCGTTCGACGAGATCGCCGAGCTGATGGGCGTGTCGCGCAACACCGTGCTGACCTTCGTGCGGCGCATCTACGCCAAGCTGGAGGTCCGTTCCAAGACGGAGGCCGTGTTCGAGGCCCGCGCCCATGGTCTCCTCTAGGCCGGGCCTGATCCACCGTCCCTGGTTCCCATGGGCGGCCTGGGCCGTCATCGCCCTCGCCATCGCGGCCCTCGTGCTTTTCGTCCAGGCGCGCGCTGGCGGCGACCGGATCACCGCCGCGCGGCTGAGTATCGTGGAAACCGTCGGCTATCAGCGCCCGCCGGCGACCAGCCCGCGCGGGCTCGACGGCAAGCCAGTCACCCTGCCCCACGCGCCCAAGCCTGACTTCGCGCCGACCGCCGACGCCTCGCCGCAACGCATCGCCACCCGCGTCAGCTGGTATGCCCTGAGCGTCCCGCCGCTGCCCGACGACGGTCGCCAGCTCTATCTCTACATCCCTCGCTGGAAGTCGGACGGCTCGCTGGCGATCTATGCCGACGGCCGCCTGGTCCACCAGTCGCACGCCAACCTGCAATGGAACGGCTCCAACCAGCCGATCTGGATCGCCTTGCCGCGTTCGGACGCCACGCATCCGCCCAAGACGCTGGACATCCGGCTGCAGCATGTCCGCGGCATCGGCGGCGCGTTCTCCTCGGTCTGGATCGGCAATTTCCGGCAACTGGCGCCGCGCTACTATGTCCGCGAGTTCTTCCAGGTCTCGCTGCCGGCCTTCTCGGTGACCGCCTTCCTGGCGACGGGCGTCTTCTCGCTGCTCGTCTGGTTCAGACGGCGAAACGAGCCGATCTACATCCTGTTCTTCCTGACCTCGCTGGTCTGCTACCTGCGGATGCTGCACACCTTCGTCGGCGAGCGCCCCCTGCTCGTCTCCGACGCCTGGTTCGGCTGGATCACGATCAATTCGGTCTTCTGGATCTGCGCGACGATGCATCTGTTCGCGATCCAGCTGCACCACGGACGCCAGCCGATCATGACCCGGGTGGTCCTGGTCAATACCGCGTTCTGGTCGATCGCCACCCTGCCGGGCCTGCTGGACCCCACCCTGCTGGCGGCGCCGATCTACATCAACATGCTGATCCTGGGCGGAGTCATCGGCTTCAACGTCATGCGCCTGTCGATCAAGGCCAGGTCGCGCTTCGCCATGTGGCTGTCGGTCTGGAGCCTGGTCGGCCTCGCCTTCGCCGTCTACGACGTGGCGCTGCAACAGAACCTGGTGAACATCGAGAGCGTCTTCCTGACCAACTTCACCGGCGTCGGGCTCACCTTGCTGTGCTGGTACATCATGTTCAGCCGCTACATCGAGGCGCTGGAAACGGCCACCCAGGCCAAGGCGGACCTTTCCCGCCGTCTGGCCCAGCGCGAGAACGAGCTGATCGCCAGCCACCAGCGGCTGCGCGAGATCGAAAACCGCGACCTGCTGCACCAGGAACGCCAGCGGCTGATGCAGGACATGCACGACGGCCTGGGCTCGACCCTGGTCTCCGCCCTGCGGGCCTTCGAGGGCGACCACGCCGCCGATCTAGACGCCGTCGCCATCCTGCGGGGCTGCATCGACGACCTGAAGCTGACGATCGACTCGATGGAGCCGGTCGAGACCGACCTGCTGCTGTTGCTGGCGACCTTACGCTTCCGCCTGCAGCCGCGCCTGCAGGCCGCCGGGGTCAAGCTGACCTGGGACGCCGGCGAGGTCCCCCCCGTGGAATGGCTGGACCAGCGCCACGCCCTGCACATCCTGCGCATCCTGCAGGAGGCCTTCGCCAACATCCTCAAGCACGCCGCCGCCCGCGAGGTCGCGGTGTCCGTACGGGCCGAGGACGACCGGGTGCTGGTGCGGGTGCAGGACGACGGCTGCGGCTTCGATCCCACCCTGCCCGCCGCGGGCCGCGGCCTGGCCAACCAGCAGCGCCGGGCCGAAGCGATCGGCGGACAGGTCATCTGGGAGCCCTCGCCTGTCGGAGCCTGCCTGGTCCTGGTGCTGCCGGTGACCAAGCAGGGCTGATCCCTCATCCACCAAAGAGAAGGGCGACGCCATTGCTGGCGCCGCCCTGAGCTTTCGTCCGGCCTTGCCGCCCTAGAAGGGCGACTGGACCGTCAGCCTCAGGCCCTGGCTGTTGCTGTCCTTCGACAGGCTGTTGTCGAAGTCCAGGCCCAGGGTCAGGCCCGAGTGGATCCGCAGGTCCGCGCCCAGCTCCAGGCGGATCTGGTTGCGGTCGGTCGGGTCCACGGCCAGGCGGTAGACCGGACCGTTGATCCAGTCGGCGTAGCTGATCCGCGCGTCCTCGCCGCCTTCGAAGTCGTGCGAGTACTCGACCCGGAACCTCGGCGACAGCAGACCCGCCGAGACCTTGCGGCTGAACTCACCCCGCAGGCCCAGCGTGCCGGTCAGGCTACGCACGGTCTGGTCGTGGTAGGTCAGGCCGTAAGCCCCGCCGCCCACTTCGGTGAAGGCGTTCAGGTTCGAGCGGCTGAACGCGATCCGGCCGTAGGGCGAGAGCATGCTGGTCGCCCGGCGTTTCTCCATCCCGAAGGTCAGGGCCGCGAACATCTGGTCGCCGTCACGGTCGCCGGTGACGAACTTGCCGGTGACCGTCTCGTGGCGGCGGGTGTCGAAGTCCAGCGTGCCGGCCCCGATCAGGCCGTCGATGAACGTCGCCTCGCCGGGCTGGAAGCTGGCGTAGAGGCCGCCCGAGTAGCCTTGGGCGCGGCTCTTGGTGCCCAGCTTGCCGATGCGGCTGGAGTCGCGGCCGTAGCCGAGACCGAAGCCGACCGCCAGGTTCGGACCGACGCGGTAGTCTGCGCCGGCGGTCAGGCCGTCGGTCGTGAAGCGGAACCCGCTCTGCGAACCGATCGCGTCGCGCATCCCGAAGTCGGCCGAACCGGAGGCCCAGGCGTTCCAACGCTTGGGACGACCGCCCGAACCGCCGCCTTCGACCGCACCGCGATAGGTCGAGCCCAGCGGCGCGATCTGACGGGCGGGATCGGTGGCGTCGTTCAGGCCGAGGCTGGCCAGGTGACGCTGACGCTCGCGGGCCTCGATGCCGTCCGTGCGGATGGGATCACCACCCTGGACGGACACCCCAAAGCCGCGCCCCGCCCCACCGCCGTTGTGGAGTTGCTCCAGGCGACGGTTGAAGTTGCTGAGCTGGGCGTCGGCGAACCGGACCGCCGTGGCGCTCTGGGCGGCGATCAGGCCCTTCACTTCAGGGTCCTTCGTCGGGTCGGGACGGCCGGTGACGATCACGTTGATCGTACCGGGCGCCGAGGTCGCGAAGGCGTTGCTCAGGGTGTAGGTGACCACCGCCTTGCCCGCGAAGGCGTTGTCCGACTTGAAGGTCAGGACGTAGCGCCCCGAAGCCGGGCTGGCGATGGTCGCCTTGCCGGACTCGGTCGGGGTGATCGTCGCCACCGCCGCGGCCGTGAACGGCCCGCCGCTGGCGTTGGCGGTCAGGTCCACCACCGCGTCCTGGCCGGCCAGCACCTCGACGGTGATCGGCGGGGCCGTGAGCGGGGCCGGATTGACCGTCACCGTGACCGGGATCGGCGCCGAGACGCCGAACGGGTTGTTGATCACATAGGTGAAGGTGTCCGAGCCGGTGTAGCTGGTGTTCGGGACATAGCTGATCTCCAGCCCCGACACGGTCGCCGTGCCGTAGGTCGGCTTGGTCGCCACGGCCACCGTCGTGAATGGCGAACCCGTGGCCCCCTGCGTCGCCGCCAGGACAGCCGTGCGGCCGGCCGCGAGGGACAGGAACTGTGGCGTCTGGGTCGGCGCGGCCAGCGGCAGGACGGTGACCTTGACGGTCGTCGGGCCGCTGACGCCGCCGGAACCGGTGGCGGTGTAGGTGAAGCTGTCCGGGCCGAAGTAGTTCGGCGCCGGGGTGTAGGTCACCTTCAGGCCGTTGACGACCGCCGCGCCATGGCCGGGCGCGGTCGCGATGGCGATCGTGCTCACGGGGCCGTCATTGGCCGTCACCGCGATCTCCACCGGGCTGTTGGCCGGCGTCGAGGCGGTGTCTTCGGTCGCCGCCGGCGGCGAAGCGGTCACCGACAGGCTGATCGGGGCCGGGTTCGAGGTCCCGCCCGGGCCGGTCGCCGCGTAGGTGAAGCTGTCGGGACCGATATAGCCCGGGTTGGGGGTGTAGACGATGGTCGTCGCACTCGGGGCCGAAGCCGAGCGAGCCGACCGCGACGCAGGCGCGGGCATCGATGCGCCCGACTGGACGACCGCCGTGCCGTGCTTGGGCGGATCGACGATGACCACCTTGTCGTAGAAGCCGTTGATCAGGCTGCTCAGGTCGATGACCGTCGGTCCCGCCACCGGCTCCGGCGTGGTGATCGGCGTGACCACCGGCTTCTCGGCGGCCTTGGTCGTCAGGCTGGCCGAGATCGTCACCGAGACCCCCGTAACGTCGGTCGCCGTCACGGTGAACGGGAAGGTCCCCGCCTGGGTCGGCACGCCCGAGAGCACGCCGGTCGCGGTGTCGAAGCTCACCCCGGTCGGCAAGGCGCCGGTCAGGACGTAGCGGTAGGGCGCGACGCCGCCGGTCGCCGCGAAGCTGCGGTTGATGGCGACGCCATAGGCGGCTTCAGGCTCCGCCGGCGGCGTGATCGTCACCGTCGGCGGGGCCGAGGACACCGTGAGGCTGTAGGCCTGGGTCCCATGGGTCGGCCCAGTGCCCGTCGACGAGTCGAGGGCCTGGACCGTGAAGTTGAAGGTCCCGGTCGCCGTGGGCGAGCCCGAGAGCACGCCACCGGCCGACAGGGTCATGCCGCCCGGCAGCGCGCCGCCGGTGACGGTGTAGGCATAGGGCGCAACGCCGCCGCTGGCGGTGAGCGCTTGGTTGTACGCGGCGCCGACGATCGCCCCCGACAGGCCCGAGGGCGACAGGGTCACGGCCGAACTGGCGATGACCAGGCTGTAGGTGTTGGTCGCGGAGAACGGAGCCCCGGTCCCGGTGGTGGAGTCGGTGGCCTTGATGGAGACGTTGAACGTCCCCGAAGCCGTCGGCGTGCCCGAGATCACCCCGGCGCCGGACAGGGTGAGGCCCGCCGGCAGCACCGTGCCTCCATCCAGCGCATAGGCATAGGGCGCCGTACCGCCGCTGGCGGTGAGCGTCTGGCTGTAGGCGCCGCCCGCCGCGCTCGCCGACAGCGAGCTCGGGTTCAGCGCCACGGTCGGCGCCGCCACGGTCACGTTATAGACTTCGCTCACCGAGAACGGCGCGCCAGTCCCGGTGGACGAGTCGGTGGCCAGGATCGTGAAGTTGAACGCCCCCGCGGCGGTCGGCGTGCCGGAGAGCACCCCGGCGTTCGACAGGGACAACCCCGTCGGCAGCGCACCGGCTTGCACGGCATAGCCGATAGGTCCCGTACCGCCGCTGGCCGTGAGGGCCACGCTGTAGGACGCCCCCACCGCCATGCCGCTCAGGCTGGACGGCGACAGCGAAAGCGTCGGGGCGGCGATGGTGACTGTGTAGTTGTGGCTGCCCATGAACGGCGCGCCGATCCCCGTGGCCGAGTCGGTCGCGGTGACGGTGAAGCTGAACGAGCCCGCCGCCGTCGGCGTCCCCGAGATAACGCCGAGGTTCGACAGCGTCAGCCCCCCGGGCAGGCTGCCCATCGCGGTGTAGCTGTAGGGACCCACGCCGTCGGCGGCGGTGATCGTCTGGCTATAGGCCACGCCGATCTGGCCGTTGGCGATGTTGGTCGGGCTGACCGTCACGGTCGCCGAGCCGATGGTCCAGGTATAGGCCTGCAAGCCCGTATAGGGACCGGCGCCGGTGCTGGAGTCTGTGGCGGTGATCGTGAAGTTGAAGCTTCCCGCCGCCGTCGATGCGCCGGACAGCACGCCGCCCGCAGACAGGCTCACGCCTGCCGGCAGGGCGCCGGCGGTCACCGCATAGGTGTAGCCGGATGTGCCTCCGCTGGCGGTGATCGTCTGGTTGACCGTGGCCCCCACGGCCACCGCCGTGAAGACGCTCGGCGACAGCGTGATGGTCGGCGCGGCCACGACCAACGTGTAGCTGCGCGTGGCGGTGAACGGCGCGTTGGTTCCCGTCGAGCTGTCGGTGGCGGTGACGTCGAAGGTGAAGCTCCCGCCCGCCGTCGGCGCGCCCGAGAGGACGCCGGCGGTCGACAGGGTCAGGCCCGTCGGCAGACTGCCGCTGGTCAAGGCGTAGGTATAGCCCGCCGTACCGCCGCTGGCGGTGATCGTCTGGCTGTAGGCCGAGCCCGCTGCGGCGTTCGGCAGCGACGTCGGCGACAGGCCGATGGTCGGCGCGGCCACCGTGATGCTCAGAGCGGTCGCGCCCGTATAGCGGCCCGCGTCAGGACCACCGCCCGTGCTGGAGTCCGATGCGGTGATGGTGAAGTTGTACGTCCCTGCCCCCGTCGGCGTCCCGGTGATGGCCCCGTTGGCCGCCAGGCTCAGGCCAGGCGGGAGCGAACCTGAGGTGACCGCGAAGGTATGCGCGCCCGTACCGCCCGAAGCGGTCACGGTCTGGTTATACGTCGCCGCGATCGCGCCGTTCGGCAGCGAGCTCTGACCGATCGTGATCGTCGGCGCGGCTATGTTCAGGGAGAACGACTGCGTGGCCGAATAGGGACCGGCGCCGCTGGTGGAATCGGTGGCCTTGATCGTGAACGAGAACGAACCGCCCGCGGTCGGCGTGCCCGAAAGACCGCCGTTCGTCGCCAGCGTCAGGCCGCCGGGCAAGGAACCGCTGTCCAGGGTGAAGCTGTAGGGCGAGACGCCACCGCTAGCGGTGAACGTATGGCCGCCATAGGCCGCGGCCACGGTTCCGTTCGACGGCGAGGTCGCCGGAAGGATGATCGTCGGCGCAGCTACCGTGATGCTGTAGGCCGATGAGCCGGTATAGCTGTGGCCGCTGTTGTCCGTGGCGGTGACCGTGAAGTTGTAGGTCCCGGTTCCCGTCGGCGTTCCCGAGATCACGCCACCGCTCGACAGCGTCATGCCGGGCGGTAGGGCGCCTGCCGTGACCCCGAAGGAGAACGGTGTAAGGCTACCGGTCGCCTCGATGGCCTGGCCGCCATAGTCCGTTCCCGCCTGACCGCCTGGAAGAGCGCCGGCCGCCGGCGACAGCGTGATCGTCGGCGCGGCGATGTTCAGGGTCGCCGAGGCGGTGCTCGTGTACGAACCGTTGCCGCCCGAGCTGTCCGTCACCGTGACGACGATCGTGGAGGCGCCGGCCTGGGTCGGCGTGCCCGAGATCACCCCGGAACTGTCCATCGTCAGGCCGGCCGGCAGGCCGGTGGCCGAGAAGTTGTTGTACGGCGCCCAGCCGCCGCTCATCGTCACAGTCGAGGCGCCGCTGTTGTACACGGCGCCGACCGTGCCCGTGGACGCCGGCAGCGTCACCGAGAACACGGGATCGTTCACCGTCAGGAAGACCTGGCCCACGTTCGAGGTGCCACCGGCGTTGGTGGAAACGTAGTTGAACACGTCGGTGCCCCGGAAACCGACGGGCGGCGTGTAAGACATCAATCCCGAGCTATCGACACTGACGACACCCCCATAGGACGACGCGCCGACCTGGAAGCCGGTCGGGCTCTCGGTGCTGTGGGGCGCGGCGCTGAACGTCGTCGCCGTGGCCGAGCCGGAATTGTACGTCAGGCCATTGATCGCGAAGGACGACACGACCGGCGCCGGCGGCAGCGACACGATGAGGGTCGCCTGGGCGTTCGTCGTGTAAGGACCCGCGCCCAACGAGCTGTCGGTGACGTTGACGGTGACCGTGTACGTGCCGTTCTGCGTCGGCGTGCCGCTGATCACGCCGCCGCTCTCGGTCAGGCCGGACGGCAGACCGCTGATGCTGTTGATCGTATAGGACGCCCTGCCGCCCGAAAACGTCACGGCGTTCCCGAGGTTGTTGTAGACACGCTCGACCGTGGCCGTGCTGGCGGGAAGGCTGACCGTGATCGTCGGATTGCCGACCGTCACGGTGACGGTGGCGGGGCTGGACGTCCCACCGGCATTGCTCGCGGTATAGGTGAAGCTGTCGTTGGCGTTGCGGAAGCCGACCGGCGGCGTGTAGGTCGCGATGCCGGAGCTGTTTACACTGACCGAACCGCCCTGGGCCGTCGTCGCCGATCCCACGGCGTAGCCGGTTGCGAAACTGCCCCCGGTGATGAAGAGGGACAGATCGATGTTCGTCGTCGCGTTGCCGCCCGTGTTGTAGGGGACGATCGACCCGTAGGTCTGCGAACTTGAGACCGGCGGCGCGACATAGGTGTACTGGTCGCTGGCGCTGGTGGCGCTGGTCCCGTCGGGATTGGTGACGGTGACGTCATAGGTGCCGAACGAACTCGCCGGCGAGGTCGCCGTGATCTGGTTGTCGCTGTTGATGGTGTAGGTCGCGTTCGTCGCGCCGAACTTCACCGCCCCCGTGGGGTTCGCCGTCATGAAGCCTGTACCGTTGATGGTCACCGTTGCGCCGCCGGCCGTCGGCCCCGAGTTCGGCGAGACCCCGGTGACCGTCGGCGCCGCGGCCAGCGCGAGCGCGGGCGTCAGAATGACCATGACCGCGACGAACGTGATCAAGGTCGCCAGCCCGCAGCGCCGTCCGCGCGTCGCCTTGGTTCGCGTGACATCCGCCGAACCCCGCACCAAGCGGCTCATCCATCCCAGCAACATCGCGTTTCCCCCGCACGTATCCAGCGATCGAGCAGACGCGAGCGCGCGCAGGCGCGGCCCGAGGTCGGCTAGAACGTCGGTTTTTAGGGGAGCCGGCCAAGCTCGGCTTCTCACTCAGCGCAGAGCTGCATTTTCAAGGCATGGAACTCGTCGCAAGATGTGATGACGCCGCGACGCGCTTGAGGGTCTGGGCTGGAGGGAGTAGTGCGATCCTCAGATGCCCAAGATCCTCACGATCGAAGACGACCCCGGCACCGGCCAGGAAATCGTCGCCGAGCTGGAACAGCACGGCTTCGAGGTCGAGCTGGTCGCCGACGGGCGTGAGGGCCTGATCCGCGCGGTTAGCGGCGACTTCGACGCCATCACCCTGGACCGCATGCTGCCCAGCCTGGACGGTCTGGCGATCATCACCGTCATGCGCGGCGCGGGGGTCGAGACGCCGGTGCTGATGATCAGCGCCCTCAGCGACGTCGACGAACGGGTGAAGGGCCTGCGGGCCGGCGGCGACGACTACATGACCAAGCCCTTCGCCTCGGAGGAGCTGGCCGCGCGGCTGGAGGTGCTGCTGCGCCGCCGGGCCAGCGCCCCGCGCCAGACCACCCTGACCGTCGCCGACCTGGAGATCGACCTCCTGGCCCGCACCGTCCATCGCGGCGGGACCGAGATCCGGCTGATGCCCACCGAGTACAAGCTGCTGGAGTTCATGGCCCGCAACTCCGGCCAGATCGTCACCCGGACCATGATCTTCGAGGCGGTCTGGGGCTATCACTTCGACCCCGGCACCAACCTGATCGACGTGCACATGGGCCGCCTGCGCAAGAAGGTCGACCGGCCGGGCCTGCCGGCGCTGCTGCACACGGTCCGTGGCGCGGGGTACGCTCTCCATGCGCCTGCGTGAGCTCTGGCGGGCCAGCCCGTTTCGCCTGACCCTGCTGAACGGCGCGGTGTTCGCCGTGGCCGTGGTCTTCCTGCTGGGCATGATCTACTGGCGCACGGCCGGCTACATCACCCGCCAGCTGGACGCGATCATCGTCAGCGAGGGCACGGTCCTGGCTAACGGACCAGCCGACACCCTGCCCCAGCGCGTGCGGGCCGCCGTCGCCGCCGATGGCCGGGCCATCGCCTATTACGGCCTGTTCTCCGAGGACGGCGTCTACATCACCGGCAATGTCCGCACCCTGCCCGCCGACGCCCAGGCCGATGGTGAACCGCGTACGCTGAACGAGCCCGGCCTACAGCCCGGCGCGCGCGGTCTGGTCCGCCGCCTGCCGTGGGGCGAGCAGTTGTTCGTGGTCCACGACGCCAAGGTGCTGACCGGCCTGCGCGACATCCTGATCAACGCCCTGGCGGTCAGCGGCGCGGTGGCCCTGCTGCTGGGCCTGGGCGTCGCGGCCCTGCTCAGCGTCGCGCCGCTGTTGCGGATCGAGCAGCTCCAGGCCGCCAGCCGCGCGGCGCGGGCCGGCGAGCTGGGCGTACGCCTGCCCGTCTCGCATCGCCGCGACGAGATCGACATGCTGGCGGCGCTCGCCAACGCCATGATGGACGAGACCGAGCGTCTGCTGTGGGAGGTCAAAAGCGTCGGCGACAACGTCGCCCACGACCTGCGCACGCCGCTGAACCGCCTGCGCGCGGCCCTCTATCGCGCCACCCAGGAGAACTGCCAGCAGGATCGCGGCGAGATGGTCGAACGCGCCCTGGCCGACACCGACGAGCTGCTGGTCCGCTTCCGCGCCCTGACCCGCATCGGCGAGATCGAACGCCGCGACCGCCAAGCCAATTTCGAGACCGTCCGCCTGCAGGACGTACTGGAGCATGTGCTGGAGCTGCACGACCCGGTCGCCGAGGACCTGGGCGTCACGCTCGTGTCCAGCTTCGATGTCGACGCCTCGACCGTGTTCGCCGATCCGGCCCTGCTGTTCGAGGCGGTCAGCAACCTCGTCGACAACGCCCTGAAGTTCACCCCGCGCGACGGCGCCGTGCAGGTGCGGCTGCTGACCCGCGACGAGGGCCCGCGCATCGAGGTGGTCGACAACGGCCCCGGCGTGGCGGAGGACGAGCGCGAGGCCGTGCTGAACCGTTTCTATCGCTCGCAGCGCACGCGCGACCTGCCGGGATCGGGCCTGGGCCTCAGCATCGTCGTGGCCGTCGCCCGCCTGCACCACTTCACCCTGTCGCTGGACGACGCCCAACCGGGCCTGCGCGTGTCGCTGGACTGCTGGCCGCGCGGGCTGGAGGCGTAGGGTGCGGCTGCTGCACGCCAGCCACCGGCCGCGCGACCTCTACCTGGCCAAGGCCCTGATCCAGGCCGGCCATGTGGTCGAGACCTTGGCCAGCCCGGGCGACGCGGCCGTCGCCAGCGCCGGCGACGACTACGACGCGGTGCTGCTGGAGGTCGCCGACCTGGCCGACGCGCCGCTGGCGGCCCTGTCGCGTTGCGCCGACCGCGCCATCGTCGTGCTGATCGCCGACCGCGCCGAGCCCGCCACCCGCGCCGCCGCCCTGCGCGCCGGGGCCGACGCCTGCCTGATCCGGCCCGTTCATGTCGTCGAGCTGGAGGCGCGCCTGGCCGCCCTCGCCCGCTTCGCGCCCGCCGCTGCGCCCATCACCGCCAACGGCACGCCGCTGAGCCTGAACCCCGCCGCCCGCACCGCCAGCCTGGACGGTCAGGTCCTGTCCCTGCCAGCCCGCGACTACGCCCTGCTGGCCTATATGGTCGAACACGCTGGCGAAGTGCTGAGCGCCGAGCGCATCCTCAAGCACGTCTGGGGCGAGAGTGACGACCCCCGTCCCGAGCGCGTCCGCATGGCCATCGCCCGCCTGCGCCAGAAGCTGGAAGCGGCCTTCGGACGGCCCCTGCTCGAAACCGTGCGCGGCCATGGCTACCGGTTCGGCGGCAACATGAAAGAAGTTTCATCCGGTTGAGACGGCGGGTTTAGGCGCGGGGGCGCATCTCCCCCTGGCGCAGCTTATGTACGCGCTGATCCCGCGAGTCCTTTCCCCCCACCCGAACGGGGCTCGCGGGATCCCCCACCTGCAAGTCCGGAGCAGGCCGCTTGAACGCCATCGTCCGTATCGCCCTGCAACGCCCGCTGACCTTCATCGTCATGGCGATGTTGATCCTGATCTTCGGCGTCCTGGCGGCCCTCGGCACACCCACCGACATCTTCCCCGAGATCCGTGTCCCGGTGATCGGCGTGGCCTGGAACTATGCCGGCCTGTCGCCGCAGGAGATGGCCGGCCGCATCGTCACGCCGTACGAGCGCGTGTTGTCGACCACGGTCAACGACATCGACCATATCGAGAGCCAGTCTCTGCCCGGCATCGGCATCGTCAAAATCTACTTCCAGCCCGGCGTCGACATCCGCACCGCCACCGCCCAGGTGACCTCGATCTCGCAGTCGGCAGTGCGCCAGATGCCGGCCGGCACGACCCCGCCGCTGATCATCAACTACAGCGCCGCCACGGTGCCGATCCTGCAGTTGGCCCAGGCCGGCAAGTCGCAATCCGAGCAGAAGCTGTTCGACCTCTCGCAGACCATTGTCCGCCCCGCCCTGATCAGCGTGCCCGGCGCGGCCATCCCCTATCCGTACGGCGGCAAGGTCCGGCAGATCCAGATCGACCTCGACCCCGTCGCCCTGCAGTCCAAGGGTCTGTCGGCGCAAGACGTCTCCAACGCCCTGGCCGCCCAAAACCAGATCCTGCCCGCCGGCACGATCAAGATCGGCACCTTCCAGTACAATGTCCGCCTGAACGACGCGGCCGAGACGATCGAGGAGCTGAACGCCCTGCCGATCAAGACCGTGGACGGCGCGACCATCTACATCCGCGACGTCGGCCAGGTGCGCGACGGTTCGGCCCAGCAGACCAACGTCGTGCACGTGGACGGCGCCCGGGCGGTGCTGTCGACCATCCTGAAGAACGGCTCGGCCTCGACCCTGGCCATCGTCGACGGCGTCAAGGCGCGCCTGCCGATCCTGAAGGAGACCCTGCCGGACGACTTCAAGATCACCCCGCTGAACGACCAGTCGCTGTTCGTGAAGGGCGCGATCGGCGGCGTCATCAAGGAAGGCGTCATCGCCGCGGCCCTGACCAGCGTCATGATCCTGCTGTTCCTGGGCAGCTGGCGCTCGACCGTGATCATCGCCGTGTCGATCCCGCTGGCCATCCTGGCCGCCATCGCCGCCCTGTCGGCGATCGGCCAGACGATGAACATCATGACCTTGGGCGGCCTGGCCCTGGCCGTCGGCATCCTGGTCGACGACGCCACGGTGACCATCGAGAACATCAACTGGCACCTGGAGCACGGCAAGGACGTCAAGACGGCGATCCTGGACGGCGCGGCCCAGATCGTGACCCCGGCCTTCGTCTCCCTGCTCTGCATCTGCATCGTGTTCGTGCCGATGTTCATGCTGAAGGGCGTGGCCGGCTTCCTGTTCGTGCCGATGGCCGAGGCTGTGGTCTTCGCGATGATCGCCTCGTTCATCCTGTCGCGGACCCTGGTCCCGACCCTGGCGATGTATCTGCTCAAGCCGCATGACACCGAGCGCCTGGACTACGAGCACGCCTCGGAGCACGGCCACGCCGGCGCGCCGTCGCGCAACCCGCTGGTCCGTTTCCAGCGCGGCTTCGAGACCCGCTTCGGCAAGGTGCGCGAGGGATATCGCGACCTGCTGGTCATGGCCATGAACTCGGGCCGCGTGTTCGTCATTGGCTTCATGGTGGTGGTCGTCGCCTCGTTCGGCCTGGCGCCGTTCCTGGGCAGCAACTTCTTCCCCAGCGTCGACGCCGGCCAAATCACCCTGCACGTCCGCGCACCCGTGGGCACCCGCCTGGACGACGCCTCGCTGCTGTTCGGCCAGGTCGAGAACGCCATCCGCAAGGTCGTGCCGGCCGACGAGATCACCTCGGTCGTCGACAACATCGGCATCCCGAACAGCTCGATCAACATGGTCTACAGCAACTCGGGCCTGATCGGGCCGCAGGACGGCGACATCTTCGTGGCCTTGAAGGCCGAGCACCATCCGACCGCCGACTACGTGAAAAAGCTGCGCGAGGAACTGCCCCGCCAGTTCCCAGGCGCGACCTTCTCGTTCCTGCCGGCCGACATCATCAGCCAGATCCTGAACTTCGGCGCGCCGTCCCCGATCGACCTGCAGGTCGCCGGCCCCAACGCCGCCGCCAACCGCGCCTACGCCAACAAGATCCTGGCCCGCCTGAAGACCATCCGCGGCCTGGTGGACGTGCGCATGCAGCAGCCCGAGGGCGCGCCGCAGCTGCGCGTCGACGTGGACCGTTCGCGGATGTCGCAACTGGGCCTGACCGAGCGCGACGTAACCAACAGCGTCGTGGCCTCGCTGGCCGGCAGCTCGCAGGTCTCGCCCACCTTCTGGCTGAACCCCAAGAACGGCGTGTCGTACCCGATCGTCGCCCAGGTGCCGGACTACCGCGTCAAGTCGATGTCCGACCTGGCCGGCCTGCCGATCACCGGCGCCAGCGGGACGCGCGAAGCCCAGATCCTGGGGGGCCTCGGCACCATCAAGCGCGACAGCGCCCCGGCCGTGGTCAGCCACTACGACATCCAGCCGGTGCTCGACATCTACGCCACCACGCAAGGTCGCGACCTGGGCGCGGTGACCGCCGACATCAACAAGGTGCTGAAGGACCTGGCCCACGAGCGTCCGAAAGGCGCGACGGTCACCCTGCGCGGCCAGATGGTGACGATGAACGCCGCCTTCTCGGGCCTGGGTTTTGGCCTGATCGCGGCGATCGTGCTGATCTACCTGCTGATCGTCGTGAACTTCCAGTCGTGGCTGGACCCGTTCGTGATCATCACCGCCCTGCCCGCCGCCCTGGCCGGCATCGTCTGGATCCTGTTCGCCACCGGCACCACCCTGTCGGTGCCGGCCCTGACCGGGGCGATCATGTGCATGGGCGTGGCCACGGCCAACTCGATCCTGGTCGTCAGCTTCGCCCGCGAACGCCTGGACGCCACCGGCGACGCGATCACAGCCTCGATCGAGGCCGGCTTCACCCGCTTCCGTCCGGTGCTGATGACCGCCCTGGCCATGATCATCGGCATGGCGCCGATGGCGCTGGGCCTGGGCGAAGGCGGCGAGCAGAACGCGCCCCTGGGCCGCGCCGTCATCGGCGGCCTGATCTTCGCCACCACGGCCACCCTCTTGTTCGTCCCCGTCGTCTTCAGCCTCGTCCACGGCCGCAAGAAGACCCACCAAGACACCGCCCCGATCGCCGGAGCCACCCATGCCTGATCAACACATCGCCTCGCAGGGCGCGATCTCGACGCGCCGCCTGAAGCTGGTCGGGACCGCCGCCCTCATCGTGGCCGCCGTCGTGGTGGCCGGCGGCATCGCCGCCCGCGTCCACGCCGACCAATCGCTGAAGACCTGGACCCACGAGCAGTCCATCCCGACCATCAGCCTGGCCCAGGTGAAGGGCGGCGGCCATGCCGACCTCGTCCTGCCCGGCGACGTCCAGGCCTTCTACACCGCGCCGATCCACGCCCGGACCAGCGGCTATCTCAAGCGCTGGTACGCCGACATCGGCCAGCGGGTGAAGGCCGGCGAGGTGCTGGCCGAGATCGACACGCCGGACCTCGACCAGCAGGTCCTTCAGGTCCGCGCCAACCTGGCTACCGCCCAGGCCAACCAGCGCCTGTCGGCGATCACGGCCAAGCGCTGGGAAGGCCTGGTCGCCCAGGACGCCGTCTCGCGCCAGGAAGCCGACGAGAAGACCGGCGACCTCGCCGCCCGCAACTCGGCGGTCAACGCCGCCCAGGCTGACCTCAACCGCCTGCTGGCCCAGCAGGCCTTCAAGCGCATCACCGCCCCGTTCGACGGCGTGGTCACCGCCCGTAACACCGACATCGGCCAGTTGATTTCGGTCGGCGGCTCGGCCGACAACGCCCTGTTCACGGTCGCCGACCAGCACCGCATGCGGATCTATGTCAGCGTGCCGCAGAACTACTCGTCGCTGGTCCATCGCGGCCTGACCGCCCAGGTCGAGGTGCCCGAGTATCCGGGCCAGACCTTCACCGCCTCGGTGGTCAACGACGCCCAATCGGTTGGGCGCGGCGGGGCCATGCTGGTCGAGCTGCAGATCGACAATCCTGACGGACGTCTGAAGCCCGGCGCCTACGCCCAGGTTTCGTTCAAGCTGGCCTCGGCCGCGACGACGACCAAGGTCGCCTCGACGGCCCTGCTCTTCAAGCACGACGGCCCGACCGTGGCCGTGGTCGGCGCCGACGGCCACGTGAAGATCCGTCCGGTGACCATCGTCCGCGACCTGGGCACCGAGGTCGAGATCGGCGCGGGCCTGCAATCGGGCGAGCGCGTGATCGACAACCCGCCCGAGGCCCTGGCCAATGGCGACCTCGTGCGCGTGGCCGGCACTTCCGCTGGAGCGGCCCATGCCAAAGGCTAAGACCCTGCTGCTGGTCGCCGCGGCGGCCTCGGTCCTGGCCGCCTGCGCCAGCGCCCCGCCCTATGTCCCGCCGGCGGTGACCACGCCGGTCGCCTTCAAGGAGACCGGCCCCTGGACGCCGGCTGCCCCCGCCGACACGCAAGCGCGCGGTGACTGGTGGACGGTCTATGGCGACACGACGCTGAACGACCTGGAGGCCCGCGCGGCCAAGGCCAATCCGAACCTCGCCGCCGCCGTCGCCGCCCACGACCAGGCCTCGGCCCTGGCCGCCCAGGCTCGCGCCGGTCTCTTCCCGTCGCTCGACGGCTCCGCCGTGGCCAGCCGCCAGCGCCGCTCGGACAACGCACCGCTACGCAACGGTGGCGTCGACGAGTATTCGACTCGTCAGGTCGTCGCGACAGCGTCCTACGAGGTAGACCTGTGGGGCCGCGTCCGCAACCAGGTCGCCGCCGGGACCGCCCAGGCCCAGGCCAGCGCCGCCGACCTGGAGTCCGTGCGTCTCAGCCTGCAAGCCGAGCTGGCCGACAGCTATCTCGCTTTGCGCGGCCTCGACGCCCAGACCAAGCTGCTGGTCGACACCGTCGCCGCCTATCAGCGCGCTCTGGACCTGACCCAGATCCGCCACAGCGGCGGCGCGGCCACCGGCCTCGATGTCGGCCGGGCCCAGACCCAACTGTCGACCGCCAAGGCCCAGCTCAGCGACGTCGCCGCCCAGCGCGCGCTCTACGAGCACGCCATCGCCGCCCTGGTCGGCGAGACGGCTTCGACCTTCAACCTGCCGGCGGCCGAGATCGCCTTCGCCCAACCCAAGGTCCCGGTCGGCGTACCGTCGGCGATCCTGCAACGGCGTCCCGACATCGCCGCCGCCGAGCGCCGCGCCGCCGCTGCCAACGCCCAGATCGGCGTGGCCCAGGCCGCACGCTTCCCGGCCCTGACCATCGCTGGCCAGGCCGGCTGGCAGTCGGCCGGCGGCGTCGACCTGTTCGAGGCGCCCAACGCCCTGTGGCTGCTGGCCCCGCAGATCGCCGGCTCGATCTTCGACGGCGGCCGCCGCAAGGCCGGGGTCGAGGCCGCCAAGGCCGCCCACGCCCAGGCGGCGGAAAATTACCGCGGCGTGGTGCTGGCGGCGTTCCGCAATGTCGAGGACCAGCTGGCGCTCGCCAACCGCTTGGCCGACCAGGCTAAGGACCAGGACGACGCGGTGGCCTCGGCCAAGCACACCGAGGACCTGGCCATGACCCGCTATCGCCAGGGCGCGGCCACCTATCTGGACGTGGTCACCGCCCAGACGGCGGCGCTGACGGCCGAGCGCGCGTCGCTGGTGTTGCAGACCCGGCGCCTGCAAGCCTCCGTCGACCTCGTCCGCGCCCTGGGCGGCGGACCGGCTTAAGCCGCCGGCGACTTGGCGGGCTGACCGTTGATCCTGACGTTATCGAAGGTCAGGCCGTCCACGTAGCGGACGATATTCTGGCCCGAGACGTCGTTGAACTCGCAGTCGATCAGCCGCACGTCGCGGATCGGCGCGTTGGCGAAGCCTTGCAGGTCCAGCGCGCGCGGGCTGTGACCGCTGACCAGCCGCTCGATCACCAGGTTACGGAACACCGGGAGGTAAGGGCCGTTGGCGCCTTCCTGGTAGTTGTAGTCGACGGTGATCACCGCCTTGGCCACCTGGCCGACGGCGATGTCGCGCACATGGATGTTCTCCAGCGTCCCGCCGCGCATGGCGTTGTTCTTGAAGCGGATGGCGATATCCAGGCGCGGGCTGTCCATCTTGCAGCGCTCGACGAAGACGTTGCGCACCCCGCCGGTGATCTCGCTGCCCAGGGTGACACCGCCGTGGCCATCCATCATCTGGCAGTCGCGGATGATGACGTTCTCGGTCGGCTTGTTCAGCCGCCGTCCGTCGGCGTTGCGGCCGGACTTGATGGCGATGCAGTCGTCGCCGGTGTCGAACACGCAGCCCTCGATCAGCACGTCGCGGCAGGATTCCGGGTCGCAGCCGTCGTTGTTGGGACCGTGGCTGTGGATGTTCAGCTTACGGACGATGACGTTCTCGCACTCGACCAGATGCACCTCCCACATCGGCGAGCCGATGATGGTCAGGCCCTCGATCAGGACGTTCCGGCAGCGATAGGGCTGGATGAACATCGGCCGGATGGTCGTTCCGGCCCCGAACACGCGCTGGGCGACAGGTACGCCGGCCTCGGCCATCTCGGTCAGGCGCTTGCGGTCGTCGATCACGCCCGGGGGCTTGCGCCGGATCCAGTTCCACCAGTGCTCGGCGTCGGCCTGGCCGTCCAGTGTCCCCTCGCCGGTCAGGGCGATGTCATGCTGCTCCAGGGCGTATATGAAGGGAGAATAGTTGATCAGCTCCACGCCTTCGTGGCGGGTCAGCACGGCCGGCAGATAAGCGGCGGGGTCCTGCAGGAACTTCAGCGTCGCGCCCTTGGCGACATGCAGCTCGGTCCGGCTCTTCAGGTGGACCGCGCCGGTCAGCCAGACGCCCGCCGGCACGACCACGCGACCGCCGCCGGCCTTAGCGGCCGCTTCCAGCGCGGCGGCGATCGCCTTCGTGCAGTCGGCGTCAGGCTTGGCCCCGAACTTGATGATCGGGAAGTCGCGGCGCGGGATAGCAGGCGGCTTGATCCGGGCCAGGATGACGTCGGCCTCCTTCCAGGCGTCGTCGCGGCCGGGCGCAGCGAGGGCCGGCGTGCCGACCAGCGCGGCCGTCGAGGCGATCAGGGCGCGGCGAGTGGTGTTCATCGGGTCGGTCCTCACGGCAGCGGCAGGGGATCGCGGCCGCCGCGCCAAGTCCAGCGCACTTGGTCGGGCTGGCCCAGCTTGCGGTCGGCGGCGCGGACGGAGGCCAGCTCCTTGTCGAACTCGGCCTCCTTCAGCGGCACGCCGACGGCGTCGGTCGGATTGATGAAGGTCACCGGGCGCGGGAACGCCGCCAGGGCCAAGTCCGCCAGCTCGTAGCGGCGCAGCACGCCCGGCGGCAGCACCTCGGGCAGCTCGCGCTGGATCGGCTGGTCGACCGCCATGTGGTAGGCGGTCAGGCTGTTGTCGGCGTAGATCGCCGCCACGCGGTCGTCGACCGCCCCAAGGTGCAGCGCGACCGGTCCGAGCGGCCCCAGCCCGTGGACGCGGATCGCCTTGGCATCGACGTTGGCGCGGGCCGCCAGCCAGTCCATCGCCCGCACGGCGTCGTCCAGCCGCAGGCCCAGTGGCGTCTTGTCCACCAGCAGGGCGCGAGTGGCCAGCAGGTTCCAGTCGCCCAGCACCGTGGCCTTGATCTCCTCGGTCCCGCCAGACCCGCGCGCCACCAGAGTCAGGACCAAGTTTCCGGCCTTGGCCAGGCGCGCCGCCTCGGCCTTCACGGCCTGGGGCTGGCTGGTCAGCAGCAGCACAGCGGGATGACGTCCCTCGCCCTCTGGGAGGGTGAGCACAGCGTCGGCGAACTGGCCGTCGGCGACCTTCAGGCGCAGGGCGCCGTTGGCACCTTCAACCGCCTCGGGCGGCGTGGCGCCAGGCTGGATCGTCGCGAAGGTCACAGCCCGGATGTCGCTCTTTAGCCGAGCGCGCAGGGTCGCGACGTCTGCGGTCGAGACTACGACCGGACGCTTGGCCGACACCTGCTTGGCGCGTGCCGCATTCAGGGTCTGGATGGTCTCGCCGCCGATCGAGGTCGAGATTTGCCCCGTCGGCGTGACCAGCAACCGGTCCGGCGACAGCCGTGGCGGCGCGACGAACGGGCGCTTGTCGGGCGCATCCTTCAGCCACCGCGTGAAGAAGGCGACAATGTCGGACGAGATCGGCGCCAGGGCTCCGTGACCGCCGGGGCCGTAGATCCAGCTCAGCCGGTCCTGCGCGCCATAGAGCTTGTAGACACCCTTGATCTCCTCGACCGCCTTCGTGGCGCCCGCGAACGGGAACATGTCCTCGGTCGTGGAGACCACGGCATAGGCGCGCGGCGCGGCCATCTCGACGAAGTCGGCGATATCCAGGCCGGCGGCCAGGAAGCCCGGGATCGACTGCTCGCCGTCCTGCGGCCCGACGGTGGACAGCAGGTGGTCGAAGTCTGTGACGTAGCAGGCCGTGGCGGTCGCCTTCACCCGCTCGTCCAAGGCCGACAGGAACGCGGTGATCGTGCCGCCGCCCGAACAGCCGAACGCGCCCAGCCGCTGAGCGTCGACGTCCGGCCGCGCGGCCAGATAGTCCAGCCCCCGCACCGCGTCCCAGATGAAGTAGCGCGAGACGTGGTCGCCCACCGGCGCGGTCTGCCACGCGGCCAGGCTGTGCTCGCCGGTCGGGCGGCCGACCTTGGAGGCGCCCAGTTCCGGATCGTAGTGCTGCAGCCGCTCGCCTTCCGAGACGATATCGTAGGCCAGCACGATCATGCCGGCGCGGGCCAGGTTCACCGCGAAGCCGCGATTGCCGATCTTGCCGTCCAGCCCGTGGCCCGGCGCGACGATGATCGCCGGGAACGGCCCCTTCCCCGTCGGCACGTAGACATTGGCCGTGACGTGATAGCCCGGCAGGCTGTCATAGGTGATCTTCTCGACCCGGAAGCCGTCCTCCTGGATCAAGCCGAAGGTCTTGGCCGCCAGCGGCGTGCGTGTCCGCGGCAGGCCGCCGATCAGCTCCAGCACCTTGGCCTTGTTGCGGGCACGGCGAACTTCGGCCTCGGCCTGGGTCTTCAGGCCGGCGACCTCGCCTTGCCGCACCTTCAGATGATCGCGGGCCAGGCCGTCGATATAGGCGGTGAGTTCGGCGCGGCCGGTCGTGGCGTTCTGGGCTTGAGCCGAGCCGGCGAAGGCCAGCAGGATCGTGGCGGCGGCCACGGCGGCGCTTCGGGTGTTCCTGGCCATCTACTCCCCCAACTGACACCGGTGTCACGCCCTACTCAGCGCGCCCGACGTTCCTGGTCCCTGATCTCGCGTATGGGATTTCGGAGGGATGCTTGGACCAGCCCGGCGGGCTGTCAATCCACTCTTGCGCCCGCCCCCTGCCAGGGAGCGGGCGCGATGGCGTGTCTAACGTTTAGCGACCTGGCAGCTGAAGCTGGCCGCGTCGTCCGTGGAGCCCTTGCCGTCCCATTGGGCGACCTTGGGATAGGCGCACAGCGGACGGGTCCGGACGGTCTTGGCGGGCATGCCCAGCAGGCCGGCATAGTCGTTGTCGGTCTTGGCGGCGATCACGCTCTGCGGGGCCGGACCGCCCTCGACCCAGGCGTCCAGCGTGGCCAGCATGTCGAAGCTGTTGGTGCCCGGACCGCCGAAGCAGTGTGACATGCCCGGCACCATGAACAGCCGCGAAAAGGCGTCGGCCGACGTCTCGCCCATCTTGGCCCGCACGTCGTCGTAGTACTGGATCGTCGCCAGCGGCGTGATCGCCGCGTCGGACCAGCCGTGAAACAGGATCAGCTTGCCGCCCCGCGCCTTGAAGGCCGAAAGGTCGGGATTGTCCGACGCGACGGTCGGGGCGATCGCCTTGGCGGCCTTCAGATCCTTGTCCAGGTTCAGCTGCGCCAGCTGCCAGCCGGTGTTCGAATAGACGAAATTGGCGAAGAACGAGCGGGCGAACGACGGATGCTGGGCCTTCTCGCCGCTGATCCACAGCGGCCAGGCGCCGGGCGTGGCCTCGCCGCCGGCCGGATAGCCGGGGAACAGCGCCTTACCCTTGGCGTCGCGGGGGCCTTCGTACAGCCTGCGCAGGCCCGCGACCTGGGCCGGGGTCAGGCAGTCCTTGGTCTGGCCATCCTTGCACTGGACCACCACGGGGTCGAAGCGGCAACGGCGCGGATCCTCGACCACGCCGTCGGCGACGCCATCCAGCTTGTCGCATTGAGCCAGCGCCGCCTTCTGGATGATGGCCAGGCTGGCGTCGGGGATGCGGCTCTCGGGGACCTCGTGCACCGCCTTCCACGACCAGGCGAAGCTGCCCATCAGCTTGGTCCAGTTATTGGCCGGCGCCCCCGCGACGATCCCGTCGAAGTCGTTCGGATAGCGTTGGGCCTCCATCAGCGCCTCGCGCCCGCCGTCCGAGCAGCCGGTGAAGTAGGCGCGGCGCGGACCCTTGCCGTAGTGGGCGGCCATCAGCGCCTTCGCGAAGACGGCGGTCTCGTGGTTGGCGCGATGGCCCCAGTCGACGATCTTCTCGGGCTGGTTCAGCGCCCAGTCGGCCGAGCCGCCGGCGCCGTCCTCGGTGTGGCCCATGTCGGTTCCGGCCACGGCGTAGCCGGCCTTGACCGCCGGACGCATGGCCAGGCGCGGTCCGCCCAGCGTGCCGCCATAGCCACCGTTGCCGGTGGCCATGAACTTGCCGTTCCAGGTCGCCTCGGGCGGCAGCCAGACCTCGACGCGGATCGACGACGAGAGCGTCGGCGACAGGGTGGCGTTGACCCGGCAATAGGCGGCCGAGGCCGGCAGCGGCGGGATGCCGAACACCTCGATCTCCTGCGGCGCGCCGAGGGCCATCGCCTTGACGGCGGTGATGGTCGCGCCGGCGATCTTGACCTTGGTCAGGTCGTCGCAAGGCGTAGCGGCGTGGGCCTGACCGGCCAGGGCCAGCGTTCCCAGAACGGCCAGGGGAGCGGCCAGGTAAGCGGCGCGGGTCATTGGATCACCGTCTCTTGCAGCGAAAGCTTGGTGGGGGCGACCGGCGCGTCGGCCGAGCGGGCGGCGATCTCGGCCACCATCTTCTCGTGCGACGCGCGGGTGATGGGATAGAGGGCGATCAGGCCGGCTGAGGCCAGGCCCCCGACCAGCGGGATCCAGAACATCATCGCCTTGATGCCGGCCAGGGTCTCCGGACTCTGGGCCGCGTTGGGGACGTAGCCGACGTGGGTCAGGGCGATGCCGAGGAATCCCGCGCCCAGGCCCAAAGCCGCCTTCTGGCCCAGCACGACCAGGCCGAAGACCATGGATTCGGTGCGCACGCCGGTGCGCCACTCGCCGTACTCGACGGTGTCGGGCAGCATGCCCCAGAAGCAGACGACGTAGGACGCCAGGCCCATGGCCTGCAGCACCACGGCGGCGAACAGCGGCACGACGCCGTGGCCGTCGGCCAGATGCCAGACGACCAGACCCGCCAGGCCCGGGACCGCGCCGATCAGCCAGGCCGCGCGCTTGCCGGCCAGGCGCACCACCACCGCGAAGGCGGGCACGCAGATCGCCGCCGTCAGGGCGCCGATGGCCAGGGCCGCGCTGCCCAGCTTGGCGTCGCCGATCACGTACTTGAAATAGTAGAGCAGGTTCTTCGAGAACATCGTGCCCGAGAAGGCGCTCAGCACGACCGCGCCCAGCACCAGCATCAGGGCCTTGTTGGCGGCCAGGCTACGCAGGACGTCGCTGATCGGACGCGGCGGCTCAGCGGCCTCGTCGGCCGCGTCCAGACCGCGCGCGGCCCAGGCCACGGCCAGCAGGCACAGGGCGGCGATGACGCCATAGGCCGCCGCCAGGATCATCCAGCCTCGGCGGGGCGCCTCGGGCGTCGATAGCGCCTGGGCTAGCGGCAGGGTCAGGGCCGCGACCGCGATGGCCGCCAGGGTGCCGAACACCATCCGCACGCCAGCCATGTCGCCGCGCTGGGTGCTGTCGCGGGTGATGCGAGCGAACAGCGCCGCATACGGGATCGAGACCACCGCGTAGAGCGTGCGGAACAGCAGGTGGGTCACCGCGGCGAAGACGATCGCGCCCGCGCCGGGCCAGACCGGCCCCGCGAACACCGCCACGAAGCCGAGCGCCAGCGGCGCTCCGCCTAAAAGCAGATAAGGCCGGTAGCGGCCCATGCGGGTGCGGGTGCGGTCGACCAGTACGCCCAAGATCGGATCCAGGGCCGCGTCCCAGATCAGGGCCGCCATGTAGATGAAGCCGGCCGTCGCCGCCGGCAGGTCCAGCACGTCCGTATAGAAGAACAGCAGGTAGAGCCCGGCCGTCTGCCAATACAGGTTGAAGCCGAAATCCCCGACGCCGATCGCCGCCTTCCGGACAGCCGTCAGCCGAGGCTCATCACCCCTCGTCACGCTTGGCATTCCCTTACCCGCCTCCCCGTTCGGGGCTGGACCAACCGGCGCGCCCCGTTTATTCACCACTTGTATAACGAAATCACAATGCCCCCGGGGGAGCGGAATGTCAAAGCCGTCGATCGATGTTCGTGGAAGCCTTTTCGTGGACGCCCACGGGCGTCACGCGATCCTGCGTGGGGTCAATCTGGGAGGCGACTGCAAGGTCCCCTGGCCCGATGGCGGCACCGACCGGCCCAGCGATTTTTCCGACCACCGCACGGTCAGTTTCGTCGGTCGTCCCTTCCCGCTGGAGGAAGCCGACGAGCATCTGGCCCGCATCGCCCGTTGGGGCTTCAACACCCTGCGGCTGCTGACTACTTGGGAGGCCGTCGAGCACGCGGGCCCGGACCAGTATGACGAAGCCTATCTCGACTATTTCGCCGCCGTCGTGGGGCGCGCCCAGGCCCACGGTCTGTTCGTCTTCGTCGACTTCCACCAGGACGTCTGGAGCCGGATGAGCGGCGGCGACGGCGCGCCCGGCTGGGTGTTCGAGGCCCTGGGCCTGGACTTCATTAGGTTCGACGCCGCCGACGCCGCCCACGTCATGCAGCACCGCTATGACTACACGAGCGAGGAACGGCGGCAGGAGGACCGCTATCCGATGATGAGCTGGGCCAGCAACTACCGCCTGGCCGCCAACGGTATCGCCTGGACCGCCTTCTTCGCCGGCGAGATGCTGACACCGGACTGGACGGTCGAGGACCGCAACGTCCAGCGCTTCCTGCAGGACCACTATCTGGGAGCCATGGCCGCCGTGGCGCGCCGCGTGGCGCACCTGGACAACGTCATCGGCTTCGACACCTTCAACGAGCCGGGCCTGGGCTGGGTCGGCCTGCCGATGAGCGCCCCGCGCCTGCGGGCGACACCGGAAGACCCCCTGCCCGTCTGGCCCGGCCAGGCCTGGACGCCGCTGGACGGCCTGCGCGCCGCCCGTGGCCGCACGGTCGAGGTGGCAGAACTGGGCTGGAGCGACGAGCGCGGCGTGCTGCGCGTGCTGGGTCGCCGGACGGCCAACGAAGCCGGCGTCTCGATCTGGCGGGACGACGGTCCCGACCCGTTCGAGCGGGCTGGCGCCTGGCGCTTCGACAATGACGGCGACCTGGTGCTGGACGAGGACTTCTTCCGCCTGCGCGACGGCCAGCCCATCGACCACGAGGCCCAGTGCATGGCCCCGTTCTTCGCCCGCGTGGCGGAGACCATCCGCGCCGTGCGGCCCGACTGGTTGGTGTTCGCCGAGCTGTGCCCGTACCTGATCGGCACCGGTCGGACCTTCCCGGAAGCGATGCCCGCGCGCAGCGTCAACGCCAGCCACTGGTACGACATCGACATCCTGCGCAAGAAGCGCTTCGGTCCCGACCACGACACCGACGCGCTGCGAGCCAAGTACTTCAACCAGATGGCCTATATCTCGTGGCTGGGGACCAAGGTCGGGGCCGAGGGCGCGCCGACCCTGATCGGCGAATTCGGCATTCCCTACGACCTGAACCACGGCGACGCCTTCGAGGCCTGGGCGCGGGGCGAGCGCGGCGAAGGCGTCTGGACCGCCCACGCTCAGGCGCTGTCGCTGATGTACGACGCCCTGGACGCCCTGCAGCTGTCCTCGACCCAGTGGAACTACACGGCCAGCAACCGCAACGACCTGCGGATCGGCGACGGCTGGAACCAGGAGGACTTGTCGATCTTCTCGCCCGACCAGATTGATGGACCTTCGCCGAACGATCCCAACGCGGGCGCCCGCGCCCTGCTCGGCTTCTGTCGTCCCTACGCCCAGATGGCCCAGGGCGAGATCACGGCCATGCGCTATGCCGATGGCCGCTTCGAGCTGATGCTGGAGGCCGATCCGGACGTCGCCGCGCCGACCGAGATCTACGTTCCCAACGTCCGGTTCCCGCGCGGCGTCACGGTGCGCGTGTCGCAGGCCCTGGCCCGCTGGCGGCACGATCCCGCCGCCCAGCGGCTGCTGGTTTGGGCCGACCTCGCCGGGCCGCTGTCGATCGTCGTCGACCCCGCCTGACCACCATGAAAAAGGCCGGAGGGCAAAACCCTCCGGCCGATAGTCGCGCCTAGTCGATGAACCTCAGTAGCGAAGGTTCAGGGTCACGCCGTAGCGGCGGAACGCGTCGCCCGTCAGGACCTGGCTGTAGTCGCCCTTGCCGCCGAACGGCGTGGTGAAGAGCGCGCTGGGGAAGCGCTGGTCGGTCAGGTTCTTGCCCCACACGGCGATCCGCCAGTGGTCGTCCTCGGCCCCGACGCCCAGCTGCGCGCCCAGGACGCCATAGCTCTCGACCCGCGTGCTGGGATCGCCGGTGGCCGAGGCGTTGTAGCCGTCGCGCCAGCCGTAGTCGGCCGAGGCGTTCAGCTGCAGGCCATGGCCGATCGACCGCTCGTAGACCGCCGCCAGGCTGGTCTTCCACTTCGACGTGCCGCTGAGCGCCTTGCCCGAGGCGTCGAAGCCGTAGAGGCCCGGCGAGATCAGCACGCAGCCCGTTGGCGTGGTCAGCGGATCGCACGAGATCGGCGCGAATTTGCCGTACTGGGCGTCGATATAGGCCGCCGAGGCGGTGATCAGCAGGCCCGGCGCCAGGACCGCCGTCAGGTCGCCCTCGAGGCCCTTGGTCTTCAGCACGCCGGCGTTGATCGTGCGGAAGGCCGGCGGGGTCAGGGTGAAGTCGACGGTCTGGGCCTGATAGTCGTCGAACTTGGTCGAGAAGGCCGCCACGTTTAGCACCGCGAGGCCACCCAGCAGGGTCGCCTTGACGCCGACCTCGTAACTGGTCGGGATCTCGGGACCGACCTCCTGTTTCACCGTGGCGCTGGAGACGCCGGTCTGGTTGAAGCCCGGCCCCTTGTAGCCGCGCGACACCGTCGCATAGCCCATGGTCTTCGGGGCCAGCTGGTACTGGGCGCCGACCCGCCACGAGACGTTGGTCTTGGTGACGCTGTCGTTGAAGGTCACCGTGGGATTGATCCCGAAGAATCCCGGGCGGGTGAACTGGCGGAAGTCCAGCCCGACCTTGTCGTGCGTCAGGCGCGCGCCGCCGATCAGGGCCAGCTTCTCGTTCAGCTGATAGCTGGCCTGGCCGAAGGCGGCGTAGCTCTCGGTGTCGACCAGGCTGTTGATCGTCGAGTTGATGATCGGCACCGGCGAGACGCCGAAGGTGCCGGTCTGGTCGGTGACCTGGTTGGTCTTCTGGCGGTAGTAGTAGAGGCCCGCGACATACTCCAGCGCGCCGCCAGTCGGCGAGGCCAGGCGCAATTCCTGGCTGACCTGGCGCAGGTCCTGGTTGGAGATGTTGTCGTTGAGGATATTGACCGGCAGGCTGTCGGAGTCGCCGTTGCTGTAATCGAAATCACGCCGGCCGGCGGTGATCGAGGTCAGGGTCAGGCCGCCGGGCAGGCTCCAGTTGACCTGGGCCGAGAAGCCGTAGTTCTCGCGGTCCTTGTACTGCGCGCCGTCGATGCAGAGGTCGGTGTTGTCGGGCGAGGCCTTCACCCCACAAGCGCCCAAGGCCAGGCCCATGGCCCCGGTCGGGTTCAGCTTGTACGGCGACCAGGTGAGCGACTGGTCCTGCTTGGCGTAGTCGGCGGCGAGCAGCACCTCGACCGAGTCCGTGGGACGCCACAGCAGCTTGGCGCGGCCGCCCCACTCGTCGTTGCCGTTGAAGCGCCGGCCGTCCTTCAGGTTATGCAGGACGCCGTCCTGCTCGTTGACGAAGCCGCCGATGCGCAAGGCCGCCTTGTCGCCCAGCGGCAGGTTCACCGTGACGTCGGACTTGTTGTAGCCGTCCTGGCCGACATTGAGATTGGCGATGGCCTCCAGTCGGCCGATCTTCGGCGCGTTGGTGGTGATGCTGACCAGGCCCGCCGAGGCGTTCTTGCCGAACAGCATGCCTTGCGGGCCGCGCAGGATTTCCACCCGCGCCACGTCGTAGAAGCTGCCCAGCGCCATCTCGGGCCGGCCCAGCACCACGCCATCCAGCACGGTCGACACCGTCGGCTCGATTGAGGTCGAGAAGGTCGAGGTGCCGACGCCGCGCACCGACACGCCGAACGAGGTGGCCTCGAAGCTGGGCACCACCAGCTTCAGCTGGTCGATATTGCCGATGTTGCGGCGCTGCAGGTCGGCCTCGCCGACGACGCTGACCGCGATCGGCACGTCCTGCAGCTTCTGCTCGCGCTTCTGGGCGGTGACGACCACTTCGGTGATCATCATCGTCTCGTCGGGCTTGGCCGTCTGGGCTATCGCATTGCCAGCCGCCAGGGCGCTGATCGAGGTCCCCAGCACCAGGGCCATCTTCAAGGTCTTCATTTTTATCCCTCCCCTTTTTTGTTTGATGTCTCAGCGCGCCTGGGCGTCTCGAAGAGCCCCCAGGGCGCGGATGCGTTCGGGCGCCGCGGCCAGGGCCGCGCCGTCGTTGGTGACGGTCATCCGCTGGTCGCTCGCCGGATCGTAGCGGGGCCAACCGGGATCGCCGGTCTTGGCGAAGGCGACCCAGGTGTCAGCCCAGCGCTTGGCGACGGCCTGGTCGGCAGCCGACGGCGGGTCTTTCAGCTTGCCCAGCGTGTCGAAGACGAAGCCGAGGTCGCCGGAGTGCGACGCGCCGCGCCAGTCCTTGCGCTTGGCCTCGACGACGTAGCCGAAGCTGTAGCTCCACACCGGCTGGCCGCCCTTGGCCGCTAGGCCGGCCAGCGCGTGGGCCGGCTCGACGAAGGTGGCGTCGCCGGGCAGGTCGTTGTTCAGCGCCGACTTGTTGCCGTAGATCGCCAGCAGCTTGTCTTCGGGCAGGCCCAACTGGCTGATGGTCTTGCCGGCGAACATGCCCTTCAGGAAGCCGGGGATGATGCCCAGCTCATCGCTGTTGGCCCCGATCAGCAGCGGGACCTTGGCCTGCTTTCCGGCCGCGAAGCCCTCGACCGCCGAGCCCGTCACCAGACGGCCATCGACCACCGGCCCGGAGAAGGTCGCCTCCTCCATGTTCAGCAAGTCGAGCTTGCCCAGCAGCTTGGCGGCCGGCAGCGCGCGCAGGGCGGCCGCGTCGGCGGTCTTCAGGCCGGCCTTGTCGGCGAAGGCGACGCCGATGGCCTCGGCCGAGACCTTGCCTGGCCGGTCGGCGGCCAGCAGCGGCCAGACATCGCGGCCGCCGCCCGACTGGGCGATGGCCTGCTGGAAGAGATCGCGCGCGGCGGGGATCAGCATCATCTGGCCGACCGAGCCGCCGCCGGCCGACTGGCCGAAGATCGTCACCCGCTTGGGATCGCCGCCCAGGGCCGCGATATTGGCCTTCACCCAGGCCAGGGCCGCGATCTGGTCCATGAAGCCGTAGTTGCCTTTGGCCTCATCGGCGTGCTCGGCGTCGAGGACCGGATGGGCGAAGAAGCCGAAGCGGCCCAGGCGGTAGTTGAAGGTCACCACGACCACGCCGCGCCTGGCCAGAGCCGCCCCGTCGAACACCGGCTGGCTGCCCGAGCCCATGACGAAGCCGCCGCCGTGGATCCAGACCATGACCGGGGCCGCCTTGGCCTGAGCCGGCGTCCAGACATTCAGGGTCAGGCAGTCCTCGCTGACCGGCAGCTTGGTCTGGGTGTCGTCCCAGCCCACGCGGTTCTGCATGCAGTCGGGGCCGAAGGCTTGAGCCTCGCGGACTCCAGTCCAGGCCTTGGCCGCTTGCGGTGGGCGCCAGCGCAGGTCGCCGACCGGCGGCTGGGCATAGGGCACGCCCTTGAAGATGCGCACGCCATCCTCGACATGGCCGCGCAATGCTCCCTCCCGCACAGTGGCCTCGACCGGCGTCAGCGGCGCGGCGGGCGCGGGTGTCTGACCCTGCGCGCCACAGGCGGCGAGGCAGGTCGTGACGGCCAAAATTGGCGCGAAAGGCTTGGCGTTGCGGCTCAAGGCGAGCATGGCGTTTCCTCCGGACTCTGTCGGCCCGTCCCAGATGTTACGTTATGCAGTTGCATAATGAGATGTCGAGACTGATTCACCGATTGGTGAACCAATTTCCATTCCTGTGTGACTGTTGCTAGTGTCCCACCTCTTGGGACCCGCCCGGCTCCAACCATCTCGACGAAGGACGACCTCTTGAATCTGCGCGCGCGTCAGAAGGCCGCCACCCAGGCCAGCATCCTCCAGGCGGCGCTGGAGATCTTCTCCGAGCAGGGATTCGAAGGGGCCTCGACGCGCGAAATCGCCGCCAAGGCCGGCGTCCACCACGCGCTGATCAAGTACCACTTCGACAACAAGGACGCCCTGTGGCGCTCGGCGGTGACGTTCCTGTTCCAGCGCCAGGCCGAAGAGCTGAAGCTGCCCGCCCCGGACGATCCGGCCTACACATCGTACCGCGACTTCGCCAAGGCGGTGGTGCGCTCGGTGGTGCTCTATTCGGCCCGTCATCCCGAACACGCGCGCCTGATGGTCCAGGAAAGCGTGCGCGACAGCGAGCGCTTCCGCTGGGCCGCCGGCGAATTCATCGTCGAGACCCGCGCGGCCGCCGAACGCTTCATCCTGCTGTGCCAGCGGGAAGGCATCCTGCCCAAGGTCTCGGTCGCGGCCAGCGTCTACATCTTCGTCGGCGCGGCCCAGCTCTTCTACACTCTGGCGCCGGAGGTCCGGCAGGTCTGGGGCATCGACCCTTCCGACCCGGCGGTGATCGAGGAGCACGCCGAGGCGCTTTCGGCGATCCTGGTGCGCTGATCCCTCTCGACTTTCGTTATGCATCTGCATAACGTGAACGACGATAACCCACGCGACTGAGACGGCAGTGGGAACGGGGAGAGTAGAGATGAAGCGTATGATCACGCGCGCGCTGATCGCGGCGGCCCTTTGCGCGACGCCGCTGAGCCTGGCCCAGGCCCGGCAAACCGCCGCCCCGGCCGCCCAGCCCTACTACACACTGGACACCAAGATCGCCGACATCTTCGCCGATCCCAAGGCTCGCGACGTCTTCGGCGAGTTCTTCCGCAAGCGTGGCGAGGCGGCCGGCCAGCCCGAGGCCTCGCCTGAGGAGCAGGCCAATATCGCTCAGGTGATCAAGGACTTCACGCCGCGCCAACTGGCGACCTTCCCGCAGGCCAATCTGGACGAGGAAGGCCTCAAGACCCTGGCGGCGGCCCTAGCCAAGGTGCCGGCCCCCGCTTCGTCGCCCGCGCCCGCCGCGAACTGATCCCGCCATGACCGGTCCCACCCGGCGCGACGCTCTTTCGGGAACGGCGGCTCTGGCGGCGTGCCTGACGGCAAGCTCCTCACGCGCGGCGACAGCCCTCGCCGCGCCCGGAGCCCTGACCAGCGAGCACGCCGCCGGGCCAATCGGTCTGGATGCGCCGCAACCACGACTGGCCTGGCGGCCGCCCGTGGCGCGCCAGAGCGCCTGGCGCGTGCAGGTCGCCGCCTCCGAGGCCGACCTGCTGGCCGGACGCTTGACCTGGGACAGCGGCAAGGTCTCCGATGCCTTCGCGATCGAGGCTGTCTACGACGGTCCTGCCCTACCCGCCTGCGCCCGCCGCGTCTGGCGCGTACGGCTGTGGGACGCCGACGGCCGCCCTGGCGCCTGGAGCGCCCCCGCCCACTTTGAGATGGGTCTGCTGGTGCCCGAGGATTGGGGAGACGCCGCTTGGATCGGCCGTCGCCTGGAGCCGCCGCGCGGCTGGACCGACCAGACCCTGACGATCGACTTCACGCTAAAGGGCCGGTTCTTCGACGTGTTGTTCCGGGCGCGGCCCGAGGGCAAGACCTATGGCGAGGCCTATGCCTTGCGGGTCGGCCTGGTGGACGACGTCCCGTCGCTGATGCTGCAGGTTCGGCAGTATCCCGGCGGCGCGACTTCGCAGGTCAAGCTGAAGCGTCTGCAGGTCTGGCCCCTGCCGGCCGCGCTCGCCGAGCTGAAAGGCCAACGTCGACGCCTGACCGTCGAGGCGCACGGGCCGAGCCTCCGCTTCAGCCTGGACGGCGTCACGGTCGGCGCGATCGAGGACGCCACGCAGGCCGAGGGCACTTTCGGCTTCCTCGCCCCCGAGGCCGAGGCCGCTGTCATCCATGCCGTCGACCTGAAGGCCACCGATCGTCCAGGCTTCGCGAGCCGCTTCGAGGGCGGCGACAACCCCTTCACCGGCGGCGATGTCACCGGCGAGGGCCTGGTCCTCGCGTCCGGCGTTCCGGGCAAGGACCTCGTCGTCCCCCTGGCGTACCCTGCCCCGCTGCTGCGCCGCGCCTTCGCCATCCAGGGCCAGATCACCAGCGCCCGGCTCTATGTCGCGGCCGGCGGCTGGGCGGCGATGACCGTCAACGGCGCCGCGCTCGGCCAGAGCGCGCTGGCGACCGGCTGGACCGCCTATGACAAGCGCGTCCTCTACCAGACCCATGACGTCACCAACTTGCTGAAGACCGGCGACAACGTCCTGGCCGCCGAGTTGGGACGCGGCTGGTACGGCGTGGCCGAGCCGAACGAGTGGTACTTCCACAAGGCTCCGTGGACCGCCGAGCCGGCGCTGAAGGCCCGACTGGAGATCACGCTGGCCGATGGCTCCACCCAGGTGCTGACCACCGATGAGACCTGGCGGACCACTGACGGGCCGTGCCTGTGGGACTCGATCTACGCTGGCGAGCGGCGCGACGCCCGGCGCGAGCCGTCGGGCTGGCGCGACCCGGGCTTCGACGACCAGGCCTGGGACGCCGCCCTGCCGAGGCCAGGTCCGGCCGGCCGACTGGTGGCCGCCATCCACGAGCCGATCGCACCGGTCGCCCGCCACACCGCCGTCGCGGTCAAGGCGATCCAGCCGGGGGTCTGGCTGTTCGACTTCGGCCGCATCCGCACCGGAATCCCCGAGCTGTCGATCAGCGGCCCCGCCGGCCAGACCGTGTCGATGGTCCTGGCCGAGAAGCTGCGCAAGGACGGCGCGATCCAGGTCGCCAGCGGCCTGATCGACGCCCAGCTGATGACCTATCGCTACACGCTGGCGGGCCAAGGTCGCGAGACCTGGCGGCCCGCCTTCGGCTATGGCGGTTTCCGCTATGTCCAGGTCTCGGGCCTGGATGCCGAGCCCTCGCTCGACGCGGTCACGGCGGTCGAGATCCATTCGGCGGTCGCCTCGATCGGTGAGTTCCGGTGCAGCGACGCCCTGGTCAACGACATCCACGACGCTGCCCGTCAAGGCCTGCTCAACAACATGCACGCGGCCCAGACCGACACCCCCAGCCTGGAGAAGAATGGCTGGACCGGCGACGCCCAGGCCTCGTCGGCCGCCGCCGCGATCAATTTCGACGTCGCCCGCACCTGGGAGAAGTGGTTAGGCGACTTCGTCGACGCCCAGGCTCCCACCGGCGAGCTGCCCGAGATCGTGCCCTCGACGCCCTTCTATGGTTTCGAGAACACGCCGGGCTGGAACTACATCTGGGGCCCGACCCCGGCCTGGGACGTGGCGGCCTTCATCCTGCCCGAGGAACTGACGCTGCGCTTCGGCCAACCGCCGTCGGCGCCGGTCCGCGCGCTCCAGAAACGTCTGACCGACTACACGATGCGGTTCCTGAAGGCCTCCGACTACCGCTACGACCACGGCCTGGGCGAGTACGCGGCCGCCGGCCCGACCGGTCCGGTCGACGCCACCTCGACGGCCTATGTCTTCCACATGCTGAAGGCCACGGGCCAGGCGGAGCTCGCGGCCAAGGTCCGCGCCGCCTACAACGCCCGCTATTGGGACGCGACGGCCGGGCGCTACGTGGCTCCGCCAGAAAACGGCAAACCCGCGCCCTACAGCCAGACCATGAATGTCCTGCCGGTGGCGCTGGGTCTCGTTCCCGACGGTCAGGCCCAGGCCGTGATGGACGGCCTGGCCGCCGACATCGCGGCCAAGGGCTACAAGCTCGATGTCGGCGTCTACGCCCTGCGCTACCTGCCCCTGCTGCTCAGCGACCACGGCCATGGCGACACGGTGTGGAAGATCGTCACCCGCACCGACGAACCCAGCTGGGGCTTCTGGCTGAAGAACGACATCCGCAGCATGCCCGAAGGCTGGAGCCTGAACGCGCGGTCGTGGAACCATCACTACTTCGCCTCGATCAGCAGTTGGTTCTACGAAGGTTTGGCCGGCATCCGACCGACGGCGCCCGGCTATTCGCGCCTGATCGTACGCCCGACGATCCCCACGGGCCTGTCCGAAGCCAGCGCGACGCAGCAGACGCCGCGCGGCGATGTCGTCTCCCGCTGGCGTCGCGAAGCCGATGGTCTGGTGACGCTGGAGGTCGCCATCCCTGGCGCCTGCGCGGCTGAGGTCTGGCTGCCGAACGGCGGTGCGAAGCTGACCCGCGCCCCGGCCGGCGCGCGCTGGATCGGTCGACGAGGCGACCACGCCGTCTACGCGATCACGCCCGGCAACTGGACGTTCCGCTTCAATTAGCCGGCGCGCGGAGCCCGCGCGTCCGCATTGGCGCTGTTGAGCAGGAAGATCGCCAGGACGGTCGCGCACTGGGCCAGGTCGTCCGGCGACAGACGCTCCAAGGTGTCCAGGTTCGTGTGGTGCGCCCGGCTGTCGTAGTCGAGCGGGTCCTGCAGGAACGAGATCCCCGGCAGGCCGATCTCGGTGAAGGTCGACTGGTCGGCCGGCCAGTGCGGCCCGTCATAGACGGCCAGCACGCCCAAGTCCTTCAATGGCGCGATCCAGCCGCGATAGAGCTCGGCCAAAGCCGGGTTGCCGCCGGTGAAGACGCCTCGGATACGGCCTGAGCCGCCATCCAGGTTGAAGGCGACGCTGAAGTTCTCGCACTCTGGCCCCTTCTCCAGCGGACCGACCTTGGCCCGGCGGCCCTCGACCGGCAGCGCCAGCTGCTCCGGCGCGGTCGAGCGCGGGACATGGCCCAGGCGCTGGCGGGAATAGGCCTCGGAGCCGTACAGCCCCTGCTCCTCGCCGCCGTACAGCACGACGCGGATCGTGCGGCGAGGCTTCAGGTTCAGGGCGCGCAGGATGCGGATGACCTCCAGCGTGGCGGCCACGCCCGCGCCGTTGTCGGCCGCGCCGGTCCCCGTCGCCCAGCTGTCGAGATGCGCGCCCATCAGCACGACCTGGGCCTTCAGCGCCGGGTCCGAGCCGGGCAGCTCGGCGACGACGTTGTAGCCGGGCTCGGCGGGGTCGCCTTCCTCGGTGACGATCTCCATTTGCAGGCGCACCGAGGTCCCGCCGCGCGCCAAGCGCCAGCAGCGGCCATAGGCTTCACCGGTCAGGTGCAGCACCGGAAAAGCCGGACGCTCGGCAGTCAGCCACGGCCGTCCGCCCAGCTCGGAGCCATCGACGGTCATGACGCCGGGCTCAGCGCCGCTGGACAGGATCACCGCCTTCACGCCCTCGGCCGCGAGGAAGGTGTTGCGGCGCGCCTTGAACAGGCCTTCGCGGCCTTGCCGCGCTCGCCGTTCGGTGACGGTGCGGTAGTAGGCGCGCACGGCCTCGGCGGCGTCGCCGCGGACCACTTGCTCGTCGGTGTAACGGACGATCGGCGCGTCCGTCCCCGGCGCGGTCGCGGGCGGCGGGTTCAGCAGGACGATCCGGCCGCGCAGCTTTCCGGCCTCGCGCTGGAGGTCCTCGTCGGTAGCCAGTTGCACGGCGACGACGTCCGCTTCGATCACCCCGTTCGTCGCCACCGACCAAGAGCCAGCCTGGGCGACGAACGGGGCGCCGTCTGGCGCGGTCATCTTGGCCCACGCTCGGACCTGTCGCCAGGACAGTCCGAACGGGCCGATCGGCTCGAGCCTGGGATCGCTCAACCCCAGTTCGCGCAACCGCGCCAACGACCAGTCATAGGCCCGCCGCATGTTGGGCGAGCCCATCAGCCGCGCGCCCACGCCATCGACCAGGCCGGCGGCGTAGGTCATCGCCTGTCCGCGCTTCAGCCCCTCGTCGCGGATCGCCTGGTAGAGGGCCAGGTCGGGCGTCGGGCGCGCCAAGGCCGGCCGGGCGAAGGCCAACGCGCCGAGGCCTACCAGCGCCTGACGCCGCGCCAGCCTCATTTCGCGGCCACGCGGATCACCCCGACGTCGCCTTCGATCTCGATGCGGGTGCCGAACTGGGTCGAGGCGGCCTGGATGCGCTTGAGGATGCGCTGGGCCTCTTCGTGCGAGGGCGACCTCGGCGTGCCCAGCAGGCGGTCGTCCTCCAGGTTCTGAACGAACGGATGGATGCGGATCACCGACACGCGACCCTTGTCGTACTCGCTGACCGCCACGGCGCCGTCGTACCAAGCCTCCGGCAGGGTGAAGCCCCGGAACTGGCGATGCTTGTCGCCGACCTGGAACATCAGGCTGCCCATGCCGTAGAAGATCGGCCGGCCGTGATAGATCTCGACGCCCAGCAAGGCATGCGGCCCGTGGCGCACCACGGCGTCGGCGCCGGCGTCGATCAGCTCGTGGAACAGTCCGGTCATGTAGTCGGCCGGACGGACGTCCTCCGGGTCCGACGAGGCCGTCTCGTGAGCGTGGATCGAGAATACTACCAGATCGGCCTTGCCACGCGCCTCCTTGACGCTGGCCAGGGCGGCGGCGCGGTCGTCGGTGTTGAGGTCGTAGCTCAGGCCCGCGCGGTCCTCGACGCGGAAGGTCGTGCGGCCGATGGTCAGTTCCTCGCCGGTCTTGGCGGCGGTGAAGACCTCGGGGTTCTTGGCGGCATCGGGCGTTTCCGAGCGCGCGGCGATGGCGCGCAGCGTGCTCATCTGCGCGGGCGTCACCAGCTGCAGCTCGCGTGAGCGCAGGGGCGCCAAGCCCGGCCGGGCGCGGAAGCCTCGGGCCGGATTGGCGTCGGCGGCGATCGACAGGTCTGTATAGGTGCCCGCGAACGACACCAGGGCGACCGTGCCCTTGGGCGTCTTGGCGTAGGCCGGCTGGCGGGCCGCCGTCAGGCTGTCGCCCGTGCCGGCATGGACGAGCCCGGCCGCGTCCAGCGACCGGTGGGTCTGGATCATGCCCTCGGCCCCGAAGTCGGTGGCGTGGTTGTTGGCCATCGACATGATCTTGAAGCCCATGGCCTTCAGGTCGAACGCCACCGCCGCGTCGTTGATCGGCGTGCCGCCGCCGTTCTGGGCGGCCGGATAGCCGGGGAACTTGTCGAGGTCGAAGACCGCCCCTTCCTGGTTGCCGAACGCGGCGTCCGCGCCCGACAGCAGCTTTTGGATCCGGAGCGTGCCGGGGTCGCCATAGCCGGTGATCGGCTTCTCGGGCCCGATCAGGTCGCCGGTCACGGCCAGCGAGAAGCCGTCCTTGACGCTGGCGGGAGCCTGGGCCGAGGCCGAACCGGCAAGCGCGGTGGCGACCAGGGCGAGGGTCAGTAGACGCATTTCACGCTCTCCGTCCCCGGCTTGCGCATCCACTGATACACGTCCACCGCCTCGCCGCGCGGCAGGTAGGTCAGCGGGAAGGTCTTGCCGTCGCGGGTGACCTTCAGGGTGAGGGTCGCGGCCGGATCGCCCTGCACGCCGTCCAGGGCGACGGCATAGGTGACAATGTCGCCGTCCTTCAACCCGACCTTGGCGGCTTCAGAGCCTGGGATCAGGCCTCGGATGGTCTTGGTGGTCCCGACCAACGACTTGGGCTCGAAGCCCAGCTCGAAGCGGCGGACCTTGGCGGTCGTGCGGGTGAAGCAGGGACCGAAGTCGCCCGGCTCGGGCAGTATCAGGCCACCGGCCAGCATGCTCTCGTGCAGCTTGCGACCGTCCTCGCCCAGGTCCTGGACGATTAGATCGACCCAGACCGCGTCGTCGGCCTTCTGGCCGGCGGCGAAGCGATGGTTCATCTCCCGCACCAGGTCGTCGACCGAGCGCTTGCCGCCGCTGGCCCGCCGCAGACGGCCGTCCAGCACGGCGAAATAGAGCCCGCCCCGGTCGTAGGGCAGCACGCGGATGCGGCTGTCCTCCCAGAAGCGCGGCGCGATCTCGCCGTCTGGCGTGTCGTTCAGTGGATTGGCGTAGTAGCGCCGGGCGGTGTCGTTGAGGTCTTCCAGGAATTCCTCGGGCGACAGCAGGCCGGCGCGGAACGGCAGCAGGCCCTGGTAGTGGACGGCGATCCCCTCGCCATACCACTGGCCGGCGTCGGAGTCGGTCCAGGTGTGGACCATCTCGTGCGACAGCGTGCCCTTCAGGCTGTCGCCCTTGGTGTCGGCGCCGTAGGTGGTCAGGAACGAGCGCGTCAGGGCCGTGCCGCCGCCAGCGTTGATCGGATTGTAGCGCAGGAACACCCGGTACGGTGGGACGGTCTTGTCCTGGAAGAAGCCGCTCATCCAGCCGTGCAGGCGGTTGGTCCAGGCCATCAGCGGGGCGGGATCGAACGGCGGCTGGCCCAGCCAGGCCGACGAGAAGCCGGTCTGCGATACCACACGAGGCTCGCGCTTCATCGGCCCGGCCATGAACACGGTCGAGGCCAGCTGGTCGGCGGGGCCATCCGGCAAGGCGACGTCGCCCTCGCCGAAGCTGGAGGTGGCGGTCGAGTCCTTGGGTAGCGCCGACAGGTCCCAGCTCAGGCTGATCTTGCGGGCCGTTTTTTCCTCGGGCAGCAGGATGAAGGTGTTGCCGACGCCCGAGACGCCGCCGCCTTCGGTGCGCAAGGCATAGGGCGGGCCCGAGCCGCGCTTGGGCGGGGTGTTGTCGACGGGCGCCAGGTAGCGCACCACAACCGGCCCACGCGTGGCGCGGCCGGCCAGCCAGTGGCGCGACCAGACCAGGCCCTTGGCGGGATCGTCCTGCACCGTCAGCGGGATGTCGCCATCGGCGTCTGTCACCTTCAGCCCGGTCAGGGTCTCGGCCACCGTGGCGGTGTTGGCGATCACCATCGGCAGGGTCAGCAGCGGCGCGCCGGCCTGGGCCGGCAGTTCCGAGAAGCGCAGCTCGACCTCGAGCGTCCCCTGCCCGGTCGCCTCATCCATGCGGCTGGGCTTGAGCTTCACCGCCAGCGACGGACCGGCCAGGGCCGCGCCCGAGGCGCTCAGCAGGAGGACGGCGGCCAGGCCGCCCAGTCGATGCGCCAGGGTCATCATCACGCTCGCTCGTAGAGATAGGCCGCGGCCGCCAGGTCCTGCACCGCGTGGCCGATCGACTTATAGACGGTGATCTCGGAATCCGACTGGCGGCCCGGCGCGGTTCCGGCCAGCACCGCGCCGATCTCGGCCTGGATGCAGTCCTCGGACACCAGGCCCGAGGCGATGGCGCGCAGGAACTCGCCGGCCCCTGTGCGCGCCGACTCCCGGCTCTCGACGAAATAGCGCCCGACCGAGACCACGGCGGCCTCGGCCTCGGCGGCGGAGGCGACGCTGGCGCCGACCAGGTTGACGTGGGTTCCCGGCGTCAGCCAGTCGGCGAACAGGACCGGCTCGACCGCGCCGGTGACGGTGCAGACGATCTGGGCGTCCGTCACGGCCTCGCGCGCGTCGGCGATCGGAACCACCGACAGACCGGTCTTCCGCGCCATCGCCGCGCAGAACTCCGAAGCGCGCTCCATCGAGCGCCCCCAGACCCGGACTTCGCGCAAGGGCCGCACGCGGGCCAGGGCCTCGATGTGGGCGCTAGCCTGGTGGCCGTAGCCCATCACCGTCAGCCGCTCGGCATCGGGAACAGCCAGGGCGTCGGTGGCCACGGCGGTGCCGGCGGCGGTGCGGATCAGGGTGATCGCCCCGGCGTCGGCGACGCAGACCGCCTGGCCGCTGCCGGTGTCGAACAACACCACCACACCCAGGTGCGCGCTGCGGCCCGGCGCGAGTGGATCGGCGAAGACGCTGATCAGCTTGGCCCCGAAATAGCCCTTGGTCAGCAAGGCCCCCGGCATCTGGCCGAACAGCCGCCCCGCGCCGATCGGGATGATCGAGCGAGGCAGCTGACGGGTCTCGCCGGCGGACAAGGCGATCATCGCCTCGCGCACCGCCGTCCGGCAGCCCCCGATGTCGAGGCCTTGCAGAACAGCGGCTTCGTCGAGAAACTTCATGCTCAGAAGCTGCGCGTGACGCTGACGCCCACGGTGCGCGGCTGCAGGAAGATCGCCTGCGGCGAGCTGGTGCCGCCACGGGTGGTCGCCTCGATCACGCCGCGCTTGTCGCCGATGTTCTTGAGGTAGGCCGAAATCCGCCAGTCGTCGTTATAGACGCCGGCCCGCAGGTCGACGGTCGTATAGGACGGCAGTTTCACGCGCGCGCCGAAGGCTTCGTTGGCGGTCGTGGTCGGCAGGATGTTGGCGAACTCGGCATAGCGGGCGCCGACATAGGCCAGGCTGGCGCCGGCGAAGGCCGAGAAGCCGCCACCGATCGACCAGTCGTACTCGCTGGACAGGCTGGCCGAGAACTTGGCCGAACCCGGCAGGCGGTCGCCGCTGGCGCCGTAGATCGGTGAAGCCCCGGCCGGCGAGCGCAGGCCGTCGGTCAGCTTGGCGTCCAGATAGGTCGCCGCCCCGTCGATCGAGAAGCCACGCACCGGCGACCAGCGCCCCGACAGCTCCACGCCGCGGCTGCGGGCGGTCGAGCCGTTGGTGTAGTAGGTGAACTGCGAGACGACGTCCGTGGTCAGCAGCTGGATGTCGTCCCAGTCGATCTGGAACACGGCCGCCTCGTACGAGATCCGCGCCGCCGGGATCGCGCCCTTCAGACCGGCCTCGTAGCTGGTCACGGTGTCGGACTTGAACGACAGCGGGATGCCCGCCACGCCCGTGCTGTTGGGGCCGCCCGGGCGGTAGCCGGTGGCGATCCGCAGATAGGCCATCATGTCCGGCGAGATCTTGTAGCTGGGCGTCAGCAGCCAGGTGAAGGCGTTGTCCGACGACTTGGCCTGCGGCACCGACGAGCTGGGGCCGAAGAAGCGCTGGGCCGGGGTGGCGATGGTGGTGGTCGAGGCGCTGTCCTGGTCGTTGGACGAGTAGCGCGCGCCCACCTGCACGTCGAACTTCGGCGAGACGTGATAGGTCACGTCGGCGAACGCGGCCTTCTCCTCGAACTTGGCCGGGGCCACAGAGGTATAGGCCGTGGTGTCGCCCTGACCGTGGACGACCAGCACTTGGTCCACGGCGATCTTCTCGTGGGTGTAGAAGCCGCCGACCAGCCATTCCAGCGGACCATCCGACTTCGAGGCCAGGCGGATTTCCTGGCTGAATTTCTCGGTCTGGTCGGCGTTGATCAGCGAGACGCTGCCGCCCGCGGCCGAGAAGGCCCCGAGCAGGAAGCCGAAGGTGTTGGTCTGGTCGAGGTCCGACTTCGACTTCACGCGGTCGAACGCGCTGATCGAGGTCAGGTCGGCGAAGCCCAGGTCCAGGGTGGCGCGGCCCTGATAGAGCGTGAAATCGACGTCGCGCTTGGTCGGGGCGATGTTCAGCGTCAGGTCGCCAAAGAACGGCGTGAAGGTCGGCGTCCCCTGGAACGCGCCCGTGCCGCACGAGGGGCAGATGCGGACCTGCGGCGTTCCGTAGAAGTGAGCGCGCTGGCGCATGGCCGACAGGTCGATCGAGAAGGTGTCGGTCGGCTTGAACAGCAGGGCCGCGCGACCGCCCTTGACGGTGTTCTTGTTGATGTCGTCGGCGCCGCCCTTGGCGTTGATGTTGTCCAGATAGGCCGGGTCGCGGCGCGTGAAGGCGCTGGCGCGCAGGGCCAGCTTGTCCTGGACGATCGGCACGTTGACCGCGCCGCGCAGCGAATAGCCCTGACCGCCGCCGGCGATGTTGTTGCCGCCGGCCTCGACGCGGCCGCTGAAGCGCTGGGTATCGGGAGCGATGGTCACGTACTTGACCAGGCCGCCCAGGCTGGAGGCGCCGTACAGCGTGCCTTGCGGGCCGCGCAGGATCTCGACGCGCTGCAGGTCTGACGGATCGACGTCGATCAGCGGCGACTGGGCCGAGGCCGCGCCCGAGGTCAGCGGCACGTCGTCCAGGGCGAAGGCCACGGTCGAGGCGGTGCCGCCGCCGGTGGTGACGCCACGGATGGCCACGCCGTTGGCGCGCTGCTCGGTGCCGCCGCCGCTCAGCGACACGCCGGGCACGCGGTTATAGAAGTCGCGGATCTGGACCAGGTTCTGCTGCACCAGGTTGTCGCCGCTGACCGTCGCCACAGACACCGGCACATCCAGCAAACGCTCGGACTTCTTCTGAGCCGTGACGACGATCTCGCTCATCGTGTCGCCCGCGTCCTGAGCCCAGGCCGCAGAGCCGGCCAGCAGGCACGCGCCGCCCGAACCCGCCAGCAGGATAGCCTTCATACCGTTGCGCATCTCAATCCCCCAAGGAGCGGAGATGGCGCATACGCCGCCCCCGAGACCAATGTTCGGGGAGGAGCATTGCAACAGATCAAAGACGACTTCAACATTTTGTTGATACGATCGACAGTACGTTGAGGTGCGTGGATTTCCGCATAGATTCCAGGCGTTTCGTGATCGAATTTAAGGCTTAGGCGCGCGGATCGACGGCGGAGCGGCTTCGTGTTACGCCGGACCAGCCCTGGAATATCAACGTGCTGTTGAAGGCCATGCCGCTAGATGAGTCGCTCCAACCCCGGCCCGGATCGCCCATGACCAGCCCTCCCTCCGTGCAAGACGAGCGAACCCTGCTGGGCGTCCTCCAGGGCGTGGCCAAGGCGCTGGAGTGCGCCGTCAGCCAGCATACCGAGGTCGTGGTCCACAACCTGCGCCAGCCGGAATCCTCGATCGTCGAGATCGTCAACGGCCATGTCAGCGGTCGCCACGTCGGCTCGGCGATCATCGCCGGCCCGGCCGAGGACAAGGCCTTCGACACCCTGGTGGCCAGCAAGGCCAACGCCGCGCCCAACGAGGTGCGGGTCGTGGCCAACTACACCTCGCGCGCCAGCGATGGCCGCACGCTGCGCTCGTCGTCGGTGGTGATGTTCGACGCCGAGGGCGTGCCCGCCGCCGCCCTGTGCGTGAACGTCGACATCAGCGCGCTGGACAGGATCCAGCGCGACATCCAGAGCGCCCTGATCCCCTCGGTCCTGCCGCCCCTGCCCGCCCCGCGCTCGGAGGCCAGCATCGAGGACCTGATCGAGGAGATCATCGCCCAGGCCCTGGGGAGCGCCGACGCGCCGCCCGATCGCATGTCCAAGGCCGAGAAGAAGACCGCCGTCTCGATCATGCACGAGCGCGGCCTGTTCGTGATCCGCGGCTCGGTCGAACGCGTCGCCGCCCGCCTGGCCGTCACCAAGTTCACGATCTACAACTATCTCGACGAGATCGGCGCCAAGCGGTCATAGATCGCGGCATGCGGTCACCCATCCATCTAAACGCCTTGCGGGCCTTCGAGGCCAGCGCGCGGCACGGCAGCTTCTCCCTGGCCGCGGCCGAGTTGAATGTGACGCCGGCCGCTGTCGGCCAGCTCGTGCGGACGCTGGAGGACTGGCTGGGCTCGCCGCTCTTCCACCGAGGCAGCACGGGCCGCGCCAGGCTGGTCCTGACCGAGGCGGCCGAGCGCGCCCTGCCTGACATCCGCGCCGGGTTCGATAGCCTCAGCCTGGGCCTCGCCCGTCTGCGGGAGGCCAGCTCAAACGGCGTGCTGACCGTCACGGTCAGCCCGGCCTTCGCCGCCAAGTGGCTGCTGCCGCGTCTCGACCGGTTTCAGGCCGCTTGGCCGGACATCGATGTGCGGCTGGACACCAGCCTCAAGCTCCTCGACTTCGCCGCCCAGGGCGTCGACATCGGCGTGCGCTACGGGCGCGGCGTGTGGCCAGGCCTCGTCGCCGAGACGCTGATGGAGGAAGAGGTCTATCCCGTCTGCTCGCCCGTTCTGGCCTCGGCCTTCCGGTCCGTGGCGGACCTCGCCGGGCACACCCTGATCCACGACCTGTCGGTGGACGCCGCCGCCGGCTTCGCGACCTGGGACACTTGGCTGCGCGATGCCGGCGCGCCCGAGGTCCCGACCGCCCGGGGCTTGCGGATCAACAACTCTGCCGCCGTGCTGCAGGCGGCCATCGACGGCCACGGCGTGGCGCTGGCTCGCAGCATCATGGCCCATGACGACCTGGCGGCTGGACGGCTGGTGCGGCTCTTCCCCGAGATCACCGCGCCCTCGGCCCTGGCCTACTACGTGGTCTATCGCCTCGAGTGCGCCAGCCTGCCCAAGCTGACCGCCTTCCGCGACTGGCTCGTCGCCGAAGCCTGGCCCCCGCGCTAAGGTTTTCCTTTAGCGGACCGCAAGATCTTCCCGTTTGTCGGCGTCCACGCGCCGGCCGATGATCCGTTCGACATCAACACAGGCCTGACGGTCCAGCCGGGAGCGCGACGCGCTTTCCGATGCGCGGCCGCACGCCTCGAACGGAAAGAAAAACCATGCGCTTTGCAGGCAAGGTCGCCGCGATCACCGGTGGCGGCTCAGGGATCGGCAAGGAAACCGCCGCGCGGTTCGTGGCCGAAGGCGGCAGCGTCGCCCTCAACGGTCGCGACCGGGCCAAGCTTCAGGCCGCCGCGCGCGAGATCGACCCGACGGGCCAGCGCGTCGCCATCTCGGCCGGCGACATCGCCGATCCGGCCACCGGCGCGGCGCTGGTCGAGGCCGCCGTCGCGCGGTTCGGCCGGCTGGACGTGCTGGTCAACAACGCGGGCGTCTTCAATCCCAAGCCGTTCCTGGAGCTGACCGAGGCCGACTACGACTGGTACCTGGACACCATCCTGAAGGGGAAGTTCTTCACCGCCCAGGCCGCCGCCAAGGCCATGACGGACGGCGGCGCGATCGTCCAGACCGGCTCGATGTGGGCCATCCAGGCGATCGGCGCGACGCCTTCCGCGGCTTATTCGGCGGCCAACGCCGGCGTCCATGCCATGGTCCGCAACCTGGCCATCGAACTGGCCCCGCTGAAGATCCGCATCAACGCCGTGGCCCCAGCCGTGGTCGAGACGCCGGTCTACAACACCTTCCTGTCTGACGAGCAGGTCAAGGAAGTCCTGCCGACCTTCGACGCCTTCCACCCGCTGGGCCGCAACGGCCAGCCCGGCGACGTCGCCGAGGCCATCCTGTTCCTGGCCTCGGACCAGGCGTCCTGGATCACGGGCGCGGTGCTGCCGGTCGATGGCGGCGTCACCGCCGGCCGCCCGTAGCCTGGGCAGGAAGGAATAACCTTCAAGTTTTTGCTAGATGAGGTCTCAGGACGGGCCCACGACCCGCAGGAGGCGCCAACCGCATGCTCGGCCAAGCCCGCGAATGGCGCCCCACCCTGCTCTACGGGCTCGCCCACTTCGGCAAGAGCCTGTTCTGGTACTCCAGCGAGATCCTGTTCGCCTATTTCCTGACCGAGCTGGTCGGGCTGGCGTCGAGCCAGATGGGCAGCGTCCTGGCGGTCGGGTTCCTGGTCAGCGCGGCGATCGACGTCGCCATGGGCCTTGGCCTGCGGCGCCGGTTGGCCGCGCCCGGCGCCGCAGGCCGTCTCCAGCTCGTCGGCGCGATCCTCAGCTCGGTCGCCCTGGCCAGCGTGTTCGCCGGCGCCCTGGCGCCGCCGAACCTGCGCTATGTCCATGCGATCGTCGCCGGGATCGGTTTCCGGATCACCTTCGCCCTCTATGACATCCCGCAGAACGCGCTGATGTCGCTGGCCACGTTCGACGAGGCCAGTCGCCTGCGTCTGGCCTCGACACGGATTTTCTTCAGCGGCCTGGCGACGCTGACGGTGGCGGCGGCCGTGGGCCCGATGGTGGCCAGCAGCGAACGCGGCGGCGGACCCGCGGTGCTGCTGGCCACCACGGCTGTCTTCGCGACGATCGCCATCATCAGCGCCGCGCTCCTGGCGCGCCTCATGCCGATCACGGCGCCCTCGACGGCGTCGAGCGAGCCTCGTCGCCCCTGGCGACCGCCCGCCGTCTTCTGGCTGCTGATGGGCCTGGCGTTGATCACTACCGTCTTCACGCCCGCCTTCAGCAAGCTCGAGCCCTATTTCGCCACCTATGTCCTCGGGTCCGCCGGTTGGGGCGCGGCCATCCTCAGCCTGATGGCGATCGGCATCCTGATCGGCCAGCCAGTGTGGCTTCACCTCTGCGAGCGAGCCCGGCCTCCACAGGTGATGATCGGGACGGCGCTGCTGCAGATCGTGTCCCTGGCCGCCTTCTGGCTGGTCGGGGCGCGATGGCCGGCGGCCGCGGCCCTGGCGGCGCTGGGCTTCGGCCTCGGCAACGGCGGCGTCGGGATGATCCAGTGGGCGGCCTTCAGCGAGTCGGTGGCGCGTCACGCGCCCGACCGGACCGGGCTCGCCTTCGGGCTGTTCGTCGCCAGCAACAAGATCGGCCTGGCCATCGGCGGCGCGCTGATCGCCACCGCGCTGGCCGCCACGGACTTCCGCGCGGCCGACAGCCCCGCCCTCGTGACGTTGATGACGCTCATTCCCGGCGTCGGCGCGGCGCTGCTGATCCTGAACGGCCTAGTGTGGTTGCGCAGCGATCGCTTGCTCAGGCGTTAGCGCGCTTACGGCGAACGGCCTTGGCTAGCGCGGCGAAGACCTCGGCGATGTGCTCGGCCAGCCAGCTCACCGGGTTCTCGCCGGGACGCCGACGGCTGACGATGAAGGTGGCGATGCAGGCGGCCGCGAACAGCGCCGCCGGCAGGCCGATGGTCACCAGCGCCGTCAGCCGGACGGCCGTGGCCTGACCCAGGATCATCGAGGTCTCGAAAGCGAACAGCAGCAGGCCTCCCGTCACCACCGCCGAGCCCGAGCCCGCCCGCTTGGCGCTGAGCCCGAACGGCACGGCCAGCAGCGGCAGCAGCGGCAGGATCATCGCCCTGGACAGGCGGGAATAGAGCTCGGCCAGCAGGGCTTGCCGAGGCAGGACCGGCGACGGGCGGCCAAACCCCTGCTGCGCCAGTTCGATCAGTGTCAGCTCGCTGACCTCGTCGCCGCGCAGGCGCAGGAGCTTGGCGGCCTGGGCCAGCGGCAGGTCGAACATGAAGCGCGAGAAACCGGCGACATAGACCTGTCCCTGCGGGGTCGTGCTGATCTGCCGGCCGTCGTTCAGCTCCAGCGAGACGCTGCGGTCGCCCGGCTCCTTGTGCACCACCGCCGAGACAGACGTCAGGATATCCTCGCGCCCGTCGGGCTGGATCAGGCGAATGAAGACGCGCTCCAGATGACGTCCGCTGGCGTCGGCGCGATCGGCGGTCAGGAAGACGCCGGCGCCGCTGGAGAACAGGGCCTTGGGCCGCACGTCGCCGTTCCAGCCGGCGTTCTCGGCCGCGTGCAGCACCGCGTGATAGGCATAGCGGCTATAGGGCTGGATGAAGCCGAACAGCAGCACGCTCAGGAACATCAGCAGCACGCCGAGTCCCACGAAAGGCGTGGCGAAGCGGCCCAGCGACATGCCGCTGGCCAGGATCGCGTCGATCTCGGAGCTGCGGTTCAGGCCGTTGACGACGACGAACAGGCCGATGAAGAAGCCGCCGGGCAAGGTCAGCCCCACATAGTGCGGCACCAGGTTCACCAGCAATTCGGTAAGGAACTTGAAGCCCTGGGTCGTCTGCGACAGCAGGTGGAAGGACCGCATCAGGCGCTCCATTAGGAACGCCACCATCGTGCTCACCAGGACAGCCGTCATCGGCGTCAGGGTCCGCCGCAGCAGATATCGGTCGAGGATGGACAGGATCATCTAGGAGACGGCCGGCTGGGGCTCGACCATCCCGGCGTTTCTCCGGATTCGGATACGCGGCTCCTGCGCGACGGGTTCGAGGCGCCCGGTCGCCAGCGGCCGCCGTTCCAGAGCCTCGGCGTAGATCTCCACGACCTCGTCGAGGATTTCCGTCCAGCGATAGGCGGCGCTGCGCTCCAGCGCCTCGGCGGCCAAGCGTAGCCGTTCCTCGCGATCGACGAGCAGGCCCGACAAAGCGTCGGCATAGGCTGACGGTCGATCCGCGCACAGCAGGCCATTGCGACCATGGCGCAGCAACGCGCGAGTATTGGGCGCATCGGCGCAGACCATGGCCAGGCCCGAGGCCATGGCCTCGAGATTGACGTTGCCGAAGGTCTCGGTGGTGCTGGGATTGAGGAAGATGTCGCCGCTGGCCATCGCCGTGGCCAGCGTTTCGCCGGACAGGAAGCCGGCGAACACCGCCTTCGGCAGTCGCTCCTCGAACCATGCGCGGGCGGGACCGTCGCCGATCACCAGCACCTGGGGCGAACGGCCCGCGGCTTCGAGCTGTCCGATCGTCTCGGCGAACGCCCCCAGCCCCTTCTCCATGACCAGCCGGCCCAGGAACACGATCACCGGCCGGTCCGGCGCGAAGCCCTGGCTCGCGCGCCACGCCTCGCAGCGTCGCCCGGGGTTGAAGAGTTCAGGGTCCACGCCCCGCGCCCAGGTCCGGACGCGGGTGGAGAGGTTCTGCCCCCGAAGCTCGTCGCCGATAGCCTCGGTCGGAGCCATGACGTAGTCGCACGCGCCGTAGAACTTCCAGAGCTGGTTGCGGACCAGCGGGCGCAGCCGGCCGAGGCCATAGTAATCGAGATAGGTGTCGAACAGGGTGTGCAGGCTGGCCACCACAGGGACGTTCAGCTTGCGTCCGAGCTTCATCGCCGCCGCGCCCAGCAGGTCCGGCGCGGACAGGTGGACGAGGTCCGGCGCGAACGCCTCCACGTCCCGCCGCACGTCGCCGGGCAGACCCAGCGCCAAGCGATAGTCGCCGCGGAACGGGACCTTCACCGACGGAACCGAGACGAGTTCGCCCATCGGCGCGAACGCGGGATTCGGTCCTGTGGGCGAATAGACCCGCACTTGGGCGCCCATCGTGCTCTGCAGATGGCCCACCAGCCGATTCAGCGACTTGTTGGCGCCGTCCAAAGTGTAGTTGTAATTGCCCGAAAACAGGGCGATCCGCAGTGGCCGCGCGCCATCAGCAGAGGTCAAGGCCTTGAAATCCATGACAGTCCTTCCCCGTGCGGTCCCCGGTCCCCCGACCGGGGCATCGCGCTTCCCCCGAAGCGACATGCATTGGGACTTACAGCAGGCCACGCCGTCGTTTTTATGAAGGCGGGCGCCGCATCACCGTCATGGTACTGATTTAGCGGTGACGACGGGGTCTTTTGGGGGAAACCGCCGGATGCGGATTGTCGATGTCGCCGAGTTCTATTCGCCTACCGGTGGGGGCGTACGGACCTATATCGACCGCAAATTCGAGGCTGCGGCCCAGCTGGGCCACGAGTTTTTCGTCATCGCGCCGGGGCCGGAGGATCGATTCGAGCCGCGCAGCGCGGGCGGCGTGATCTGGGTCCGCTCCCCTCGCCTGCCGTTCGACGCCAACTACTACATGTTCTGGGACGCCGCCCCGGTGCACCGGCATCTTGATCCGCTGTCGCCGGACCTGGTCGAGGCCTCCTCCCCCTGGCGCGGCGCCTGGATCGTCGCTAGTTGGCCGACAACAACCCCGCGCGCCATGTTCATGCATGCCGACCCGGTGGCGATCTATCCGCAACGATGGCTGGCCCCCATCGCCAGCCCCGAGCGGATCGACCAGCTGTTCGAGTGGTTCTGGAACTATCTCCGTAAGCTGACGGGACGGTTCGGGTCCGTCGTCGCCGGCGGACAATGGCTGGCCAAACGCTTCGAGCAGCACGGTGTGGCGTCGGTGGCGGGCATACCGCTGGGCGTCGATCGCGCCGCGTTTTCTCCGCGCCTGCGGGACGAGCGCTTGCGATCGGACCTGCTCAAGGCCTGCGGCTGTCCCGACGACGCCAAGCTGGCCCTGGCCGTCGGGCGTTTCCACCCCGAAAAGCGCTGGCCGATGGTGATCGAGGCCACGTCCAGGGCCAGCGCCGATATCCCGATCGGCCTAGTGGTGGTCGGCGACGGCATCGACCGCGCCCGGGTGCTGCGCGCGGCGGCCGGGAAACCGAACGTCCACGTGATCCCGCCGATCCGCGACCGGCCCCTGCTGGCCGCTCATCTGGCCAGCGCCGACGTCCTCGTGCACGGCTGCGATTCGGAGACCTTCGGCCTGCTCCCGGCCGAAGCGATGGCCAGCGGCCTTCCCCTGGTGGGTCCGGATCGCGGCGGTTTCGCCGACCTGGCCCAGCCGGCGAGCTCGGAGATCTATCGCTCGGGCGACACCGACGCGGCCGCCGCCGCCATCCGCCGACTGTTCGCGCGCGACCCCAGCATGCTGAAGGCCGCCGCGCTGGAGGCGGCGTTCAAGGTCCGGCACGACACCGACCATTTCGCCGAACTGTTCGACCACTATCAAGCGGTCGCCGGCGTCGCGAGGTCTCGCGCGGCGTGACGCAGCCCATCGATCCCCTCGCCGACGAAGCGCCGCCCGTGAAGGCGAAGAACGCCTTGTGGTGGAACCTGCTGGGCGTCGCGGTGTCGATCGGCCTGGTCGCCGCGATCCTGGTCCAGTTGGGCGGCGCGACCTCGGACGCCTTGAAGATGATCGTCCAGCTGCCGCTTGGCGTCTGGCCAGTCCTGATCGCGCTATATCTGACCCAGCCGATCTGCGACTTCGCGGTCTACCACCGGCTCTGGAACCTGCCCTCGCGCGCCTTCGAGACCCTGCTGCGCAAGAACGTGATCAACGAGGTCGTCCTCAACTACAGCGGCCAAGCCTATCTCTATGTGTGGGCGCGGCGCGCGGCCGGCGCGGTGGCCACGCCGTTCGGCGCCATCAAGGACGCCAGCATCATCTCGGCGCTGCTGGGCAACCTGCTGACCCTGGTCCTGGCCGCGGTCAGCGCGACGCAGCTCCGGGACCTTGGTCTCGTCAGACAACTTGGGCCGGCGCTGTGGCTAGGGCTGATCCCGATCGCGATCTCGGTCGGCCTGCTGGTCTTCGGACGCCAGGTCTTTTCGCTGAAGCCCGGTCAGCTCGCCTTCGTCAGCGCCGCTCACGGCCTGCGCCTGGTCGTCTTCACGGCCCTGACCGTGCTGGTCTGGCAGATGGCCCTGCCGGATGTCGCTCCCGGCGTGTGGCTGGTGCTGATGGCGGTCCGCTACCTGGTTTCCCGCATCCCCTTGCTGCCGAACAAGGACCTGATCGTCGGCAATCTGATGCTGCTGCTGATGGGCGCGCACGCTCCCGTCGCCGTGCTGATGGCGGCGCTCGCGCTGACGACGCTGTTCATGCACCTGAGCGTCATCGTCGGGCTCGGAGCCATCGACCTCGTGCGCGGCCTCGGACGGCCGGCGCGCAAAGCTCTAAGCGACCACCACCTCGGCATGTGAGAAGGCCTCTTCGAACGCGGGGCTCAGCGCCGCGTCGGTGATCAGGACGTCGACGTCCTTGAGCGAGGCGGTGTGGACCAGGCCCACGCGGTCGAACTTGCCTTGGTCCACGGCCAACAGCACGCGTGTGGCCGTCGAATAGGCGATGCGGCTCATGATCGCTTCACTGGGCGAATGGTCCATCAGGCCGTGCTCCAGGTTCACCGCGCCGACGGTCAGGACCGACAGGCTGGGCCGGAAGCCGGCCAGGAAGTCCTGGGCGTGGCGGTCGGAGAAGGACTGGTAGGCCTCGTTCAGCTCGCCGCCGGCCAGGAACAGCGTGTGACCCCGGTCCTTGCGGATCGCCTGGGCCACGGCCAGCGAGTTGGTGATGATCTTCAGCTGGCGATGCTCGCCCAGGGCCTTGGCCACGAAGCACGAGGTCGAGCCGCTGTCGAGGAACACGGTGTCGCCGTCAGCGATGAACCGGACCACCGCCTCGGCGATGCGGGTCTTGCCGGCGACGTTCTTCTGCATGCGCAGGTCGAACGGGCCTTCGATCTCCTGGGGCGGCAGGCGGACCGCGCCGTGCAGGCGCACGATCGTCCCGGCCTCCTCCATCACGCGCAGCTCGCGCCGGATCGTCTCCTCCGAGACCGACAGCGCCTTGGCGATGTCGGCGATGGCGCGCGTCTGGCTGGGCTCGAGCAGGTTCAGGATATCGCGCTGACGATCGTAGCGTTTGAGCATTCTCTGTCCGTCTCTGGCGGGCCTTACGACACTATGACGTGAGTCCCGAGGTATGAAGGCGTCCCCGACCGGCAGGGGAACAGCGCCGGCCGGGGACGGGCGCGTCCTAGAAGGCGACGCGCAGCTGGATCCGCGCATAGCGCGGGGTCTGGTACTCGACCGGCTGGCCGAAGTGGGTGTCGCGCACGCCGCTGCCGCCGACATCGCCGAACTCGTGGTAGGCGGTCACCGCGTGGGCGTTGAACAGATTGAACACGTCCAGGCGCAGGGTGGCGTCCAGGCGGTCGCCCGGGGTCGGCAGGGTGACCACGGCGCTGGCGTTGAACTGGGTGACCCAGTCGCCGTCGAAGGCCGAGCCGCGATCGACGACCTTGCCCTGGCAGTAGAAGCCATAGCCCTGGTAGCCGTAGGCGGTCTCGTCGACCGACTTGGGCACGATGCCGATGCAGCTGTACTTCCGCGGTGACTGCACCAGGCCGTTGCCGCCCAGGGTCAGCCAGTTGTTCACCTGGTAGCTGCCATAGGCCTTGAAGGTGTGGCGACGGTGGTTGGGCAGGTAGCCGTCGGCGCCGTTCAGGAAGCCCGGCGAGTCGAAGTCGGCGGTGGTGTTGATCGCCGTCTGGCCGTTCTCCGAGCGCACGCCGCCCTCGTAGTTACCCTTCAGGCTGGCCCAGGTGTAGGAGCCCGACAGCGACCACTTGCCGTCGAACGCCCGGTCGAAGGTGGCGGTCAGGGCGTTGTAGTCGCGCTTGGGCTTGGGATAGGTCAGGTCCTTGGCCGACAGGGTGACGATCGGCTTGGAGCCGTCCGGCAGGCTGTTGAGGCGGATGGTGACATCCTCGCCCGGATTGACGATCACCCACTGGCGGCCGCCGCCGAAGCTGGACTGGCACTGGGCGGCGCTGAAGCCGGCCCGCACGCAATAGGCGCGCGCGCCGGTGTCGATGGCGACGTCCTCGACGATGCTGTTCAGCTCGCGGTGCGTGAAGTACGCGCCGACCTTGATCAGGTCGCCGAAGCGGCGCTCATAGCCCAGCACATACTCGTCGGCCGACTGCGGCTTCAGGTTATGGGCTATGGATTCGGCGGTATCGGCCACCAGGCCCGAGGCCGAGACCAGGCAGTTGGAGATCTTGGTGTCCGGGCAGGTGGTGACCCCGTTGGCCCCAGTGATCGCCGCGCCGATGGCCGGGTCGCCGTTGGCGCCGACGCCGTCCAGGCGGTTGTAGCGGGTGTAGGTCACCAGCGAGCCGGCGAACTTCAGCGAAAGATCGCTGGGCAGCGGCAGATAGTAGCGGCCGAAGAAGCCGTAGAGCTTGGACTTGCCGTCGCCGAAGGGGTCGCCGGAGATCGACAGGCGCGGCGCCCACTGATTGCCCGGATCGTAGAAGGTCTTGTTCTCGGCGTTGCGGTTGTCGAAGCGGTCGTTGCGGATGCCGGCCTCGAACTGCAGGCGGTCATTGAACAGCGACCACTGATCCTGGGCGTAGAACGCCTGGTTGACGGTGCCGAAGCTGCCGCTGTTGCGATAGACGCGGGTCGTCACGTACTCGACGCCGGCCGGCAGGTTGCTCTGGTCCGAGCCGGTCGAGCGGTAAAGCTTGAACGCGCCGCGGCCGATCGTCTCGAAGAACTGGGTGGCGGTGTTCTCTTCGTGGTCGTAGCCGACCCGCAGGTGGTGGGCGCCGAACAGGTCGAAGTTGAAGTCGGCGTCGGCGCGATAGAAGGTGCGCTTGTCGTCGTTGAACGACTGGGCGTCGGTGACCTTGTTCAGGCCGATGTTCACGCCGGCGGTGTCGGTCCGGTAGTCGACGACCTGCTCGTGGGTGATGTCCAGCGGCAGCTGGCCATCGCGGAACTTGTTGACGCCATAGGCCGCCGACAGGGTGAACCAGGGCGTGAAGGCGCCGGTGTAGCGCGCGATGTAGTTCTCACCGCCGGCGCGCTGGTTGGTGCCGCCCGTCTCGGCCCCGACCGTCTTGGTGGTCGGGTTGTAGTTCAGGCTGCGATTGCGGACGTCCTTGGTGGTGTCGAAATAGGTGAACTCCAGGTGCTGCTTGCTGGTCAGGTAGCCGTCCAGCTTGCCGCCCCAAAACGGCGCGTCGTCGCTCATCCGCGTGGCGTTGCCGCCCGTGGCCTGGGGCGTGAAGGTCTTCAGCTTGCGCTGGTTGTAGAGGCCGTAGAAGAACAGGCGATCCTTGATGATCGGCCCGCCCAGTTCGGCCACCCACTCCTCGCGCTCGGCCGTGGCGTCCTGGTAGTTGTTGCGGAAGGTGTTGGGCGCGCTGTCGCGCAGGTCGCCCGGCTCCCAGGTCGCGGTCACGCCGCCGTGGAAGACGTTGGTGCCCGACTTGGTGATGGCGTTGACGAAGCCACCGGTCGAGCGGCCGAACTCGGCCGGATAGCCGCCGGTCTTCACTTCCACCGACTTGTAGAAGTCGAACGGCACTTCCACGGGCAGCAGGCCCATGCGGAAGTTGGTGATGTTCAGGCCGTTCACGAAGAAGGCGTTCTCGATGAAGCTGGCGCCCGAGATCGAGATCTGGTTGGCGAAGTTGCCGTTGGCCGAGGACGAGCCCTGGACCACGCCCGGCGACATCAAAGCGATGTCGCGCAGCGAGCGGCCGACCGGCACGCGCTCGGCCAATTCGCCGATCTCGATGGCCGCGCCGGTGGTGGTGATCTCGAAGTCCGGCGTACGCATGCGGCCAGCCTTGACCACGATGGCCTCGACCGAGCCGACCGGCGCCAGGGTGAACTGGTTCGACGCGCCCGAACGGCTGATCAGCACGCCAGCTTCGGTATAGGCGTCAAAGCCGTCGGCGCTGACCGAGACGGCGTAGGCGCCCGGCGTCAGTTGCGGGACGACATAGGCGCCGCTGCCGTTGGTGGTCGCCGAGCGCTTCACGCCCAGGGCTTCCGAGGTCAGCAGCACGGTGGCGCCGGCGATCGGCTTGCCGTCGGCCGACTGCACGCGGCCCGAGGCCTGGACGTTGGTGTAGTCCTCGGCGAAGGCCGGCGCCGTCATCAGCGCGACCGCCGTAATGCTGGTGCTGACCAGGGCCAGCGCCCGCAGCGCCATGACGCCGTTCAGGCGCCGCCTGGCTCGAGTTTGATGACTCACGACCGACTCTCCCAAGAGAAATTTGTGCCCGACGAGTGTTGCGACCCGTCCTGCCGGTCACTGCCCCCTCGCCACGGTCTCCTCTAGGCGTAGTTTGTGGATGTGATGTGACATTTGTTGATTTTATGTTGATGTCACGGGAGATTGGCTTGCACTTCGTGAGCATTTTGACCACAAAACCCGCGAAACCCACACAGAAGCCCTCCGCCGGCGGTTAAATCGCCACCCGCGCGCACGGCTTCATCGGGGTGTGTCAGACGTCCGTCAAAGAGGGGCGTCTTCAGCGAAGAGGCCCATGGTGACCAAGACTTCCCTGCCGATCGCCCTGCTGTGCGCGACGATCCTCGGCGGCTGCGCCAGCGCCGCCCTGGCCGCCGCACCGGATCCAACCGCGCCCTATTTCGCCGACATCGACGTGCGCCGCGACGCGCGGACGGACGAGAAAACCATCGCCGGCGTGGTGTTCGACGATACGAACCACAACGGCCGCCTGGACGCGGGCGAGCGCGGCGTGGCGGGCGTGAAGGTCTCCAACAGCCGCGAGGTCGTGCTGACCGACAAGGCTGGCCGCTACGCCTTGCCCGTCCGTCCGGACATGGCGGTGTTCGTGATCCAGCCCAGCGGCTGGCGCGTGCCCACCGATACGCGCTGGGTCCCGCGCTTCGCCTACCAGCACAAGCCGGCCGGCACGCCCAAGGCGCTGCGCTATGGCGGCCTGCCGCCGACTGGTCCTTTGCCGTCGGCGATCAACTTTCCGATCATTCCCACAAAACCCGGTCAAAACTTCGACTGCGCGGTCCTGGGCGACGTGCAGCCGGCGTCGAACATCGAGGTCGGCTATGTCCGTGACTCGCTGGTCCGAGAGCTGGTCAACGCGCCGAGCAAGCCCGCCTGCCTGCTGGCTCTTGGTGACATCGTCAGCGACGACCTGCACCTGATCCCGCGCACCGCCGAGGTCATGGGCTCCATCGGCGTCCCGCAGTGGTGGGTGCAGGGCAATCACGACTACGACCACGACGCCGACCACGACATCGACAGCTCCGACACCTGGCGGCGGCTGTATGGCCCCAACAACTACGCGTTCGAGATGGGCCAGGCGGTGTTCATCGTGCTGGACAACGTCTCGTTCCCCTGCGGCGAGGACCCGCGCGAGGCCCGCGAGCGGCCGTTCTGCAAGCAGTACTGGAAGACCTATGCCGGTCGCCTGCTGCCCGACCAGATGGCCTTCATCGAGAACGTCCTGAAGACGACCGATCCGAAGAAGCTGGTGGTGTTCGCCGCCCACATCCCGTTCGTCGGCTTCGACAATTCCGAGTCCCAGCCGCACCAGACGGCCAATCTCGACGAGCTCTACGCCCTGGTGAAGGGCCGCCCGGCCCTCTCCCTGACCGGTCACAGCCACACGCTGGAGAACATGGCTCCCGGCGACTCGATGGCCGGCTGGAAGGAGAACGTCGGCGTCTCGACCATCCCCTTCCGCCACCTGGTGGCCGGCGCCGTGGCCGGCGACTGGTGGGGCGGCGACTACGACATCGACGGCACGCCGATGAGCATCCAGGGCGACGGCTCGCCGCGCGGCTACGTCGACTTCGACGTGAAGGGCGTGAACTACACGCTCGACTACCGCGCCAGCGGCCTGCCGCGCGACCGGGCCATGTGGCTGTCGGTCAGCACCCCGGCCTTCCGCGACTGGGCCGACAAGATCTTCGCCTGGCGCGACGCGCCGGAGGACAAGCGCGATCCCGTGCCGCCGCTCAGCGTCCAGGACCTGCCAGACGTGAAGATGCTGACCCCGTCCGACCTGGCCGGCCAGAGCTGGCTGACCGCCGACGTCTGGATGGGCGACTCGACGACCAAGGTCATGGTCGCCGTCGATGGCGCCGCGCCGGTCCCGATGATCCGAACCCAGGAGATGAAGGGTGAAGCGGTCCACAGCGGCTCGACCTGGTCGGATCCGTTCGCCCTGCAGCGCCAGCTGACCATGGCCCGCGCCGCGATCCAGAGCCGCTCGGGCGATCCGGAGACCCAAGGCTATGTCCAGGGCCGCCAGAAGCGCCTGCCGCCGATGCCGCCGCAGCCGCGTGGCTCGCGCGCCGACCATTCGCCGCACATCTGGCGCTACGACCTGCCCAAGACCCTGGCCGAGGGCATGCACACGGCGGTGGTCACAATCACCCGCGACCAGGGCGAGGCGTCGCGCGACACCCTGGTGTTCGAGGTGCGCCCCACGCGCCCGAAGCCGACCTTCGACTTCGAGCACTGGGACAAGTTCAAGAACCAGTAGGCGCGGCCAACATATATCGCGCCAGCCGGGCCTGGATCCGCTCCCAGGTCTTGAGCTTGACCGGCTCGCCCTTGCGCAGCTTGGTCCAGGTCGTCTCGCTGATGCCGTAGACGTCGGTCAGGTGCTCGCGCGTGATCGCCGGCAAGGCGGCCTTGAGCGCTTCGAAACGCTCAAGGCTGACAGTGATGGTCTGGACCACGCGGAACTCCAATACGCTTAGAAAGGGTGCGGCCGACGCACAGGGGGGATGGCGCCGGCCGCTGACGATCGCCGGGGAAGGACGCGATCGTTATTCCTTGCCCGAGGCGGGCTTGCGGTAGTCCAGCGCCGGCGGACGGTCGCCCAGCATGGCCTTGTAGGCGAAGTTGGGACCGCGACGCTCGTTGAGTTCGGCCTTGGCCTTCTTGACGACGTCCGGGTTGGAGAACAGGTCCGCGCCCGTCAGGGCCAGGGTCTTGGCCGCGTTGACCGCGCCCTTGACGCCGATCGACGAGCCGGCGGCGGCCACGTTCTGCCAGCTGTGTCCGGCCGAGCCCGGCACGAAGGTGGCGGTGCCCAGGCCGACGGTCGGGGTGACCCAGCTGATGTCCGACACGTCGGTCGAACCGCCGCCACCTTCCAGCTCGACCTTGTAGGGCTCGATGGTCTTGACGCTGTCGATCGACGGCGCGCTGGGGAAGCTGGTCTGGATCTTCTTGGCGAAGGCGATCTCTTCCGGCGTCCAGGTGATGCCGCCGACCTTGCGCAGGTTGGCGTCCATGACGCGGCCCAGGGTGTCGTTGGGCAGCAGGGCGTAGACGCCGCCGGTGATCTCGGTGTCGACCGTCGTGCCGGTGGCCAGGGCTGCGCCCTTGGCGGCGTTCTCGACCCGCGACCAGACGTCCTTGACCACGGCTGGGTCGGGATGGCGGACGTAGTAATAGACCTCGGCGAAGTCGGGCACGACGTTCGGGGCGGTGCCGCCGGCGGTGATCACGTAGTGGATGCGGGTCTTGTCAGGGGTGTGCTCGCGCAGGAAGTTGGTGGCGACGTCCATGACCTCGACGCCGTCCAGGGCCGAGCGGCCCTTCTCCGGCGCGCCGGCGGCGTGGGCCGAGATGCCGTGGAAGCGGAACTTGCCGCTGATATTGGCCATCGACACGCCCTGGACGGCCGAGTTTTCGTTGGCCGGGTGCCAGTGCAGCGTGGCGTCGACGTCGTTGAACAGGCCGTCGCGGACCAGATAGACCTTGCCCGAGCCGCCTTCCTCGGCGGGGGTGCCGAACACGCGCAGCTCGCCCTTGATGTTGTTCTTGACCATCCAGTCCTTGATGGCGACGGCCGCGCCGACCGAGGCGGCGCCGAACAGGTTGTGGCCGCAGCCGTGGCCGGCGACCTGGCCGGGGATGCCGGTCTTCGTCGGCTCGGCCGTCTGGGCCAGGCCCGGCAGGGCGTCGAACTCGGCCAGGATGGCGATGACCGGACCCGCGCCGTTCTTGAAGCTGCCGACGAAGGCGGTCGGCTCACCGGCGACGCCGGCCTTCACGTCGAAGCCGGCGGCCTTCAGCTGGCCTTGCAGCAGGGCCGAACTCTTGACCTCCTGGTAGCCTACCTCGGCGAAGCCCCAGATCTTCAGGGCCGCGTCCTGGATCTGCGGGGCGTCGGCGTCGACGGCCTTGAGGATCTGGGTGCGGGCGGCGTCGGTCAGCGGCGCGGCGTGGGCCTGGGTCGCGAGCACGCCCGTCGCCATGCTGGCGGACAGGAGGGCGAGCTTCAGAGCGGACAGCTTCATTGGAACGGTTTCCCCGGTGGCGAAGGTCGGCGCCAACGGGCGCCCACCTAGTACGACGTAGGGCGATCGCCGCCCCTCACCTGGGGTGCAGAAATTTTATTCGGCCGCGCCGCGTATCGAGCGCGGGCGCACCAACTCGACCTGCTTGTCGTCGGCGCGGCCGACATCGGCCAAGCCATAGGTCTTGAGTGCGGCCACGAAGGCATCGATCTGGCCGGTCTTGAAGACGCCACTGACCGGCGTGGCCCCGAGCGCCGGATCGGACAGTGACAGCTTGCGCTCGGAGAAGCGGTTCATCTCGGCGATGACGGCCGACAGCGGTTCGCCGTCGAACACCAGCCGGCCCTTCAGCCAGGCGGATTCCTTGGCGGTGTCGACGGTCGAGATCGCCCAGTCGGCGGGCTCGGCGGCCACGAAGCGCGAGCCGGCCGACATCTCGACGCGGCGTTCGCCCTTCGGTTCATCGGCGGCGATGCGCACGCGCCCCTCGACCAGGGTCACCGACAGCTTGCCCGGCTCCATGCGCACGTCGAAGGCCGTACCGACGGCGGTCACGCGCTTGTCGCCGGCCGCGACCACGAACGGGCGCGAAGGGTCCTTGGCGACCTGGAAGAAGGCCTGGCCGCGCAGCAGTGTCAGGCGGCGCTCCTTGGCCCAGTGGTTCACCCGCACGGCGGAGTCGGTGCTGAGCGTCACGACCGAGCTGTCGGCGAGGCGGAAGGTCGAGCTTTCGCCGACGGCGGTGCTGAACACCGGCTCCTCGGGAGGCGAGGCTGGCGCGGCGTCACCGCCCAGCCAGCGCTTGCCGACCACGGCCCCGCCGAAGGCGGCGACCAGTCCGGCGGCCGCCAGGCCCAGGGTTCGGCGGTTCAGGCGCGGGCGCGTATCGCCGGCGTTCAGGGCATAGGCGCGCAGGGCGGCGAAGCCCGGATCGCTTTCGATGTCGGAAAAGCTGTTCCAGGTGCCGTTGAGGTCGTCCCAGGCCATGGCATTGCGCGCGTCGGCCTTCAGCCAGCGCTCGAACTCCCGCCGCATGCGCGGGGACACGTCATCACCTTGCAGTCGCGCGAACCAAAGGGAGGCGGCGCTATCCGGGTCGTCGTGTATCTCTTTGCCCGACGTGGTCGACGTCATCCTGGTCTCGCAGACGCGCGTGCAGATGACGCAGCGCCTTCATCACATGTTTCTCGACAGCGCTGACGGAGACCCCCAGGCGCTGGGCGACGCGCTTGTAGCTCATCTCCTCGAAGCGCACGAGGATGAAAACCTGACGCGTGCGTTCTGGTAGCTCGTTGAGAGCCGCCATGGCGCGCGCCATTTTCTCACGTCCCTGTAAGACGCGCTCGGGCGACATATCATCAACGGGGTGATGAATTTCTTGCAGTTCGCAGTGATCGGACCGTCGGCGGGTGCGGTCGCGACGTCCGCGATCGATCAGGACATTGGCCGCGACCTCGAAGAGATAGCCCTCGACATTGGTCACGACAGCGCCAGGCTGACGCTTCTGGATGCGGAGGAGAACCTCCTGCACCAGGTCCTCGACGTCGTTGGCGTTGGCCCGACGGGAAAAGAACGCCCGCAGCGCCGGCGTGAAGCGCGCGCCGCAGTCCGACAGGTCGGCGACCTGCTCGGGAAGCTTGGAAGGCTTAGCGCCCCATATCACTGTGTCGGCCCCAACATGACACTCAGGTGAAATTGCGTTCCCCCCTGTGTCAAGGGACGCAATCGGGGTGAAGGAACCGCGACGCAACCCGTGGCCTGTTGCCTATTGCCTATGCAACACGCGATCTTAGGGCGTCAGGGCGCGCTGCGAAGCATGGCCGCCCGGCGAAATGCGGCATGGTGCGCGCCTTCGACGGCGTGATGTCCAGGCCGTTGGGGAGGTCGGGATTCGTTGTTGCCCAGGTCCAGAGGCTCGGAAGCGTCCGTGAGGCGCGGCGCCGTCATGGCCCTGCTCTGCGCCACGGCCGTGACTGCGTCGCCGGTGGCGGCGGCCGAGAGCGCTCGACGTCCGGACTCGACCTACCGCTTCGACATCGCCGCCCAGCCCCTTAGCCAGGCGCTGAACCAGCTGGCCTTGCGCAGCGATCGCGAGATCCTGTTCTCCACCGCCTTGACCCAGGGCAAGCGCAGTTCCGGCCTGAACGGCGTGTTCACGGCCGAGGCGGCGCTGCAGCGCCTGCTGTCAGGATCGGGGCTGGCCGTCCGCCTGGAAGGCCGCAGCTTCCTGATCGTACCCGCCGCGAAGCCCGTCGAGGCCGACACGCCGGACGCGCCCCCTGCTCCGCCCTCGCCGCCCGTTGCGATCGACTCGGTGGTCGTCACGGCGCTGAAGCGTTCCAGCCTGATCCAGCAGACGCCGATCAGCATGACCGTGGTCTCCGGCGAGCAGGTGTCGCGCCTGGGCGTCCTCGACCTGGAAAAGGCCGCGCCGCTGCTGCCGGGCCTGAAACTGGTCTCCACCGCCTTTGGCCGACGCCTGGTGCTGCGCGGCGTCTACGGCGCCGGCGAAGCGACGACCGGGCTATATTATGACGAGACGCCGATGACCGGGCCGGTCGGCACCACCGCCGATCCCGGGGTGATGGCGCCGGAACTGGCCCTGGTCGACGTCGACCGCATCGAGCTTCTGCGGGGACCGCAGGGCACGCTCTACGGCTCCGGCGCGATGGGCGGAGCGCTGCGCATCCTGTTCAAGCGTCCGGACCTTTCGGACGACGGGGCCTCGATCGGCGCTTCGCTGTCCTCCGCCGCCCATGGCGGGCAAGGCGGCGGAGCGAACGCCGCGCTGAACGCCGTCATCATCCCCGAGACCCTGGCCGTGCGCCTGACGGCCTACGACCAGCGACAGCCCGGCGTGATCGACAATGTCCGTCTGGGCCTGAACGACATCGACGCCTCGCGCGTGCGAGGCGTGCGGCTGGCGACGCTATGGTCGCCGGGACCACGGTTCTCGGCCCTGGTGTCGGCCACGCACCAGGCCAGCCATCGCGACGACATCTCGGCCTGGAACGACACCGCCGGCCCGTGGCGCACCGTCCACGCCGCCCGCGCGCCCTTCGACGGCGATATCGATCTGGCGGCGGCGACCCTGAAATGGCGCGGCGACGCCGTGGACGTCACGGCGGTGTCGTCCTGGTACCGCTGGCGGCTGACCCGCCGCTCCGACTACAGCGGCGTGCTGATCGGCGAGCGGACCAACGCGGCCGGCTGTCTGCGGATGTTCGCCATGACCTGCGACGCCACGCAGATGGCCAGCTACTCGGCCTATGTCGACAGCGTCTATCCGGCGATCCTCAACCAGCCGGCCGAGTTGACCGCGCAGATCCACGAGATCCGGGCCTCGTCCGTCGGCGATGGCCCGCTGACCTGGACGCTAGGCGCCTATCGCGAGGTGCGGGGCGACTCCATCGATAGCCAGGTCCGGCACGTCGATCCCCTGACCGGCGCCCTGACCGAACCGCCGGCGCTGATCGGCCGCCGCGACATCGAGAACCACCTCTCCCAGAGCGCGGTCTTCGGCGAGGTCTCCTACGCCATCGCGCCCGAGACCGAGCTGACCTTCGGCGCGCGACGCTTCGACTACGTCAAGCGTGACCGGGGCGCGGTGCAGATCGCCAATGTCATTTCCGGAACCTGGGCCGACTACGCGATCGACGCGCGGACGCAGGAGCGGGGCTGGAGCCTGAAGGCCCTGGCCAGCCACCAGTTCTCTCCGGGCCTGTTCGGTTACGCCCAGGTCTCGCAGGGCTTCCGCCCCGGCGGCGTCAATGTCGTGCCTGGCCTGCCGCAAGGCCTGGCGGTCTATCGCTCGGATCGCCTGAACAACTACGAGCTTGGCCTCAAAGCCCAGAGCGCCGACCGGCGCTTCACGGCCAATGTGGCGCTCTATCACATCGCCTGGCGGGACATGCAGTACGCCGCCCAGACCCAGAACCGCGCCTTCAACTACGTCACCAATGTCGGGGCCGCACGCATCCATGGGCTGGAGCTCGAGGCCGCTGCCCAACGCGTGCTGGGCTGGGACCTGACGGGCGCCCTGACCTTGACCGACGCGCGGCTGACCGCCAACCAGCTGACCAACACCGCGATCGGCCTGGGCCTGGAAGGCGACCGCCTGCCCACCGTGCCCCGCAAGACCGCCTCTGCCTCGATGCAACGCCGCTGGATCCTGTCCAGCGATCTGACGGGCCGGCTTCGGCTCGAAGGCTCCTATGCGGGCACGGCGCGGTCGGCGTTCAACGCGGGCAACAGCGACTATCTGAAGATGGGCGGCTATGCCGTCTTTGGCGCCAGTTTCAGCTTGGAGCATCCCGACTGGACCCTCGATCTGTCGGTCGACAACCTGCTGGACCGGGCCGGCCGCGCCAACGCCGCACGCAATACCTCGGGGCCGGTCGAGTACTTCGGCGCGGCGCCGCGCACCCTCCGGTTGGGCATTGAACGACGCTTTTAACGCAGCGTCGCCTTTTTCGCATACGCCAGGTGAGGAAGCCCTTCGACCTTGCGTCTGATCCTACAGGCCGCCGTCGAGCGCGCCGTCAAATGGGGATCAACAATGATGCAGTTTCGCGGCCTTCGCGCCCTGGCCCTGAGCGCCAGCGCGCTGACCAGCCTGGTGGCGGGCCAGGCTTTCGCCCAGCAGGCGTCCGACACCGCCCAGATCGAGGAAGTGGTCGTCACGGCGCTGAAGCGCTCCACCACCGTCCAGACCACCCCGATCAGCGTCAGCGCGGTCACCGAGAAGTCGCTGCAGGCGCTGGGCGCACAAGGCATCCAGGACTATTTCCGTACGGTCCCGAACCTGCAGGTCGACGGCAACTCGCCGACCAGCCGTCGCCTGACCCTACGCGGCGTGCGCAGCGCCGGTGAAGCCACCGTCGGCCTCTACTACGACGAAACCCCGCTGACCGGCCCCGCCGGCACCACCGCCGACGCCAGCTCGACCAGCGCCGACGTCAACCTGTTCGACGCCGAGCGCGTCGAGGTCCTGCGCGGTCCGCAAGGCACGCTGTACGGCTCGGGCTCGATGGGCGGCACCCTGCGCGTGATCCTCAACAAGCCCGACGCCAGCCGCTACGCCGGCGCCGTCGAGGCCCAGGGCACCTCCACCAAGGGCGGCAGCAACGGCTATTCGGTGAAGGGCATGGTCAACGTGCCCCTGATCGAGGACAAGCTGGCCGCGCGCCTGGTGCTCTACAAGACCGAAGGCGGCGGCTATGTCGACGACGTCCTGCTGAACAAGAAGGACATCAACGACCAGCACTCCAGCGGCGGTCGCCTGATGCTGGGCTTCACGCCCACCGACACCCTGACGATCAACGCTTCGGGCCTGTACCAGAAGACCACCCTGGACGGTCAAAACAGCTGGTATCCGGCGCTGGGCAAGGACACCTATTCGACCAACGCCCGCGTCATCGCCCCGACCAGCGACAATCTGCGGATGTACAACGTCACGGGCAAATGGGACCTGAGCTTCGCCACCGTCACGGCGACCTCGTCCTATTACAAGTGGACGCTGCTGCGGAACTCCGACTACAGCCCCACCCTGTCCGGCAGCCGCGCCAACGCCACCTCGTGCCGCAACTGGGTCGCCGGCGGCCCGGCCGCCACCGGCGCGACGAACCCGGCCTGTACGGCCACGCAGCTGACGGCCTACACCGCCTATGCCGACAGCCGCACCCCGGGCGCGCTCTACCAGCCGATGGGCCTGACCTCGTGGAACCACGAGCTGCGCATGACCGGCTCGCTGTTCGACGACAAGGTCGACTGGACGGCCGGCGTCTATCTCGAAAAGCGTGAAGACTACATCGAGAGCAAGGTGGCCAAGGGCGATGCGACCACGGGCGTCATCAACCCCAACGACCTGACCGCCTGGCGCCACGTCGGCACCGACACCAAGCAGACCGCCTTCTTCGGTGAAGTCTCGTGGAAGCCGGTCGACAAGCTGACCCTGACCGGCGGCCTGCGCCGCTTCAAGTACGACAAGACGGTCTCGGGCCAGGTCCTGATCAGCAACTTCATCACCCAGTCCTACGTCGGTCCGCCCGCCCAGGTCGACGCCGGCGCCGACGGCTGGGTCAGCAAGCTGAACGCCTCCTACCAGGTCACCTCCGACGTCATGCTCTACGCGGTGGCGGCCAAGGGCTTCCGCCCGGGCGGCGCCAACAACGTGCCGGGTCTGGCCAGCGCGCTGCTGGGCTACGCGCCCGACAGCCTCTGGAACTACGAAGGGGGCATCAAGAGCCAGTGGTTCGACCGTCGCCTGACCCTGAACGCGGCCATCTACCAGATCGACTGGTCGAACATGCAGATCTCGGCGACCAGCGCCAACGGCGCCTTCAGCTATCTGACCAACGCCGGCAAGGCCAAGATCAAGGGCTTCGAGATCGAGGCCACGGCGCGTCCGATCACCGGCCTGACGATCAGCGGCACCGCCGCCATCGTCGACGCCAAGCTGACGGAAGACCAAGCCAACTCGACCATCCTGATCACCGGCTCGACCGGCCTGCGCGGCGACGAGTTCCCGAACGTGGCTAAGTACAGCGGCTCGGCCGCGGTCGAATACACCTGGCCGCTGAAGGGCGACCTGAACGGCCTGCTGCGCGCCGACTACGCCTATGTCGGCCAGTCCGCCTCGCAGTTCCGTCCGACCTATGTCTACTACGAGAAGCAGGGCGACTACGGCTACGCCAACCTCCGCGCCGGCGTCGAAGGCGCCGACTGGGGCGCTTATCTCTTCGTCAACAACGTCACCGACGAAGTTGGCCTGATGAGCGTGACCTCGGCGGTCAACAACGCCAAGCAGGTCGTCAGCATCAACCCGCGCACGGCTGGCTTCCAGGTCCGCAAGCGCTTCTAACCCTGAGCGACGGGCGGGCCTCCTCGGCTCGCCCGTCGTTTCCACCTTGGCGGCCTTCAGCCCCACTGACGAACCGGTTTCCCTGTTCGTAGAACCGCAGGACCCGCTCGGGATCCTGGTGCGCCGAGAGGCCGATCCTGACGCTCTCGCCGATCGGGCCAGGTTCGCGGTCGGCGTGACCGATCCAAAGAGGTCCTGGCTCACAGAGGTCGAGACCGTCGGCCCAGCCTTCGATCCGCAACGCTTCGGCCAGACGCCCAGGGCCTCGCGTCAGCTTCTGCGGGATCCTGGTCCCGCGGTTCTGCTGCATGATCTCGATGCCGTCGAGCGGCTCCAGGGCCCGGATTAGGACGCCCGCCCCAATCCCTTCGGGCTCACTGGAGACGTTCAGCATCCACGACACGCCATAGGCCAGATAGACATAGGCATGGCCGGGCTCGCGGAAGAGCGAGCGGGTGCGTGGCGTCGCGCCGCGAAACGCGTGGCCGGCCGCGTCGCCCACGACATAGGCCTCGGTCTCGACGATGCGGCCGCTGGTGAAGGCCTTCGACGTCTCGCGCACGACCACCTTGCCGATCAGGAAGCGGGCCAGCGCGACGGTGTCGACCGGCAGTTCGTCGCGGGTCAGCCTGCGATAGGTCACGCGCCCTCCTCCCGCCAACCGCCGCCCAGCGCGCGGACCAGCGCCAGATCGAGGATGAACCGGCGCGCCTGCAACGTCGCGACGGCGCGTTGCGTGGCCAGCATCCGATCCTCGGCGACCAGCACCGCCGTGAAGTCGGTCGCGCCGGCCGTATAGCGGCGCTTGGCCAAGGTCCAGGCGCGGGTCGCCGCGTCCTGGGCCTGGAGGGTTTCGGCCAGCCGGCGATCCAGCGCGCGTTGCGAGGTGACGGCGTCGGCGACCTCCTCCAGCGCCAGGTTCAGCGTGGCGTCATAGGCGGCGACGGCGGCGTCGTAGTCGGCGCGCGCCACCTTGAAACCGACCTTACGGCGACCGCCGTCGAAGATCGGCAGGCCCAGCACGACGCCGGCCGAGCCGAGATCGGAGCCCGCATCGGCGAGACGGCTGACGCCCAGCGACTGCACGCCGATCAGGCCCACGAGATTGACGTTCGGATAGAAGGCCGCGTGCGCGACGTCGATCCGCTCAGACGCGGCCTCGGCGCGCCAGCGGGCCGCCACCAGGTCCGGACGGCGCGCGATCAGCGCCGACGGCAGGTCGCTCGGTAAGCCCAGTCCGTGCAGCTGTGAGACTTCGGGGCGTTCGATCGTCGCGGCGCGATCGGGCGCCTGCCCCGTCAGCGCCGCTAGCCGCAGGCGGGTCAGGGCGATCTGCTCGTCGGTCGCCTCCAGCTCGGCGCGCGCCAGCGGCGGCCCGACCTCCGCCTGCCGCAGCTCGGCGTCGGAGTCGTAGCCCCGGGCCGTCCGGCGGCGGACGAGGTCGAGGGTCTGTTCGCGCACCGACAAGGTGGCGGCCAGGGCGTCACGGTCGGCGAACAGCCGCGCCAGATCGGCATAGGCCGCCGCGATCGACGTCGAGACGATCAGCCGAGCGGCGGCCGTGTCGGCGCTGGCAGCAGCCGCTTCCGACGTCGCCGCCGCCACGGCCGCACGGTTCTTGCCCCACAGATCGAGTTCGTAGCTGAAGTCGAGGCCCGCCCGGGCGCTGTCGTTCCAGCCGTGCAGCGCGGGCGGCGTGGGCACCCCTGTATTGTAGCTGGGCTTGGCCTCGCTCAGCCCGCCTGCGGTCGAGACCGTTGGCAGCTGCGCCGCCCTCGCCTGCCCGGCCAAGGCAGAGGCGCGTCGTAGTCGAGCCTCCGCGAGCGCGATCGTCGGTGCGTCCCGTAGCCCTGTTTCGATCAGTGCGGCCAGCTGGGGGTCGCCATATCGGGTCCACCAGGTTTCAGTCGGCCACTCGGCGAACGGGCCGGCGAACACCCTCTGTTCAGTCACGACCTTAACCACCGGCTTAGGGCCGAGATCGGGCGCAGCGCAGGCCGAGGCCAGCAGCGCGCCGACCAGTGAGAGGGCGATGGCGCTACGCATGGTCGCCTCCCGCGCAGCGGAAGCCGCCGAACAGAGCCGACAAGCCCGAGGCACGGCCGGCATGTGAGCCAATGGCGATCCGGGGCTCGACCGACATGCCCGATCCCAAGCGATCAAGGCCCGGCTGGCCGGCGTCGAACAGGATCCGCACCGGGAAGCGCCGGACGATCTTGGTGAAGTTGCCCGTCGCATTATCGGGCGGGATCACCGAGAACTCCGAGCCGGACGCGGCCGACAGGCTCTCGACCGTGCCGCAGAAGGTCTGGTCGCTGGCCGCGTCGACGCGGATCTGCACGCGGTCGCCGGCGCGGATGCGCGACAACTGGGTCTCGCGCAGATTGGCCTCGATCCACAACGCCTTAGTCGGGGCGACCGCCATCAGGCGCGTCCCGACGCCGACATATTCGCCGAGCCGGATGTTGCGGGCGGCCACCAGGCCCTCGCGCGGCGCGGTGATCACCGTGCTGGACAGGTCATTGCGCGCCTTGAAGAGCTTGGCCTGCGCGCTCAGCTGGGCCGCCAGGTTCGCCTGGCGCTGCGCGTCCAGGACCTGCAGTTGACGCCGGGCATAGGCGCCCTGGGCCAGGGATTGGGCCAGGGTCGACTGGCCGCGAACATCCTCGGCCACGGCCTGGTCGTAGACCGAGCGACTGACCGCGCCGTCGCCGACGAGGTCCTTGGCGCGGGCGAAGTCGGCCCCAGCGCGGCGGGCCTGGGCCTTGGCGGCGGCCACCGCCGCGTCCGCGACCAGGATCTGGGCCTGTTGTAGCTGGACCTGGGCCTCGATCTGCGCGGCGCCGGCCTTCTGTTGCGCCAGCCCGGCCTCGGCGTCGGCGACCGCCGCCTGGTAGTCGCGCGGATCGATGCGCGCCAGGACCTGGCCCGGCGCGACCCGGCGATTGTTCTCGGTGGCGACCTCGACGACATAGCCTGGGACCTTGGCGGCCACGAAGGTCAGGTCGCCGCGCACATAGGCGTTGTCGGTCGCCTCGAACGGGGTCACTCGATGCCACAGGCCATAGCCGGCGGCGATGGCCAGTCCCAGGGCCGCCACCGAAGCGGTGGCGATGGCCACACGTCGGCTGGCGTTCCTCGGGGCTGATGGTTCGGGCGGTGGAGTTTGAGCGGCGGCGCTCATGGCGAAAGTCCTTCCTAAGCGCGGGCGGGAATGGCGGGCAGGCGCGGCAGCGCCCAGACGAGGATGGCGGCCAGCAGCAGGCACGCGGCGATGACGGCGAAGGTGTCGGAGAACCCTTGGGCAAAGGCCTGGCCGGCGGTGGCGCGAGCCAAGCCGGCTATCCCGGCTCCCTGCGCGGCGCCTGGATCGGAGGTCCAGTGAGCGAACGCCCCCGCCTGCGCGCCGAGGCGCTGGGCGACGGCCGGATCGAGGACATCCAGGCCTTCGACCAGGCGCGCGGAATGGAACTTCTCGCGCTCGACCAGTGTGTGGCTGGCCGCCGCCACGCCGGCGGCAAGGCCGATGACGCGAGCGTAGTTGAACAGGATGCCGACCGTCGGCCCCTCCGTCGGCGGATGCACCCCGAAGGTAGCGAACCGCAGCATCGCCACGCCGACGAAGGCCTGACCGGCGCCGATCACGACCAGCGGCCAGAACAGCTCCGGCGCGGCCCAATCGGGCGACAGGAAGGCGCCGTATCCGGCGGCGGTAGCGAAGCTGGCCAGACCCAGCGACAGGCTCCAGCGCGGGTCGAACCGGCAGGCCGCCCACCAGGCCAACGGTCCGACGGCGACGGTGACCAGCGCCAGGGGCAGCAGCACCGGGGCCAGTTGCTCAATGCGATAGCCCTGCAGCCGGACGAGATACTGCGGCGTGACCACGATGCCAAACATCAGGCCGAAGCGGAAAACCAGCTGGAAGACTAGGGCCCAACTGAGCGTGGGCCTGGCGAAGAGCTCCAGCCGCAGCAGCGGCGTGGCAGCAAGCGGGATCAGCCGAATGGCGAAGACCAGGGCCAGCGTTCCGCACGCCAAGGCGGCGGTCACCCACCAGCTCTGGAACCAGAAATGCCGCTCGCCCTCGCTGACGCCGATCAGCAGCAAGCCCAGCGCCAACGACAGCAGGCCATAGCCGCCCCAGTCGGCCAGACGCAGTCGCCTCGGATCGCCGCGCTCGCCTGGCAGGACCAGGAAGGCCAAGGCCGCATAGAGCAGGCCGATCAGGGCCTGTCCCCAGAACAGGCCGCGCCAGCCGCCCAGGTCGAGGAGCCAGACCGCGACAGGCGCCGCGAAGCCCAGACCCGCCGACGCGGCGATGGAGAAGACCGCCAGGCCGGCGACCCGCGCGCGGCCCGGCAGCGGGCTGGTCATGACCAGCAGCATCATGAAGGTCGGCAAGGCTCCGCCGAACACGCCTTGCACGAGACGCGCGCCGAGCGCCCAATTCAGGTCCGGGGCCAGGGCGATCGCCAGGCTGCTGAAGGTGAAGCCCACGCCGAGCGTCCGCATCGCCACGCCGCGCCCGAAGGCGCCGGCCGTGATCATCAGCAGCGGCTGACCCAGCAGCTGGCCGACATTGTAGACCGTGACCATCCAGGCGGTGTCGTCGGCGCTGGCAGACAGGCCGCCGCCGATGTCGCCCAGCGAGAAGATCACGCTGATCGGAAAAAGCCCGCCCATCAGCGCGCCAAGGGCCGCGAGGGCCAGAGCGTCGATCGGGGCGCGGGGTGAGGACATGGGATTTCGAGACCTGAAGCGGACGCCTCAGGTATTCGGTCCAGCCCTCGCCGATTAGCCGGCGTCGACGTACTTCACTGTTACAGGAACAGCGCCAATCACGCGGGCGTCAGATGGACGGCCCGAGGATCTGGCTTTCGTCGCCCAGGCGTTGGCGCAGGAAATCGATCAGCACGCGCACCCGCGCCGGCCGCGCCTTGGCCGGCGGGGTCAGGGCGTGGATCGGGATGGGGGCCACCGTCCAGCCGGGCAAGACGGTCTCCAGGGCGCCGCTGGCCAGTTCCCGCCGCACGAACAGCTCGGGCTCGGCGGCCATGGCCAGGCCGGCGGTGAGAATTGGAATGGCCGCCGCGGCGTTGTTGAAACGATAGGCCGCCTCGACGCGCACCAACCGCTCGCCTTCCGTCTCGTGGCTCAGACGCCAATCCAGGGGCAACGGCAACTGGGTGAACGCGATCGCGGGCAGCCCCACCAGGTCCTCCGGATGCTCGGGACGACCATGACGATCGAAGAACCCCGGCGCGCTCATGATCGACCGCTTCAGCGACACCAGACGCGTGACCTTCAAGGTCGAATCCACGACCTCGCCAGGGCGGATGGCGATGTCGAAGCCCGCCGTGATCAGGTCGATCGGACTGTCGATGACCTGGAAGTCGAGGTCGATCTCGGGATAGAGCGCGAAGAAGTCGGGCAGCAGCGGGGCCAGCGCCCGCACGCCGAAGGCGGCCGAGCAGGCCAGCCGGATCTGCCCCCGAGGGATCGCCGCCTCGTCCAGCAGCTCGGCCTCGATCGCCGCTCCGTCCTCCAGGATGCGCGCGGCGCGCACCAGGGCGGCGCGGCCGCTGTCGGTCAGGGACAACTTGCGGGTCGTGCGCGTCAGCAGCGTATCGCGCAGGCGAGCTTCCAGACGCGTCACCGCGCGCGAGACGCTGGCCTTGGTCAGGCCCAGCTCACGGGCGGCGTCCGAGAACGAGCCGCACTCGGCGACCTTGGCGAAGATCGCCCAGGCCTCGAAATCGGGTAGCTGCTGCATCGCCCATTCCCCCGCGCCGCCACAAACTCCTTACGCCGATAGAGTGCTTGCGCGCGCCGGGCAACGCTCTGGCGACAGGGCGTTTCCGGCTGGAAGCCAACTTTATCGCCTCAAGGGTTGAACCATTTCGGCCTCAAGTCTCCTTTATCCGCGCGCCGAGTCGGTATCCGCCCGAGGTTTTGTATTGTCCCTGCTTGATCGCCGCGCCGCCCTGACGCTCCTGGCTGGAGGCGCGGTCGCCTCCACCTTGCCGTCCGATCCGGCCGACGCTCGTCCCGCGAGCTTCTCCTTCGACACCGTCCAGGCCCGCGCCCGCGCCCTGGCCAGCCGCGCCTATGTCGCGCCGCCGCCTCCGCCGCCGCAGGTCCAGGCCATGGACTATGACGCCGCCCAGGCGGTCGGGTTCTACCGGACCAAGGTGCCGCTGTGGGGCGGCGACTGGGGCATCGAGCTGTTCCCGCTCAGCCGGGGCGTCTCCAAGACCGTGACGATCCACCTGGTCGAGAACGGCCGCGCCCGGCCGCTGGCCTACGACCCGACCATGTTCTCCTCGAAGGCCGACAGCCCGGTCCGCGCCCTGCCCGCCAAGGCCGGCTTCTCCGGCTTCCGGGCCATCAGTCGCGACGATCGCGGCGAGTGGCTGGTCTTCCACGGCGCGTCCTATTTCCGCTCGCCGGCCCCGTTCGGCCAATACGGCCTGTCGGCCCGCGCCATCGCCGCCGACACCTACGCCGTCCAGCCCGAGGAGTTCCCCGACTGGCGCGAGGTCTGGCTGGAGCGCGACGACGCGGGCCGTCTGGTCATCCACGCCCTGATGGAGAGCCCCGGCATCGTCGGGGCCTACAAGTTCATCAACGAGCGCGACGGCCTAGCGCTGACCCAGACCGTCCAGGCCAGCGTCTACTTCCGGCGGGCCTTCGACCAGATGGGCTTCGCGCCGCTGACCAGCATGTTCTGGTATGGCGAGGACCGCGCCAATCCGGCGGTCGACTGGCGGCCCGAGATCCACGATTCCGACGGCCTGGCGATCTGGACCGGCGCGGGCGAGCGCCTCTGGCGGCCGCTCTCCAGCCCCAAGCGCGTGGTCACCAGCGTGTTCAGCGACGAGAACCCCAAGGGCTTTGGCCTGATCCAGCGCGACCGCGACTTCGAACACTATCACGACGACCAGGCCGCCTCCGAGCGCCGGCCCAGCGTCTGGGTCGAGCCGATCGGCGACTGGGGCAAGGGCTCGGTCCGCCTGGTCGAGATCCCCACAGACAGCGAGACCAACGACAACATCGTCGCCTTCTGGACGCCGGACGCGCCGGTCAAGGCGGGAAGCCATGTCGAACTGGCCTACCGCCTACGGTGGACGGGCGAGGCGCCGGACACCGACCTGGCCAAGGTCGTGGCCACCCGCTCGGGCCGGCCGGGCGAGCCGGGCCGCGAGGGCGTGGCCCAGGGCCGCAAGATCGCCGTCGAGTTCCGGGGCGCCAACCTGCTGGCCCTGCGCACGGCCATCGACATCGAGGCCGACGTCACCGCCCGCAACGGCCAGATCCGCCTGCTGTCGCACTATCCGGGCGCGCGCCACGAGGACGAGACCGACGCCCTGTGGCGGGTGACCTTCGACGTGGTCTGCGATGGCGCGGAACCCGCCGATGTCCGCGTAGTATTACGGCAACATGGGCGCCCGATAAGCGAAACCTGGACGGCGCTGATTTTTCCGCCCGCGCCGTGAAACCAACCTGGCCGTCGCGAACTTGGCCTTCCTGGACCAACCGCGACCCGCCGCCCCGAACCAAGAGTACAGTGGCTTTGTTGTCTTCCGAGCGGCGCAGAAGCGCCCGTCCCCTCCCAGCGCTGAAGCTGCCCACGGCGCCGGCCAAGCCCGCGCCCGCCTCGTTCGCCGAGTTCATCCCGGCCGAGAAGCCCGTGGCCATGCCCGCCCAAAGCCTGCGCAAGGGCAAGCTGACTCCCGTGGCCAGTGCGGACATCTCCGGGCGTCGCTGGGTGCTGCTGGTCGGATCGGGAATGCTCACCGCCATGACAGCCGTGGTCACGGCGATGCTGTTCGCGCCCGGCGGCCTGACCCTGGTCGACGGCATCGCCTTCAGCCTGTTCGTGCTGCTGTTCGCCTGGGTGGCCTTCGCCTTCATGAGCGCCGTCGGCGGCTTCTGGACTTGCTGGCGCAACGCCGAGGGTCGCGAGCAGCCGCAGCCGGTGATCATGACCCGCACGGCGCTACTAGCCCCGACCTACAACGAGGATCCCGGCCGCATCCTGGCCGCCATCCAGGCGATGTACGAGGAGCTGGATCAGCGCGAGGTGGCCGAGCTCTACGACTTCTTCGTGCTCAGCGACACGCGGGTCGAGAGCGTGGCGCGCGAGGAGGCCGTCGGCGTGCTGCGGCTACGCGCCCGGCTGGGCTCCAAGGCGCGGATCTTCTATCGCCGCCGGGTCAAGAATACCGACCGCAAGGCCGGTAACATCGCCGAATGGGTCGAGCGCTTTGGCGGGACTTACGAGCAGTTCCTGATCCTGGACGCCGACAGCCTGATGACCGGCGACACCATCATCCGCCTGACCCACCGGATGGAGCGCGACCCGAAGCTCGGCCTCCTGCAAACCTCGCCCTCGATCATCAACGGCGAAACGCCGTTCGCCCGCCTGCAGCAGTTCGCCTCGCGCGCCTACGGGTCGATGCTGGCGGCCGGCCAGGACTGGTGGTCGGGTGCGGAAGGCAACTATTGGGGCCACAACGCCATCATCCGCACGCGCGCCTTCGCCGAACAGGCGGGCCTGCCGCACCTGCCCGGTCCCCGTCCGTTCGGCGGTCACATCATGAGCCACGACTTCGTCGAGGCGGCCCTGATGCGCCGGGGCGGCTGGAAGATCGGCCTGGCGACCGACCTCATCGGCTCCTACGAGGAGACCCCGCCCACCATCCTCGACATGGCCATCCGCGACCGCCGCTGGTGCCAGGGCAACCTGCAGCACCTGGGCGTAATCGGCGCCAAGGGCCTGCACTGGATCAGCCGCCTGCACCTGCTGCGGGGCGTGCTGTCCTACGCCACCTCGCCGCTGTGGCTGTTCTTGCTGATCGCCGGGGCCGGCGTGTGGATGGAGCAAGGCGGCGCTTCGGCGCTGATCCGCGCCGACGCCGCGGCCTGGCTGTGGGGCCTGACCATGGCCCTGCTGATCGCGCCGAAGCTGATGGCGGCGGCGCTGATCCTGCGCAGCCGGGCCCAGCGCCAGGCGTTCGGCGGCGGCTATCGCTTCATCGTCAGCATGCTGATGGAGATCGTGCTGTCGGCCCTGGTCGCCCCCGTGCTGATGCTGATGCAGAGCGTGTCGGTGCTGCAGGTGCTGATCGGTCGCGACGCCGGCTGGGCGACGCAACAGCGCGACCCCGGCCGCCTGACCAAGCGCGAAGCCTGGCGCGTCCACCGCGCTCATATGGGCATCGGCGGCGTCGCCGCGGCCCTGGTGTTCGCCCTGGACCCGGTGATGTTCTGGTGGTCCAGTCCGGTCTATCTGGGGCTGATCCTGTCGGCCCCGCTGGCGCTTTTCCTGTCGCAGCCGCACATCGGCGACTTCCTGGGCCTGTTCCAGACGCCCGAGGAGCGCCGCCCGCCGCGCGTGGCTCAGCGCGCCGCCGAGCTGCGCGCCGCCTACGATCGCGAGGCCCCGGTCCGCCGGGCGATCGAGAAGCTGCTGCGCCAGCCGGCCATGGTCTACGGCTCCGACGCCATCCAGACGCGGGCCCGGGCCAATGTCGTCACGCGGCGACGGGACCACTCGTCGACCTAGTCCTAAAGCCAAGCTCGTTCAGGCGCGCTTCATGTTGGAAAGGGAATGCTGGGGTCCACGCCTGACGGCGACGAGGACCTGCGATGGCGGACGGCCATTTCCAAGACGTCGAGACCCTGCGGCGCGAGCTCGCCATCCTGGTCCTGGAGTGGGCCGGGAAATCCGTGAAGGACGACCCGGACGGGCCGATGTCGACCGCCCTGACCCGTGCGGTCAGCGAGGCCGCGCGTAGCGCCGTCGCCGAGCAACACCAAAGCCTGAGCGCCGAGGCCGCCGACCGGATCGCCGAAGCCCTGGATCGCCGCGCCAAGGCCGAGGGCCTGCTGGTCTGGCGTCTGCGCCCATGGGTGCTGGGCGTGATCGCGCTGGTGGCCGCGGCGCTGCTGGCCGCCGCTTTCGTGTTGGGCCTGCAGGCGGGGCGGACCGAGCCTGCCCTGCCGCCGGAAACCACGACGACGACCGCGCCCGTGGTCCCCCTGGCGCCGACGGTCGATACGCCGCCCCCCTCCCCGTCGACGCAGCGCGAACCGGCGCCGCAGCCGACCGCTCGCGCCCAGAAGCCGCCCGCGCGCGTCGCCGTGCCAGCCGTCAAGCCTGCGCCGCGTGAGCTGGGCCGCCCCGCGCCAGCCGGCGACGAGGCCGCCGCCCGCTCGACCCAGCCCGTGGGCTCCGCCGCCACGGCGCCGCCGGCTAGCCCGACGACGGTCCCCAAGCCATGACCGCCTCGGTCGCCACCGCCGTCATCGGTCCCAAGGCCCAGGGCCGTAATTACGGCCTGCGCCGCTATGCCGGCCCGCGCCTAACGTCCGAGCAGCAGGCGCGCCTGGCCGACTTCGCCCTGTCCCTGGCCGGCTGGGCGATGCTGCGCCGCCGCCGATTCGTGGCCATGCTGCCGCTGGCCGCCGACGGCTCGAGCTTCGCCGTCGTCCGGGCCAGTCATCTCGGCGAAGGCGAGCTCGGCCCGGTGGCCGTCGCTCACCTGCTGATCGCCGACTCCGCCCTACTGGACGCGATTGACTGGGCCTCCCCGCGCCTGCTCAGGCTGCTGCCCGAGCCGGAGGACGCAGCCTTCGGCCTCGAACCGCTCATGGTCTCACCGGAGAGCCTGGCGGCGCCCGCCCCCCGCGCTATGCCTCGCGTCGGCTGGAGCGACGTCGCGATCGACGTCGGCGACGAGGACCCCGAGGCCGTGCTCGCCGCCCTGGTCGAGAGCATCGAGCCGCCCAGCCAACGCGCCCGCCTGACCGGCTGGGCCAGCACCAGCCTGATCGCGCCGGCCGGCGATCTCGACCCCGCGCGCATCTTCCGACTGGTGACCCACGCCTCGGCCGAGAGCCCGGCCGCGTTCGCGGTCACGCACGAACTCTCGTCGCTGAAGACCACGGCCGAGCCGCCCCTGGCCTGGAAGGCCTGGCTGAAACTGGCCGCCATCGCCGAGCGGGAGCCGGCCGCCGCCGCCCTGCGCTCGGCCCAGTGGTCGCAGGACAAGGCCCGCCTGCCCGCCGACGACGTGATGTTCGAGGAGATCGCCAGCGCCTGCGCCGCCTTGACGCCCGACGCCATGGTCGCGCTGCTGCGCGCTGTGATGCGTCATGCCGGCGGGGCCGACGCCGCAAGCTCGGCCTTGCGCGAAGGTGTGTCCGAAACCTTCGACGCCCTGGTGGCCGTCGCCGACGCCCAAGGAACGGCCTTCTATGTGCGCGGGCTCACTAACGGGGCCGACGCCGCAACCTTGAGCGCTCTGCGCGGCCTGGACGCGGTGATGGCCAAGCCTGACGTCGCGGTCTGGCTGGGCGATGTCGCCCGCCAGCTCGACCTCGCCCCGGTCATGCGCCTGTGGGTCGCGAAGCTGGCGGCGGATCCGGACTTCGCGGACGACCTGGCCATCGCCGGCCCGACCTTCCTCGACGCCGTCCAGGACACCGCCCTGACGCGTCTCGACGACGAGGAGACCCGCTGGCTGGCCGGGGCGCTGCTGCGCCAGCACTGCCTGCGTCTGCCTCGCGACGGCGCACGGCTTCGCGCCGTGCTTTCGGCTCTGCTGGCCAGGCCGCCGTCCAGCGCCGACGCCGCTCTCGCCGACCCGGCGGTGCTGGCGGCCGCCCGGACCTTCGCGCCTGAGCTGTCGGCCACCCTCGCCACGCGGGCCATCCCCGCCGGTCTGCGCCACGCCCCGCGCCCGGCGGACTTCACCCGCGCCGCCTGGGCCCTGGTCGCGGCGGCCAGCGAAGGGAGGACGGCGCGATGATCTACTGCGAGATCTGCACCAACACCTTCGCGAGCGAGGACTACGCCGACTGCCCGCACTGCGCCCTGGCCGAGGGCCGCGTGGCGACACTGGCGGCCCAAACGCCTCAGGCCCACGCGCTCGACACCCCCGCCGCCGGGGTGACCATGGGCGAGGTGATCGACACCCTGCGCCGCATGACGCCGCCCGAGGCGCCGCTGCCTGAAACGCCCACCACAACCCCGCAAGCGCCCGAGGGCCTCAGCGAGAGCCTGCGGGCCCTCGTCGAACAGAAGGTCGACCAGGCTGCCGCCGCCTCGGCCGAGCCGCCGACTTTCGCGCCTGACATAGACCCCGCCGACACCGCGCCAATCGTCGGCCAAACCACCCGCGAACTCGACGTCGAGACCCTGCGCCGCATCCGCGAGTCCGGCGTCTTCACCGTGGTGCTGCTGGGCTTCCCGACCGCCGGAAAGACCTGGTTCCTCAATCGCCTGAAGTACGAGCTGCAGGAGGGCGACGCCTATGCCTGCTACCCACGTCGCGCCCCGCCGGGCGACGTCGAGAACACCACGCTGTTCACCGCCCACCGCTTCCGCAAGGGCGCCAACGACTTCTACGTCATCGACATCCCGGGCGAGCGCTTCCTGCGCGCCGTGGAGGGCTCGTTCCTCGGCGAGGCCAACACCCTGATGCGGCACCTGATCTATACGGGCCACGCGTTCCTGACCCTGTTGCCGGCCGACGAGACCCTGCTGTCGGAGCTGGCCCACGACGTCCTGTGGCGCCGCGCCGCCGCCGGCCAAGCGCCGTCCGTCGATCTCTCCACCCTGCCGCCGGCCCAAGCGTTGATCGACAAGGTCGACGCCCTGAAGCGCCAGATTTCCCAGGCCCGTAAGGCGACCGACGCGGGCGACGGTAAGGCCCAGGCCAAGCTCAAGGCCCTGGTCCGTGAGCGCAAGCGGCTGCTGGAAGGCGGCGTCGAGCAGGCCTTGCAGCGCCTGGCTTCCAAGCACGAGGAGCTGGGCGACTATATCAGCGGCGTCGGCCTGATGGCCCAGCTGATGGTGGTGATGGAGGAGCGCGGCGGACCCGATCTCGACCCGTCGATCGACGCCTACGCCGTGTTCGACCGCAGCCGCGAGGCCGAGCGCAAGAAGCCGACCAAGCCGATGTTCATCGTCCTCTCCAAGAGCGACGACCTGACCCACAGGTCCGACGCCGTGCAGCTGCCGATCCGTCGTCTGCTGCAGGGCCATCCGCAGGCGGCCCACCTGCTGCGGACGTTGCGGCGTGAACCGCGCAAGGCCGACGCCTTCGCCATGCTCAACACCCTGCGCCCAGGGGTCGCCCGCCAGATCGACGAGTGGTTCGCCCTGGCCAGCTTCCAGTTCGCCACCGCCTTCGAGGGCGTGGCGCGCGGCTCGACGACCATCAACTACCGGCTCAGCCACGTCGGGGTCACCGAGCTGATCCGCGCCCTGCTGCGCCTGAAGGAGCACACCGAGAAGCGCCGCGCCTGGGACGGCGTGGCCAGCCTGTTCCGCCGACGCCCACCGACTGATGCGCCGGTGGCGGAGTCCGCGCCATGAGCCGCCACAACGGCATAGGCTCGCTGGTCGCCAGCGGGGTCGTGGTGGTGCTGGCCGTGATCGGGCTGGTCTGGGCATTCGGCCTCGCGCCGAACTTCGGGACGGCGACGGTCGGCGCGGCGCCCACGCGGGGCGGCGGGCCCTGGATCGAACAGCTGGGCCTGTCGCAATTAGAACCCTGGTCCTCGCCGACGCCCGCCTTTGCTGAGCGCTTGGCGGCGTTGGGCGACACGCAAGGCGCGGTTCTGAAGCGCGACCTCTGCGCGGGCGTTGGCATGGACCGCGATCCGGCCTTCCGCGAAGCGCGGCAGGCGTTGGCGCGCAACGACGCCAGTCTGTGCGTCGCGCCCGCCGAGCACATTGCGGCGATGTCGCCGGTGATCGTCGCCCTCGGACCGCAGTTTGGCTGGCCCGCCCTGATCGCCGCGGCGGTCGCCGCGCTGGGCCTAGCGCTCTGGCGCCTGCTTGCCCTGAAGCGCGCCCATGACCATTGGCGGCTGCTGGGCCGGTCCACCTTCGGGGCGGCGCGGAGGGCCGGCAGCGGATGAGTGGCGTCCTGCTGGGTCTGACCTGCCTGGCGCTGGGGTTAGCGTTCTGGCGTGTGGCGGCGGACGGCGCCTCGACACGGCGCAAGCCTTCGGCGCAGCGCGTCGCGGCCCTTGTCGTCGGCGTCGTTGCGCCGGCCATTCTGGTCGCAGGCTGCTTGCTGACGGCGGCCGCTCAGGGGCGTACCGGCGATCTTCGTCTGTCGCTGCTGCGACTGACGGCCGAGGTGCGCCAGTTCCCCTTGAGCCTCGGCGGCGACGCCAGCCGCGATGATCTGGTCATCTCGCGCCTGCCCGCTGGCTTCGCCACGGTGCAGCCCGACTTGTCGACCGGCGGCGACGCCCCGCCGCTGGCGCTCGTAGTCGCCGGCTCCGACACCGCGCCATCGCCAGCGGTGATCGCCCTGCGTCAGGGCCGGAAACTGACCTGGCCCGCCGCCTTGCCCTTCGCTGAGGGCGACGCCGTTTGTGTGCAGGCGCCCTGCGAGCATCCGGGCGCGGCCTGGGCCGTCCTGCGCGGACGGACCTTCGTCCCCGCGACATGGCGTGACGGCGCGATCGAGACTGTGGAAGCCGACGCTGGCCCCACCATGCCCGAACGCAAAACCCTGCTGGCGTTCGGCGGCGTCAACGACTGGACTCCGCTCCAGGCGATCCACCCTCTGCGCGACTTCTTTCCCCAGCCTAGGTCCGCGAAGGCCAGCGGCGTGCTAGCCGACTGTGATCGCTGGCTCTGCGTCGGCAAGGGTGCGGCGCGGGCGCCGGCCCGCAGCTTCTTGTTCCAGCAAGGCGGCTTCGGCGGCAGCGCCTGGTCGATCATCCTGGCCGATCCCGGCGCGCGGATCGCTCGAGGCGGCCAGGTGGTCCCCTACGCTCCCCCCACCGCCATCCCCCTGGGCGCGGGAATCCAGGTCGAGATTTTCGAGCCGCGCTTCGTCGACGGCGCCCTCGACGGCCAGGACGCGCGTCGGGGCCGCCTGCAACTGCGCCGCAGCCTGTCCCTGGCAGAGCGCGACGGCCAAGCCGAGATCGCCTTCGCCACCCCGCCGACCGAGGTCGTCGGCCGCTGCGACCGGGCCGCGCCGCCGCGCCGCCTGGGCCTGGAGGCCGCCGTGGTCGGAGGCCTGACCGCCGACGCCCTGCGCGCGTCACCGAACCTGCCGCAGGGACCGGACTGCGACGGCTTCACCCGCGCCCGGCTGGACATCCCCGCGAGCGGTCCGGCGCTGCGCACCGCGCACCTGTCGCTCGACCGGCTGGCGACGCCATGGCCGGCGGTGCTGATCGTCCTGGCCTGGACCGCCAGTGTGCTTCTGGCTTGCCGCGAGCTTTTCCATCGTCGCCCAGCCCTTTGGGTGATCCTGTGCCTGCTACAGCTGCTGCTCGCCCTGCGCCTGCTGATCGGCCTGGCCGCCGCCGAGGCCGACCCGGCGCTGGACTGGCGCGAAATCCTTGGCGACGCCGCCCTAGCCTATGTCGCCGTCCCGGCCGCGCTGCTGGCCTGGGCGCGGGCCGGCGAGCCACGCAAGTCCGGCGACCTGGCGCTCGACCTCGCCCCGCCGGTGGCGGCGATCGCCGTGCTCGCGTGGACCCGCCACCTTAGTGTCCTGAGCCTGCTACTGCTCGCCGCCTGGGGCCTCGCCATCGTCTGGCGCACCCGCTGGGCGGATCAGTTCAAGCGAAGCTTCACCTCCGGATCGCCCTGGGCATCGGGTGTCCTGCTGCTGGTCATCGTCTTGGTCGTCCGTCTAGCCGTCGGGGCTATCGGCTGGAAGGAGCGCATCGATTTCGGCGTGACCGTCCTGGCGATCAGCGTGGTCTACACGCCCCTGATCCTGATCGGGTTCGGTCGCCTGCTGACCGCGTCCGAGGCTCATCCCACAGGCTGGGGCCGGCCGATCGTCTTCTGGGCTCTACTGGCGATGGCGACCTTCGTTATCCCGTTCACAGTGCGCGACAGCGGCTACGCCCTGATGTTTCTGCCCATCGCCGGGGTCGCCGCCATCCTCGCGTGGCGTCGAGGCGTTGCGCGCATCCCCTGGGCGGGGCCGGCCATCGCCGCCGCGGCCCTGTTGATCGCCCTGCCCGTCCTGGGCGCGGTCGGGGCCACGGGCGCAGACCGCATCAGCCAAAACGCCCAGATGCAACGCGGCCTCAGCGACGAGCAGGCCCTGGCGACGCTCGATCGCCAGGCCAAGGCCAGCCAGAATCTGCTGCGGCTCTACCTGATCGCCGCGCCCGAGGCGCTGGGGGCGGACGTCTCCACCGAAGCCGAAGGGCTGAAGATCTGGTCGGCGCAGCTCTCCGACTACACCGGCTCACTGCTGGGGCGCGGCTATCTCTCGCCGGCCAATCTCACCGCGCTGAAGCCCGTCCAGGCCACCGACAACCTGACCGCCGTCCACCTGATGTCGCCGTTCGGACGCCTGGCCACGGGCCTCTTGCTGGCCTTGCTGGCCGCCGCGCCGATCGCGGTCTGGAGCCTGAACCGCGCCGCCTTGGACGCGCGCCGCGCCACCGGCCTGCTGGCCCTGTGGTGCGTGTTCGGCGCGGCGACCTACATGACCCTGGCCAATCTGCAGCTGGTGCCGTTCACCGGCCGCAACGCCTATCTGCTGGCCCCGACCTCCGGCGGCGACCTCCTAGAAGGCGCGATCCTGATCGGCCTGGCCGTCTGGGGCTTGGCCCAGGAGGTCAAGCGATGAGCCGCCGCCAGAAGCCGAAATGGGGCCGCATCCTGGCCGTGGCCGCGCCGCTGGTCGCCGTCGTGGCCCTGGTCGCCGGAGCCCCGGCGGTGCTGGCCGCGCTCGGCCGCTCGACGGGCGGCGGTCCCGCCAGCGGCTATGACCGCCTGGTCGACGCCATCGCCCAGCGCCAGTGGCTGTCTGTGCGCTACGACGCCGAGGGCGAGCCGCGCATCGCCCTGCGTGACGGCCCGGTCGGCCGCGATCCGCGCCTGCGGGCCTTCGTCAACGCCTCCTATCTGCGCAGCGACTTGCAGGACCCGGCGGTCTGGCGGCTCAGCGACGACGGCCAGTGGGTCGAGGGCATCGACCCGTTCGCCCACCATATCGACCGGCCGTTCTCGGGCGGCGGCGCCTGGGCCGGGCCGATCCAGTTCCGAGGCGGCGCGGCGCCGGGCCTGCGCCTGCAACCGCTGGGGACGCCGCCGCCCGCGCCAATCCGCCTGGAGCCGCAAGGCGCCCCGGCCGCCGCGTGCGACATTCTGATGCCGACGCGCCGGGCCGCCGCGGCCGAGCCGCGTCGCGCGCTGTCCATCTGCCTGAAGGACGGCGACCAGCCGCCCCATTCGGTCGGGTCCGTGATGCTGGTCGGCGACCAAGCCGTGGTGCGGGTGCAGATCCCGTCCATCCTGGAGATCCGCGTCGGCGCCCGCGACGTGCGCCCGCGCGCCGACGGCGACGTGACCCTGACGCCCCTGCCACCGGGCGAGACCCTGACCCTGCGCACTGGCCAGTCGGTGCTGCGCCTGCGCCTCGACGGCGGCGCGGCCGACATCGCCCACGCCACGCCCTCGGGCGCCCGCGCCTATTTCCCGGCCCTGAAGCCGCTAGCCCAGCCGGTCGAGCGAGCCATGACCGGTCGGCCGCCGACGCCCTTGCGCTTGTCGCTGGACGCCCGCCTGCAACAGGCGGCGCAGGACGCCCTGGCCGCCGGCGCCGCGACCGTGCGCGCCACCGAACCCGAGGCCGGCGACGCCTTCAAGGCCGCCGTGACGGTGATGGACACCACCACCGGCCAGATCCTGGCCGTCGGTTCCTGGCCGCTGAGCGAGACCGAGCTCGCCCCCGCCCAGCGCCGCACGCGCCGAGGCCAGAACCTGATCGACCAGAACCACAATTTCGAGCGCCTGCCGGTCGGCTCGATGGTCAAGGGTCCGTTCTCGCTGGCCATCCTCGACGCCGATCCGGGCCTGGCCAGTCTGAAGATCCAGGGCGGCGGCACTGGCCGTATCCGCACCGTGCTGGGCATGGACCTGGGCAAGGGCGGGTTCGACAACCACGGCCTGGGCATGACCGATTTCCCGACCTTCCTGGAGCATTCCAACAACCGCTACGCCCTGGCGCTGATGATGCTGGCCTATCGCGACCCGGCCGCGCCCCCGGCCTCGCCCCGCGCCCAGCCGGGACCGGTCGAGGCTTGGTCGCTGAAGGGCAAAAGCCGCACCGACGTCCCGCCCCTGCCCGTATTCGGCGAGGCGACCGCGCCAGGGCCGTTCGGCTGGGTTCTGCAACCTCCGCCCGGACGCGGCCCGGCCTGGCCTGATCGCCTGGCGCGACTGTTCGATCTGGACGCCGGCCAGGGCGGCGGCTGTCGCTATGACGTCGCCATCTGGCGCGGTCTGACCGGCGCCTCGCCGCCCTGCGCCTCGCCCCTGGCGGGGGCCTCGCCGGAGCGCGAGCGGCTGGGCTTCGACGCCGTCGCCTCGTTTCGCAACGACTATCTGATGGCCGTGCTGGGCGGCAGCCGCTCGACCTGGAGCGCCATCAAGATGGCCGAGGTCTATTCGCGGATCGTCACCGGCCGCCAGGTGCGGGCCCGTCTGACACCGGCCGCCGCCGGTCCGCCCGAGGCCGAACTGCCGATGCGCAGCCCGCAAATCCGCGCCACGGTGCTCGACGGCCTCTCACGCGTGGTCAAGACCGGCACCGCCGCCTGGCTCGGTCGCGAGTTCACGACCATGGGCTACGGCCCGGACGTGGCGCTCTATGGCAAGACCGGCACCATGAAGGTGGCCGGCGAGGTCCCCAGCGCTCCCGGCGCGGCCCTGCTGCGGCAGCTGGCGCGCGGCGACTGCGGCCTGCGCTGGGACGCCTCGGCGGGCGTGCTGAAGTTCGGCTACGTCGCGCCGAAATCGAAGGTTGAGGCGACGCGCCAGATTCTGGACCTCAAGGAAACCCGCTGCCGGGTCCGCGTCGCCGGCCGACGAGACCTAGCCGAGCAGGCGGCGGCGGAGATGCAGCGCTATGCCTGCGGCTATCGCAATTGCCGGCCGGGCGATTTCGAGCCCGAGCCGGACGGCCGGGTCGTCGACCTGCCGCTGCGCGCGGCCGAGCCGCCGCTGCTGGACGGCCACGCCATCGCCGTCGTCGCCGTGCGCCAGGCCGGCGGCCAGCCGGTGCGGGGGCTGACCATCGTGGTCAACCTGCAGGACAAGCGGCAGGCCGAGACCCCAGCCCTGGCGGTCGCCGCCGCCATCCTGCGTTCGCAAGCCGCCCACGCCTGGATCGCCGGAGACGGATCATGAAGCGCTCCGTCTCGTCCTTGGCGATCGCCCTGCCCATCGCCCTGTGGCTAACCGCCGCCGGGCTCGGCACCTGGATGGCCCGCCCCTCGCCAGCGCCGACGGCCGAGGCGAAGGCCCCGCGCTGGCTGGCCGTCAAGGTCGCGGCCGGCAGCCCCGCCGCCCGCGACTGGCCGCACTTCTTCGCCTGTTCGGGCCTGGCGGCCGACCCGGCCCTGATGCGCGCCACGCTCGGACTCAACGGAAGCGGGGCCGAAAGCGTTTGGCGTCGAGATGGTTCGGACACGACGATCCGTGTCGCCCTCGCCCCGATCGATGCGCCGGCTCCGCCGGAGGCCGATCGGATCATCGAGGCCGCGTCGCGGACCGTCACCGACTGTGGAGACACGCCATGACCTTCCTCCAGGCCGAGGCGCCGCTTCGTCTGAAGGTCGACGGTTTCCGCAAGCCCCTGCGCCTGCGGTCGCTGGGTCGCGTCGGGTCGCTGGAGACGTTCGCCGTCGAGGGCGAGACGGTGCGGGCGGTGCGCTGCGTCCCGATCCCGGAGGCGGCCGGTCCGTACGCCGAGGCGCTGGACGCCTTCGAGGCGCTGGGCCGGAAGCTGCAAACCGAAGCGCCCCGCGCGGCCCTGCCGGTCGAGGCCGTGGTCCGGGCGGCCAGCGGCGTCTTCTGGCTGCAGCCGCCGTCTGGCCTGACGCTGGAGGCCTGGCTGGCCGAGCATCCCGGTCCAGTGGCCGAACCGATCGTCACCGCCTTCGCGCGTCGGCTGGCCCAGGCGCTGGGCGAGCTGCACTCGGCCGGGATCGTCCACGGCGACCTGTCGCCCCGCGCGGTGCTGATCGATGGCGAGACGGTGCGGCTGACCGGCTTCATGGTCGATCGCCGCCCGTTCTTCCGGGTTCTGCGCAGCCAGGACGGCCTGATCGAGCCGGGCTATGCGCCGCCCGAGGCTCATGACGGCGCGCTTCGCCATCCGATCGGACCGGCCGCCGACCTCTATGCCGCCAGCGCCTTGCTCCAGCGCCTGCTGACCGGCCGCGCGCCGCCGGCCGCCAATCTCGCCGCCCGGGTAGCCGGCGACAACGCGTGGCCGAGCGACGTCGTCGTCCCCGCCGCCCTGCGCAGCGGGATCGAGGCTGGCCTTGCACCGGCGGCCGAGGCGCGGCCCGCCGACGCCTCGGCCTGGCTTTCCGGACTAGGCCTCGGACCCGAGACCGGCGCTTGGTTCGACGGCTTGGCGCAGGCGTCGCCAGAGCCGGAAGCCAACGCGTTCGACTTGCCGCCTCTGCCGATGGCCGTCGAGACGCCCGAAGAACCCGCCGACGCGCCGCTCACCCTAGCCCGCGAGACACCGGTGCGCCGCCGGCTCGGCTGGTGGGCAGCCGGCGTGGCCCTTGCGGCCGTGGCTATCGCAGCAGCCGCCCTGGTTGGACCCAACCTAATCCAAGGTCCGAAGAAACCCGCCCTCGCCAGCGCGCCCAAGGCCGTCGCTCCGGCCGCGCCTGCGGGTTGCCAGTGGCTCGCCGTCGCGGGCAGCTGGCGGCTGCGCTGCACGGATGCGCCCGCTCAAGGCTTGCGCCTGCCCGAACGGTTCGACACCGGGACGACGGCGCGGGCGGCGGCCGGCGAGCCTGCCGCCATGGAACGGCTCGGGGCCTTCTACCGCCTGCGGGCCGGCGAGACCGCCAATCCCGATCGCGGGACCTATGCCTACCAAGCGCTGGACTGGCTGCAACGCGCCGCCAGCGCCCCGGACGACAACCGCCCCGACACGGCGCGGGCGCGGGACGACGCGGCCCTGGCGCTGGGTCAGATGCTGGCCCACGGCGAAGGCGGTCGCGCGCCCGATCCGGCCGCCGCCGAGGCGCGCCTGCGCCAGGCCGCCGGCGGCAGCCGCGCCGACGCGGTGCTGGCTCTCGGCCAGTTCCTGGAAGCTCAGGCTGGCGACGATGCCGATCGCCTGAGTGAAGCACGCGGCCTCTATGCGCGGGTGGCCCAGCTAGGCGATGGCTCGGCCTTGCAGCGCGAGGGCGAGAAGGGTCTGGCCCGTATCGACGCGGCCACGCGACCGGCGCCGATTGAAGTCGAACTGCCTCCAGCGCCGCCCCCCGAAAAGCCCGCCGAGAAGAAGGCGATCAAAAAGCCCGCGCCTGAACCCAAGCCGGTGGCCAAACCCAAACCAGCGCCCGCCAAGCCATCCCCGCCGGTCGTCCGGGCGCCGCCAAGGCCCGCGCCGACGCCGCCTCCCCGCCAGGTCGCGGCGCCGCCCGCACCACGCCCCGTCCTGCGGACCTGGACCGCCTCGACCTTCATCAAGGTCGATCCGACCACGAACTTCTCGCCGTCACTGGAACTGGCCGGCCGGGCCGCCTGCGACAGCGAAGGCGGCGAGGCGCTTTCGGTCCGCGCCGGCGACACGATCTGCCCCAACGGCGTCAACTACTGCCAGGTGCGCGCCGTCGCCACCTGCCAAGGAGCCCGACCATGACACGATCCCTGGCGGCGGTGACCGCCGCCCTGCTGCTGGCGGGGGCGACCACGGAGGCCCAGGCCCAGAGCGCCTTCCGAGGCGACTGCGAGCAGGCCCGGACATTCGCCACGTCCCTGGCGTTCAAGGCCTCGTACCGAGGCGTGCAGCGCATGACGCCCCAGGCCGCCGATCCATGCGCGCGGGACGTGGTCGCGGTCTACGATCTCAAGCGCCGCAACGAGGCCAACGCCAATTACGACCTGATCGGCCGCTACTACTATCTGTGGCCGGACAATGCGTCCTGTCGCGAAGAGGTGCACGACCGCCTGAGCGGCGTCGCGCGTATCACCCAGGAGGTCAAGCAGAGCGGCCTGCTCTGCGAGGTGCAGCTGCGTCTGGAGTTCGACGTGGCCAATGACGAGAAGTATGGCCCCAACCGCTTCTCCAAGCAGATCACGCTGGTCGGCGCCGATACCTCGCGCTTCGCCGCCACCGTGGCGGGCGAGACCGGCGGGACGGTCTTCTACGAAGCCCCGGCCCGCGCCGCCGACCGTGCGGCGGGACCCGCCGACCAGAACAGCGAGATCGTCACCGACCGCGCCGACGATCCGCCGCCGCCGCCGGCCGCGACCAAGCCCTATGCGCCGATCAACCGACGCCAGTTCTTCGATCGCTACGTCGGCCGCTTTTACTATTACGACCCCGCCCGCGACGGCTATTTCTGGGAGAACGGCGAGCCTCGCGACTAGACTGAGGACAGGCCCGCCCGACCAGGCTCAACGGCGAAGCGCGCGATCGTCGACAGCGAGCCGCCGGGGGTGGTGACCCGGTCGACCACCTTGACGTCGGTCCGCCAGACGTCGCGGCCGATGTCGAACAGCTGATAACCGCGCCGCGCGTCGAAGAGCTTGCAGTGCGGATTGTCAGCCGGCACGCCCTTCCATTCGTCCGAGATCGCCACGCCGTCGCCACCGGAGCTGATCGAGGTCGAGACGAACTCGGTCGCCACGGCGGGGCTGTCCCACGCGCCTTCGCGCGCCGGCAGAACGCCGGCGTGATGCTGGTGCACGTCGCCGGTGGAGATGACGACATTGGTCAGCTTGCGGGCCTGGATGGCGGCGACCAGGCGCTCGCGGCTGGCCGCGTAGCCGCTCCAGCTGTCGAGATTGGTGCGGCCGGCGCCGCGCGTGCCGGGATAGAGGAACGGCATCACCATCACCTGCTGAGCCAGCAGGTTCCAGCGCTGGCCGCCGCTCAGGCCCTGCTCCAACCACGCCGCCTGGGCCTCACCCAGGATGGTCGGGCGCGGGGTCCCGTCCACCGGCAGGCAGCGGTCCAGCGGCTTGGCTCCGCAGATCTGGCCGCTGCGGAACTGGCGCGTGTCCAGCACCTGGACGCGCAGCAGGTCGCCCCAGTCGATCCGGCGATGCATCCGCAGCGCGCCGGCGACCGGGAACGACGAGCGCCGCACCGGCATGTTCTCGTACCAGGCCTGCATGGCCGCGGCCCGGCGCAAGCGGAAGACCTCGCGCGGCGTGGCGTCCTGGTCGTCGTCGCCGGCCCAATTGTTATCGACCTCGTGGTCGTCATACGAGGACAGGAAGGCGGCGGCCGCGTGGGCGGCCTGCAGGTCCGGGTCGGTCTTGTACTGGGCGTAGCGGCGGCGGTAGTCGTCCAGCGAATAGATCTCGCCGCCGGCATGCTCGCGGAAGCAGACCCGCCCCTTATCGGCGGCCTCCTTGCTGACCGGACAGCCCTTCCCGCCCGCGCCCTCGTAGATGTAGTCGCCATAGTGGAAGATGGCGTCGAGGTCGGGCTCCTGGCTCAGGTGCTTGTAGGCCGTGAACAGCCCCGCCTCGTAGTGTTGGCAGCCCGCCACGCCGAGCCGCAGGCGGTCGGCGCGGGCCCCGGCGGCGGGCGTGGTGCGCACCGTGCCGACCCGGCTGGTCTCGCCAGCGGCGGAGAAGCGGTACCAGTAGCGGGCGCCGGGTCTCAGGCCCTCGACCTCGACATGGACCGAGTGACCCAGCTCCGGCCGCGCCGGCGCCTTGCCGGTGGCGACGATGCGGGTGAAGCCCTCATCGTCGGCCACTTCCCAGCCCACCGGCACGATGCGCGAGGGCATGCCGCCGCCCAGCTCCAGCGGCTTGGTCGCCAGCCGCGTCCAGATCACGAAGCCGTCGGGCGCGGGATCGCCCGAGGCCACGCCCAGCGTGAACGGATAGGCGCCCAGGCTCTGCGACCAGACAGGACCGGAGGTCGCGCCGGCCAGCAGCGCGAGGCCGCCGGCCTGGATCAGGCGTCTGCGGGGGATGCTCATGGCCGGGCTCACGGACGGTAGATCACGTTGAGGAAGAAGGACTGGCCCTTCTTCATCTCGGCCCGGCGCTCTTTCAGGTTGGCGTCGTAGCCCAGGTAGAGGTCTTCATTGAGGATGTTCTTGGCCTGCAGCTTGACGATCCAGTCGCCGGCGATGCGATAGCGCACGGTGGCGTCCATCTGCCCGCGCGCCTCGGGACCGCGGTTCAGCCACGGATTGGCGCCGATGCCGTCGTAATAGGCGTCGCCCCAATTGTAGCCGACCCGCGCCTCGCCATCGTGCGGCAGCTTGTAGAAGATCGCCGCGTTGGCCATCCAGTTGCGCTGGTACAGCAGGCGGTCGATGTGCAGCACCTTGCCGTCGACGATGTAGTCCATGTCGCCCCAGGTTCTGGTGGCGTTCAGGGCGACGCCGACCTTGTCCTTCAGCGGCCCGGGCAGGCCCGGCAGGGCGTTGTTGATGTACTGGACCTCGATGCCGCGCAGCGTGGACTTGTTGGCGTTCATCGGCGTGCTGATCGTGTAGCGGAAGCCGTCGATCAGCTCTTCTTCCTTCAGCGCGTAGATGTCGTCCTTCACCGACTTGGCGAAGGCGCCGATGCTGGCCAGGCCCTTGGAGCCGTTGAAATAGGCCTCCAGCGTCAGGTCGAAATTGTCGGCCCGACGCGGCTTCAGGTCGGGATTGCCGCGCGAGATCGTGAAGCTGACGTCGTTGCGCGTCTCGGCCTGGGCGATGTCCTCGGGCGCGGGACGGCCCAGGGTGCGGCTGTAACTGGCCTTCAGGCGAAGGTTGTCGCTGAAGTCGTGGACCGCGTTCAGCGACGGCAGAAAGTGCGTGTAGTCGCCCTTGTAGCGGGTGGTACCCGGCTTGAAGATGCCGCCCACCGACACCGGCACATCGGCCGAATAGTCGGCCGCGTCCAGGCGCAGGCCGCCGATGAAGCGGGTGTGCGACAGGGCGTACAGCGCCGAGACATAGCCGTACGAGATCGTCTCGTCATAGCGGTAGTCCGAGGCCAGCGAGGCGCTGGCCGACGAGGCGGCGTTGGTCGCCAGGGTCGGCAGGATGTCCTGGCGGAACTTTGCGTAGTTGACCCACACCACCGGATAGTTCCACAGCCACGGCCGGTAGCCGGTCGGCGAGTAGTCGTAGCCGGCCAGGGTCGACTTGCCCGGCGTGTAGACGGTCTGATCCAGGTTGCGGCTGACCTCGAACCGGCGCGACCCGACGCCGGCCTTGTAGCCGAAGCCCAGGGTGTCGGAGTCGAAGTTGCGCGAGAAGTCGAGCTTGAACTCGGTGGCCGTGCCCTTGGCCTTGGTCAGGGTGTCGCCGGCGGTGAGCAGCGAATACTTGGCCGGATCGGTCAGGCCCTCCGTGCCGTCCAGGGTGAACTTCACCGACGGCTCGGACATGTCGTAGTTGATCGACAGGTTGGTCGGCTTGGACTGATAGGCGTTGGCCCACTCCAGGTCATAGAAGGTGCTGGTGTTGTAGCCGGCCCGCAGCTCGATATTGGTCCGCTCGTCGATGTCGTAGCGAGTCTTGAACAGCGCGCCCTTGGCCTCGTTCTCGAAGCGGTCGTAGTTGAAGGCCGTGCGCACGTCCGGGACCTTCAGCGTGCCGGTGTGCTGGGTCTGGTTGGACAGGTTGGCGAAGGCCCGCAGGGTGAAGACGTTGTTCGTCTGATCCTCGGTCTGCTTGTAGTCGTACAGCATCAGCGAGCTGTACCAGCGGTCCGACGGCTTGAACTCGAACGTCGCCGAGCCGCCGTAGGTCTTGATGAAGCTGGTGAACTCATAGTCGACCATCGCCTGGGGCGCGGGGTCGAAGCCATTCCAGTTGGGCTGGTCCGGCGTCGTGGCCGCCCCGCTCGCCGTGTAGTAGGTGCGGGCGTTGGGGTTGCGTTTGACGTCGTCGTACGAGCGCTGCTGATAGGTGCCGCTGAGCACCAAGCCGAACTTGTCATCCGGGCCCAGGCGGTGGCTCCACAGCGCCTTGATCCCGCCGCTCCACGGCGAGTCCTTGTAGCCACCCAGGCTATTGCCGCCGGGCACGTCGTTGTTGGTGACGTAGTTGACGAAGGTGTCGATGTAGAACTTGTCCTTGCCCCGGCCATAGGCGCTGTAGGGCACGATGTTGATCACGCCACCGATCGCGCCGGCGTCCTGGTCGGCGGTGAAGGTCTTGAAGATCTCGGTCGTGCGGGCCGCCTGGCTGGGGATCAGGGCCAGGTCCACCCGGCGCTGACCCGCGCCCTGGTTGGCGACCGAGATCATGCCGATGCCGTCGACCGAGACGTAGTTCAGGTCTGGCGTGATGCCGCGCACGGCGACGTACTGGCTCTCCTGCTCGCCATACAGCACCTGCATGGTGCTGACGGCGGGAACGCGGCTGAGCGCCTCGGCCAGCGACTGGTCGGCCAGGTCGCCGGTGTCGTCCTGGGTCAGGGCGTCGACGACGGTCAGAGAATTACGGCGGGTGGCGATGGCTTCCTGGTTCTGGAGCGCCGTGCCGGTGACGACGAGGGCGTCGACGGCGTTGGCGTCTTCGCCTTGGCCGGCGGGAAATCGCGCGCCGCCGGCGTCCAGGGTGAACACCGCGCCGTCCTGCGAGGCGATGCGCAGGCCCGTGCCGGCCAACAGCTTCTCAAGCGCCGCGCGCGGCTCGAAGGCGCCCGAGACGGCTTGCGTCTGCACGCCCCGGGTCAGCGGCGCAGGGGCCAGAATTTGCAAGCCGGCCTGACGTGCGAACTGCGGCAGGCTGCTGGAAGCAGGCTGAGCGGGAATGTCGAAACGCCGAGTTTCGGCGTGCGCGCTCAGTGGAATAGTGATCGCGGTAGACGCAACCAAGGATAGAATGAAATTCTTGCCGCGATGACCAAGCACTGTCGCACCCCTTTTTGTCGACTTGTGCAGGGAAGATGCTTGGGGAGCGCGATTTCCTTCTCCGAAGGCCTAGCTTTTATTGTGAATTTTCGATGACGATGCGCTGGCCATCCTCCCGCATCTCGCCGCCGGTCATGCGCGAGGCGGCCAGCGCAAACTTCTCCGGCTGGTCGATCAGGAAGTAACCGACGATGGTCCGCTGCCCGATCTCCGGATCGGCCAGCTCGATCTTGCGCTCATTGTAGCGGTTGAACTCGGCCACGGCCGACGCGACCGTATCGCCGTCGAAGACGATCTCGCCGCGCCGCCAAGCCAGGACGTCGTCAGTGCGCGCGGTCTTGGCGCGGACCACCTGGGCGACGCTATCGGCGACAAAGGCCGACTGGCCGGCCGAGATGGCCACGGGCGCCCCGCCCTGCCCGTCCCGCCAGGCGACCACCCGTCCCTCGGTGACCACGACCTCCGCTCCGCCCGCCAGGCGACGGACCGAGAAGGCCGTGCCGGTGGCGCGCACGTGCACCGGGCCGGCGTCGACGATGAACGGATGCACGTGGTCCTTGGCGACCTGGAACCAGGCCTCGCCCTGCCGCACGGTGATGCGGCGCTCGGGCCCACCCAACCGGACGCGCAGGCGGCTGTCGGTGTTGATCATCGCCACCGAGCCGTCCTGCAGAGCCACGCGCCGCTGCTCGCCGACCTGGGTCTTGAAGTCGCTGGCCGGCGCGCCCCACAGGACCGCCGCGGCCGCCAGGCCCGCCGCCGTCGACAGTCCCACGCCCCAGGCCCAGCGCGAGCGGACCCGCGCGGCCTTGCCGACATCGCGCCGGGGCGGCGGCAGCATCTTGCTGACCACCTGTCCGTGATCCATCAGCCGCAGGCCCGCCTGGGCGCGCAGCAAGGCCCCACGATGCCGGCGGTCCTCGGCCACCCAGGCGTCGAGCTCGGCGCGCCGGCCGGCGTCCAGTTCGCCCGCGTCGAGGGCTACGGCCCAGGCGGCCGCCTTGGCGTCGATCTCAGACATGGGCGCTCTCCCGCGCCCGACGCGACGAGGCCTCGATCGTCGAAGCCTCGCCGGCGTCCTCGGCCAGGGCCTTCAAGATCGTGCGCAGTCCCCGGATGGTGTTGTTCTCCACGACGGACTCGGTGACGCCCAGCCGTCGCGCCGTCTCCTTCTGCGAGAAGCCGTGGATGCGCCGCAGCTCGATCACCTGCCGGCAGATCGGCGGCAGGGTCGCGATCAGGCCCAGCACCCGCTCCAGCTCGCGCCGCGCGCCGGTTACCTGTTCGGGAGACGGCTCGTCGTCCGTCAGGCGCAGGGCGTCAACGTCGGTCATGGTCTCGATCCGCACCACACGCTCACGGCGCAGGCGCTGCAGCATGATCGACCTCGCCGTCGCCAGGAAATAGGCCTTGCCGCTGCGGATGTGGCTGACCGTGTCCAGTTCGGCGATCTGGCAATAGGCTTCCTGGACGATGTCGTCGACCTCGCTGGAGCGGCGCGTGACGCGCGTCAGCCAGGCGCGGACGAAGCCTTCATGCGGAAGAATATGAAGAGCGACCCAGTCGACGGTCGCGTCAGGACTGAGTTGCACGACGCCCCCGTCTGGCGGTAAGCGGCCTGGAAAACCACGATTACGCGACGGATTTATTACGGCCGGCGACTCAAGACGTCGGCTCGAAACGGACGCGAGCTCATCTCCAGGATGATGGACACTCGACGACCGGACGCCCCAACTCGCTTCCAATGAATGTAGGTAAGTACCTACCTCGTGACGTAATCGCCACAGATAATTCCCGATGCTTATCAATCTGTTGAAGATTGACAGCGCTTTCCATTTTCAACTTGCGACCGCTATCAAACTTCGCCTCTCCTCCCCCAAACCGAGCATAAAAAACGGGGGAAACGAGATGGATGGTCAGAAGGTGAAGAAGGTGGTCGTCGCCGGCGGCGGGTCCGCGGGCTGGATGGCCGCCGCGGCGCTGTCGCGGCAACTGGGGTCGCTACTGGACATCACCCTGGTCGAGTCCGACGAGATCGGCACGGTCGGAGTCGGCGAGTCCACCGTCCCGACGGCCCGCACCTTCAACGCTCTGCTGCAACTGGACGAGCGCGAGTTCATGGCCGCCACCCAGGCGACCTTCAAGCTGGGCATCTCGTTCGAGAACTGGGGCCAGATCGGCGACCGCTACATCCACTCGTTCGGCAAGATCGGCAAAGGCACCTGGCTAGGTCACTTCCACCACTTCTGGCTGGAGGCCCGCCGCCAAGGCTTCGGCGGCGACCTGGGCGACTACTGCCTGGAGCTGAAGGCGGCCGAGCAGGACCGGTTCTACACCGACGACGAGTCGCTGGTGAACTTCGCCTACCACATCGATGCGGCGCTCTATGGCCGCTACCTGCGCCAGAAGTGCGAGGACAAGGGCGTCCGCCGCGTCGAGGGCAAGATCACCAGCGTCCGCCAACGCGCGGACGATGGCTTCGTCGAGGCGCTGGTGCTGGAAAGCGGCGAGGTGATCGAGGGCGATCTCTTCATCGACTGCACGGGCTTCCGGGGCCTGCTGATCAACGGCGCGCTGGGCGTCGGCTTCGAGGACTACGGCCAGTGGCTGCCCAACGACCGCGCCTGGGCGGTGCAGACCAGCAGCGACGTTCCGCCCGGCCCCTACACCCGCGCCATCGCCCACAAGGCCGGCTGGCTATGGGGCATCCCCCTGCAAGGGCGGGTCGGCAACGGCCTGGTTTATTCCAGCCAGTTCATGAGCGACGACGAGGGGCTGAAGCTGCTCCACGACATGGTCGAGGGCGAGATGCTGATCGAGCCCAAGCTGATCAAGTTCCGCGCCGGTCGCCGCCACAAGGCCTGGGACAAGAACGTCGTCTCGCTGGGCCTGGCCGCCGGCTTCATCGAGCCGCTGGAATCGACCTCGATCCACATGATCATGATCGCCATTCACCGGCTGCTGCAGTTGTTCCCGTTCCAGGGCTGCAACGCCTCGATCAGCGACCGCTTCAACCACCTCGCCAATGACGAGATCGAGAAGATCCGCGACTTCATCGTGCTGCACTACAAGGTCACCGAACGCACCGACAGCCCGTTCTGGGACCACTGCCGGACCCAGGCGATCCCCGACACCCTGGCCCATCGCCTGGCTCTGTTCCGCGAGAACGGCCAGGTGTTCCAGGCGCCGGGCGAGCTGTTCCAGGTCGACTCGTGGCTGCAGGTGATGTTGGGCCAGCGGCTGGAGCCCGAGGCTCACCACCACATGGGCCGGCTGATGCCGCCCGAGCAGCTGAAGCAGGCGCTGGACGATCTCAGCCGCAGTATCGCCGGCGCGGTCGAACGCCTGCCGCAGCACCAGGCGTTCATCGAGCGCTACTGCCCGTCGCCGCACGTGTATGGCGCGGCCCTATAGGCCTAGGACGCCTACTTGGCGTCCTAGGCCTATGTCCTTGTCGTCGCTTGGCTGGACTCCAGACATGCGAACACACGCCATCGACGGCGCCCCTTCCGGGACGTCGCTGATGACGCGCGGGTACGGATAAACGCCGTGAAGGGCGCCTACTTCGCCGGCAAAGCCTTCAGGTCGGCGTCGACCTTGGCGATGGCCTCGTCGGTGAGCTTGCCATCGGCATAGGGCTGCAACTGGCGCAGGCTCATCGCCTTGAACTGGTCGAAGGCCGGGTGCGAAGAGATGGTCGGCAGGTCCTTATCCAGCACCGCCTTGGCGGCGGGGTTGGCGACCACCGCCTCCAGCGGCGTGTCGGCCGAGAAGGCCGCGGCCGGCGCGGCGGTGGGAGCCGGGGCCGGGGTCGTCGTCTGGGCCAGGGCCGGCGTGGCCGCCATCAGGGTCATGGCCAGGGCCGTCACTATACGCATTCAGATCTCCCGCGAATTGGGTCCACTCGGACCTTTTGGTTGCCGAAACGATAGGGGCGATGACCAACATGCAGTCAAGTTCGCCTGTAAGTTTGCCAGAGCCCTCGTGTGCCCTCCTCGCCGCGCTCCCAGCTGCGGCACAGCCGTCCCTGACGCCGCAACCGAAGTCGGCGGTGTGGTCGGACGGGGCGTTGAAGCTTGAGGGCGCATTCCGGATAGCTGGCGTGATTGCCATGACGCCCGTATGACGCCGGCCGCTATCCGCTTCCAGCATGACGCGGCGGCACTCACCGGCATGGTGGACGACCGTCGAAGGGCTACTTCGATGCGAAGAGCTCCAGGTCGATCGCCTGGCCCATGGCGCGATAGCCGGCGGGTGACGGGTGCAGATGGTCGCCGGAGTCGTAGGCCGACAGCAGGCGGTCAGGGCTGGCTGGATCGCGGGTCGCGGCGTCGAAATCGATCACGCCGTCGAAGTATCCCGGCGCCCGGATCCAGGCGTTGACGGCCTGGCGGTCGGCCTCGTTGGCGGCGTCCGGATGGTAGCTGACCGCACCGCCGAACGGCAGGATCGTAGCGCCATAGACGCGCAGGCCGTGCTGGTGGGCGCGGGCGATGATCTGGGCGTAGGCGGCGGTCAGGCGGCGCACCAGATCGGCATGGGCTTCCGGCGTGGCCGGCTGGGCCTTGGTCAGGGTCCCCAGGTCGTTGACGCCTTCCAGCACGACGAGGTAGCGCGCCCCGGCCTGGGCCAGGACATCGCGGTCGAAGCGGGCCATGGCGCTAGGGCCTCGGCCATCCAGCAGCACGCGATTGCCGCCGATGCCGAGGTTCAGCACGCCGAGGCCAGCGGTGCGCGGGTCGGCTTGCAGGCGGGCCGCCAGCACGTCCGGCCAGCGGTCGTTGCCGTCGGTGGTCGACCAACTGCCGTCGGTGATCGAGTCGCCCAGCGCCACGATGGCGCCGCCCGAGGTCCGGGAGACCTCGACGCCCGAGATCTGCAGCCAGTGGGTGAAGGCCTTGGCGCCCGGCAGGTCCGCCGCGGCGACATGGTCCCCCAGCAGGGTCCAGGAGGTGGCGTGCGAGGCCGTGTGCTGGGTCTGTTGAGCCGGCGGCGCGTCGAAGCGGATGGAGACGGCCAGGTCGGCGCGCGGCGCGACTGGCAGATCGATCGGGTCGGACAGGTAGTCAGCCCCGGCCGGAATGGTCACGTCCCCGCGCCCGGCGAAGGTCACAACCTTGTCGGTGGACGCGTCGATGCGTGGCGAGCCCGGCGCGACGGCGCCGGCCACGTGGACGGCCGACAGCGTCAGCGGCGCGGTCCCGAAAGCGTTGGAGAGGCGCAGGCGCACGCGGTCGCCGCCGACGCTGATCCGCACCACCTGGCGCAGGGTCGCGCCCGAGAGATCGACGTCTGGCGCGGTGCCGACCGGCTCGATCGGCTGCTGGGCCGAGGCCCAGGTCCCGATCCAGACAGACTTTGGCGCGGCCATGGCCGGCGAGGCGCAGAGCAGCGCCAGAAGGGCCAGGAGCGCGCGGCGGTTCACGCCGCCCTCGCCTTCTCCAGCTTGCCCATGGCGTAGAAGATCAGCACGCTGGTCAGCACCAGCACGGCCGATAGGGCCGCCATCGGCGCCAGGTCGCTGCCGGTGGCGTCGCGCACCATCGGCACCAGGTTCTGGGCGAAGAAGCCGCCCAGATTGCCGATGGCGTTGATCGCGGCGATGCCGGCCGCCGCGCGCGGTCCGCTGAGGAAGCTGGGCGGCAGGCTCCAGAACACCGGCTGGGCCGAGAACACCGCCGGCGCGGCGATGCACAGCATGGCGAACTTCAGGACTGGGCCAGGCACGAGCACGCTGAGTATCAGAGCCGCCGCGGCGATCAGGGTCGGACCGGCCACGTGCCAGGCGCTGGCGCCGTGTTTGGCCGCGTGCTTGGGCACCTGCCACAGGGCGATGGCGACCAGCGTCCACGGGATAACATTGATCAGGCCGTTGACGGTGTTGGAGACCCCGAACGACTTGACGATGGTCGGCAGCCAGTAGCTCAGGCCGTACGCCCCCAGCGGCATGCCGATATAGAGACCGGCCAGCAGCAGCACGCGCGGGTCGAAGATCGCCTTCCACGCGCCGCGATGGTCGTCGACCTCCCCGCCCCGCTCGGCGTCCAGCACTTGCGCCAGCGCCGCCCGCTCCTCTTCCGGCAACCACCTGGCCTTGGCCGGACCGTCGGGCAGCTTCCAGAGCACGTACGGGGCCATCAGCACGGCCGGGACGCCGGTGACCAGGAACACCCACTGCCAGCCGGCGATCCCGGCGAAGCCGTCGAGGTCCAGCAAGGCGCCGCCGACCACCGCGCCGACGGCGTTGGCGATGGCGCTGGCCACCATGAAGAGGCCGACCATCCGCGCCCTGAAGGCCTGCGGATACCAGAGGGTCAGGACGTAGAGCACGCCGGGAAAGAACCCGGCCTCGGTGACGCCCAGCAGGAAGCGCAGGACGTAGAACATCGTGGCGTTCTGGGTGAAGCCGAGCGCCAGCGTGACCAGGCCCCAGGTGAACATGATCCGCGCGAACCAGACCCGCGCCCCTACCCTGGCCAGGATCAAATTCGAGGGGGCCTCGAACAAGAAGTAGCCGATGAAAAACAGTGATGCGCCAAGGCCATAAGCCGCTTCGCTAAGACCGAGAGCCTGGACCATGTCCAGCTTGGCGTACGAGACGTTCTGCCGATCGATATAGGCGATCAGATACATCAGGCAGAACAGCGGCATCAGCCGGCGGGTGATCCGGCGGACGGCGTCCTGCGCGCGTGGCGCGATGGCTTCAGACAAGCGAACCATCCGTCTTGAGCTTGACCGCCGACGAGCTTCGGCGCGGCGGCGCGGTGGAGTCGCGCTCGATCAGGGCGTGGGGCAGGACGTGGTCCGACGGTGCGGCCTCGGCGGCCCGCAGCGCGCGGTTCAGGCGGTCCAGGGCCACGGCCGCCATTTGCCGGACCGGCTGACGCACGGTGGTCAGCGGCGGCCAGAGGGTCGTGGCCACGGTCGTGTCGTCGAACCCGACCACGGTCAGGTCGCGCGGCACATCCAGATGGCGGCGATGGGCCACCGAGATGGTGGCGGCGGCCATGTCGTCATTGCTGGCGAAGACGGCGGTCGGCGGCGTGTCGGAGTCCAGCAGCCACTCGGCCGCCCGCAGGCCCGAGCCGTAGCTGAACGTGCCCTGGGCCAGGATCAGCTCAGCCCCCTCCACCGCCGCGACGGCGGCGCGGGCCCCCTCCAAGCGCTCGCCGCTGGCGCTCTGGTCGGGATTGCCGACGATGAAGCCGATCCGCCGGTGTCCGAGGTCCAGCAGGTGTTGGGCCATGGCCTGGGCGGCCTGGCGGTCGTCGATCCGCACATTGATGGCGTCCACCGGCGGACGGCCGGCGGCGACCACGGCCACGGGCAGGCCCGCCTGGCGCAGCAGGTCGCGGACCATGGCGGACTCGCCCAACGGCGGGGCCAGGACCACGCCCTGCACGCCGCTGTTCAGCATCTGCTGGATGTCGGCGAGCGCCGGCGCGGCGCCATTCTCGCCCTTGGTCAGGAACAGGCGGACCCCGGCCGAGGTCGCCTCCTCGAACACACCGATTAGGAAGTCGCTCATGAAGGCGGCGCTGGGATTGGAATAGAGCACCCCAATGCGCAGCTCGCCGGCCGTGGCCAGATTGCGGGCCGTCAGGTTCGGGGCGTAGCCCAGCTCGCGGATCGCCGCATCGACGGCCTGACGCGTGCTGTCACGGACGCCGGGGTCGCCGTTGATCACCCGCGACACTGTCATGCGCGAAACGCCGGCCCGCTCGCCGACATCGATGATGGTCGGCCCCTTGCCGCGTCGGTCCCTGGTCAATGAGCGCCCTTCCCCGTGGCGATTCTGGTTTCCGGCACGGGACCATACGCTTTCGCCGCGCCGAAGAACGCAAGCTCCAGACGATCCAGGGCGAAACCAGGATCCAGGGCGCGGACGCTCACCACGTGGGCGCCGGGCTTCAGTTTCAGGCTCTGCACCGTCTCGATCGCGGCATTGGTCTGGACGCGTTCCAGCCAGCGGCCGCTGAACTCCGGCGCGGTGAAGTCCAGCACCTGGACCGGGCCGTCGTCGACCTGCACGGCCACGCGCATGCGGTTCTCCGAGGTGACCGGCAGGATCGGCAGAGCGATGACCTTCAAGGTCGCGGGATCGTCGGTGGTGACGGTCGAGAAGCGCCAGCTGGCCTTTGGCGCGGCGGCCACGGCGGCGGCGTCCTGGGCGTCGACCGACTTCATGTGGATGTCGGAACGCAGCACCGCGCCGGTATGGCCCAGACCCTCCAGCACGCTCCAGCCCTGGCCGACTTCATCGGCGTGGGCGGCGTACATCGACACGATGCGGTCGGCCTCGATGAACGAAGCGCCGGCGGCCGTCGGAGCCGTCAGGGTCACATTGACCGGGATCGGGAACGGCGCGTCACCACAGCGGATATTGACCACGCCCTTGGCGGCGTCCTTGGGCGCTGAGGCCCAGTCGACGCTGATCGTCAGGCGGCGCTCCAGGCCGGCCGAGGCCGACAGCGTGCCCGAGGCGTCGCTGACCTTGATCCAGGACTGGTCGGCGCTGGCGGTCCAGTTGGCCGTCGTCGATCCGCTCTTCACGAAGAGGTCGACATAGCGGCTTCCGCCCAGTTCGGGATGGAAGGCCGGCAGCTCGGGCGCGGCGTAGCGCAGCAGGTGGGGCAGCTTGCGCATGAACTCGGACTCGCCGGGGATCGCGCCCTGCACGTCGTAGAACGAGCCTCCCTCGGACTGCACGGCGCAGCCCGTCTCCTCGCCGCCGGTCCAGGCCGGCGCGTTCGGGGCCTTGTAGAAAGGCAGGCTGTGCGGGGCCATGCCCATCATGCCCTTCCACTTGCCGCCGGCGATGGTGTCGTTGAAGGCCTTGCCGCCGTCCTCGATCTTCTTCTGCGCGGCCAGCACGCTCTGGCCATAGGCGTCGGCGCTGGCGCGGTGCTGGAAGGCGTAGGTGATCGACTTGTCGAGATCGAGCGCGCGCTGATTGACCGCAGCGGCCATGTCGACCGGGAACTTCACGAGCTCGTAGAAGGCGTCCTGGCGGTCGGCCGGCAGGGCCTGGGCCAGCGCCGCGCTGCGGCTCTCCAGATCGCCATAGGCCGCGCGACGGCGGCCGTTCTCGTCGCCGAAGCTGGCGATGTTGAACTCCGTCTGGCGCACCGCCGTCACCGGCTTGGTGGTGGTCCAGCCCATGAATTCGGGATTGCGGGTGAAGGCCAGATCGTACTGCTTCCACAGGATATCGGCGATCTCGCCGCCCTTGTCGGCGCCGAAGTTCTCGCTGGCCCAGCGGGTCAGGTGCGCCTTGACGCTGGCGACGTCGGGATAGGCCTCGTTGTCGAAGGCCATGTCCAGGAACAGCTGCGCCAGATACTCGCCCGGCTTGATGTCGCCGACATTGACGATCCACAGCCGCTTGGCGTCGTACTGGTAGGCCTTATTCATCTCCTCCCACATCAGGGCGGGATGGTTGTTGGCCAGCCACAGGTACGACATGGGGTAACCCCAGTACGAGATGTGGTAATAGATGCCCGAACCGCCCGACCGCGCCCGCTCCTTGGCGTTGCTCAAGCGGCGGATGTAGCCGTAATTGTCGTCCGGCCAGTTCAGGGTGACGTCGTCGGGCACCTTCAGGCCGGAGTCGTAGGCGGGCAGCACCTCCTTGTAGGGCGTGAACACCTGCGGGACCTGGTCGACGGGCTTCTTCAGCGTCTCGCCGATCATGGTGCGCTGCTCGGCGAACACCTTCTCCAGCGCGCGGGCCTGATCCTGGGGCGTGTTGGCGCCCTGCATCGGGCGATCCTCGATGCCGCGCATGCCCACGGTGTACATGTTCTCGTTCTTGCCCCACCGGCGCAGGGCTTCGCGCCAGTAGTTCAGAACGCCCTTGCGGTTCTCGAAGATGTTGTAGGGGCCCATGGTCTCGATATCCCACTCGCGGATGTTCGTGCGGGCGATCATCTCGGCGTGCGAGCTGGCGCGGACCAAGCCGTAGGCCGCGGCTTCCTCGTTGTTGCCGGGTACCTGGTTGAACGACTTCTCGATGCCGCGCATGGCCGGCCAGAAGGTGTTGGCCTTCAGGCGCCACATCAGCTCGTAGACGCGGGCGTAGGTCTTGGGACCGACGTCGCCCAGCTGGGGATCGTGGGTCTTGGAGGCCCACGGGTAGAGGCCGAATTCCTCGTCGTTGAGGAAGATGCCGCGATACTTGACCGACGGGGTCTTGGAGAAGCGAAGGTCGCCGTCGACGGCCAGGTGATCGGCCTTGCGGATCTTGACGTCGGCCCACCACTCCCAAGGCGAGACGCCCAGTTCGCGCGACAGGTCCGTCACGCCCCAGATGGTGCCGCGTTCATCCGAGCCGAAGATCAGCAGGGCGTCACGGCCGTCGGCCAGCTTCACCTGGGCGCGGCCATAGGTCTCCCACTGGCCGGTCAGCGGCTTGGCGTCGATGTGGTTGGCTTTCAGCAGGGCGGCGATGGCCGGAGACTTGGCCAGGCCGAAGATCACGACCGGCCCCTGCCCCTTCGTCGCCTTCTTGGAGATGGCTAGAGCCTGGCCGGTCAGGGCCGTCAGGTCATGCGCCAGAAGCTGGGCGGCCTTGCCCAGCGGCGCGGCCTTGGTGTCGTCATAAACGATGGCTGGCGCGGCGCGGCCGTCGAACAAGGTCAGCTCCCCCGCCTGGCTGGCCGAAGCGAGCAGCGAAGCGGCCGTCATAGCGACGACGGCGAGGATCTGACGATGCATGGGCGGTCTCCCGACGACCGGATCTCCGCCGGCTTTCTTCTTACGCAACAGGTCGAAGCGGGGCGCGCGTGAACGCGCCCCGCCCGCCCCTTAGAACTTGGCCCGGACGCCGACCAGGAACTGGCGGCCCGGATAGTAGACGGTGAACGGCGCGCTCTCGTAGCTGGAGTAGGTGGTGAGCGGCTTGTTGGTGATGTTCACGGCGTTGAAGGTGAACTGGTAGGCCTTGTCCATCCACGGCGGCGTGTAGCTGGCCGACATGTCGAGCTGACCGCGATCGCCCTGGATGTTGGCGACATTGACGTTGTTCTGCGGCGCGATGGCGATCACCGCGGCCTCGGTCCAGGTGTAGTTCACGCGAACCGAGACGCCGTGGTCTTCGTAGTAGGCGCCCAGGGTGTAGAGGTTGGGCGCGATGCCGACCGCCATGGCCGCCGAGCCGGCCGAGTCCTGCTCGATGTGGGTGTAGTTGGCCGTGACGCCGAAGCCCGTCAGGCCGCCCGGCAGGCGGCTGGTGATGAAGTCCAGCGGCTGCTGGTAGATGAACTCCTCGCCGCGGATCGACAGGTTCTGATCGACATTGGCCGTGGTGTTGATCGTGATGATCGTGTTGGGGCCGATGCCGGTCGCCTGCTGCGTGCTGCTCAGGGCCGACACCGGGATGCCCAGGGTCGAGAACGGCGCCTGAATCTGACGGGTCTGGGTGAAGCCCTGGATGTCCTTCGAGAACGCGTTGACGCTGATGTAGCCCGAGCCGCCCAGATAGTATTCCAGGCCGAAGTCGGCGTTGTTCGAATAGTAGGGCTTCAGGTCGGGATTGCCTTGCGAGGCGACCTGGGCCGAGACGTCGGCGAAGGCGGTGCCCGGCAGCATCAGGTTCGGGTTGGCGCGGGTGATGGTGCGCGAGCCGGCCAGACGCAGGATCAGCTTGTCGGTCAGGCCGACCGAGGCGTTGAACGAGGGCAGGAAGCCGTCATACGAGCGCTTGGTGGTCTGGAAGGTGATCACGCCGTTGATGCTGATCGGGCCCGAGATGCGCTGGTCGGTGTGGAAGTAGCGGACGCCGGCGTTGAAATTGACCGGGTGGTCCATGAACTCGGTGCGGCCGTTGGCCTCGACATAGGCGCCTTGCGTGCGCTCGTCGATGAAGCCCGACGGGATGCTGGACGTGCCGGTCAGCGAGAACGGCGCGCTGTCGGTCAGCTGCTGGGTGTGGATCGCCGCTTCCAGCTTCTCGTAGTTCGGCTGCACGAACGAAGCCATGCCTGGCGCGATATTGGCGAGGCTGAGCAGGCGCGAGGGGCCCGGCATCAGATATTGCGAGATGGCGCTGTTGGGGATGGCGGCCACGCCCGCGGTCTGGGCGGCGTTGCTGTTGTCGAAGGCCAGGATCTCACGGGCGGTGTCGTCATAGGCGTAGCCGACGCGGATATTGGCGTCGTCATTGCCGAACTTGGCGTCGAAGTGGGCGCCCTGGTTCCGCGTGACGCGCTTGGCGCGCTGGATGCGGTAGGAGTCGGTGACCCAGGCCTGGTTCGGATCGTTGAGATCGCGGCTGGGCGTCAGGATCGGGAACGCCCCGCCCTTGGTGTTGTCGAACGCCACCGACAGGCCCGAATTCGGGGCGGTGTCGAAGATGTAGGACGGCATGTCGCGCAGGAAGAAGCTGCGGTTGAAGTTCAGCTGGCCGGTCAGCTCGAACCAGTCGTTCGGCTGCCACTTCATGCTGGGATTGAAGCTGTAGAAATCGACCTTGTCGTTGACCGGCCGCGCCTCGATGAACATCTGGGCGTTGGCGAAGGTGCCCTTGGTCAGCACGCCGTTGCTGTCACGCTGCCAGCCGATCGGCACAAGCGAGGTGGCGTTGCGGACCAGCAGGTTCATGTCCAGGCGATTGAAGTCGCGCTTGGAGTGGCTGTACAGCGTGTCGAGCGCGAAGCTCAGGGTGTCGCTCGGGCGATACTCGGCCGAGGCCATCAGCGAGAAGCGGTCGCGCGTGCCGTCGATATAGGCGTAGCGCGGCAGGCGCGGCACCAGGGTGTTGGACAGGTCCTGGAAGCTCAGGCCGCTGGTCTGCGAGACGTCCAGCGGCGCGCCGGGCGTCAGGCCAAAGCCGGTGTTGGCCGGTACGGTGGTGGCGAACTTGAAGCCGCCGCCGCCGGCGCCGTTGTTCAGACCGCGACGATCGCAGGTGGCCACGGTGCAGTTGCCGACGACCGGGTTGGTCAGGTTCGGCGTGGTGAAGCCGATCGTCTCATAGCCGTCGGTGCGGTACTTCTGCGAGGCGCCGGCGAAGCCGACCAGGATGCCGAACTTGTCCCAGGTCTTCGACGCGATGACCGCGCCGCGCGGGCTGGCCTTCTGCGAGGCGTCCGAGTAACCGGCTTCGAGCGACATGTTCAGGTGCTGGCCGGGGCGGTCGAACGGACGCGCGCTGGCCAGGTTGACGGTGCCGGCGATGCCGCCTTCCAGCAGACTGGCCGTCGGGGTCTTGTTGACCGTCAGCTTGGTGAAGAGCTCGGTCGGGAAGAGATCCAGGTCGATCTCGCGGTTGGAGCTGCCCGAGTCCAGCGCGCCGTCCGAGGCGACGGCGATCTGCGCGCCGGCCAGGGTGATCTTGGTGAAGGACGGGCCCAGGCCCCGCACCGAGATCTGCACGCCCTCGCCCGTCACGTCGCGGCCCAGCTGGACGCCCGGGATGCGCTGCAGCGACTCGGCGATGTTGAGGTCAGGGAACTTGCCGATGTCCTCGGCGACGATCGAGTCGGTGAAGTTGGTGGCGTTGCGCTTGAGGTTGGCGGCGCTGGCCAGGCTGGCCCGATAGCCGGTGACGACGATCTCTTCGACGGCGGATGGCTCCTGCGCGTCGGCGGCGGGCGGCGTGGCGGCCTGCGCCAAGGCGCTCCCCGCGAAGCCGAGCCCGGCCAGGATGGTTGCACCCAGCAGCCAAGACCGCGACGCGCCGGTTGAACGAATAGCCATCGGTTTCTTCCCCTTTGTCGCGGCGTTGCCCGCCGCTTCACTCGAGCGCCATGCTGACAATGGGAGCGCTCACATCACGACGCTAGGTATGACCAATTGGCCTGTCAATCCACTATTATAGGTCAGACCTCATAGATTGCGCCGCGCGAGAAAGCTCGCTCACCACGCCGGGCGTGATCAGAGGCTTTAGGCCTCTCGGCGCTGACCCCGGCAAAGCAATCCCAAATGGGCAAAGAAAAACGCCTGCGCCGGGGAAGCGGCGCAGGCGCTAGGGAGGAGTGTTCGGAGTGCATGCCGTTCGCACTAAGTGAACGTTCCCATGACTGCCCCTCAACGGGTTGCCAGTCAAGAGGTCAGACCAATGAAACGGCGAGGCCCAGCCCCCTACCCGCCCGGATGCAGGCCCGGCGCTTCCTGGCCCGTGCGGGCGACATATTCCGTGTAGCCGCCGCCGTACTGGTGGACGCCCTCGGGCGTCAGCTCCAGCACGCGGTTGCTCAAAGCGCCCAGGAAGTGGCGATCGTGCGAGACGAAGAGCATGGTGCCCTCGAAGTCCGCCAGCGCCGCGACCAGCATCTCCTTGGTCGCCATGTCCAAGTGGTTGGTCGGCTCGTCGAGCACCAGCAGGTTCGGCGGATCGAACAGCATCTTGGCCATGACCAGACGCGCCTTCTCGCCTCCGGACAGGACACGGCAGGGCTTTTCGACATCGTCGCCGGAGAAGCCGAAGCAGCCCGCCAGGGTGCGCAGCGCGCCCTGCCCGGCCTGCGGGAACGAGCGCTCCAGGGACTCGAAGATCGTCTCTTCGCCTTCCAGCAGGTCCATGGAGTGCTGGGCGAAATAGCCCATCTTCACGCTGGCGCCGATGTGGACCGCGCCCTGGTCGGGCTTGGTGTCGCCGGCCACCAGTTTCAGCAACGTCGACTTGCCCGCGCCGTTGGCGCCCAGCACGCACCAGCGTTCCTTGCGGCGCACCAGGAAGTCCAGGCCGTCATAGATCGGCTTGTCGCCATAGCCCTTGTGGACATTGCGCAGGCTGATCACGTCCTCGCCCGACCGCGCCGGGGTCTGGAACTCGAACTGCACCGCCTGGCGGCGGCGCGGGGCCTCGACGCGGTCGATCTTGTCGAGCTTCTTGACGCGGCTCTGCACCTGGGCGGCGTGCGAGGCGCGCGCCTTGAACTTCTCGATGAACTTGATTTCCTTGGCCAGCATGGCCTGCTGGCGCTCGTACTGCGCCTGACGTTGGGCCTCGCCCAGCGCGCGCTGCTGGTCGTAGAAGTCCAGATCGCCCGAATAGGTGATCAGCTGGCCGCCGTCGATCTCGACCACCTTGCCGATGATGCGGTTCATGAAGGCGCGGTCGTGCGACGTCATCAACAGGGCGCCGTCGTAGTTCTTGAGGAACGCCTCCAGCCAGATCAGGCTTTCCAGATCCAAGTGGTTGGAGGGTTCGTCCAGCAGCATGCCGTCGGGCCGCATCAGCAGGATGCGGGCCAGGGCCACGCGCATCTTCCAGCCGCCGGACAGCATGCCGACATCGCCGTCCATGCGTTCCTGGCTGAAGCTCAAGCCCGCCAGCACCTCGCGCGCCCGCGCTTCCAGCGCGTAGCCGTCCAGTTCCTGGAAGCGCTCCAGCACCTCGCCATAGCGCTCCATGATGGTGTCGAGCTGGTCGGCCTGGTCCGGATCGACCATGGCCGCTTCCAGCGTGGCCATCTCGGCGGCCAGGGCGCTGACGGGACCGACGCCGTCCATCACCGCGGCGACCGCGCTCTGGCCCGACATCTCGCCGACGTCCTGGCTGAAATAGCCGATCTTCATGCCAGGATCGATCACGACCAGCCCGTCGTCGGGCTGCTCCTGGCCGGTGATCATGCGGAACAGCGTCGTCTTGCCGGCGCCGTTGGGGCCGACAAGCCCGGCCTTCTCCCCCTTCTGGACGCCCATCGAAGCTTCGATGAACAGGAGCTGGTGGCCGTTTTGCTTGGAGATATTGTCGAGGCGGATCATGGGGCGGTCTGCTAACGCGCGCGGCGGCGGAACGCCAGCCTTAGAGCACGAGAAGATGACGCCGAGACTGACACGGCGGGCTGTATGCGCCTGTAGAAAATCTGCCTCGACCAAATTCCTAGTCAATAGATAGGATTTTATCAGTGGCGCCTCCTCCCTTTCAGCGCCGCCAAACTCTCGCGCGGATGGGAAGTCCTGCGCGACGTCTCCGGCGCGGCCTGCCCGTCGCGCCGGAGACGCCTTCCTCTAGGCATGGTGGATCGCATGGCGGCCGCGCCGTTTTCGCTTTTCCGGTCGCTGCGCAGCCTCGAATGGCCGACCATACTGGTCTGGTTGGCGATCCACGTCGGCTGGCTGGGCCTGACCTATTTCCACGCGCGGCTCCCGACAGCAGTGTTCGCGCTTAGTGGCGGCTGGATCATCGCTTGGCACGGCAGCTATCAGCACGAGGCCATCCACGGCCACCCGACGCGCTCGGCTCGCGTGAACGCGGCGCTGGCCTCGATCCCGCTCTCCCTGTGGCTGCCCTTCGAGGCCTATCGCCGCTCGCACCTGACCCACCACGCGACCCACGACCTGACAGCGCCGGAGAGCGACCCTGAAGCGCGGTATCTGTCCGACACGGCGGGACCGCTGCACCGCGTCCTAGCGCGAGCTGTCGCGCCGCTCGCCGGACGTCTCCTGCTTGGCCCGTTCGTCGAGATCGGCGTTTTCCTGGCCAACGAAGCCCGCCTGGTCTGGACTGGACAGCAGGGGCGGCGCGCTATCTGGGTCCTGCACAGCGCGCTGGTCGCTAGTCTCGTGGCCTGGCTGGTGGCGATCTGCGGCATGAGCCTTGGCCGCTACCTTCTGTGCTTCGTCTATCCGGGTGTGGCGCTGGGCCTCATCCGATCCTTCGCCGAGCACAGGGCCCATGACGACCCGGCGCGTCGCATCGCCATCGTCGAGAACGCGCCGGTGCTGGGACTGCTGTTCCTCAACAACAACCTGCACGTTGCCCATCACGAGCGGCCCGGCCTGGCGTGGCACCGCCTGCCCGCCTATCACGCCCAGCAGCGCGCCCGCCTGCTCGCGAGCAACGGCGGCCTCGTCTATGACGGCTATGCCGAGGTCTTCCGTCGTTACCTATGGCGGCCGCACGACGAACTGGAACACGCCCAGGCGCTGGAGCGCGCGCGATGAGCTATGTCGCCTCTCTCCCGATGTACGACCTGCCTGAGCTGCAGGCGGCCAACGACGCCCTGTGGAACGGTCTGCGCGTTCGCTTGGCCGCCAGCGGAACGCCCGCGCCCCTCACCCTGGATCGCGAACTGCCGCTCGATGACCTCTGGCGCCATCCGCGCCTGCTGCTGGCCCAGACCTGCGGCTATCCCCTGGGCAAGAGCCTGCACGGCCTGGTCAGGCTCATCGCCACGCCCCGCTACGCCGCCCAGGGCTGCGATGGCCCGTTCCATCGCAGCGTCGTCGTCGTCCGCGCTGGCGACAAGGCTCAAAGCCTGCTCGACACCCGTGGCCAGCGGTGCGCAATCAATTCGCGAGACTCCAACACCGGCATGAACCTGCTGCGCGCGGAGATCGCGCCCCTGGCCAAGGGCCGGCCGTTCTTCAGCTCGATCCTGATCACGGGCGCGCACGTGGGCAGCGCCCAGGCCCTGGCCGAAGGCGCGGCGGATGTCGCGGCGATCGATTGCGTGACCTGGGCCCATCTGCGCCGCCACCGGCCCGACCTGACCAAGGGCCTGCGCGTCCTGGCCTGGACCAGCCGGACGCCCGGCCTGCCCCTGATCGCCGCGGAGAACCTTCCGCGCGCCGTCTACAGGGCGCTGGGCTCGGCGCTGGAGGACGTCATGGCTGACCCTGCCCTACGCGATGTCCGCCGTGTCCTGCTGCTGGACGGCGTCAACGTTCTGCCGCTGACGCACTATCGCGCCGCCGGATATCTCGAGGACCTCGCCATTCGACAAGGCTATCCGGCGCTCGCCTAGAGCGACCCCGCAAGCGCGGCCTCGCCAGGAACGCGCCGACGCTCCGCGGACGCAGGCGTCAGGCGACGACGCCAGAATGTGTTGTCGAGCCAGCGACGCTCCATGCCGTACCAGGCGTCCAGATGGTGGCGATAGGCCTGCCGCACGCGCCCAAGCTCTTCGGCATACTCCTCGGTCGCCGCGTCGTCGCCCGACAGAAGACGGTCGGCGGTCTCGGCCCCGGCAAGACCCGTATAGAGCGCGTTGAAGAGACCCTGCGAGGAGAGCGGATCGAAGGCGAGCGCCGCATCGCCGACCGCGATCCAGTCCTGACCGACGGGTGGCGAGAGGCTCGCCCCGTGCGCCGCGCAATATCCCGCCGTCGCGCTCTCCCACGCGGATGCGGTCAACAGCGACCCCAGCATAGGCAGCGCTCGTCCCGCGGCGAGCAGAGCCATGGGGTCGCGGCCCCGCCGTGCGGCCGGCAGGTCGGCGTCCGTGTGGAAGGCCAGCAGCGCCTCGCCCTTGGGCAGCGGCGTGGCGTACCACCAGCCGTCGGCGGCGGCCTCGATCTGGGTGACGCCTTCCGGCAGGTCGGTTTGGGCGCGCAGCCACGCACAGACCAGGCGGTCGTCGACCACGCGCCGAGCGCCATGGCCGCTCATCAGCCGGGAGCCCCGACCGCTGGCGTCGATCACCAGCGAAGCCGTGACCTCGTGGACCGCGCCTTCCACTTGAAGGCGCAGGCGCCAGCCACCGTCCTCGCGCGTCAATCCCGCCGGGATGGCGGGTGCCATCAGGGTCGCGCCCCGGGCGACGGCCGTAGCGCGCAGCCGTCGCTCGAACCGGACGCGATCCAGGCGCCAGCCGTGACCGTCGGGATCGGCCAGCGTATGGCGCTCGACGGCCTCGTCATCGCCCCACGCGCCTCGATGCAGGTGACGTGGCGCGTGGTCGTCGGCCAGGAAGCCTTCCCACAGGCCCATGTCCGACAACAACCGACGGGCCGCCCCGGGCAAGGACTCCCCGATCCGCGGCTGTGGCGTGGCCCACCGATCGACCAGCAACACCCGCCGGAAAGGGGCCAGGTTGAGCGCCGCCGTGGCCCCGGCCGGCCCTGCCCCGATGACGACGACGTCGAAGGTCTCCACCTATTTGAACTGGACCGGCAGACCCAGCGGGAAGCGGCGGAACTTGTCGATGCCCGAGATGTCGACCTGGCGGTTGGTGCCTGGCGAGCCGGCATGGGTCGCGCCCTGGTGGGCGGGCGACTTCAGGCTGCGCGGACCCTTGCCGCTCTTGGGGATGACGTCGTGGATGGTCTTGCGCCGATCCTCGACCTCGATCACCGCCGGGAAGGCGTCGGTGTCCTTTGGACCTTCGCGAACCTCGACCACGCCCAGATGATCGAAGTGCTCGATCATGTTGTTGATCTGGTCGGTGTAGCTGGTCGTGCCCAGCGGATCGATCCAGGCGGCGCGATTGGCGAAGGCGGCCCGTCGCTCGGACAGCGGCCGCTTCTTGTCCATGACGATCTCGTAGTTCTCCTCGGTCAGCACCTGGTCGGGCACGCGGGCGGGCCAGAAGGCGGGCACATAGGGGTCGTAGGCGGTGTCGTAGCCCGACCGGCAGCTGGCGCTGTCGGTCTGCCACGGCACGGCCATCCAGCGCGTGATGCCGCCGGGAATCTGGCCGTACAGCGGGCCGTTGGGGATGGTCATGCCGTCGCTGGTCAGCACCTCACCCAGGTTCGGTGCCACCCAGTCTGGCAGGACGTGGGCGAAGCGGAACGGCGCCATGTACATGGTCGAGGTCCGCACCGGCCAGGTCATCTCGCAGCCGGGATGGAAGGCGTCGGCCAGGCAGAAGTCGAGCGCCGCCCGGGTCAGCACGTCGCCCTGTTCGGCCAGGGGAACCTGGTCGATCGAGGTCGGCGGAATGCGCTCGGGATCGTAGTCGGCATCGAAATCCCCCCTCGCCCACTGGTCCAGCATGGAGAGCTGGCAGTCGCTGAGCGCCGCGTTCTGGCGCGGCGTGGGGGCGGCCGGGATGGCCATGGCGTCGCCGTACAGCCACGGCCAGGGCGTCGGGGCCCAGGAGTCGATCGCGAACCGCCTGAACGAGTTCGACAGGACCCGGCGGATCTCCTGATTGGCCGGGCCTGCGTCAGCCAACTTGGCGATGCCTTCCGGCGTCGAGAAGTCGAACGCGCCCTTCCAGCCGAAGCCGGCCGCGAAGCCCGCATTGACCCACTGCAGCCCAGCCATCCGCTCGAAGATCGGCAGGATGTCGTGGGTGAAGGACGGGCGCTTGGGCGCGGCCAGGGTGCCGGCCTTGATGGCTACGTCGCGCATCAGGTCCCACATGGTCCGCACCGACTTGCGCTGCGGGCCGTAGTTGGGCGGGGCGACCACGACCCAGGCCGGGACCACTTCCAGCGGCGTGCCGTTCAGCGTGACCTTGGCCGCGACCGGGCCGTCGGAGATATCGTCGTACCAGCCTTCGTTGTTGGCGAAGGTGATGGCCCAGCTGCCGTCGCACGAGGCCGACTTGCCGTGGCCGCCCAGCACGATCAGGCGCTGCTCGGCGTCGGTCGAGACCTCGCCCAGATAGACCTTGTCGCCCATGAACTCGCCGTCGTCGAAGGCCTTGGACTTGGCGTCGCGCCCGGCGACGTGGCGCGCCTTCGGGGTGATGGCCAGGCCGGCGCGGTCGGCGATGGCGGCGTTGCGCAGCACGGTCGGCGGAGCCGAGGCGGCCTCGGGGATGTCCAGGGCCAGTTGGAAGCCGTACCAGGCCGACTTGGTATTGGCGAGCTGGACCGACCAGTCGATCTGGACGTCATCGTGCTTGCCCGTCAGCTCACGGACGATGTCGCCCTTGGCGTTGACGCCATAGACGCGGAAGCGGGCGGCCTGACGCTTCAAGCGGCCGTGCTTATCGCGATAGGCGCCCTTCGGCAGCGGTTCGGGATCGGGGGTTTCCGGGCCGAGATACCATTCGTCCGGGCTGTTGCCGACGCGGGCGATGCCGATCGGCGGATAGATGGCGGCCTTGACCACGCAGGTGTCGGGCGGGGTGTCCGGCGCCAGGTGCGGCGTTCGGGGCTCCGCTGGATCGCGCAGCGGCTGGCCGTTGGCCTCGTGGCGGGTATTGGCGCTGGCGGCGTAGACGGCCTTGCGCACGGCGGCGATCGAGGACTCTGGAACCGGGGCCTGCTCGGGCGGCACGCGGAAGATGTTGAAGGCCAGCGACTGGCCGTAGGCGGACTGGCCCCGATCGTCGACGTCCTGGCGCGGGATGACCAGGGTCGCGACGTGGATGAACGGGCTCTCGGCCTCGGGCCATTCGACCGTCGCCTCGTCCAGCGGCATGGTCGCCGGATTGGTGCGGCGCTGGACCATGAACTTGAAGCGGTATTCGCGCTTCAGCAGGCGGCCGGCCATGTCGGTGGCCAGGTAGTCCGGCGCGTCGTTGGCGACGTTCTCGGGCGGAGTCTCGGGGTCCAGCCGGTACTTGACCGCCTGCTTCTGGCCCGCGCCGAACGGCAGGATTCCCCAGTAGGTGGTGGTCAGGACGCTGCCCTCGACCTTGGCCATCTCGTTGAGGATGTGGTTGGTCTTCGGGTGGTGCGCCAAGTAGGTCGGGTAGTCGCCCTGGACGACCCCGGCATAGGTGAATTCGCACATCTCCGTCGCGTTATCGACGAAGAACACCGGGTAGTTCTGCATGATGAAATCGGCAGTGTCGCCGACCCCGCCATAGGCCTTCTCGCCCGGCACGCCGAACACCTTCAGCCCGATGCCGACCGTCGACTGCAGGTCGGGCGAGGTCGGCGAGGTGTCGCTGGAAAAGCGCATCCAGGCGGTCAGGCTGTCGTGGGCGAAGACCCCGACCTTGAGGTCGGCCGGGATGTCCTTGACCATCTCCAGCCGGCCATGGGCCGCGCCGTGCAACTTGCGGAACACCGGGCGTTCGGCCGGGGTCTGGCCCAGGCGAATCCGCTTCTTCTGGGCGATGTCGACGAACATCTCGATCAGGCGATTGATCGGGTCGTCGCCACAATCGAAGCACGGCGGAATTGGTGGATTCTTGTCGCTCATCGCGCCCTCCCCGAGGTCAATGCGTCCTGGGAGAAATCCATACTCTCTATAATTGTGTCAATTCAATTTTCCCGCCATTGATGCATTGCGCCTGAGCGCCAATGCGTGGCCGATAGCGAAGCGCTTGGGGATGATCGCCATGCTCCGCGTCAGAGCGAAATTTGGGCGTTGCCGGCGTGATCCGGGACGTCTTCCCATGGCGATCGAACCACTGGTTGCGTGACCATGGCGCCTTGGTCGATGCTGCCTTGGAACGGTCAGACCGGTTCAGAAAAAAGTGAGGGGAAATCGTGCGAGTATCGTCAATGGTCCTGGCGGCGTTGTTGCTGCCCACGGCCGCTTTAGCCCAAACCAACCCCGACCCGGCCCGGCTCAAGGCTGACGTCACCAAGCTGGTCAGTTTCGGGACGCGGCACACGCTGTCCGACCCCGACCATCCAACGCGCGGGATCGGCGCGGCGCGGCGCTGGTATGCGGACGAGATGAAGCGGATCGGCGAGCGCTGCGGCGGATGCCTGCAGGTCTCCACCATCGAGCGCGTGTTCACCAACGACCGCGCGCCCAAGGGCGTGAACGTGGTGGACGTCCTGGCCATCCAGCCAGGCCGCGATCCGAACCGCGTGGTGATCGTGCAGGGCCATATCGACAGCCGCGTGACCGACGTCATGAACTTCACCAGCGACGCGCCGGGCGCCAACGACGACGCCTCGGGCGTGGCGCTGGTGCTGGAAGCCGCGCGACTGCTGTCGGGCAAGAAGTTCGACGCCACGATCATCTACGCGGCGCTGTCGGGCGAGGAACAAGGCCTGATGGGCGGCACCCTCCTGGCCGACACGGCCAAGGAACGCGGCTGGAAGGTCACCGCCGTGCTGAACAACGACATCGTCGGCAACACGGTCGGCCAGAACGGGACGCGCGTCGCCGACCGAGTGCGGGTGTTCTCCGAGGGGATCCGGGCGGTCGAAGACGTTCCCGAACAACTCGTGCGCCGGGGCAACGGCGGCGAGGACGACGGTCCCAGCCGCGCGCTGGCCAAGGCCATCGACCATGTCGGCGAGGGCATCAAAGGCGGCCTGGACGTGTTCGTAGACAGGCGCCCGGACCGCTTCGGCCGCGGCGGCGACCATGAGCCATTCCTCAAGCTGGGCTATCCCGCCGTTCGTTTCTCGGTCGGGATCGAGAACTACAACCAGCAGCACCAGGACCTGCGCACCGACAAGGGCGTCGAGTATGGCGACACGGTCGATAAGATGGACTTCCCGTACCTGGCCAAGGTGACGGCGATCAATGTGGCGACCCTCGCCCGCCTGGCGGCCGCGCCGGCGGCGCCCGATCAGGTGCTGCTGCGCGGCGCCCTGGGCAGCGACACGACCGTGTCCTGGACCGCCGTGCCCGGCGCGACGGGCTACAGGGTCGTCTGGCGTCGCAATGACAAGCAGGACTGGACCGACCATCGGGACGTTCCGGCCGATGCGACCGAGACCGTGCTCAAGGGCATGAACGTCGACGACACCTTCTTCGGCGTGTCGGCCCTGTCGTCCAGCGGCGCCGACAGCATCGTCACCTTCGGCGGACGCGCCCCGCGCCGCTAGGCGCTCGCCGGAAAAGTCGAACCCGCGCAGGCCAGGCCTGCGCGGGTTCTTTTTGGCCTTGATGGCTGTCCGGTGCCTTAAAACTTGAAGCGCATCCCGCCGCGGAAGGTGCGGCCCAGCAGGTCGTAGGGCGCGCTCGTGCCGAAGGACGTGCCGCTGCTGGGGATCGGTTCGGGATCGCGGTCGAACAGGTTCTCCACCGCCGCGAACAGGGTGATCCGACGGCCAGCGACGGTCACGTCGTAGTTCTCGGCGAGCTCGACGTACCAGACCGGGTCCACGTGGTTATAGGCTTCGGGGATGCCGGTGCGGCTGGTCTCGGGCTGGTTGGTGATCCGGCCCTTGCCCAGGTAGCGCGTGGTCACGGTCGTGCGGCTGGCGCCGACGACATAGGTCGCCGTCAGCATGCCGCGCCACTTCAGGCTGGCGAAGGTGCCCAAGGTCGGCGGCGCGACGTCGCCCGGCAGGATGGTCTCGTCCTTGAGCCGCTGGGAGACCAGCAGGCGCAGGTTGACGGCGCCGGGCAGCTTGTCGCTGAACCGATCGAGGTTGGCGCGATAGCCCACCTCGTAGTCGATCCCTTCGACGGCCACGGTCTGGGCGTTGATACCGCTGGTGTAGATGGTGGCGTTGACCAGGTTGGTCGCGCCCGCCGCCTTGACGATCGAGTCGCAGGCCGCCGGGTTCTGCGGCCGGTTGAAGCCGTAGCACATGTCGATGATCTGCTGCGCGCCGACGGCCGTGATCGCGTCGGCGATATCGATCTTGTACCAGTCCACCGACAGGCTGAGGCCGGGCGCCCAGTGGGGCTGGTAGACGCCGCCGGCGGTCCAGGTGTCGGCGATTTCCGGCTTCAGGTTCGGATTGCCGCCGCTCAGGGTGATGTTGGGCACCTGCGGGCTGCCGGCCTGGGTGCGGTCCAGATAGGCGTTCACGAACTGGCTGCTGGGCGCGAACAGATCGTTCAGGTTGGGTGCGCGAATGTCCCGCGAACGGGTGCCGCGCAGCCGCAGGTCGTCATTGATGTCCCAGGTCAGACCCGCCTTCCAGGTGGTCACCTTGCCGCTGGTCGAATAGTCGGTCCGCCGGATCGCGCCATTGAACTCGACGCTCTTGGCCAGGACGGTGTCCTTCAGCAGCGGGACCAGGATTTCGCCGAAGGCTTCCTTGACGTTGTAGCCGTTGCTGCCGTTCTTGTAGTTGCCGACGTTCCAGAGCGACTGCAGGGAATAGGCGTCGGCCGTCGAGGAGAAGTCCTCCTTGCGGTACTCGAAGCCCGCGGCGACCGAGACCGGCCCGGCCCAGGTCGAGAACGGGCTGTACTGGCCGTCGATCGACCAGACATCCTGGTTGAAGTCGAGGTCCTGACGCGTCCGCAGCCCCTCGGCCGCGCCCGTGACCCAGGCGATGGACGCCGCGCCCAGCGAACCCTCGCCGAACACATTCATCGGCACGCAGCCGTTCGTGGGATTGGCCACGGTCGACCGGCAGACCGGAGCGCCCACCGCGACACCGGCCACGCCGCCGGCCGCCGGATTGGCGATGACGTCGATCGCCCGGTTGAAGCGGTCCAGGATGATGTTGTTGTCGCGGGTGTACCAGACCTTGCTGTGGCCGTGCTGATAGTAGGCCCGCCACCGGCCGCTATCGGCGAAACGGCCTTCCAGCGCCGCCAGGACCCGGTCCTGACGACGGTAGTAGCCCGCCTCGCCGATGTGGGTCCCCGGCTTGTTGATCATGTCGTAGAACAGCCGCGCCATCTGGAACGAGCTGACGCCGGCCTGGTCCATGGCCTGTTGCGTCACCAACGGGATGAACGGGTTGTTCCTGTTGATCGTCAGCGCCGTGGCGCCCTGGCGGTTATAGACCGCCGACCAGTTGACCGTATCGTTACCGGCGTAGCTGGCCTCGAAGATGGCGGTGATCTTGTCGGTCAGCTCGTAGCTGCCCCGGCCGTAGATGCTCCAGTGCTCGTCGTCGGGCAGCAGGGCGCCGCGAATGGGCATGGATTCGATGCTGCCGCCGGCCTGCACCTGGCCTTGCTGGATGGGGCCCAGGACGAAGGTCCCGACCGTCCCGCCGGGACCGAAGGCCATGCCCGCCAGGGGACCGGACGCGATCACGCCGCCGGGGGTGCTGTTGTAGCCCGCATCCGTGCGGACGATCTGACCGGGCTGGCCGTTCGTGGCCGTCCAGTTCGGGTTGTTCAGCAGTCGCAGCCCCGGCTGGAACCAGTCGCGCGGATCGTCATAGAAATCGATCCGATCGCCCTTGTAGTAGTTCCCGCTCAGCAGAAGGTGGCCCTTGCCGCCCGCGAACTTGCTGCCATAGGCCAGATCGCCCGAGACGATCTTGCCGTCGCCATGGCCGGTCTTGCTGAAGTTGACGCCACCCTTGAGGCCGGTGAAGCCGGTGTCGAGGATGAAGTTGACGACGCCTGCGACGGCGTCCGAGCCGTAGGCGGCCGAGGCGCCGCCCGTCACGACATCGACCCGCTGCACCAGGTTCTGCGGCAGCAGGTTGACGTCCACGGCCGGCGACATGCCCGAGCCCACCACGCGGCGGCCGTCCAGCAGCACCAGCGTCCGGGTGACGCCCAGGTCGCGGGCGCTCAGCTGGTTCGCGCCGCCCGTGGCGTTGGCGAACAGTGTCGTCGTGCGTGGCGTGTTGCCCGTGCCCATCGAGGGCAGCTGGGTGATGTAGTCGGCGATGTTGGTCGGGTTGCGCTCCTGGATGTCCGCCGACGACAGGACGGTGGTCGGGGTGGGCGCCTCGTTGCCGTTGCGCACGATGCGCGAGCCAGTGACGACCACCTCTTCGACCTGGCTCGCTTCCGGCGACGGCGTCCCGGTTTGACCCGCCGCAGCGGCCGGATTGGCCACGACACTCAAGGCCGAACCCGCCGCGATGGCGGCGCCGGCAAACAGGCGCCACCGAAGACTCTTCAACACACTCACTCGAGACATGAAGCCACCCCATTTGTATAAGATATAAATGTGACGACCATAACGGCGTTATGCGAAGACTCCACCTCCGATTGCCGCAAAGTTGCCGCATTTCGCTCAGGGATTGGACATTCTGGAAGCCGCGCGCGCCGATTGCGTGCAGGGCAGCGCGCCTATCGATTGTGGCGCTCCACGCCGTGCAACTCAGCCGGTGGTCGTTGCATCCAGCATTGCGATCAGGTCGGCCTGCGTCGCGAAGCGTTCAAGCTGGACCATAAGGTCTTCCGCCCGTCGCGAGCCCACGCGCGGCCCGGTCAGGTTCAGGAACTTCGACCGCAGCTTCTGGCGCAAGACACCCAGATCGCCTGACGGCTCGGAGACGTCGTGGCGCGCCACCAGGACACGGCCGTCGCGTGTCTCGACGGTCACCTCGGTAATGTCCTCGGGCCAACCGGCCGGCGCCAGCTCGACGGTCGTGATCGCCCGGATCGCCTCCAGTTCTGCGCGATGAACGACCGCGTCGGCATAGGCGGCCACGTCCGAGGTGTCGGCCCCGCAGACGGCCAGGGCGGCGTTGAAGCGCAGGCTGAACTTGGCCTCCAGCCCGGTCCGTGGCGCGGCGATGTTGCACATCGCGTCGGCGCCGGCGTCGACCTTCAGGCGGATGCCGCGCACGGCCTCGGGCCGCAGCCCTTGGCGACGAAGAGCGCCCAGCGCCTCCAGCGTCCCATGCGTGCCGAAGCAGGAGGCGTGGTGCTTGAAGAGGTTCTTGTCCAAGGCATAGCCGTCCCAGACCAGCGGCCCGGGTGGCAGACCGTCGCTCTGGGTGGCGGCGAAGCCTCGGGGATGTTCGAGGACGTCTGTTCTGGCGCTGACGCCGGCCCGCGCCCAGAGGGCCGACATCACGCCCGCCTCGGCCGCGCGGCCCGCGTGCAGCGGCTTGGTCATGGTGCCGAACTGCGCCTTCAGCCCCGCCGCCTGCGAGCCCGCCAGGCCGTAGGCGCGGGCCATAGCCTCCTCGTCCAGGCCCAGCAGATAGGCGCAGGCCGCCGCCGCGCCGAACGCGCCGATCGTCCCGGTGGCGTGGAAGCCGCGCGCATAGTGGCTGCCGCTGATCAAGGTCCCGATCATGCCGGCGGCCTCGTAGCCGACGACGAAGGCCTCGATCACGGCGCGGCCCGACAGTCTCTCGGCCTCGGCCAGGGCCAGCAGGCCAGGCAGGATCACCGTTGTCGGATGGACGTGCATGGCCAGGTTGACGTCGTCGTAGTCCAGCGCGTGACCGGCCACGCCGTTGATCAGGGCCGCCTGTCGGGCGCTAAACCCCCTGCCCGCGCCAACCGCCGACGCGACCAGGGTCGCCCCCTCGGCGAGCGCCACCTCGCGGACCAGCCGCGTCGCCGGCTCATCGGCCCCGCCGATCGCCAGCCCGAACCAGTCGAGCATGCAGAGCCCGGCCATATCGAGCGTCGCGGCGGGGATATCCTTAGCCGCCGCACGGCTATGACGAATGATCGCCGCCGTCAGCCCGGTCACCGGGGGAAGACCGCCGGGCCAGGCCAGTCCGTCGTCGCGACCAGGGCGTCGAACTCGGCCGGCCACGCGGCGCGCCAGGCGGCCTTCTGGTCGTCATCGGCCCAGGAGCCGTCCACGCCGTTCAGCATCATGGCGCGCAGGTCGGGCATGTCGTAGCCGAGGTGGCTGTGCATCAACTCCCACGCGCCGCCGGGCGTGACGTTGTGCAGGGTCGGGTCGTCGGTGTTGGGGTGCAGCTTCAGGCCCAGCTCGGACATCCTGCGGATCGGGTGATCGACCGCCCAACGCTCCGGCTCCAGCGTGCGCAGGTAGTAGGAGTTGGTCGGCACGATGGTGAACAACAGCCCGCGCTCTGCATAGCGCCGGGCCAGGTCCGGATTGTCGACGATGGTGTAGCCGTGGTCGACACGGTCGACCTTCAGCAGATCGACGGCCGTCTGCACATTGGTCCAGGGCATGCCGAACTCGCCGGCGTGGGCGGTGGCCTTGAGGCCATTGCGGCGCGCCAGGGCGTAGGCCTCGTGGAAAAGCTCCGGCGGGCGATCATTCTCGCGATAGTCGATGCCGATCCCCGGCACGGCTGGATCGCGGCAGCCCAGCATCAGCTCGACCATCTCCAGCGCGCTGGAGGCCTCCGCCTCGCGGTCGATGCTGGGGATCAGCAGACCGCTGACACCCGCGTCGGCTCGCGCCTCGCGGATGCCCGCCAGGATTCCGGCCTGGACCTCGCGATAGGCCAGCCCCGTGTCGCGGATGGTCGCGGTCGGGTTCCAGAAGAATTCGGCGTGGCGCACGCCTTCGCTCGCCGCGTCCTGCAGGTACTCGTAGGTGATCCGGCGGAAATCGTCCGGCTCGACCAGCAGGTGGCGTTCCAGCGCCCGCAGCACGCGCAGCACGCCCACCGGCTTCTCGCCCCGCTCGTAGAAGGCGGCGATCTCGGCCTGCGTGATCGGCGCGCCACGGCGACGGACCATGTCGGTGAAGGTCTCGCGCCGCACCGACCCCAGCAGGTGGCAGTGCAGCTCGACCTTGGGGATGGCGCGGAACACCGCGCGCTGGGCGTCGGTCGTCTGGCGTCCCAGCGTGGTCGCGGGGACGGCTCCGATGGATCTGGTGGTGTCGGTCATCAGTGCGTGGCGGCCGTGTAGAAGTAGTAGCCCAGCGGAAGGGCCAGGATGAACAGGCCGATCGGGATCTCCCGCGCCTTGCCGGCCAGCACCTGGACGATGACGTGGACCAGCAGGCCACCGGCGATGCCGGTGCCGAAGCTGTTGGAGATCAGGGTCAGCAGCACCATGGCCATGGCCGGGAAGAGGTCAGTGACCGCCTCGCTGCGCAGATGGCGGATGGTGCCCAGCATGGAGACGCCGATCAGGATCAGGGCCGGCGCGGTGGCCTGCTTCGGGATGGCCATAGCCAGCGGCAGCAGGCACAGCGCGCCCAGGAACAGCAGCGCCGCGGTGACCGGCGTCAGGCCCGTGCGACCGCCCGCCTCGGCGCCGGCGGCGGACTCGACCAGGGCGGTGCCGGCCGGGATGCCGATCAGCGGCCCGACGGCGGCGGCGAAGGAGTCGACCAGGAACGGCCGCTCGATGCCCGGCAGGTTGCCCTCGGCGTCGGTCAGGCCGGCCTTGGCGCCGATGGCCAGGGTGGTGCCCAGGGTCGAGAAGAACTCCCCGGCGAAGAAGGCGAAGACGTAAGGCAGCGCCGCCAGGCTGAACGCGCCGACGAAGTCGACGTGCAGCGCGACCGGCGCGAGGCTGTGGGGCAGCGAGAACAGGCTCGGCGGCAGCTTGGTCAGGCCCAACGGGATGCCCGCCACGGCGGCGGCGGCGATGCCGGCCAGCACCGCGCCGGGGATCTTCCGCGCCTGCAGCGCCAGGGCGACCGCCAGGCCGATCAGGGCCACCACCGGTCCGGGCTGCGAGAAGTCGCCCAGCTTCAGCGCCATGGTCTTGGCGTTGACCGCCACCATGCCGGCGTCGCGGCAGCCCAGCATGGCGATGAACAGGCCGATCGACGCGCCCAGCCCCAGCTTGATCTGCGGCGGGATCATCTTGACGACCAGCTCGCGCGCGCCGGTCAGGGTCAGGACCATGAACAGCAGGCCCGAGGTCATGGCGATGGCCAGCCCCGTGGCGAACGGCACGTGCTCGGTATGGGCCAGGGTCACGCCCAGGATCACAGAGCCGCCGATGCCCGGCCCGACGATGAACGGCAGGTTGGCGTAGACGCCCATGGCGATGCTGCCGATCGCCATGACCAGGATCGCCGCCGTCGTGGCTGCGCCCCGGTCCATGCCGCCGGTCGACAGCAACGACGGAATGACGACGATCAGATAGGCGGCCGCCAGGAAGCTGGTCAGGCCCGCCATCATCTCGCGGCCGATCGTCGTCTCGCGCGCGTCCAGGGCGAAGCGGCGGTCGAGGAAGCTGTGCAGCCGGCTCATTTGGAAGCCTGCGCGACGAAGGTCTCGAGGAAGCGCGGCACGTCGATGGCCCGGACGATGTGGACCTCGCGCTCGCCGGCATTGGGGGCCATGTCCGACTTCCAGACGACCGGCTGGCCGTAGGACGGACCGGCGAAGGTGTCGACGTCCATCCGCGCCACCAGTTCCTCGGTGACCAGCGAGCGGTCGATGGCGACGGCCACGGTGATCTCGTCCCACAGGGGCTGGCCGATGCGGGCGTAGGTCTTGAAATAGGTCGCCACCGGCGCACCCGACGCGCCGATGCGGTCGACCACCTCCTGCGTGGCCTTGGCGGCGGCGGTGACGTTGCCCATGACGGTGATCTTCTTCCACGGCGCGGTCAGCACGATGTGCGCGGCCTCGGGGTCGAAGATGAAGTTGAAGTCGGTGGCGTAGTCGGTGTTGCCGGTCACCCGCGCCACGGCGGTGTCCAGCTTGCCCGGCTCGATGACGATCTCCTTGGCCAGGGTCGCGATGTCGGGCGCGATACGCAGGGCCAGGGCGATGTTGGTCAACGGGCCAGCGCTGACGATCGTCACCTCGCCAGGATGGGCGCGGACGTTGCGGATCAGGGCGTGGACGGCGTCCTCGTCGGAGGCCTTGAGCTTCGGCTCGCCCTCCGGCATCGGCGGGATCAGGTCGGGATCCTGCGGATGATAGGTGCGACCCGGACGCGGCGTGCTCCAGGCGCCCTTGAACGGCACCTTGCCGTAGCGCGCCTCCCAGTTGGCCATCTCGGCCTGGGTGCGGATCAGCGGCATCTGCGCGCCCAGGTGGACGATGGCGTCGGGACGCTTGGCGATCTCCAAGAAGCGCAGCGCGTGGGCGGCCTCTTCCTTCAACCAGGCGTCACCGGTGACGACGCCGATGCCCAAGAGCTTGACCCGGTCGTCACGCAACAGCGGGATCAGCGACTGGATGTTGCTCTGCCCCGGGCCCAGGAAGTCGTTGTCGAAGAAGATCTGGACCTTCTCCTTGGAGGCCGGCGGTGCGGTCTGGGCGGATGCGCCGCCCGCGAGCGACTGGCTCGCGAGCAGCGCCGCCAGGCCAAGGGCTGCGTGACGCAAATAAGGGGGAAAGCGACAGGGCAGCATGGGAGAGTTCCTTGGCCTGGACGCGGGAGGAAAAACGCCCCTCCCTCGTTTCGATCAGAAGCGGGCGGTGGCGCCGACGAAGATGTAGCGACCCAGCGAGTCGTACATCCCCGCGAAGAAGGCGCCGTTCGAGGTCTGGCCGCCCGTGCTGGCGGTCACCGGCGGGTCCTTGTCGAAGGCGTTGTTGACGCCCAGGCGCAGAGTGACCTTCTCGGTGACATTGGCCGAGGCCGCGAAGTCGACATAGCTGACGCTGGGCATCTTCAGGTCGTAGGGCTGATAGGCGCCGGTCAGATAAATCGAGGTGCTGGACTTGTCGTTCTTCGTGCCGCCGATGTAGCGCCAGGTGGTCGACAGATTGATGCCGCTACGCGAGGTCCAGTCGGCCACCAGGCGGTGACGCCATTCGGGGATCGGCTGGCCGCAGGTGACGCCGAAATAGCCGTCGCAACGGTACGGAGCCAGGCCCGGCAGGATCTGGACCTCGTACTTGTCGGTCTTGGTGCCGGCGAAGTTCAGGCCCAGGCGGCCCATGTCGTGGCCGAACAGTTCGGGCAGGTTGTGGGCATAGCTGGCCGCGAAATCCAGGCCCTTGGTCTTCAGGTAGCCGGCGTTGACGCTGGTGGTGACGACATAGCCGCTGGTCACCAGCGAGCCGGTGGCGGCGTTGCGCTTGATCAGGTCGCAGGCGATGCCGGCGTTGATGCACTGGCTCAGCTCGATGCTGGCCGGCACCGTGGTGATCAGCTTCTTCACGTCGATGTCGAAATAGTCGATCGAGACGCTCAGGCCCTGCAGGAAGCGCGGGGTGAACTGGACGCCGAACGACTTGGTGTTCGACGTCTCGGGATCCAGGTTCGGATTGCCGCCGACCATGGCGCCCGACTGCTGGCCGGCCGCCGGAGCGATCGCGCCGTACTGCAGAGCGGTCACGCCCGACAGCGCGCATTGGGCGGCCGTGGCCTTCGGCGTCGCGCCTTCGCAGGGATCGGTGATCGCCGCGGTCACGACGCGCTGGGGACCGAACAGCTCGACCAGGTTGGGGGCGCGGACGGCGCGCTGGTAGCTGGCGCGCAGGCGCACGTCGCTGATCGGCGCCCACTCGCCGCCCCCCTTGTAGGCCCAGGTGTCGCCGGCGGTGCTGTAGTCGGAGTAGCGGACGCCGCCCTCGACCGACAGGCTCTTGAAGAACGGCTTGTTCTCGACCAGCGGGACGCGGATTTCGCCGTAGACTTCCTTGACGTCGAACGAGCCAGCGATCGGGAATTCACCGCCCGAGTTCCCGGCCACGTCGCGGCTGCTGTAGAAGCTGTCGGGCTGGAAGCTGATCTTCTCCTTGCGGTACTCGGCGCCGATGGCCACGCCGATCGGATACGAGGCCAGCGGGCTCGTGATGCCCAGGTCGCCGGTCAGAGCGCCGCTGAGGATGCTCTCTTCGGTGTAGCCGTCACGATAGACGACGTTCTGCACGTAGTTCAGCGCCGCCGGGGTGATGGCGTCGACCTGGAACAGGTTGATCGGCACGCACGACGGATCGGTCCCGTTGGCCGCCGACTCGCAGACGACCTTGCCGCTGCTGTCGGTCACCGCGCGCAGGGCCTTGGCGAACTTGGCCAGCGAATAGTCGCCGGTCAGGCGCGAGCTGTAGTCGGTGCGGCCGTACTGGGCGTAGACGTCATAGCGCCAGTGCGAATTCAGGTCGCCGCGCAGACCCGCCACGCCGCGATACGAGGTGTGGTCGGTATAGTCGTGGCGCGAGCCGCCCAGGGCGTTGCGCTGCGAGACGATGACATTGGCGCTCTGCGCGTCGGTCAGGCCGACCGAGGTGCAGATCAGGTTCTTTTCCTGGGCCGACATCAGCGGGTTGTTGCAGTTGATGCGCTCGGAGACGGTGAACACGGCGGTGGGCGACAGTTTGATGTCGGCCTCATCGCGCATGTACATCAACTCGCCATAGGCCTCGACCTTGTCCGAGAACTGATAGCGGGCGAACAGGTCGGCGTTGTAGCGCTTATCGGGCGACTGCAGGTCGTAGGTGTTGCCGTTGTTGAAGCCGTCCGTGGTGCGATAGGTCCGCAGCGTGTTGCCTTCCAGGGCGTAGCTGCCACGGGTCGCGCCAGTGGTCGGGCTGGTCAACTGGAACTGCACCGGATAGGTGGCGCTGGACAGCGAGCAGGCATAGCCGGTGGCCGTGGCCGACAGGTTGCAGGTCGAGAAGTCGCGATCCTTGGTGCCGACGCCGGCGATGTGCTTGTAGCTGAAGAAGCCGGTGACGTTGCCGCGCCCCTCGGCGAAATTCTTGCCGGCCGTGATCGAATAGCTCTGCTGCTCGCCGTCGAAGCTGCGGCCGAAAGCCGGCGTCTGGCCTGCGGCCCGGCCCACGGAGGCGATCGCGTTGCCGTTCGAGTGCGAATAGAGGCCGCCCTGGGCGTCCAGCTGCACACCGTCGAAGTCGCGCTTGAGCATGAAATTGACGACGCCGGCCAGGGCGTCCGAGCCATAGACGGCCGAGGCGCCGCCCGTGACCACGTCGATGCGCTGGATCAGGGCCGCCGGGATGTTGTTGATGTCGGCCGCCTGGGCCGCCGAACGGGCCGGATCGCCCTGCATCAGGCGACGCCCGTCGATCAGGACCAGCGTCCGCTGGTTGCCGAGGTTGCGCAGGTTGATGGTGGCCGTGCCGCTGGCGCCGACGGTGCCGCCGCGGTTGCCGCTGCCCTGGTCGGCGAAGGCTTGCGGCAGGGTGTTGATCAGGTCCTCGACCCGCACGACGCCGCGCCGGGCGATTTCCTTGTCGCCGATCGTGCTGACCGGGCTGACACTGGTGGCGTCGGGGCTCTTGATGCGCGAACCGGTGACGACGATGGCTTCGACCTGATCAGACGGCGCTTCCTGAGCGGCGGCAGTCGAGCCGCAGGCCACGGCGGCGAGCACGGCGGTGGAGGCTAGGCCGAGCCACGACGCGCGCTTGCGGCGGACGTGGATCGCGTCGAACGCGAGACCGGGAAAGGACGACATCGAAGAACCCCCTTGGTTGTTGGCGCGCCTCGCCGACAGCCCTCCCCAGCCTTTTCTATTTATTGTTGTTCACCCCGATAAGTAGAGATGATCAAAATCCGCACTCCCCTGAGCACGACTTCGACCTTCCCTGCCCTATATTTGTACTGCTGGGTGGAAGCGCGATGAAGGCACGCTAGCGAGCCTCCTTAGAATGGGAAATTCTTTGTAATTATCTCGTCATAGATCGTGCTTATAGCCCCGCCGAAAGGTGCGATCCGGTCTTGCTGGAAACCCATCGTGCCCCCTTCGTCGACCGCCACGCTCCCTCGCCCCGCCGCGCGCACCCAGGCCATTTCGCTCCGCCAGCTGAGGTTCTTCACGGCCCTGGCCGAGTCGGCGAACTTCAGCCGCGCCGCCGAGCGCATGAGCGTTTCACAGCCCGCTCTCAGCGCCGCGATCCGTCAGGTCGAGGATCATATGGGGCTGCGCCTGTTCGATCGCAGCACCCACCACGTCGCCCTGACCGAAGCCGGCGCGGCCTTCCTGCCCCATGCCCGCCGCCTGCTGACCACCGCCGAGAACGCCTTCGTCGACATGAGCGACGCGGCGACGCGTGGACGGGCCGTCGTGCGCATCGGCGTCATCCCCTCGGTGGTCCCGGCCGCGGCCGAGGCGATCGCGCGCCTTGGCCAGGAGCATCGTGACGTCTGCTTCCACCTGCGCGACGGCAAGAACGATACGCTGATGGCCGACCTGCGGTCCGGCGCCCTGGACCTCGTCGTCGGCGTGTTGGGGCGCGTCGAGGACGATGTCGAGGCCAGCCTGATCACCGAGGACGAGATGATGCTGGCCGCGCCGGCCGCTCACCCCTTGGCCTCGCGCGCCGACCTGCCCTGGAGCGCCTTGGAGGGCGACGAGATCGTCCACTTCACCGGCGGCAGCATCGGTGAGCTGAGTTCGGCGGCCATGCGCCAGAACAACCTCTCGCCGTCCCAGCGCTTCCGGGTGGATCAGGTCGGTTCGCTGTTCGGGCTGGTCGGCGCGGGCATGGCCCTGGGCGTCATCCCCCGGCTCTATGCTCGGGGCTACGAGACCAACAAGATCCGGCTGATCCCGCTGACGGAGCCCAGCATCCGGCGCAAGCTGATGCTGTTCCAGCGCGCCAAGCTGAAGGAAGAGCATCCGAGCGCCAGCGCTCTGGGCTCGGCTCTCGCGTCCGCGCTCGGCGCCATCCTGCTGCCGAACGACTAGGCGGGCCCTGACGGCGCGCAACCGGAGACCGCCGACCGGGCCCTGAACCGCGAACTGCGCAGCCGCTACTTCAATCCCGACTGGATCAAGGCCATGCAGGCGGGCGGCTACAATGGCGCGCGTTACATGTCCGAATTCACCGAGAACATGCGGCTGTGGGAGATCACCGATCCCAATCTCGTCAAGGATCGCGACTGGAACGAGGTCGCCGACGTCTACGTCCGAGATCGCTACCAGTTGGGCCTGAAGGCCTATTTCGCCCGGCAGAACCCGCAGGCCTACAAGAACCTGGTCCGCACCCTGGTCGAGACGGCCGAGCAAGGCCGGTGGAAGGCCGATCCCGCCACCCTGGCCGCCTTGAAGCGCGAGCTGGCGGGCGGCGCGCCTGGCCGGCAGGGTTCAAGCCGTCCGGTGTCCGCGCCTGGCGCGAACCCCGCCACGGCCGTCAAGCCCGTCCTGACGGGGCTCGAAATTGCGACGGTGGCGGTTCAAGCTCTAGCCCCGGCATCGTCGGCGCCGCCCATCAGAGCGCCCCTGTCGCTGCTGGCGTGCCTTCTGGCCGGGCTGGTCATGGCCGGCGCGTTCGTCGCCCCCGGCGGATGGTCCACGAAATAAAGCCGCGGCGCTCTGGGGGAAGCGCCGCGGCCGGTGGGACTTTCGAGGGGCGTGGTTAGGCTGGGTCTTAGGCGGCCTTTCCGTGACGCAGGTGGCGGGCCTTCTTGTGCGCCGACGTCTTGTGGATCGCCGACTTCGACACGGCCTTCTTGGTGACAGCCTTGGCCGGCGCGGCTTTGGCGGGGGTCGCCTTGGCGGCGGGGGCCGAAGCCGGCGCGACCGTGGCGGCGTTGGCCGAGACGGCGGCGAGGCCGGCGGTCGACAGGACGGCGGCGGCGAGAATAGCGCGGATGGTCACGATGCTGTCTCCTTCGGGGTTCGGCGGTAGCGCCGATGAAGATGACCTTGAGACCCCGCCCTGACGCGGCCCGCTCAGCAGCCTTACAAGAGCGTGAGGAAGACGCCCCGAACCTTACAAATCTGCGAGGTTCACGACGGCTCGCCGCAAGAACCACATGACTTTATGGTTGCGCGCGGGCCGCCGCGCGGTCTCCATGGGAGTCGAGATGTCCACGATCCGCACGCTTGGCCTGGCGACCGTGCTGGCCGCCGTCAGCCTGACGGCGCAGGCCGCGCCGCGCCACGCCCCGCCCGTTCCCGCGCAAGTGGCCAAGCACACTGCCTGCGAAAAGGTCTGGCGCGCCCAGAAGATCCGGCACGGCTCGCACGAAGCCTTCATCACCGCCTGCGTCACCAAGGGCTGACCGCATATGAGCCGACGGATCCTAGTGGTCGAGGACGACGCCGACACCGCCGAGTACATCCTGAAGGGCCTGCGCGAAGCAGGCTTCACGGCCGAGCACGTGGCCGACGGCCGCGACGGGCTCTACATGGCCAGCGGCTCGGAATTCGACGCCATCGTCATGGATCGGATGATCCCGGGCATGGACGGTCTGTCGGTGACCAAGGCCGTGCGCGCCGCCGGAGTGCAGACCCCTATCCTGATCCTCTCCGCCCTCGCCCACCTGGACGAGCGGGTGACGGGCCTGCGCGCGGGGGCCGACGACTACCTGACCAAGCCGTTCGGCTTCTCGGAGCTGGCCGCGCGGCTGGAAAACCTGATGCGGCGCGGCGGGACCAAGGCGGTCGAGACCAGCCTGACCTGCGGCGACCTCTCGCTGGACCTGCTGTCGCGACGCGTGACCCGGGCCGGCAAGAGCCTGGAGCTGCTGCCGCGCGAGCTGAAGCTGCTGGAATACTTCCTGCGCCACCGCGACCGGGTGGTGACCCGCACCATGCTGCTGGAAGAGGTCTGGGACTATCGCTTCGACCCGCACACCAGCCTGATCGACACCCACATCAGCCGGCTGCGCAAGAAGATCGACGAGGGCTTCGACAAGCCGCTGCTGCACACGGTGCGCGGCTCGGGCTACCGGCTCTCGGTCGAGCCATGAGGGGCGCGCGGCCTTCGGTCCTGGCCCTGGTGGTCGCCGGCGCGGTCGCCGTGGCCCTGGCCCTGGGCCTGGCCGGCGTCTACCTGACCGCCGACCGGCTGATCGAACAGCGCCAGCGCCTGGTCGCCGAGACGGCCCGCGACTATTTCGTCGCCTTCGCCCACGAAGAAGGCCTGACCTCGATGGCCCGGGCCCTGGACCACCGCGACCACAATGAGCACGGAGCCTTCGACTACGCGGTGTTCGACAATGACGGCCAGCGGATCGGAGGGGCTCCCCTTTTGGCCGCCGCCGACCTGCCCGAGCCCGGCTATTCCATTCGCACGGTGGCTGGAACCGACTACGAGATCCTGGTCCAGCCGATGTCGGTGGGCGGATTGCTGATCATCTACGAGAACCTGGCCGACCGGCGGGCCTTCCACCGGGCGATCCTGTCCTCGGTCGGCGCGACCCTGGTGGCCAGCCTGGCGATCGTCGCCCTGGCCGCACTATGGCTGGGTCGACTGCTGGTCCGTCGCGCCGAGGGCGTGGCCCTGGCCGCCGACCGCATCGCCGCTGGCGACCTCTCGGCCCGCGCCCCGATCGCCGGGGCCAAGGACGTGTTCGATGACCTAGCGGGGTCCGTGAACGTCATGCTGGCGCGCATCGAGGAGCTGATGACCGGCATGCGCACGGTCACCGACAGCCTGTCGCACGACCTGCGCTCGCCCCTCACCCGTCTGCGCGGGTCGCTGAATCGCGCCCTGGACGAGGACCTGTCCGACGACGCCCGCCAAGCCCTGATCGCCGAAGCCCAAGCCCAGTGCGAGCAGGTCCTGGCCACCTTCAGCGCTTTGCTGGACATCGCCCGCGCCGAGACCGGCCTCTCACGCGACATGATGGCGCCGCTGGACCTGGCGGAGATGGTCCGCGACCTGGGCGAGCTGTTCGAACCGGTGATCGAGGACGCCGGCCAGGTCCTGACGGTCCAGGCGCCGGACACGCCGGTTACGCTGGTCGGCCACGAGCTGATCCTGCGCCAGGCGCTAGGCAACCTGCTGCACAACGCCGCCCGCTATGCCGGCGACGGCGCTGGCGTGGTTCTGTCGCTGGAGCCGGACGAGACTGAGATCCGCCTGGTCGTGGCCGACACCGGTCCCGGCGTGCCCGCCGACCAGCGCGGCCGGGTGGTCGAGCGCTTCGTGCGGCTGGACGAGACCCGATCCAAGGCGGGCTCGGGCCTGGGCCTGGCCATCGCCGTGGCCTGCGCCAAGCTGCACGGCGGACGCCTGGACCTGGAGGACAACCATCCGGGCCTGCGCGTCGTGCTGCGCCTGCCCGTCAGCGCCTAATCTCACAAAAAATCCAGGTTGCCGCCAAGCGCGCGTCAGGCGGCGGCGCGATCACTCCCCCGCTCACCGAACGCGGAGGACCAAGGCCATGCGCGACGCCATCCTGAAACTGGACGCCGAAGCCCGGCGACTGCTGGGCCACGGCTTTCGCGAGCTGGAAAGCGAAGAGCGTCGGGTGATCCTGCAGATCGTCCGCCGCGCCACGATCGCCCGCAACGTCGCCGACGAGGCCGACGAGGCCGCCTCGTTCGGCCAACGCCTGGCCGACCGGGTCGCCGAGATCGGCGGCTCCTGGGGCTTCATCATCAGCTTCGTACTGTTCCTGGCCGTCTGGGCCATCGCCAACCTGGCGATCCTGCCGCGCTTCGGGATCCGGCCGTTCGACGCCTATCCCTTCATCTTCCTGAACCTGATCCTGTCGATGGTCGCCGCCATCCAGGCCCCGATCATCATGATGAGCCAGAACCGCCAAGCCACGAAGGACCGGGCGGCGGCCGAGCACGACTACGAGGTCAATCTCAAGTCCGAGCTGGAGATCATGGCCCTGCATGAAAAGCTGGACGCCCTGCGGACCCGCGAGCTGGCCGACATGACAGCCCACCTGATCGTCCTGGCCCAGGACCTGGCCGACGAGCGCCGCGCCCGCCCGGTCAGCGAGACCGTCGATGTCTGACGTGGCCCAGACCGGCTTTACGCCGGGCCAGAACTCCGCTCCCTTGGGCGACATGGGACAGGGCGGCTTCGGGATCCTCAAGACCGTGCTGGCGCGCTTGGCGCCGGTCGTGCTGCTGGCGGCGGCGGCTTACGTCCTGTGGCGCGAGCTGCACGGCCTGTCGCTGGCTGCGGTGGCGGGTGAAATCCGAGGCTGGGGCGTCGGCCGCCTCGCCCTGGCCGCCCTGATGGTCGCCACCAGCTACGGCCTGCTGGCCGCCAACGAGCAACTGGCCCTGCGCTGGGCCGGCGTGAAGATCCCGCTGCGCTCGGGCCTGACCGTCTCGTTCATCGCCTACGCCTTCGCCAACAGCATCGGCCTGACGCCGATCGTGGCCGGGGCCGTGCGGGCCCGGCTTTACGGCCGCCATGGCGCCGATGTCGGCAAGGCCGCGCGCACCACCCTGTTCTGCGCCGTCGCCTTCGCCCTGGGCCTGGCCACCTTGACCGGCGCCAGCCTGCTGACCGCCCCACCGGCCATGTTCCAGACCCTGCACATCGCGCCAGCCCTGGCGCGCGGCGCCGGCGCGGCGCTGCTGGTCTTTCCGCTGGCCTATCTCGCCGCCTGCGCCCTGGCGCGCGGAACCCTGCGCGTGTTCGGCCGGACCTTCACCCTGCCGCCCCTGCCCTGGGCCCTGGCGCAATGGGCGATGGGCGTGGCCGACAATCTGGTCACCTCGGCCCTGGTCTGGATGCTGGTCGGCAACGCCGCGCCATCCTTCCCGGCCTTCGCCAGCGCCTACGCGGTCAGCACCGCAGCCGGCCTTTTCTCCGGTCTCCCTGGCGGCGTCGGCGTGTTCGAGGGCGCGATGCTGGCCCTGCTGCCGAACCTGGATCGCGCCGCCCTGGCCGCCGCCTTCGTCGGCTATCGCCTGTTCTACTACGTCATCCCGCTGGTCCTGGCGGCGGTGCTGCTGCTGGCCCAGGAGTCCGGCGCGCGGCGCGTGGGGCTGATGGCCCGCCGCGCCTGGCGCGAGGCCGGTCCCGCCGTCACGGGCCTGGCCGCCTTCGTGCTGGGCGGAGCTCTGGTGCTGATCGCCGTCGGCCGCATCCCCACCGATCGCCTCGGCTTCCTGCGCTCGGTCGTGCCGCTGATCGTGGTCGAGACCAGCCACCTGATCTCGCTGGCCGCCGGTCTGGCCTTGATGGTGCTGTCGCTGGGCCTGTTCAGGCGCCTGGCCAGCGCCCGTCTTGTCGCCATCCCCGTCGCCCTGGTCGCCGCCTCGACCGCCCTGCTGCGCGGACTGGATTTCGCGCCGGCCTGCGTCGCCCTGGTCCTGGCCGGGGTACTGCTGACGTCCAGGCGGCTCTTCACTCGCAGCGGCGCGGTCGATCGCGACGAGCTGGCGCCGTGGCTGATCAGCGGCGTGCTAGCGGTGTTCATCGGCTCCATCGCCCTCGGCGCCTGGATCTACGAGCGCGCGCCGTTCGAGACCCGCCTGCTCACCCACTTCGGCTACCACGCCGACCATGCCCGCTTCATGCGCTCGATCGCCCTGCTGGGCGGGCTGATCCTGGTCGGCGGCGTCTGGCGGCTGGCGCGTCTGCCCCACGCCTCGGCGCCGATCGCGCCCCTGGCCGAGCTGGAAACGATCCGGCCGCTGGTCGAGGCCTCCCCCGACACCACCGCGCGCCTGGCCCTGACCGGCGACAAGGCGATCCTGGCCACGCCGGACGCCTTCCTGATGTACGGAGCCGAGGGCTCCAGCCTGATCATGTTGGGCGACCCGGTCGGCGATCGCGCGGCGGGCAAGGACCTGCTCTGGCGCTTCCGCGAGCTGGCCGACCGCCAGGACGCGCGGCCGGTGATCTATCACGCCAGCGGCGAGCGGATCACCGACTACCTGGACCTGGGCCTCTCGGCGCTGAAGCTGGGCGAGGAAGCCCGCGTGCCCCTGGCCGAGTTCGACCTGGCCGGTGGCGCGCGGCGCAACCTGCGCCAGAGCCACACTCGAGGCCAGCGAGACGGCCTGCGCCTGGAGGTGATCCAAGCTCCCATCGCCGACGACCTAATGGCGCACCTGAAGACGGTGTCCGACGCCTGGCTGCTGGACCATGGTGGTCGGGAGAAGGGCTTCTCGCTGGGCCGCTTCAATCCTGACGTCCTGCGCCACGACCCGATCGCCCTGGTCTGGCAGGGCGAGGACCTGGTCGCCTTCGCCAACATCTGGACCGGCGGCGGGGTCGAGGCCTCGGTCGATCTGATGCGCCACACCGACGACGCCCCGCGCGGGACGATGGACTTCCTGTTCGTCGAGCTGCTGCTGTGGGCCAAGGCGCAGGGCTTTGCCTGGTTCAATCTCGGCATGGCCCCGTTGTCGGGTCTGGCTGACCACCATCTGGCCCCCTTCTGGCACAAGCTCGGCCGCCAGATCGCCCGACGCGGCGGCGCCTACTATGGCTTCGAGGGCCTACGCGCCTTCAAGAACAAGTTCGATCCGGTGTGGACACCGCGCTACCTGGCCGCGCCGCCGTCGGGCCTGGCCGCCGCCCTGATCGACGCCACGCGCCTGATCGGCCGGGAACCTCCGCACCTCACAAATTCGTAAGCTGGACGGCAGGCTGGCGAGAGGCCGGTTTGAGAGAACACCCTCGACGCCAAGTCGAGAGAGCCTCCCATGTCCGTCCGCAAGATCCTTCTGACCACCACCACCGCCCTGGTCCTGTTGACCGGGGGCCTGATGGTCACGCGCGGCGGCCTGGGCTCTGCGGCCAATGCGGCGCCTGTCCCCACGCCAGCGGTGACTTCCATGACCAACGCCCCCATGACCGAGACGCCGTTCCACTACGGCTCCGTCGGCGCGACGACGATCTATCGTCGCGGGACCGAGCCCGGCCGGTTCGTGATCCTGATCTCCGACAAGACGGGCTGGACCCCGGTCATGACCGACCTGGCCCGCCAGCTGACCGCGTCGGACGCCACCGTCGTCGGGGTCGACCTGCCCCGCTTCCTGGCCGCCGCCCAGCGCGAGGCCGGCAATCATGGGCTCTATCCGGCCGGCGACTTCTCGGAACTGGCTCAGGCGGCCCAGAAGGCCCTGAAGTTCGGCGGCTATCACAAGCCGATCCTGGTCGGTCGCGGGGCCGGCGCGGCCTTGGCCTACGGCACGCTGGCCCAGTCTCCGGCGGGCATCTTCCAGGGCGGCGTCGCGCTGGACTTCACCCCCGCCTTGACGACGGCCCATCCGCTGCTGACGGGCGATGGCGGTTTGACCCACGTGGCCGCGCCAAGCGGCTTCACCTATCAGCCGGCGGCGAAGCTCAGCGTTCCATTCGTCAGCCTGCAGGCCGTCGATGGCGCTCGGGACTTCTTCGACAAGATTCCCAGCGCCCGCGTCCAGCCCCTGGCCGCCGGCTCCGCCCTCGCCCCGCAAGTCGCCCAAGCGCTTGCGGCCGTCGCCCCCGTGGCGGCTCCGCCCCGCGTCTCGACCGCCCAGCTGGCCGGCCTGCCGCTGATCGAGGTCCCCGCCGCGCCCGGCGGCGACACCCTGGCGGTGTTCTATTCCGGCGACGGCGGCTGGGCCGGCATCGACCGGGGCCTGGCCCAAGGCTTCGTCAAGGCGGGCGTGCCGGTCGTCGGCTACGACTCCCTGCGCTACTTCTGGACCAAGCGGACCCCGCAGCAGGCCGCTGACGACCTGACGGCCGTGATCCGCCACTACCAGGCCGCCTGGGGCAAGAAGCGGGTCATCCTGGCCGGCTACTCCTTCGGCGCCGACGCCCTGCCGATCATCGTCCAGCACCTGCCGGCCGATATTCGTAGCGACGTCCGGGTCGTGGCGCTGCTGGGCACGGACTCCACCGGCGAGCTGGAGTTCCACCCCGGCGACTGGCTCAACGCCAGCGCCAAGGACAGCTACACCATCGCCCCTGTCCTGACCGCCCTGAAGGACGTGCCGATCGTCTGCATCTACGGCCAGCAGGAGCACGACGACGCCTGTCCGGTGTTCCCTGCCCAGGTGCGCAAGGTCGCCTTGCCCGGCGACCACCACTTCAACGGCGACTACGACGCCGTCGGACGGGCCCTGAAGGACGCCGCCGGCCTCTAGCAGGCGACGCCGCCCGATCCATCGACCTTCTCCCGATCCAGAACGGCCGCGCCTTGTTCGCTGGCGCGACCGTCTCTCTCACAGCGAACCCGAGGAAATGACCATGAAGACCGGAACCGAAGCCCGAACGCCCAACCTCGTCGACCAGCATGTGGGCGGTCGCGTGCGCGTGCGCCGCAAGATGCTGTCGCTCAGCCAAGCCGACCTGGCCTCGGCCCTGGGCCTGACTTTCCAACAGGTGCAGAAGTACGAGCGTGGCGCCAACCGGATCAGCGCTTCGAAGCTCTACCAGATCGCCCAGACCCTGCAGGTCCCGATGTCGTTCTTCTTCGACGGCCTTCCCGACCCGACCGGCGACAACGACGTCACCGCCTCGCGCGCCGAACAAAGCCTCCAGACCTTCCTGATGACGTCCGATGGACTGGCCCTCGCCGAAGCGTTTCCGCGCATTCCTCGGGGTCGTGTCCGCCGGCAGGTTCTGGACCTAGTGCGGATGATGGCCGACGGCGCGACATGACGTCGGGCCCGCGCCGCCTGCCTTATCCGAGATATATGGGATCGTTGCGCTAGCGGGGCGGGGATTTAGCCCGGATAGCGCCTGGTGACTTACGCCTCGCCCGTACTCTTGGATATCTGCTACAGCGCTATCGAATACAGTGAACTGAAAGGACGACGGCATGGCTTTGCTCGACGCACTCAAGGCTGACCAACTGGCGGCGCGCAAGCTGAACGACCGTCTGAAGGCTGACGTGCTCACCACATTGATCGGTGAAGCGACGCAGATCACGACCGAGGAATTCAAGCGCGGCGTGACGGAAGTCACTGACGAAAAGGTCGTCGCGACGGTCGCGAAGTTCGTGAAGAACACGAAGCTGACGCTGGAAAACCTCGCGACCGAACGCGCGCGCCTGATCGAAACCGGCGGCGATGCGTCGAAGGTGGACGAGCGGGCCAAGGCGGCTGAAACCGAACTGACGATCCTGTCCTCGTATGGCCCAAAGCAGATGACGGAATCGGAACTGCGCGAGGCCATCAACGACTTCCGGGCCAAGAACCCCGACGCCAATGTCGGGACCATCATGGCCTATCTGAAGACGAGCTTCGGCGGTCAGTATGACGGCAAGGCCGCCAGCGCGTTGGCCAAGGCCTAAAGGCGCAGTCTCACGGAAGGCCGTTGACGGTGTCGTCCAACTGTCATGGGTGATCGATAAGCAGGCCCGAGCTTTCCTTGGGCCATCACGCCGGGCATGTCCGCCTGTTTCCGCATCTGTGTGATCGGGGTCGCCCTGCTCCTGCCGGCCCACGCGGCGATCGCCGGCGCGCCAGCCAGCCTCGGCGACAACCTCGTGAAACTGGCGGCGGAACGAGACATCGTGATCCTCTACGCGCCAGAGCTGGTCGCGGGCCGGACCGGTCGGGTTGTGCCGCCAGGCCTGTCGGCCCGGGCGGCGATCGAGGCGCTGCTGGTCGAGACAGGGGCCAGCGTTCGCGAAGTGCGACGGGGCGTCTTCGTGCTCGAGAAACGCGGTGACGCCGCGCCTCCGCGACCGATGCCCGCGCTCGAAGATGCGCGCCCCAGCGAGGTCGAGGTGGTGACCGTCACGGCCGCCTACGCCGCCAGCCTCGACCGGTCCCTGGCCCTCAAGCGCGCCTCGGCCTATGCGCTGGACGCGGTCAGCGCCGAGGACATCGCCCGCCTGCCGGCCGCCAACGCCGCCGAGGCGCTGCAGTTGGCGCCGGGTGTCAGCCTGGAGCGGCACCGGGGCGTGGGCCTCTATGTCAGCGTCCGGGGCCTGGGCCCCCAGTTCCAGAACGTGCTGCTGAACGGCCGCCCGCTGGCCATGAACGACCTCGTCGAGAACGGCGGCTTCCGGGGGCGGCAGTTCCGCTTCGAGGTCCTGCCCGCCGACGTCATCGACCAGATCGAGGTCGCCAAGTCGACCACCGCCGACATGGACGAGGGCGCGCTGGGCGGCAATATCGATGTGCGAACGTTCAAGCCGCTGGATCGCGGGCGGCGCTCGGTCGTCTCGGTGCGCATGTCCGAGGGTCGGGCCGACCAGCACGATCCGTCCGTCTCCGGCGTGTGGAGCTGGGTCGACGACAGCGGACGCTTCGGCCTACTGGCGGGCGGCGTGGTCGAGCGGCGGCGCATCCGCAACGACCGCCTCTACCAGACCGGCTGGAACCTGAACCGCTTCACCAGCGTGCTCGGCCCCGGCCTCTACACCCCGACCCGCACGCGGCCGACCATCGAGCTCGAGGACCGCCGCATGGCCTCGGGCGACTTCACCCTGCAGTGGCGACTCTCGCCGCACTGGCGGCTGGACATCGACCTGCTGGCGACGCGGCTGGACGCCCACTACGACGAGTACGGCCTGGACATCTATCCCGACGACGCCTCGATCTCGAGCCCGCGCTTCACGCCCGGCAGCCAGGTCATCAAGGGCGACACGGTGCAGGCCGGGATCATCCAGGACGCCCGCTGGATGGCATCGCAGGAGACCAGCCTCAACCGTCACGACCTGTTCGCCTTGGGCATGCACGAGCAGTGGACGGGCGGCGCCTGGACGGTCGACGCCGACTACGCCTTCTCGCGCGCCCGCAGCTATCATCCGGACGGCCGGGGCACGGTCCGCGCCCGCGTCGCCTTCTACGCGCCGCTGGAATACGATTTCAGCCACGGCCTGGCCGGCGGCCCGACCCTGCGCACGACCCGCGACTACGCCGATCCCGCCAGCTTCACCGGCCAGACCTTCGACTACACTTGGAAGGACTCGCGCGACACCGACCAGCTCTACCGGCTGGACGCGCGCCGAGACCTCGGCGACGACAAGCTGTCGTTCGGCTGGGAATCGCACATCCGCAAGCGCGACTACCGGCGACGCGACTGGAACTTGAACACCCTGGTCGGCACGCCCCTGACCAGCCTGGGGCCCCAGTACTACGGCCGCACACCGTTCGACGATTTCCTGTCCGGGACGCCGGCCGACCTGCCGCGCCGCTGGGTCGCGCCGAACGCCCGCGCCTTCTACGATCTGCTCTACACCCCCGCCGTCGCCGCCCAGGCGCCGTCCCTGTCAGATCTGCGCAACTCGTTCGTGGTGCGCGAGGCGATCACCTCGGCCTATGCCCGCTACGACTTCGCGGCCGCCGTGTTGGGCCGGCCGGTCAGCGGCGATGTCGGCCTGCGCTATGCCCGCACCCGCCAGACCTCGGTCGGGGTGGTCTCCAGCGGCGACGATCCCCTGCCCGCCCAATGGCTCAAGGACTATGGCGACTGGCTGCCCAGCGCCAACCTGCGGGTCGACCTGACCTCGACCCTCCTGCTGCGCCTGGCCGCCTCGCGGGTGGTCAACCGGCCCAACGTCATCGACAGCGCCCCGCGCATCACCCTGGCGCGCGACACGCCGACCGCCAACGGCGGCAATCCCGAGCTGGCTCCGTTCCTGGCCACCCAGGCGGACGTCTCGCTGGAATGGTACTTCCCGGGCGGCGGCGCGGTCAGCCTGGCGGCGTTCGACCGGCGGCTGGACAACTACATCACCGCCCAGAACACCTTTATCGATGTGCCGGGGCGCGGCCAGATCCTGCTGTCGACCAACGTCAACGGCGGCGACGCGCGGCTGCAGGGCCTGGAGGCCACCTTCAGCCGGGTATTCCGCGAGCTGCCGGCGCCATTCGACGGACTGGGCGTGCAGGGCGCGGCGACGCTGGTGCGCAGCCAGGCCAACTACTTCGCCGGCGACCGGGTGATCCGCAACGCCCTGCTGGGCCTGTCGCGCTCGACCTGGAGCGCGCTGGTGTTCTACGAGAAGGGCCGAGGCTCGGTGCGACTCGGCTACAACTGGCGCGGTTCGTACCTGACCTCGATCGGCAGCTCGGTCACGGCGCCGGCCACCACGGCGGCGTTCGGATCGCTGGACGGGGCGGCCTCGTGGCGGCTGAACCGCCAAGCCACCCTTTCCCTGGAGGGCGTCAACCTGGCCGACGCCCGCCGTTACGTCTATGGCGAGACCCGCGACCAGCCGATGGAGATCCATCACTGGGGCCGGTACCTGTCCGCGAGGATGAGATGGGCGTTCTGACCTTCCGTGGCGCGGGCACGCGCGCCGATCCGCCCGACGGGCCCAGCGAGTCCGCGCCGGCCAATCCGCCGCTGGAGGCGCCGCGCTTCGAGGCGCTGGTGTCGCGCTATCGTCGTCCGTTGCTGCGTTTCTTCCAGCGCCGGTCGGTCGGGGTCGAGGACGCCGAGGACCTGACGCAGGAGGTCTTCATGCGGCTGTCGCAGCGGTTCTCGCGCCTGCATTGGGGCAATCCGGACGGGCTGGTGTTCACGGTCGCCTCGAACGCCCTGGTCGACCACGAGCGTCACCAACGCTCGCGCCAGCGCGGACGCCATGTCGAGGTCGATCCCGCCCTGCCCGCCGACGAGCCGAGCGCCGAGACCACCCTGGCCGGACGCGAGCGGCTGGCCAAGCTGGTGGCGGCCCTGGACGACCTGCATCCGAACGCGCGCGCGGTCTTCGTGCTCTGCCGCTTCGAGAACCTGACCCAAGCCGAGGCGGCGCAGCGGCTGAACCTGTCGCTCAGCGCCGTCGAGAAGCACATGATGAACGCCCTGGCGCGCCTGCGCGACGCCATCGAGACCGCGCATGACGCCTGACGAGACCTTCGATCCCCGCCGCCTGATGGCGGCCAGCCTGACCCGTCCGCTGAGCGCCGACGAACAGGCCGCCCTGGACGCCTGGTCGGCCTCTTCGGCCGAGGCGCGCGAGGAGATCGCCCGCACCCGCGAGGTGTGGCTGGCCATGGGCCTGGCCGCCGACGATCCGACCGTCCGCGCCCTGCGCCGCGACGTCCGCCGCGAGGCGCGCCTGGACCGCCCAGCCGCGCCGGACCGCCGCCCGCTGATCGTGGGCCTCTCGTTGCTCGCCGCCGCCCTGGTCGTAGGCGTGGTCGTGAAGGTCCAGCCTCAGGTCGACACCTATGCCGCGCCCGCCCACGCCTCGGCACGCCTGACCCTGGCCGACGGCAGCCATGTCGTGCTCAGCCCCGGCGGCCGCCTGACCACCCGCTTCAAGGCCCACGCCCGCGACGTCTCGCTGGACGCCGGCGACGCCTTCTTCGAGGTCGCCCACGACAAGACGCGGCCGTTCGAGGTGGCGACCTCGGGCCGGACCCTGACCGTACTGGGCACTCGCTTCAACGTGGCCGGCGGCGGTCGCCTGACCGTGTCGCTGGTCGAAGGCTCGCTGCGTGTCAGCCAGCCCGGCGCGGCCAGCGTGCTGCTGCGTCCCGGTCAGCGCTATGTCGGCTCGGCCGGGGTCGGCGGCGACGCCCGGACGGGCGACGTGAAGGCCGACGCGGCCTGGACCGACGGTCGCGTGGTGCTGGCCGATGTCAGCCTGTCCGAGGCGGCCGAGCGGCTGTCGCGCGCTTCGGGTCGCAAGGTCGCCTTGACCAATCCCGCCCTCGCCCATCTGCGCCTGTCGGGCTCGATGGACATCGGCCGGATGGACGATGTCGGCGCGGCGCTGGAAGCCCTGCTGCCGGTGCGCGCGCGGCTCACCCCCGGCGGAGACCTGAATCTGTCTCCGGACGAGAGATCGTCTCGGCACGGATAAAATCCAGACTTTTCAACAGGATCGTCGCAAATATTTCACCGACCTCGGACTGTGGGTCGGCGTCGGCCCTTCCGTTCTTCTGCCCTGACCCGCGCCTCCCCGCGGGCCCAGCAAAAGATCGGGGGATATCATGTCCAGTTCGAAGTTCCTGTCCGCGCCCTGCGCGGGCGCCGTCGCCGTCCTCGCCTTCGCTGCCCTTGGAGCGGGCCAGGCCCAAGCCGCCGACACTGCGGCCGCGCCCGCCGCCGAACCGGCCGACGCCGTCGACGCCGTGGTCATCACCTCGTACGGCAAGAGCCTTCAGGCCGCCGCCGCCCTGAAGCGCTCGGCCGAGTACGGCCTGGACGCCGTCAACGCCGAGGACATCGGCAAATTCCCGACCCGCAACGCCGCAGACGCCCTGCAATTGGTCACCGGCGTGACCATCGACCGCCAGCGCGGCGCGGGCCTCTATGTCAGCGTCCGGGGCCTGGGCCCGCAGTTCCAGTATACCGAGCTGAACGGCCGCTCGATCGCCGTCAACGACCTGATCGAGAACGGCGGCGCCAAGGGCCGTCAGTTCCGCTTCGAGGTGCTGCCCACTGAGCTGATCTCGCAGATCGAGGTGGTGAAGACCCCGACCGCCGACATGGATGAAGGCGCCCTGGGCGGCAACATCAACATCAAGACCTTCAAGCCGTTCGACCTGGGCAAGAAGGCCGCCTTCTCGGTGCGCGAGACCTATGGCGACGTGCGCAAGAAGGCCGATCCGTCGGTTTCGGGCCTGGGCAGCTGGACCAATGCCGACAAGACCATCGGTGTGCTGGCCTCGGGCCTCTATGACGAGCGCCACGTCCGCAACGACCGTCTGTACCAGACCGGCTGGAACCTCAACAAGTTCACCTCGGTGCTGGGTTCGGGCCTCTATACGCCCACCCGCACGCGTCCGACCGTCGAGACCGAGCACCGCAAGCTCTATTCGGGCGCGATCTCGGGTCAGTGGAAGCCCAACAGCGACTTCCAGACCGATGTCGACCTGCTGGTGACCCGCCTGGACGTCGACTATGACGAGTTCGGCCTGGACATCTATCCGGACGACACCACCTTCGCGACGCCGCAGTTCGTGGCCGGCAGCCAGAAGGTCGTCGGCGACACCGTCGTGGCCGGCACGATCAACAACGTGCGCTGGATGGCCTCGCGCGAGACCAGCCTGAACCGCCACGACCTGACGGTCTTCGGCATCAAGCAGGCCTGGACGCCGGGCGCCTGGAGCTTCAACGCCGAGTACGGCTATTCGCGCGCTCGCAGCTACCACCCGGACGGCAAGGCCACGACGCGTGACCGGATCGCGTTCTTCGCGCCGCTGACCTTCGACTTCTCGCGCGGCTACACGGCCATCCCTCAGCTGACCACGACCGTCGACTACACCAACCCGGCCAACTTCGTCGGCCAGGCGTTCGACTACACCTGGAAGGACTCGCGCGACAGCGACGAGACCTTCCGCCTGGACGGCTCGCGGGTGTTCGACAGCTGGTTCAGCAAGGTCGCGTTCGGCGTCGAACAGCACAACATGAACCGCACGTACCTGCGTCGCGACTGGGTGCTGAACGACATCCTGAACACGCCGCTGACGACCCTGGGCTCCAACTTCTACGAGCCCATGCCCTACAAGGGCTTCCTGAGCGACTTCGCCGGCAACACGCCGCGCACCTGGGTCACCCCGACCCGCAACGCCTACTACGACAAACTGTACACCGCGGCCGTGGCGGCCCAGCCGTGGTCGGCGGCCGACCTGCGCAACTCGTTCATCGTCGACCAGAAGATCCACAGCGCCTATGTGCGCGGCGACTTCAAGTTCGGCCTGGGCGGCGTGCCGGTCAGCGGTAACCTGGGCGTGCGCTACGCCGAGACCAAGCAGTTGGCCAGCGGCACGCTGACCAGCGGCACGACGCCGGTGCCGGTCGGCTATCTGAAGGAATACAAGAACTGGCTGCCCAGCCTGAACCTCAAGTTCGACCTTAGCGAAGACCTGGTCGGCCGCCTGTCGGCCTCGCGCGTCGTCAACCGCCCCAACGTCACCGATAGCGCCCCGCGCATCAGCGTCAGCCGTGACTCGCCGACGGCCTCGGGCGGCAATCCGGACCTGGATCCGTTCCTGGCCGACCAGTACGACGCTTCGCTGGAGTGGTACCCGGCCCCGACCACGGCCGTGACCGGCGCGGTGTTCATCAAGACGATGGACAACTACATCACCGCCCAGAACACCACGATCCAGGTGCCGGGCCGCGGCGACGTGCTGCTGTCGGCCAGCGTCAACGGCGGCGACGCCGAGGTGCGCGGCTTCGAGGCGGCTTATAACCAGTCGCTGTCGTTCCTGCCGGGCCTTCTGGACGGCCTGGGCGTCCAGGCGTCGGTCACCCTGGTGGACAGCAAGGCGAACTATTTCGCCGGCAACCGCCAGATCAAGGACGACCTCGTGGGCCTGTCCAAGACCAGCTACAATCTGGTCGGCTACTACGAGAAGGGCCCGATCAGCGCCCGCCTCGGCTGGTTCTGGCGCTCGCGCTATCTGCAGTCGATCGGCAGCACCACCGCTGCCCAGTCCTACATCGCCGCCTATGGCTCGCTGGACGGCTCGCTCTCCTACCAGATCACGCCGCAGTACGCGGTGACCCTGGAGGGTTCGAACCTGACCGACGAGGTCCGCTTCACCTACGGCAAGACCGCCGACCAGCCGATGGAGATCTATCACTGGGGCCGTACGGTCTCGCTGACGCTCCGCGGCAAGTTCTAAGCCATCCCCTGAACGCCCTCTCCTCTTAGAGGTCGTCACCTTACGCGGACCGGTCGCATCCCGGCCGGTCCGCGCTTTTCTCATTCTCACGAGGTCACCATGCGCTCGCTGTTCCTCGCCGCCGCCCTGTCGGTCGTCGCCTTCGCAACCCAGGCGGCCGAGGCGCCGAAGATCAACGGCCTGCACTGGCTGGGCTCGCACAACAGCTACCGCCCCGAGCTCGATCCCGCCGCCCTCGCGCACCAGCGCCAGGTGATGGGCGAGCGTTCGCGCGGCGTCGAGTATGGGCATCCGCCGATCAAGGCGCAGCTGGACCTGGGCGTCCGGCAGCTGGAATTCGATCCCTACGCCGACACGGCCGGCGGCCTCTACGCCGCGCCCTACGCCAAAGACTCGGCCAAGCTGGCGATCATGAAGAAGCCCGGCGCCAAGGTGCTGCATGCCCCCGTGATCGACAATCGCACCCTGTGCCTGCGTCTGTCGGACTGCTTCGCCGAGGTGGCGGCCTGGTCCAAGGCCCATCCCGGTCACCAGCCGATCGTGATCTTCGTCAACACCAAGGAAGAGCCGTTCAACAACCCGGCCATCCCGAACCCGCCGCTCTGGACCGAGACTGACTTCGCCGGTCTGGACGCCGATGCGATCAAGGCGTTCGGCCGCGATCGGATCGTCACGCCGGACGACGTCCGAGGCTCGCGCGCCACCCTGCGCGAAGGCGTCACCGGCGGCGGCTGGCCCACGGCCGCCAGCGCGCGCGGCAAGGTGCTGCTGGTGCTGGACGCCAATCCCCGCATCGAAGAGGCCTATCGCACCGGCCATCCGTCGCTGAAGGGGCGCATCCTGTTCGGCCTCTATGCCGAGGATCAACCCGAGGCGGCGGTGTTCAACATCCAGGACCCGCGCCCGGAAGAGGCCCGCATCAAGACCCTGGTCGCCCAGGGTTTCCTGGTCCGCACACGCAGCGACGCCGACACCACCGAGGCCCGCAACCACGACCTCGCCCGCCTGAAGTCGGCGGAGCAGTCGGGCGCGCAGATCATCAGCAGCGACTACTATCCGGGCGCGCCCGATCCGCTGGACCTGAAATTCGTGGTGCGCCCGTCGTGGTTCACGCCAGCAGAAGGCCCTACCCCGTCCGCTCGATGACGATCACCGAAGGCCGGGGCGGACGCCCCTCGACGAAGTCCGGCCAGCGGGTCGCAGCCCGTTCGAGCGACGCCGAGCGTTCGGCGGGGTGCTGCACCGACAGGAACATGGCCTTGCCGTCGCGCGTGAAGGCCGGGCTGCAGCATTCCGAGCCTGGCGGCGGCGAGTAGAACAGCCGAGGCCACGCCGCCTGGGGTCCCGAGACCTCCATCATCCACAGGCCGTCGTGATCGCGCGCACCGGGACCGTCCGTGCAGACCCACATCCGCCCCTCGGGGTCGAAGGCGATATTGTCGGGCGCCTCGAACCAGTCTTCCGGCCCGGCGTGCGGATGGAAGCGAGCGCCCGACCCGGCGACGGCGGGGTTTCCGCAGAGGGCGAAGACGCTCCAGGCGAACCGGTCGGCGGCGTGATCCGGGCCCTTGCCATGATCTGGCGGCGTGAGCTCAAGGATATGACCGCCGGTGTTGTTGGCGCGGGGGTTGGCCGGGTTGGGCGCCGCCGTGCGATCGTCCACGCCGGTCAAGGCGATGTAGACGCGGCCGGTCTTTGGATTGGGCTCATAGCCCTCGGGCGAGTCCATCGGCGTGGCGCCCACCAGGTCGGCGGCGCGGCGGGTCTCGATCAGCACGTCGCCCTGGCTGTGGAAGCCGTTGGCCGGCGTCAGCGGGCCGGTCCCGAACACCAGCGGCGCCCAGTCCATCGTTCCGTCGACATGGAAGCGCGCCACGCTCAGCACGCCGTCGTCGAGCAGGTCGCGGTTGGCGGCGCGATCCTTGGGATTGAAGACCCCGTTGCTGACGAACCGGTAGCAATACTCGTACTCCCAGTCGTCGCCGAGATAGACCACCACCCGGCCGTCCGGCGCGACGACGCTGTGGGCGCCCTCGTGGGCGAAACGACCCAGGGCGGTGCGCTTGACCGGCGGCGCGGTGGGATCGAGCGGGTCGATCTCGACCACCCACTCGAAGCGGTTGGACTCGTTGGGCTCGACGCCGAGATCGAAGCGCTTGTCGACCCTGGCCCAGCCATAGCGACCGTCAGGCTCCAGATCGGTGTAGTAGCCGCGCTTCATCCGCTCGGGTTCGGGGTGATGGCGCCAGTCGCCGCCGAAGAAGTCGGCCGAGCCCTCTTCGCCCGACAGCACCGTGCCCCAGGGCGTGACGCCGCCGTTGCAGTTATCGTGCGTACCCAGGACCAGCCGCCCGGTCGGGTCGGCCTTGGTCCGCAGCTTGGGATGCCCCGCGGCCGGGCCGGAGATGCGAATGGGCGTCGTGGCCGTGACCCGGCGATTGAACGGGCTGTCAGGAACGAGCCGCCAGATCCCGTTCTCCCGCCGGACCTCGGCGACGCTCATGCCTACGACGGCCATGCAGACCCTGAGTTGCTCGTCGGTCAGCGTCGAGGCGCCGGCCTCGCGCACCACGCCCGGGAACATCAGGAACGGCACGGGGTATTCGTGATTGACCACCAGCAGGCCGCCGTCGGGGTCGTTCGACGGCAGGGGCAGGAAAGCGGTGAAATCGTTGTTGTAGCCGAACTGCCGCTCGGCGGCCGAGGCCGTCAGGGCGGACGGATCGAACGACGGAGCGTCCGACCACAGGGGATCGCCCCAACGCAGCACGACGGTGCGCTTGAAGCCCTCGGGCAAGGCCTCGACCGGGCCGATCGAGGGCGACAGCGGCTTGAAGCCGGTCGCCCCCAGAGATGGTTGGGCCTGGACGCCGAGCGGCGCGGCGATCCCCGCGGCGAGGCCCGCCATCAGCAGGCCTCGCCGGTCGATCAGCGCACCAATCGGCTCGCCCCCGCGCGGCCGGCCGCAGGCGGCGCGGCCCTTGTCATCATGGACGCGCGAGGGCCAGGTCCAGGTCATCGCCAGCCTCAGAAGCTCAGATTGACGCCGAAGGTGACGGTGCGACCGCTGTAGGTCGCCCCCTCCAGGTAGCGCGCGCCGGAGCCGTAGCGCTCGTCGACGATCGGCTTGTCGCCATCGTTGAGGATGTCCACGGCGTTGACGAACACCTTGGCCCGCTTGTTGATCGCATAGCGCAGCTGGCCATCGAGCGAGCCATAGGCTTCCTCGGTGATCCGCGTACCGTAGCTGGAGAAACGCACGGCCTGACGCGAGCGCCAGCCATAGGCCAGGGTCCCTTCGAGCCCGTACTTCTGGTAGGTCGCCGCGAAGGTGTAGATCTGCTTCGGCGCGTTGAAGAACACGCCCTTGGCGATGTCGTCGACGCCGGGATCGGCCTTGCTGTGCTGCAAGGTGGCGTTGGCGTAGACGCCCAGGCCGCCCCACGGGCCCGGCAGGTCGGTGAACTGGCGAACCAGGTTCAGCTCCAGGCCGTAGACCGTCGCGCGCTTGCCGTTGGTATAGGTGGTGACGTCGTCGATCTCCTTGCCGACCAGGCGCGGATCGTTCTCGAAGCGCGCCCGGTCGCCCTCGGTCTCACCGGCCACGCCGCTGAAGATGAAGCGGTCGATGCGCTTGTAGTAGACGCCGGCCGACACCGTGCCGATCGAGCCGAGATAGTGCTCGAAGCCCAGGTCGAAATTGTAGGAATAGGCCGGCTTCAGGCCCGGATTGCCGACGGTGACGTCGACCTCGCCATCCTCTTCCTCGATCGTGGTCGCGCCGGAGATGAACAATGGCTCTGGCCGGGCGATCGAGGTGAAGAACGCGCCGCGCACCACGGTGTCGTCGCTGGGCCGGTAGTTGACCTGCAGGCGAGGCAGCCAGCTGGTGTAGCTGGCCCTGCCGGTGACCGGGGTGAAGGTCGGCGCCTGGCCTTCCAGCGCCACGGCCTCCCAATTGTCCGAGGCCACGCGGGTGTGGTCGACGCGCAGGCCGCCGATCGCCTCCCACGCCCCCCAGACGCCCTTGGCCATCAGATAGCCGGCATAGATGTTCTCGCGGCTCTTGTAGCTGTCCTCGTCGCGCGGGATCACGCCGTCCTCGACATAGGCGTTCTCGAAGTCCGGATTGGTGTCGACCAGCTTCTGCGAATAGGTCCGCCAGGCCTTCACCTGGGCGATGTCCAGCGAGAGGAATGGGGCGTAGGGCGCGCCGGTCTTGGAGACGTCGACCAACGGCCCGACGCCGAAGGCCTTCATGGTCAGCGGGCCTTCCAGCTCCATGACGTTGCCCTCGACCAGCTCGCGCTTGGAGCGCTCGGCCTTGGCCCCGAACTTCACCGAGCGCAGCCAGCTGGAATTGGGCTCGTAGGTGACGTCGATGTGGGCGGCGGCGCGGGTGTTCTTCTGATCGTCGATGTCGATGTCGTTGTAGCCGAGCTCGTACTGCGAGGGATCGGCGATGCGCGCCCTATCGGCCGCCGTCAGATTGGGCCGCGGGAACTTGCCCGAGAAATCGTAGCCGAACAGGTTGCTGTCCAGATCGACCTTGAAGGCGACTTCGTTGTCGAACGGCTCGTTGCGGACGCCGGCCGAATAGCCCAGGCCGTAGTTGAAGGTGAAGGCGCCCTTCCGCGTCCTGCCCGTCAGCACGTAGGACTGCTGGGTCAGTTCGGTCTCTTCGTACTGGTTGAAGATCTCGGCCGAGCCGGGCTCGGTCAGGATCAGCTTGCCGTTGTCGTCGTATTCGTCGGTGCCGCCCTCGAAATAGATCTCGCGGCTAAGCTCCTGATCGTACAGGCGATTGTAGCTGCCCTTGAAGGTCAGCTCGGTGTCCTCCGACACCGCCCAGTTCAGGGCGACATTGGCCGAGATGTTCTCGCGCTTATCCTCGTACTGGGCGACGTGGTACTGCAGGGGCGTCACGCCGCTGGTGGGATCGTCCTCGACGAAGCTCAGATAGTCCTCGTCCTGGTAGAAGACGAAGCCCTTGGTCTTGCGCTTGGAATAGCCGCCCGAGACCAGCACGCCGAACTGGTCGTGATCACCGAAGCGACGGGCGGCGGTGCCCTGGAACATCGGGCTGGTCTTGCCGGCCAAGTCGTGGTGGAAGCCGCTGAACGTCAGGTCCAGCACGGGCTTGGCGAAGTCGAAAGCCGTGGCTGTCTCCAACACCACCGCGCCGCCGATGCCGTCGGCGTCCTGGTCGGGCAGCAGGGTCTTGTGCACGGTGATCGACGACAACGCGCTGGTCTGGATCATGTCCAGCGGCACCCGGCGGTTTTCCTTCTCCGGCTGGGCGGCGTTCATGCCGTTGATCTGGGTGTTGTTCAGGCCGCTGTCCAAGCCGCGGATCGAGACGTAGCGGCCTTCGCCGGCGACTACTTCGCGCTGCACCGAGACGCCGGGCATGCGGCGCAGGGCCTCGGCGGCGTTCAGGTCGGGAAAGCGGCCGGCCTGGTCGGCGGCGACGACGTTGCTGAGGTTGTCGGCGTTGCGCTGGCGGCTGAGGGCGCGGGCCTGGCCGGCGCGCTGGCCCGTGACGATCAGCTCCGAGACCTGGGAGCCGCCCAGGACGGTGGTGCGTGGCGCGTTCTCGCCGGACGCGACCTGGACGTCCTCGTTCAGGTCGGGAAAGCCGAGATATTGAAACGTCAGGCTATGGGCGCCGGACGTCAGGTTGCCGAAGCGGTAGCGGCCCTCGGAGTCGGTGACGGCGGTCTGGCCGTCGCCATCGACGCGCACCAGGACGCCGGAAAGCGGGGTCTGACCTTCGGCCTGGCGGACCAGGCCCGAGAACTGTCCCTGCCCCGCCTTCCTGGCGGACACCAGGCCGATCGTGCGGCCGTTGTCGCTGTCGACGACCAGCGGCGAGCCGGCCAGCAGCAGGGTCAGGGCGGCGCGGGCGGTGTAGCGGCCCTTCAGCGCCTTGCTCGCGCGGCCATCGGTCGCGTCATAGGGAAACAGGATCTGCACCCCGGCCTGACGCGAGAATTCGTTGAGCGCGGAGGCTAGGCCCTGAGCGGGAATGTCGAACGTGATCTCGGCCGTCTGGGCCCAGGCGGCGGGCGCCGAAACGGCGCAGGTGGTCGCCATCAGCGCGGCCAGAAGGCGCGCGCTCGAAGAACGCTTCAAGGTCATAGGGTCGCTCCGATCAGCCGCTCACCCCCGAATGGGCAGGCTGCGTCATAGAGACGCTCGGGCGTGGCCCCGGCTCTATGCCGACCGCGATTTTTATTCGGAACGGGTCAGCATGATGGTGTCGCCGCCCGCGTCCACCGCGTCGATATCGAAGCTGGAACGCAGCGTGGCCAGGAAATCGGTCGGGTCGGAATTGGTGAACCGACCGCCCAGCCGCAGCTTGCTCAACTCGGGATCGGCGATGACCATCTTCTTGGTCAGGTAGCGATTGTACTCCTCGACGACCGCGCCGAGCGGGGCCCCCTGGAAGACGATCTCGCCGCGCCGCCAGGCCGAAACGTCGTCCACCGACTCCGCGGACGCGGCCTGGACGAGGGTGCGCGAGGCGGTGGCCAGGACGCTCTGGCCCTGGCTGAAGCGGGTCGCCGGGGCGCCTTGCCCTCCCGAGGCGTGCAAGGCCCCGGCGCCGCGCAGCACCAGCAGATTCAGCGAGCCGCCGCGCAGGCGGGCGTTGAACTCTCCCGTCCCCAGGTCGGCGGTGACGGCGCCGGCGTTGAGCGTGCACGGACGCGTGACGGATGGCGGCACGATCAAGGCCGCCTCGCCGCGCTCCAGCCAGACCTCGGTCGCGCGCGCCCCGCGCCGCCACGAGATCTTGCTGTCGGTGTTGAGCTCCACGGCCACGCCGTCGCCCAGCGACACGCGACGGCGCTCCCCCGGCAAGGTGCTGGCGGTCGAGCGAGCGAAGGACTTGGTGGCGAACGCGCCCGCTCCGACCACCGCCGCCGCGCCGACCACGCCGGCGGCGCGCAGGAAGGCCCGGCGCGAAGATTGCGCCGGCGCGGGCTCCGCGCGCTGGAGATCGGTCAGCGCCCCGGCGTCGCCGAGTTTCGACCAGAGACGGCTTATCTTGGCGAAGGCGGCGGCATGGGCCGGGTGGGCGTCGCGCCAGCGTTCGAAGGCCTCGAGATCAGCGGAGCCGGAGTCGAGGCGCGACAACCAGAGGCTGGCCTGGTCCCTTATCGCCTTGTGGTCGACTTGGTCCTGCGGCTCCATCCGGTCTCACGTTCTCCTTGGACGGGTTCCTCCGCCATTTCCGCCGCGTCCAGCATCTGCGCCAGCAGGCTGAGGCCCTTGGCGAGATGCTTCTCCATAGTAGAGACGCTTATGCCGAGCCGCGCCGCTACGTCCTTGGGCGACATCTCGTCGAACCGTCGCATTATCACGACCCGCCGCGCCTGTGGCGGAAGCTTTTGGACCGCGGCGATCAACCGCCGCAATTCGTCGCGATCGGACAGCTGGCCCAAGGCGTCGACGCCCAGGTCCGCCTGCTGCAGGTCCTCCACGGCCGCGACGCTCTCGAACGAGACGATACGGGCGCGGCGGATCTTCTGGATGCCGAGATTGCGGATGATCTGCAGCACATAGGCCCGCGGATTGGCCGCCTGCCGCGCGCCCTCGTGGGCGAACATCCGGGCATAGGCGTCGTGCACGAGGTCGGCGGCTTCATCGAAATCGCCGGTGAGCTTCCTCGCCAGCTTCAGATACTGCCGCTCATACGGCAGCACCTGATCGATGAACCAATGATCGAACTCCCTGAGCCATATCATTGGGTCGCACCCGACGTTTCCAAAGCTTCGTCGCCGCCGTGCTTAAGGTCGAGCTGAGACAGTATCGCGACAGAGCCAGTCCAGGGTGGATGAGGCCGATCACGGCAAGTCGAGAAACGGCTGGGCTTACACCTCGGCGAAATACCGCAAAGACCTTGGTCGCGGACGCGGACACGGCCATCTGACGCCTAAGGACGGCGTCGCGCCAAAGTGACGACAAAGGCGAGAGTCCGTAACGAGTCGCTGGTCGACTTCAGCTCGAGCAAGATCGCTCGCCTATCGTCAGATGACGGCGGGACCATCCGCCCGCTCCAGGATCGCGCCGATCCTGCGGGCGAGGTTATCGATGGCGAAGGGTTTGGTGATGATCTCCATGCCTTCGGCCAGAAAAGCGGTCTGGTCGGCGGCCTGTTCGGCGTAGCCGGTCATGAACAGGATCGGCAGGTTCGGCCGGCTTTCCCGAGCGATCTCGGCGAGTTGGCGGCCGTTCATGCCCGGCAGCCCGACGTCGCTGATCATCAGGTCGATCGGACGCCGCGACTGCAGGATCGGCGTGGCGTCGCGGCCGCCCTCGGTCTCGATGGCGCGGTAGCCGAGCTCCTCAAGCACCTGGATGACCAGCATCCGCACCGAAGGGTCGTCCTCGACGACCAGCACGGTCTCGCCGGCGCCGATGTGGGTGGCGTCTTCAAGATCGGCCTCCACCTCGGCGATGTCGCCATGGTGGCGTGGCAGGTAAAGGCGGATGGTCGTACCGACGCCTTCCCGGCTCTCGATCTCGACATGGCCGCGCGACTGCTGGACGAAGCCGTAGATCATCGACAGGCCCAGTCCGGTGCCCTGCCCCAACGGCTTGGTCGTGAAGAACGGGTCGAAGACCTTGTTCAGGATGTCGGGCGACATGCCCATGCCGGTGTCGGAGACGCTGAGCTCGACATAGTCGCCCGGCTCGGCGCGGTCGCTCTTGGCCAGCCGCTCGGCCGATAGCACGACATTGCGCGACGCGATCGTCAGCCGCCCGCCCTGGGGCATGGCGTCGCGCGCGTTGATCGCCAGGTTGAGGATGGCGCTTTCCAGCTGATTGTCGTCGGCGACGACCGTCCAGACATCCTTGGCGACGGCGGTTTCGAGGCGGACCTGTTCGCCCAGCGTCCGCCTGAGCATGTCCTCCATCGATCCGACCAGCGTCTCGACATCCAGTGGACGGCTGTCCAGGGACTGGCGACGGGAGAAGGCCAGCAGGCGATGGGTCAGCGCCGCCGCGCGCAGCCCCGACTGCATCGCCGCCTCCAGGAAGCGGTCGGCGTCGGCGACGCGGCCTTCGCCGATCCGGCGACGGACCATGTCGATACCGCCCAGGATGCCGGTCAGCATGTTGTTGAAGTCGTGCGCCAGGCCGCCGGTCAGCTGGCCGACAGCCTCCATCTTCTGGCTCTGGCGCAACTGGTCTTCCAGCAGCTTGCGCTGAGTGATGTCGCGGCCGACCGCATAGACGACATCGCCCTCGGGCACTGCCGTCCAGTTGATCCAACGATAGGCGCCGTCCTTGGCCAGCACACGACAATCGAAGTCGGCGACCGCGTCACCAGCTAGCAGTCCTGCTGCGCGTTCACGCGCATGGGCCTTGTCGTCGGGATGGACCAGGCCGCCCATCGGCACGCCGACCAGATCGGCGGCGTCGTAGCCCAACAGGTCCTTCCAGGCCGGGTTGACCGCGCGATAGACGCCGGTTCGGTCGCCGATGCTGAGCAGGTCGCGCGACAGATTCCAGATTCGGTCGCGCTCCTGCTGGCTGACCTCGACCCGCTCCTCGAGCGCCGCCGCCAAGGTCCGCAGACGCGCCTCCGAGCGTTTCGTGGCGGTGATGTCGTACAGAACGCCGATGAAGCTGACGCCGCCGGTCGGCGCCTGCTGGTATTCGCCTCGACAGACGAGCCAGCGCTCTTCGCCGGTATCCGCGCGGCGGATGCGGAATTCGTGGAAGGCCGCGCCGATGTCCGTCTCGCGCTCGCGCCCGCTGATCAGCGGCGGGTCGTCGGGATGCATGACCGAATTGATCGTGCGGATCGGCAGGCTGCGCGCGGGCTGCAGGCCGAGCAATCGGCAGAACTCGTCGGAGACGTCGGCCGTGCCGAAGCCGCTCAGATATTCGAAACTGCCGATGCCGCCAGCGGTCTGGGCGATCCGCAGCCGCTCCTCGACGCGCTTCTGGTCGGTGATGTCGGCCAGGACGCCCGAGAACCGCACCGGGTTCTCCTGCTCATCCAGGAAGGTGCGGCCGCGCGCCGAAACCCAACGCACCTCGCCGTCGATCACGACGCGGTAGTCGCGCGCGAAGACCTCGGCCCCATTGAGAGCGCCGGCCACGGCGATCTTCAGGCGCATGCGATCTGGCGCGAAGACAGTGTCGAAGAATACCGAAGTCGGCAGGCCCTGTGAGGCCGCGACGGGATCCAGGCCATAAAGGGTGGCGAAGCGCGCGTCGGCGACTAGGCGGCCGCTGGCGATGTCCCACTCCCAGGCGCCGGCCGCGCCGGCCACGGCCTGGGCGACCCGCAGCCGCTCCTTGGCCTCGATCAGACGCTGACGCGTGAGATTGAGTTCGCGGCCGAGGTCTTCGTTACGGTACTCGCCGCTCACATCAGCCTGGGTGGCGATGCGGAACGCCGGGCGCCCCGCCGCGTCGGCGACGGTGGTGATGTTGAGACGGTTCCAGAACTTGGAGCCATCGCGACGGGCGTTCAGCAGGTCGGCGTTGGCCGCGCCGGACGCGGCCAGAGCGACGGCGATCCGCGCCACCGTGTCGGCGTCGGTCTCGGCGGTCTGCAGGAAACGGCAATTGCGGCCGACGACCTCGGTGGCGTCGTAGCCCGTCAGGACTTCGAAGGCGGCGTTGACGAAGACGATCGGGTCGTCCTTGCGGCGCGGGTCACTGACGGCGACCGCCATGCCCGAACCGACCAGCGCGTCGAAAAGCGGACCGGCCAGGGCGCGCAAGGCGTCCAGGTCCGCGGCCGCCCCCCGGTTCACTCGGCGGATCGCTGGATCGACGATGTCATTCATGACCTCGCTACAACGCCAAGCTGGGCAATAGGTTCAGGCACGCGCGTCAAGCGACGTCGCCCGCGACGCGCTCGATGAAATCGTTGATCAGCGCTCGCAGGGCCTGCAGCGATGGCAAGTCCATCAGCATGGCGATGTACCCGCGGATGTCGCGATCGTTGATCGCGAAGTTGATGTAGAGGAACAGCACCACCCCGCCATCGGCGTGCTTGGCCGACAGGCTGAACAGCGCCGCGCCGTCGCCCCGAAACACCTCGGGCAAGGACATCTGCAGAGGCCTCTGCAGCATGTTGGCCATGGTCGCCAGGCAGCTGTTGAGCACCACATTGCCGGTCTCGGCCAGCGCCTCGTCTTCCATCTCCAGCGCTTCGCCCGCGGACAGCGCGCCCCCGGTGACCGCGTGGACCAGGGCCAGGCTGTTGGCCTGAGGAAAGATCAGCAGGGCGCGACCGGAGAACACGCCTTCGAAGTCCTGACGCACGGCGACCAGCTCGCCCGCCTCGCGCTCGCGGATCAGCGTGGCGGCGCTGTCGCGGGTCATGACCTCGACCGAGGGCACGGACAGCAACACCTGCTGGCCGACCATCTTACGCAGGCTGCTGGCGGCGCGGCTGACACCGATATTGACCAGTTCGGTCAGCGCGTCGCGCTCCAGCTCCTCCAGGAAGATGGTCTGAACACTCATTGGCCGCTTGACCGCAGCCGCAGGGCCGCGCCCGAGATGAAACCCCGCATGCCGTCCTCGGTGACGGGCTTGGCGATGAAGGTGGCGTTGGCCGCGCGGGCTCGCGCGATGATTTCGTCCTGAACGTTCGCCGTGGCGACCGCGATGGGCATGTCCGCGAAGCGTCCACGCAGGTCCTCGGCCAGCTCCAGGCCGTCGCGGCCGGGCATGTTGAAGTCCAGGACCACCAGATCGATCTTTTCGTTTTCGAACAGAGACAGCGCCTCGTCGGCGTTGCCAGCCTCCAGCCGACGCCACTCTGGCTGCAGGGCCGCAATCGCCTTGCCGACCACGATGCGGGCCAGCTTGCTGTCGTCGACGATCAGAACCGTCGTACCCATGAAACCCCTCCAACCTTGCCGCCTTCACAAGGCGACGAACACAATAGTCTCGACCTAGTCGGCCTTCCGGACGAGCGCCGGAAGAAGACGGCCCCGCAAGAACGACTCGGCTGGCTCGCCGACGACGGACGCATCGAATGCCAGCAATACCTGTACGACGGCGGCATGGAGGCTGTCACACCCCGATATGTCGACAATCACGCCTTCGGAAGGCTGTAGCAGAGCTGTGAGCGCCTCTGCGTCTTCCACCCGACAGTGGCCGCTCAAATGGATGACGTCGCGGTCGCGGGAGGCCTTCATGCCAGAAGCTCCGCCAGGTTCAGGATCAGCAGCACGTCACCGTCGGACGTCAGGGTCGATCCGACCACGCCGGCCGCGCCGGACAGCAGGCCGCTCATCGGCCTGACCACCGCATCGATGCGATCCAGGACCGCGTCGACGGCGAAGCCGACGAGTTCGCCATCAACCCGGGCCACCACGACGCGATCGACGGCGCTAAGGTTTCCGCCGGCGCCGCCTACCGTTTGTTCCAGCCAGACCAGCGGCACCACCTCGTCGCGCAGGACGAAGGCATGGCCGGCGCGGACAGGAACGACCTGGCTCGCCGACACCCGCGTGACCTCGACGATGTCTTCCAGCATCAGGCCGAAATGCTCGTGCCCGGCCACCACCACGAGCAGGCGCGCCAGCACCATGCGGATCGGCAGGACCAGCCGGATCGTCGAGCCGCGCCCGAGCTGGCTGGCGACCTCGACCCGGCCGCCCAGCTTCGCCGTGGCCGACCGCACCGCGTCCATGCCGACCCCACGTCCGGAGACGTTGCTGACGGTATCCGCGGTCGAGAAGCCGGGCAGGAAGATCAAGTCGATCAGATCCGTATCGTCCAACGCGCTCGCCGCCACCTCGTCGATAAGGCCGCGCGACAGGGCTCGGGCGCGGATGCGCGCGGGATCGACGCCGCCGCCATCGTCCGTCACCTCGACCACCACCTGATCGCCGACCGCCCGAGCCAAAAGCTTGATGACGGCCTGGGCGGACTTGCCGGCCGCCTGGCGGATCGCCTCGGCCTCGACGCCATGGTCGACGGCGTTGCGCACCACATGCAGCAAGGGCTCGAACAGGCCGTCGACCACGGCCTTGTCGACCTCGACCTCGCCGCCCTCGACCTCCAGCGACACCGCCTTGCCCAGGCCGGCGGCGATCTCGCGGACCAGGCGCGGGAAGCGCCCGAACAACGGCGTCAGCGGCGTCAACCGCGCGCGGCCGACCGTGGCGTGCAGGCTGGCGACCAGCCGGTCCAGCTCGGCCTGGCGCGCCCGCAAGGCCGAACCCAGCCCCTGCCCGCCTTCCAGCCGGTCGGCCTGGGCGGCAAGGTCGCCAAAGCCGCTCTTGGCGACCACCAGTTGGTCGGTGATGTCGGCCAGCTGATCGATCCGGGCGGCGTCGATGCGCAGCGTGCGCCGGCTCGTGTCGGCCTCGATCGGCGTCACCGGTTCGACGGGCGTCGGCGCCTGCCGGGTCAGTTCGACCTGATCGCGCACCAGCCGCAGGGACGCCTCGACCAGGCTCCAGTCCGCCGTGGACAGGGCCTGGATCACCAGGTTGCAGGTGAAAGGATCATAGAGCGCGCGGTCGCCAACCGGCTCGCGCAGGTCCATGCGCAGCTCGGCCAGGCCCGGCACGGCCGAGATGATGGCGATCGGATCGTCGCCCGTGAAATAGCAATCGGCGCGCGGCGTATAGCGGATGGCGGTCCCCGCCTTGCCCGCGAAAGGCGCGGCGCTGTCTCTGGCGGCGACAGGGGCCGCCGCGCCGTCTTCGGCCGATCCCAGCGCGGCCAGCAAGCGGTCGGCGACCGCGTCCGCATCGGCCGGTAGCGCGCCGGTCGCCTCCAGCGCGTCCAGCCAGCGCTCAACCTGGTCCACGACCGCGACGAGCCTGTTGAAGTCCGACGCGACCGCCGCGCCACCGCGCAGGGCGCCCAGCCTGTCCTCGGCCACGTGCAGCACACGCCCGAGCGGTTTCAGCCCCAGCAGGTCGGCGGAGCCCTTGAGGGTGTGGACGGCGCGGAAGCAGCTGTCGAGCCGCGCGACGTCCTGTGGCGCGTGCTGCAGGGCCGCCAGATCGGCGCTGGCCTGCAGCGCCTGCTCGCGGCCTTCGATCAGGAACTGGGCCAGGAGTTCGTCGATCACCGCGCGTCCTCCGGGCGCTGGAACACCACCGCGTCCTCGAACCGACGGACGAGGAAGCGCTCGTCGATCCGGCTCATGGACTCGGTGTGGCCCAGACACAGATAACCGCCCGGCGTCAGTCGGTCATAGAGGTTTTGGGCGGCCGTCAGGCGCGAGGCCTCGTCGAAATAGATCAGCACGTTGCGGCAGAAGATCACGTCGAACGCGCCCTGCTCCTTTAGGCGCACGCCGTCGATCAGGTTGGCGTGGGTGAAGGTCACGGACTCGCGCAGGTCGTCGATGATCTTGCGGCGATGGCGCTTGGCTGGTTCGAAATAGCCCTCTCGCACGGCCTCCGGCAGCCGAGACAGGGCGCGCTCGCCATAGAGCCCCGCGCGGGCGCCGTCGAGCGCATGGGTGTCGATGTCGGATCCGACGATCTCGATGTTGTAGGCGTCGACCAGGCGCCAGTTCTCCAGCAGCCACAGGGCGATGGAATAGGTCTCCTCACCGGTCGAACACGGCAACGACCAGATCCGCACCTTGTCGCCGGGCCGTCGGCGCGAAACGATATCGGGCAGCAGCTCGCGGCCCAGGCAGGCCAGCTGGTGCTCCTCGCGGTAGAAATAGGTCTCGTTGACCGTGAAGGCGTTGATCAGGGCCTGGCGCTCTTCGCTGTCGATACGCAGCAGCGACATGTAGCTGGCGAAGTCCCCGCCGGCGTGCGCGAGCCGATCGGTCAAGCGGCGCTCGATATAGTAGCGCTTGGCCTCGCCGAACCACATGCCGGTCTGGCGATAGAGATAGTCCCGCAACCGTTCCAATTCGTCGTCGGTGAAGGCCGCGGTCATCGCGGCACCATCGCGACTAGGCGGCCAGCTATGGCCTCCAGCGGTTCGACCGCGTTCGCGCCGCCGGCCCGAACCAGCGATCCCGGCATGCCCCAGACGACGGCCGTGTCCTCGGCCTCGGCGATCGTCAGGCCGCCAGCCTTGTGAAGCGCCGTCATCTCCCGCGCGCCGTCATCGCCCATGCCGGTCATCAGCACACCGACGAGTTGTTCGGGCGGGACCTGGGCCATGGCGCTGGCGACCAGCCGATCGACGCTCGGATGCCAGCGGTACTTCTCGTCCGCCGGCGCCGGCAGGGCCACCAGACCGGACACACGGCGACTGACCACCATGTCCGCGCCGCCACGCGCGATGTAGATGCCGCCCGCCTCCAGACGCGTAGGCGCCGTCACCTCGCTGACGGTCAGAGCGCTCAGCCCGTTCAGCCGCGATGCCAGCGAGCCGGTGAAGGTCGCGGGCATGTGCTGGGCGACAAGGATAGGCCACGGGAAGTCGCCAGGGATGTCACAGAGCACGGTCTCGAGCGCGGCGGGGCCGCCCGTCGACGCACCGACCACGACCAACCCCTTTGGCTCTTTCCCGACTTCGCCGCTCGCCGCCTTGATGGTTCGGATCGGGCGAAGCGGTGGTCGCGTCGGACTTTTGATCTCGCCGCGTCGCGCGCGAAGGCGCTCGACCAGGCGATGGGCGCGCCCGACCCGCGCGGTCGCGGCGGCCCGGACTTTCTCGACCAGGACCGGCGCCAGTTCGCCGGCCGCCAAGGACATGACGCCATCGGGCTTAGGCACGAAATCGACCGCGCCGAGTTCGAGAGCGGTCAATGTTTCCTCGGCGCCAGCGGCGGTCAGCGAAGAGACCATCACGACCGGACATGGCCGCTGCAACATGATCTGGTCCAGGCACTCCAGCCCGCTCATGCCCGGCATCTGGACGTCGAGAGTCACGACGTCGGGCAGGAAGCTGCTCAGCTTCGCCAGGGCCTCGACCCCATCGCGCGCGATGGCGACCTCGAAACCAGCTTCGGAGAGGATTTCGCTCAGGACGCGCCGGATCAGAGCCGAGTCGTCGACGACCAGGACCTTTGTCACGAAGTGGATGACGCCCGGGTCATGTCGCGCAGCAGGTCGGCCTCGGCCCGCGCGAGCAGTGTTTTCGGATCGACCAGCAAGATGACTTCGCCCCCGCGCTCCACGGCGCGATCGAACAAACGGGCCTGATCTCCCGAGAGTTTCGGCGCGGGCAGCAGCTCGTCCGCGCTGATTTCCAGGATCTCGCTGGCGCCATCCACCGCGAAGCCGGCTTGCAGGCCGTCCACCGTGACGACGACCACGCGGCCGTTCGCGGCCGGCTGACCGGGCGCCGAGAAGCGCAGGCGCTGGTCGATCACCGGCAGGGTCTTGCCGCGCAGGTTCATGACGCCCCGAACATACGCCGGAGCCTTGGGAAGCCTGGTGAATTGGTCCGGCGCGCGCACGACCTCGTCGACGGCCGCGATCGGCAGACCGTAGCGCTCGTCGCCGAGCCGAAGGATGACGAAGCGCTCGCGGATCGCCGCCTGTCGGGTCTCGGCCATATCGGCCTCCTTGGAACCACTTCCGAGCGCCAGCCACTGGGCTACACGTTCGTCGCTCAACAGGCGATCCGGGGTCAGGATCGCCAGGACGCCGCGGCCATCGGCCAGCCGCAGCACCGTATCGATGCGCGCCTCGCCGCCGCCGCGGTTGAACAGGCTGGGCGCCTTGCCCAGGCGATCGGCCGAGGCCCGCACGATCGCATTGACCTCGTCGATGACCAGGCCAACCCGCTCGCCGCCGACGCGCACGACCACGAGGCGTCCGTTGATCGTGTCGCCCGCCAGGCCCAGCAGGCCTCGCGCCGACAGCACTGGCAGGACCTGGTCGCGATAGTCGCTAACGCCTAGCAGCACCGCCTCGGTGCGCGGGAGTTCGGCGATAGCCTTCGGAACGGCCGCCACCTCGACGACGGCGTCCAGCGGCAGGCCGTAGCTCTGTCCCACGAGGCTGAACCCCAGAAAGGCGAGATCGGGTTCGCTCACCTGTTGAAGCGTCGGACGCGCCGCCTCGACAGCGACCGCCCGGCGACGCCCCCGATCAACGGCGAACTTGGCGTCCAGCGCTTCGTCCAGATCCAGCCAGGGCGTCCCGTCGGCGCGCGAGAGCCGCAGCCGGGTATCGCCGTCCTCCGCCTCGCCGTCGGCGAACGCCAGGGCCTCGACCCCGTCGACGACCAAACCGACCGGCGGGTCGCGCCGCAGCACGACGACGCGGTCACCATCCTCGCCGTCCAGGCCCAGCATCTGTCCCAACGACACGATCGGCAGAACGGTCCCACGCAGATGCGCCACGCCCAGCAGACCGGGCGGCGCGTGCGGCACGCGGGTCAGCCGGGGACGCTTGATCACCTCGGCGACGGCCTGGGCGGGCAGCGACATCCGGGCGCCGGCCGCTCGGACGGTCAACCGTCGACGAGCGCCGTGGTCCGCGCTCATGCCTCGGCCGCGCGCTGGAGCTCGCTGGCCAGGAGAGCGATTTCCTCGATCGCGGCCGCCAGCTCCTCGGCCGCCTGGGACTGCTGACGGGCCGCGACGGCGGCCTGGCTCGCCGCGGCGCTGGCCTGCTCGGCGGCGACCGCGATCTGGCTCACGCCCGCCGATACCTGGGCGCAGGCCGATAGGATGGCCTCGCCGCCCTCGGCGATATCATGCGCGCCCGCGCGCAGCGCCTCGGCCTCCTGCACCACCGCCCCGAGCCGCTCTTCGATCGCGCGGTTGCGATCGACTTCCACCTCCGCGACGGCCACGGTCTGGTCGACCTCGCGGCGGACCTTGCCGATCTGCACCGAGATCGCCGCGATCAGGTCCTTGACGGACTCGGCGTTTCCCGACGCGTCTCGCGCCAGGGTCCGGATATCGCCGGACACCACGGCGAAGCCGCGACCGGCCTCGCCCGCCCTGGCCGCCTCGACCGCGCCGCTGGTGGCCAGCATGGTGGTCTGGACGGCGATCAGCGAGAGCCCGTCCACCAGCTTGGCGGTCGCCGCGCTTTCCAGTTCCAGAGCTTCGACGGCGTCCAGCACCGAGCGATTTTCGGCCGTGGCCGCCTCCACATTCTCGACCAGCGACGAGATCGCCTGACGGCTTTCCTCCAGCAGCCCCCGCATCGTCTCGGCCCGCGTCGCGCTCTCCGCGCCGTTGACGCTGGACAATCGCGCGGCCCGCTCGATCTCGGTCATCGCGGCGCTGGCCTGCTGGGTCGCCGCGGCCTGGATCTGCGCGCCTCGGCTGATCTGGTCGATGGCGACGAGGATTTCATCCGCCGAACCGGAAAGCTCCTGGATCGCCGCTGAAAGTTCTTCCGCCGCCGCCGCGGTCTCGCTGGCGGCGGAGGCCGCACCGGCCCCCGTGGTCCCGATCTCGACCAGTTCGCTCAGGGACTCGGCCGCGCTCTGGCTCTGGTCCAGGGACTGCCCCTGCTGCTGGATCGAGCGCTGGGCTTCCGTGGCGGCCGCGGCCTGTTCCTCGGCCGCGCTGGAGATGCTTTCGGAACCGCGTCGCATCTCGTTCGTCGCGGACGCGGCCTCCACGGCCGCGATCAACACCATCTGGCTGTCCTGGCTCAGCCGCGCCATCTCGGTACGGATCGTCTCCAGCGTCGACAGGATCCTGGTCGCCGAGGCCGCCTCGGCCTCGGCCGTCGTCGCGGCGCGGCGCAGGCGTCCACCGACGTCGCGGACCATCGTCGTCATGCGCTCGGCCGAGTCCTTGATGTTCCCCGATCTCGCCTCGGCCGCCTCGGCCAAGGCCCGCACTTCGTCGGCCACGACCGCGAAGCCACGCCCCTCGTCGCCCGCCCGCGCGGCCTCGATGGCGGCGTTCAGGGCAAGGAGATTGGTCTGGTCGGCGATGTCGGAAACGGCGACCGTGATCTCGTTGATCCGCGCCGCGTGCTGGTCCAGTTGGGCCACGGCGTCGACGGTCATCAACTGGCGCCGAGCGTTGGCCGCCACGGCCTTGATGGACGCGCCGACCGCGGCGCCAAACTCGGTCAGGATGCCCTGCAGCGCTTCGGCCCGCTGACGCGCCGCCTCGGCGCGTTCCCGCCCCTCCCGGAACTGCTCGGTCATCGCATTGGTGGCCGCGAGCGATTCGTGCGCCGCCCCGGCGGCTTCCTCGGCGCCGCTGGAGATCTGCGCCAGGGCGCGCCGCAACTCCTCGACGGCGCTGGCGGCCTCGGCCAACCCGCTGCTGAGCTCGAGCACCGCGGCGCTGATCCGCCCCTCGGCGCCCTCCCGATAGGCGCGAGGCTTGCGGGCCGGGGCGCGTTTGACGGCGGGCTGCTCATCTTGTGCGGCCGGCGTTCCACCCGTCTTGGCGCGACCAGCCAGCCTCGTCGTCTTCACAAGCGCCATCTGGTCAATCCTGGAACACTCCTCAGCCCACCCGAGCGCCCGTCGCGATCAGCGCTGAAGAGCGGTCATACAAGCATGGATATGTCGCACCGCTCAACACGGCCCGCCGCCAATCGCTCCGCTTCCTGATGCGCATATGGCTGGTAGCGGGTGGCTAAGCGTCTTTTTCAGGTCGATCCGAGCCCCTGTGTCGGCTTGACGACCGCAACCTCGACTTGCGGCCGACGTTAGCCCTGCACATCCATCCAATCGGAAGACGCTCATGGCCACCCCGGCGAAGACCAAGGCCACGCGCGCCAGCGCCAAGCCTTCGACCGCACCCAAGATCCCGCAACCCGCCGGTCCCTCGACCGAGGGCGAAGTCCTGGTCGCGCCCGGCGGCGAGACCCACCAGCAGGCGGACGGTCCGGACACCCAGCTGACCACCAACCAGGGCGTGCCGATCGGCGATAACCAGAATTCGCTGAAGGCCGGCGCGCGCGGGCCGGTGCTGCTGCAGGATTTCATCCTGCGCGAAAAGATCATGCACTTCGACCACGAGCGCATCCCCGAGCGCGTGGTCCACGCCCGTGGCTCGGCCGCGCACGGCTTCTTCGAGTGCCTGGACTCCTGCGCCGATGTCACCGCCGCCGACTTCCTGCAGCGGCCGGGCGAGCGCATCCCGGTGTTCACCCGCTTCTCGACCGTGGCCGGCAACAAGGGCTCGGCCGACCTGCCGCGCGACGTACGAGGCTTCGCGGTCAAGTTCTATACGCAAGCGGGCAACTTCGATCTCGTCGGCAACAACATGCCGGTGTTCTTCATCCAGGACGCCATCAAGTTCCCCGACCTGATCCACGCCGCCAAGCAGGATCCCGACCGCGAGTTCCCACAGGCGGCCACCGCCCACGACACCTTCTGGGACTTCATCTCGCTGACGCCCGAGAGCATGCACATGATCATGTGGGCGATGAGCGACCGGGCGATCCCGCGCTCGCTGCGCATGATGGAAGGCTTCGGCGTCCACACCTTCCGGCTCGTCAACGCGGCGGGCGACAGCACCTTCGTCAAGTTCCACTGGCGACCCAAGCTGGGCGCCCAGTCGGTGGTCTGGGACGAGGCTCTGAAGATCAACGGCGCCGATCCCGACTTCCACCGCCGCGACCTGTGGGAAGCGATCGAGGGCGGCGACTTCCCCGAGTGGGAGTTTTGCCTGCAGACCTTCACCCAGGAACAGGCGGACGGCTTCGACTTCGATGTGCTGGACGCCACCAAGCTGATCCCCGAGGAGGTCGTCCCCCTGCGCGTGGTCGGCCGCATGGTGCTGGACCGCAATCCGGACAACTTCTTCGCCGAGACCGAGCAGGTCGCCTACTGCGCCGCGCACGTGGTGCCCGGCATCGACTTCACCAACGACCCGCTGCTGCAGGGTCGGCTGTTCTCGTACCAGGACACCCAGCTCAAGCGCCTGGGCGGACCCAACTTCCACCAGATCCCGATCAACCAGCCCAAGTGCCCGTTCCACAACCTGCAGCGCGACGGCCACATGCAGATGGGCGTGCCCAAGGGTCAGGTGAACTACGAACCTTCCAGCCTGGGCGCGGCCGTGGCGCGGGAGTCGCTGGAGACCGGCTACCAGACCTTCCCCAATCCCGAGGCCGGCGAGCAGCTGCGCCTGCGGCCCGAGACCTTCGCCGACCACTACACCCAGGCGCGCCTGTTCTTCGCCAGCCAGACCAAGCCCGAACAGGACCACATCGTCGCGGCCCTGGTCTTCGAGCTCAGCAAGTGCGTGACGCCGCGCATCCGCGAGGCGGTGTTGTCGCGCCTGATCCACATCGACGACTTCCTGGCCCAGTCGGTGGCCGAGGGCCTTGGCTTCCCGGGCAAGATCGTTCCCGCCCCCGCCCCGATCGCGGCCAAGGACATGGAGCCCTCGCCGATGCTCAGCCTGCTGGCCAAGGCCACGCCGACCCTGGAGGGCCGCAACGTCGGCGCTCTGGTCAGTGACGGTTGCGACGACAAGCTGGTCGCCAAGCTGAAGGCCGCCGTCGAAGCGGCTGGCGCGAAGCTGCAGATCATCGGCCCGACCATCTATGGCGTCACCATGGCCAGCGGCGCGGTGCTGCCGGTCGACCACAGGATCGATGGCGGTCCCTCGGTGCTGTTCGACGCGGTGGCGATCCTGCCGTCCGAGGACGGCGGCGAGCAGCTGGCGATCGAGGCGGCGGCGGTCAACTTCCTGCGCGACGCCTATGGCCACCTGAAGGTCATCGCCTACCTGCCGTCCGCCACGCCGCTGTTCGCGGCCGGCGGGATCACCGAGGTCGGCCCCGACGACGACGCGGGCCTGATCGCCCTGCCCGACGCCAGCCTCGACGACTTCATCGCCGCGGCCTCGGCCGGCCGCATCTGGGCGCGCGAGCCCCTGGTGCGACCGCCGCCCAAGCCACTGGTCGCGGCGGCCTAGGACCCTCCTGGCGGCATGCTGGACTGCCTGATCATCGGCGGCGGGCCCGCCGGCCTGACCGCCGCGATCTACGCCGCGCGCTTCCACCTGTCCGTGCAGGTGATCGACGCCGGCGACAGCCGCGCCGCGCAAATCCCGCTCACCCGCAACCACGCCGGTTTTCCCGAAGGGATCTCCGGCGTGGCGCTGCTCGAGCGCATGCGTGAACAGGCGGCCCTCTATGGGGCCGCGCTGGTCGCCGGCCGCGTAACGGACCTGAAGCGCGGCCATGAAGGCTTCCTCGCCACCCTGGCGGATCGCGAAATACCGGCCCGCACCGTCCTGCTGGCCACCGGCGTGACGAACCGCCGACCGTTCATGGATGACGGCCTTCACGCCGAGGCGCTTCGGCAAGGCCGCCTGCGCTATTGCCCGGTCTGTGATGGCTACGAGGTCACAGATCAAGTTGTGGCGGTCGTCGGCCGTGGCCCGCGAGCCGCGCGGGAAGCTGAGTTCCTCCGCAGCTACACCGCTGATGTCAGCTTGATCGGCCTGACGGGCGAGGATGGACTGGACGACGCCGCCAGAGCTCGCCTCGACGCCATCGGGGTCAAACGCTTCGCCGGCCCAGCGCGTGATTTCCATCTCGAACGCGACGGTCTGGTCGTGACCTGCACGGCGGGTCGCTTGCGCTTCGACGCCGTCTATCCGTCCCTGGGATCGGACGTCCATTCCAACCTCGCCCGGGCCCTTGGCGCGGCGGTCACCGACGACGGCTGCATCAAGGTCGACGCCCATCAGCGCACCAGCGTCCCCGGTCTCTACGCCGCCGGCGATGTGGTGCTAGGCCTGGATCAGATAAGCCACGCCATGGGCGAAGCCGGGGTCGCGGCCACCACCCTGCGCAATGACCTGGCGGCTCTCACGCCCCTGCTGCGCTGACGGGCCGGGTTTTCCACTGAAGTAAATCTGGGCTTTTGCGGTCCGGCGCGCGTTGATTGGGCATGGATCTGACCGACGCCCAACGGAACGCCCTCGAGAACCTGGAGCGCAAGCACCGGGGCAAAGAGGTTCCCTACATCAACATCTCCAGCGCGCGGGCTTTGACCGACTTCGGCTTCGCGGAGCGGAATGCCCAGGGATGGGACATCACGCCCACAGGATTGGCGCTGTTGCGGATGGAAACACACTCAAAATAATGCTGCCGTTACTTCGCGGGCGTGGCGGCGGCAGTGCTCTAGATAGGCCGCATGCCGCCTACTCGGCTGGCGCTGGCTCAAGCAGATCGGCCAGAAAAGCGCGGATGATTTCATGCAGGGCGGCAAAACTGCCCAGCCCCAGGACAAGCGCGAAATAGCCGCGCGCATTAATCTGGCGGACGTTGAAGTCGACGTGGATCAGCAGGACCACGCGACCGTCTTCGGCCGGAAACAGCTCGTCCGCCACCAGGATCGAGACCGTCGGTATGGCCACTTTGAACGTCACGCCCAGCATCGAGCCGATCGTGGCCAGAAGCCCTAGAAGCAGAACATTGCCGACCTCGCCCAGCGTATCGTCCAGCAGGTCCGCATAGTCTTCTTCGGAATAGCCTTCACCCAGCACGGCGCGCGCCAGGGTGCTTCCGTCGTCGGGGCTGAAGAGCAGCATGGTCTGGCCGTTCAGCCGCCCGGAAAATTCCTGACGCACGACCGTCAGCGCCTCGCCGTTGAAGCTGGCGAGCGCTCGCCTCGCGTCTCCGGCTTCATGGATCTCGACGACCGGGACTTTCAGGGACACTTCCGACCCGACCATGGCGCGCAGTCGCGTGGCCGCGCCGCTGACGGCGATATTGACCAGCTCGGTCAGGGCGTCGCGTTCGAGCTCGGAAAGACTATCGATTGCCACGCTGATCTCAGCCTCGACCCAGGGTTAGCGTGAAGTCGACGATGAGAATGGTCACCCCGTCACCATGCGCGTCAAACCTGTGCCGACCAAGGACAATCTCTGCCTTGGCGCGGGTCCTGAGGAACCGCGAATGACCTCAAGAGCTAAGCCTCCGCTCTAGAGGATGTGTTGATGACCGGCGCCACGATCAAACGCGACCTGCGGACCGGTCGATCGCTATGGGCTGATAGTCCTGGTCTGGGCGTGCCGGCGCATCCGCTGGGCGCCGCGATCAGCGTCGATGTCGCCATCGTCGGCGCCGGGATCAGCGGGGCCTTCATGGCCCACGAGCTGTCGAAGGATCACTCGGTCGCGGTGCTGGATCGACGCGCGCCGCTGATGGGATCGACCCTGGCGTCGACCGCGCTGCTGCAATGGGAGATCGATCTTCCGCTCACCGCGCTCGCGAAGAAGATCGGCGCGGCCAAAGCCCGACGGGCCTATCTCAGATCCCGTCTAGCCGTGGACGCGCTGAAACAGATCGTGGCCGAAGAGCGCATCGTCTGCGGGCTGAAGGACAAGTCGTCGCTCTACCTGGCGGGCGACGCCTACGGCCACCGCGCGCTGGAGGCCGAGGCGCAGGCGCGCGTCGAGATCGGCCTCGACAGCCAGTATATCGACGCCGCCCTGCTGCGCGACCGGTTCGGGATCGAACGGACCGGCGCCATCCTCTCAAGCGGTTCGGCGAGCGGCGACCCGGCTCGGCTGGCGGCGGCGCTGCTGAGGCGCGCCCACGCGCGGGGCGCGCGGATCTGGTCGCCGGTCGAGGTGGCGCAGGCCGTCAGCGATCCCGACGGAGTGACCCTGCTGACCGATGCCGGTCACGCGGTGCGGGCCAGGTCGGTGGTGTTCTGCTGCGGCTACGAGTTCCCCAAGAGCGTCCCGACGCCGCAAGCCGAGGTCATCTCGACCTGGGCGATAGCCTCCAAGCCGCGCCAGCGCTGCCCGACCTGGCTGAGGGACATGCTGGTCTGGGAAGCGTCCGATCCCTACCTCTATCTGCGCATGGGCGGCGACGGTCGGCTGATCGTCGGCGGTGAGGATGAAGCCTCCGCGACCGCCCATGAGGACAAAGCGAAGCTGAAGCGGAAGGGCGAGATCATCGCCGCCAAGCTACAGCGGCTACTGCCCTACGTGACGTTCGAGCATGACTACGGTTGGGCCGGCGCCTTTGGCGAGAGCACGACGGGCTTGCCCAGCATCGGCCCCGTGCAAAGCATGGATCACACCTGGGCCGTCATGGGCTTCGGCGGCAACGGCATCACCTACTCGGTCATCGCCTCGCAGATCGTCGCGGCCGAGGTGCGGGGCGAACGCGATCCGGACGCTGATCTCTACAGGCCCTGACGAACGGCAACGGGCAAGGCGTCAGCGCGTTTGGGAAGTCCAACTCAAGAGGACACGGCGATGGCCAAGGAACGCACCGACGATAATCCCAAGTCACCCCAAGAGGTGCAGGATCGCATCTGGGAGCTGGCCGAGAAGATCGACATCTGCATGTTCACCACCTGGGATGGCGAGCAGCAACACAGCCGTCCGCTATCGGCGCGCGTGCGTCGCGACGAGCATGCCGTCTATTTCCTGGTCGATGTCGAAGGCGACAAGAACGGCCAGGTCGAGCACTTCCCCAGCGTTTCCTGCGCCTGGGCCGACAATAGCCACTACAAGTACGTGGTGATGATGGGTACGGCCCGCGTGAGCGATGACCGGACCAAGATCGCCGAGCTGTGGACCAAGTTCGATGAAGCCTGGTGGGAGGACGAGACCGATCCGTCGATCCGGCTTGTGACGTTCACGCCCGAGAACGGCGAACTGTGGGACAGCCCGGGCAAGGCCGTGGCGCTAGCGAAGATGGTCATGGCGGCCGTGACCGGCGCTGCGCCGGAAATGGGCGACAACGCCAAGGTGGCGCTCTAACCCCTCCGATCGCGATACCGGCCACACCCGCCTGCGCGTAGCTCAGGCTTAGCGCCTGACCACGGGCCTATGGCGCGGCCATGGCCGGCGTCGCGATCGTCTGGCGATCGGCGCCGGCCTGGCTGAGCTAGGTCACTTCGCCGGGGCCACGCGCCAGACGGTGTTGGAGAGGTCGTCGGCGATCAGCAAGATGCGCTTGGCCGGGTCGAAAGCAACGCCGACCGGACGACCGCGCGCCTTCTGACCGTCGAGGAAGCCGGTGACGAAGTCGACCGGCTTGCCATTGGGACGCCCGCCCGCGAACGGGATCCACACGACCTTGTAACCGGAGAGGTCCTGGCGGTTCCAGCTACCGTGCTGGCCGACGAATACCCCCTCGCGGAAGTCGCCGCCGAAGCCGCCGTCGCGCGCGAAGCTGACGCCCAGCGCCGCCACGTGCGAGCCCAGGGCGTAGTCAGGCACGGTCGCCTTGGCCACCATGTCCGGCTTCTGCGGATGCACGCGCGGATCGACGTTCTGGCCCCAATAGCTGTAGGGCCAGCCGTAGAAGGCCCCGTCGCGCACCGACGTCAGGTAGTCGGGCACCAGCTGCGGGCCCAGTTCGTCACGCTCGTTGACCACGGCCCAGAGAGCTTTGGTCGTGGGCTCGATGGCCAGCGCCGTCGGATTGCGGATGCCTTGCGCCAGCGCGCGATGCGCGCCGGTCAGGCGATCGATCTCCCAGACCGTCGCGCGGTCTTCCTCGACGTCCAGGCCGCGCTCGCCGACATTGCTGTTGGAGCCGATGCCGACATAGAGCTTGCTCCCGTCAGCGCTGGCGGCCAGCGACTTGGTCCAGTGGTGGTTGATCCGCGAGGGCAACTTGGTGACCTCGACGCCCTTGGCGGTGATCTTGGTCTGGCCGGGCTGGAACGGGAAACGCAGCAACGCGTCCTGGTTGGCGACGTAGAGCTGGCCGTCGACGAAGGCCAGGCCATAGGGCGCGTTGAGGCCGTCGACCAGCGTCTCCTTCACCTCGGCCCGGCCGTCGCCATCGGCGTCCCGCAACAGCGTGATCCGGTTGCCGCCCTTCACCTTGGTCTTGCCTGTCGCCTTGATGTAGCCGGCGATGATGTCCTTGGGCCGTACCTTGGGCGCCTGCGCCCCGCCCGCGCCCTCGGCCACCAGGATGTCGCCGTTGGGAAGGACGAGCATCTGGCGCGGGACCTTCAGGTCGGTGGCCAGGGCCGTGACGGTAAAGCCCTTGGGCGCGGTCGGAGTCGCGTTGTCCCAGCCGGCCGGCTTGGCGATCTTCATCGGCGGCAGCAGGGTCTGCTGCTGATCGGGCAGCGGCGGCTTGCCGGCCCCGGTCTGGTCGAGGCCCGGATCGCTGCGGCCGCAGCCCTGCAGGGCCAGCACCGAGGCGGCGAGGAGAAGCCAGCGCGCGCTCATCGGGAGATCCCTTCCATGCATTGTTCCGAATAACCGATCGCGCCGGCGACCAGCGCCGCCAGGGTCGAGACGATCGACAGGGTCAGGCCGAACGATCCCACCGAGCTCCAGCCGTCGTGGCTGTGCTGGAAGGAATTGATCAGGCCGGCGACGAACATCACCACCACCGCCGCCAGATAGGCCAGAGCCCGTCCGCGCGTGGTGCGTCCTGGGAAGACCGCCGCGACGATGGCCCAGGCCAGGACCAGCCCACCGAAGAAACAGCCGCCGGCGATCAGCCAGGCCGAGAAGTTCGTCCACTGGACGAACGCGCTCTTGAGATAGGCGATGTCGGAGGCCAGTCCCGACGAAAACAGAGCCAGCGGAAATGCCAGCAGAATGGCGTGAAGGGGATGGAGCGGCATTGCGCCGATCCCTCTGGACGTTGGCATGGAAAGCTCCGCACGCGCGCGCCGCCGGTGACGCTAGCGGAGCAATTCCCAGGCGTACGATAGGTTTCACGACGCCGCGCGGAATGGACGCCGGTTCGCCAAGGCGACGCGGGAACATTGGCCTAGCCAGAACGTTGGTCTGTGGGCTTTCAGGATGAACAAATGACACGGGCTGACACGGTCAGGGCCGCCATAATCGCCACCGTGCTCGCGAGCGTGACCGTCCATGCCGCCAGCGCCTGCGCGGCTTCTTCGCGCACCAGCGTCGCCGGCGCGGTGCTTGACGTTCCCGAGGACGGCGTCATTTGCGTGGCTCTGGGCCCGCGTCCCGAGCAGTGGGTGCGCGTGCCCCTCGCCGGCCCCGAGCCGATCGATCGTAAGCGCTTGATGGCGGCGGTGTTCTCCCGCCGCGTCGACTGCATCCGGGCCGCCCATGGCTGGTCGTGCCGTGTCGGCGCCGAGGATCTGGCCGCCCTGGCCGGATCGCGCGAGACGGGCCTGACCGCCGCCAGCTGGCGCTAGGACGCGCACGCCATGGATCACCCCTATCGTTTTGCTCGCCTCGACACGTCGTCCGGCGACACCGATCCCGTCTTCCAGCGTCTGACCGCGATACGTCACGCCGTGGAGAGCGGCGTCGCGGACGCCGAGACGCTCGCGCAGTGGGACGATCTCCGCGCCGGCGTCCTGGACTTGGTCGAGACGCTGCGGGCGCGTCCGATCCCGGTGTCGCACGCGGACGCCCAGCGTTTCATCCGGATATGGATCGGCGAGTTCGCCGACAAGCACTGGCTCAGTACGGCGTTTCATTGACACCCGTGCCTTACGCCGGCAGCGGCCTGGCATAGGCCTGTCGGGCTCTGCCCGAGCGAATGAAGACCCGGGTGATGCGCGGGTCCACCGTCCGGATCGCGTCGGCGAACGTGTCGGCCGCGTCTTCCAGTTCGCCGGCGGTCAGAGCGTCCTTGAAGTCCAGGGTGACGCCCAGGAGGATTTCCTGCGGCCCCAGGTGCATGGAGAGCACCTCGATGACGGTCTCGACGCGAGGATCGGCGGTCAGGGTCGCGTTGACCGCCGCCACGATGCGTGGCGAGGCGGCCTCCCCCGTCAGCAGGCTACGGGTCTCGTTGGCCAGGAAGATCGCCACCATCACCAGCAGAACCCCAATCGCTATCGAGGCCGCGCCATCGGCCCAGGCGACGCCGAGCGAACTGCCCGCCACGCCCAGTGCGGCCAGGACCAGGCCGATCAGGGCCGCGCCATCCTCGAGCAGTACGGCGAAGACCGAGGGATCCTTGCTGCGCCGCAAGGCGGTGAGGAACGGCGTGTCGCCGCGCGAGCGTTTGAATTCCTTCCAGGCGACCAGGAACGAGCCGCCTTCGAACATCATCGCCAGGCCGATGACCACGAAGTTGATCCAGGCGTGGTCGATCGGTTCGGGACGCCGGACCTTCAGCCAGCCTTCGTAGATCGAGAAGGCCCCGCCCAGAGCGAAGATCAGCAGCGCCACGACGAAGGCCCAGAAGTAGAGCTCCATGCCGTAGCCGAACGGATGGGTCTGGCTGGGCGGTCGCGCCGAACGTTTGAGACCCAGTAGAAGGAGGCCTTGATTGCCGGTGTCCACGGCCGAGTGGATCGCCTCGGTCAGCATCGCCGAGGATCCGGTCAGGCCGAAAGCGATGAACTTGGTGACGGCGATGGCCAGGTTTCCGGCCAGCGCGGCGTAGACGACGGTCGCGGAACTGTTGTGGGGTCCGGTGGCGGCCATGGGGCCTCAACGTCGCCCGTCCCTGGCCGTTCCGGATCGCTTACGGCGTCGTTGCGGAACGGCGCGGCCAAAGAGGCCAAGCGCCAAGGTTCGTATCCGGAACAAGCCGCGTCGGCCGCCGTTATAGCCAAGTTAGCAGCAGAGCTCGGCGTCCAAGACGCCCGAGCCAGGGGAAGCCAAGATGGCCAAAGGGTTTCACCATCGGTTCCTGGAGCTGCTCTGCTCGATCTATCTCTACAACGAGCATCGCGGCTACACGGCCATCGACCGCATGCTGGCGGCGATCCAGGTGAGCTGGCCCGACGATCAGGCGCTGATCGCGCGGGTGGAAAGCCACCGGGCGGACGAGCGCAAGCACTATCTGATGTTCCGCCGCTGGTTCGAACGGCGCGGGATCATGCCCTTCGACATCGACCGGGCGTGCGGCCACATCGACCGGTTCGTGGAGATCGTGTTCGGCTCGCCGATCGACGCCCTGGACACTCACCAGATCGGCCGCGAGGATGTCTTCGAACGGCTCTGCCGGGTCATTTCCCTGACCGAGAAGCGCGGCCATCGCCAGGTCGAGGCGCTGCTGCGCGATCCGAAGGTCGCCAAGGACAGCCAGCTCATCAAGATCTTCCGGGTCATCGAGCAGGACGAACCCAGTCATTGGGCCCCTTATGACGCCTGGCTCATCGACCATGGCCGACGTCAGGCCAATTGGCGCGAGCGCACCATCGACAGCTTCGTCCATGGTGAATTACTGCTCTTCAAGCTGCCGGTGCTGTTCCTCGCCCCCGCTCTGCGCCGCCGCACGACCTGGCCCGATCAGCACGACGGCGAGATGGCGCCGGAACCGGCCCTTTCGGCGGCCTGATCTCCAATCCGCCTGCCCTAGCCCAGCAGATTGCCGCCGGCCAGAAGGTGCTGATCCATGGCGGCGCCGGCGGGATCGGCGTGGTCTTCGACCTCGTCGCCGGCGAGACCCAGGATCGTGCTGACCATCGACTAGCGTTCTGATGCCTCAACTGCATAGCCCTCCGCGCCCCATCTCCAGATGCAGGTGGTTGGCGTGGGCGGCGTTGTAGTCCGGCGACAGGGTCACGCCGAACACGCGGCAGGCGTCGTCGCGCACGCGGCGCAGGAAGGCCGCCTCGGTCCTCTGCCCGTTCCAGTCCTTCTCGACGGAGATACGCCGGCCATTGGCCAGTCGGAAGCCGGCGATGTCGATGGCCTCGGCGCGCGCGTGTGCGCTGGGCCGGCCCGTGAGCGGATCGCCGACGCCGCGACAGGCATAGACACCCAGATGGTCGATCTGCCGCACGTCTGTCCCTAGGAGCTCGCGGGCGGCCGGCCCCACAGACTGCCGACGCCAGATCGCCACGGCGGCGGCGAGATCACAGGCCATCATCGGCCGCGCCGGCGACAAGGCCGGATCGATCCTGGGCGTGGCGTCGACCAGGTTCCCGGCTCCGGTCACCTGGCAATAGGTGTCCTCGGTCCGGTCGGCGACCGGCCGGAAGGTCAGGCCCGCGCCGGCCAGCCATGCCGCGCAGGCCTGGGGCGTCTCGACCGCATTCAGCAGACGGCCACGGGTCGTGCCGTCGATGGGCTCGGTAATATGGACGGGACGCCGGTCAAAGCCGAGTTCGGACAGCGGCTGACAGGCCGCGCAGGCCATCAGCATTGTCAGCGCGGCGAGATGAAGACGCGGTGGCCTCACCGTTCCCCGACGTGCTCGGGTTTACCCTTGCGCTTGGTGTGAGCGAACTCCTCGAGCTGTTTCTCGCTCATCGACAGCATCGATTTGGACGCGCCCTTCAGCTTGCTCTTGGGCGTGTCGCCGCGCTTGGCGGACAGGGCGGCTCCAGCGGCTTTCTGCTGGGCGGCTGACTTGGCGGGCATGGCAAAACTCCTCTGCTGGCCAGTCAACGCGCCATAGCGAAATTGGTGTCTAGGGACGGCCCGCCGCTCAGCGCAGGAACGGCCCCACCGAACCGAGAGGCCGCCGGCCGACAGCCAAGGCCACGACGGCGGCTCCGGCGGCGACAATGATCGCGTCCTCGATCAGCCCGCTTCGCGTCTGGCCGACGCGCGCCATGCCGCGCTTGCGTCCGGCCAGGGTGAGGTAGGCGAGCGGAACCGCGGCGCCCACAGCGACCGCCGCGCCCGCGCGTTCCTTGCCCTTCGGCGCCAGCGCCGCGCCCGCGATGCCGGCGCTCATCACCCGGGCCAGCAAGCCCAGGAAGACTGTCCGATCAGGCGCCGTCTTCATCTTGTCGCCAAACAGCTCCCCAACGCCCATCGCGAGCGCGCCGAACTTGAAAAGCGGATGGTCCAGCAGCACCAGCCGCCCAGGCGTGGCGCGGCCCGCCAACCGCGCGGTGGCGAGAGCCGCCATGGGCGTCATGGAACGGGCCGACGCGACAGCGCCGATCAAGGCCGAGGGGAGAAGCGAGGATGATGTCATCCAATGACAACACCAAAGGGCGGCGCTGGGTTCAGCGCGGAAAGCTCCAAAAGGAACAGTGGCGCGCCGTGTCGAAAACGTACAATTGCTATAGAGAGAAAATTCAATTTCCAAAGTCCACGCATAGAAGAATCTAATTATCTACAAATTTAAGAAGCACATCAATTCAACCGACAAGGAAGAGAAACTCCGGGAATGCTTGGCAATATGCCGGATCATCGCCTAAGGTCAACAGTCACGGCGGTCGGCGAGGTCCAGCGCACCCGGTCTTTGGCAAGGTTGCGCCATAAGCTGACGTTGGGGACGCTTCCAGGAATCGACATTCAGTATCTCAGGTCGAGATGGTCGGCGCCGATCGATGGCGCACCTCGATAAGTCCGCCATTTTGGGGCGCGTAGCGCGGTCGCAGAAGAGGCGGGTCGCTGGTGAAGCTGGCGACGGTTGTCGCCGCGCGTAAGTCTCGAATTGGCGATCCGGCAAGCGGCGGTATCGCTTCACAACAAATGCCGACCGCTTTGGGTGATCATCGACAAGGTAATCCAGGGTAGCAGTGCGCGCCAGCGGACGTCCCACATCTCCGTCGCTGAGACCTCATCACACCAACAAACACGGCTCTACGAACTATCCCCAAGCGCCATAGGGCCTTCCGGGGCCAGACTTGATAACCACTGGACAAAAGTGGTCACCTCAAAATTTCCAAAAGTGGATATTTCCCATATCCAGATAAGCTCCTAAAGCGCAGGAGAGTGCAACGTCAGGGCGTAGGTCTCGCCTCGAAGTGGTCGGTCCGAGGGGCCGTGCCGCGACTGCGACCCGCGCCTTGAAACCAGAGATTTGACCGAATGTCCTACACGCTCGAACAGCTGTCCCTGGCCTACAAGGCCGTGCATGTAGGGATCGCACCAAACGCGGCCACGCAGAGCCTCTTCCAGACCCAGGCGATGCTCAGCGCCAACGGCCAGTTGGCCGACGCGCAGCTGCTAGGCAACATCGTCAACAGCGCCGACAACTCCACCGCCCTGGCGCTGTTGAGCTATCAGTTCTTCACGGGCAAAAGCCCGACGGCGGCGGGCCTAGCCTACCTCGTCAACTCGACCGCGAACCCGACCGACCTTAACGACGCATACTATGCGCGTTTCAATCTCGAGAACCGCTACATCAACTTCGCCGCCAACCTGGGCCTCTATGGCGAGGGCGCGTCCGCGTTCGCCAGCAAGTACGGCGCAATGGACTTCGACAGCTACGTGGCGTCGATCTACCAGACCATCATCGGCCGCAGCTACGCAGAAGCCGCCAGCGTCAATGTCGACGCCGCCATCGCCTATCTGATCGGCACGAAGGACGCGGTCCTGCAGACGGTGCGCGAGGCCGGCCTGGTCACCGCCAACTCGACGGCCGCCCAGGTGGACCTGGCCGTGAAGGCGGCGATGGCCGGCCTGGTCATGGCCGCCTCGATCAAGGCCGATATCGGCCTCTACGCCGCTGCGGCCAACAACTTCATGGTCGCCATGGCCCAAGGCACGGCCATCTACAACACCAATATGGTCTATACTTACGCGCCCGTCATTGAATCGGCCTCTCACGGCACCGGTCATGCGATCGACCGGGGCGCCACCCTGCCCTATCCCACACCAGATTCGCCCACGCCCCCGACACCCCTCAGCCTCGTCCTGACCACCGGGGTCGACAACGCCCAGGGCGGCGGGGCCGACGACACGATCACCGGCACGCACCTGACCTTCAACGGAACCGACGTGATCAACGGCGGCGCCGGCAATGACACCCTGACCGTCGACGCCACGGGCGGCGGCGCGTACATCATGCCGGGCGCGAGCGTCAGCGGCGTCGAGACCTTCAACCTCGTCAACACCGGCGACACCTCAGCCAACACGACCAGCTGGACCGGCTTGACCAAGCTCAACGCCACCACGGCCGGCTCGACGGTGCTGACCACGGCGACGGCCACCACCGTCGTCGCCACGGTCAACGGCCAGGGCGCCCTGCCCGTCGTGCTCAATGGCGGCGCGAACGTCAGCGTGACCGCCAACGGCGTCACCACGGGCACGATCGACATCGGCGGGACCACCGCCCCGACCGGCGCGATCACCGTCAACCGCAGCGCCGCCGGTTCGGCGGGCCTGCTGACCATCACCGGCGGGACCAGCGTCGACGTCACCCAGACCGACGGCGCGGTGACGATCAACGGCTCGGCCCTGACCACCGCGGTCAAGATCAAGACCACGGGAACGCCGGGCGCTATCGCCATCACCGACGTCAACGCCGGCGCGGCCGCGCTGGGCAAGATCACCTCGGTCGACCTTGACGGCTACACCACCGCCAGCATCGGCGACAGCGCGCTGACCACGCTGAAGCTGGCCCACGGCTCGGGCGCGGTGAACATCAACAGCACCGGCGCGACCAGCCCCGTCACCACCCTGAACCTGACGCTGAACGGCGTCACCGGCGGGGCTCTGACCGACACCAACAACAAGTACGCGACGTTCAACGTCACGACCGGGGCCACGGCCTCGACCCTGGCCAACATCAACGACACGGCCTTGACCGCGCTGAACCTAGGCGGCGCCAGCCGGCTGACCCTGACCTCGGCCAGCGGCATGACCACGCTGAACACGATCAACATCACCGGCGCGGCCAGCCTGACCGCTACCCTGAGCTCGACCGCGATCACCATGATCGACGCCAGCGGCTCGTCCGGCTCCAACATCCTGACGTTCCGACCGGACTACGCCACCTTCCTCGGCGGCTCGGGCTCGGACACGCTCACGACGGTCAATGGCGTCGTCAACACCAACGGCACCCTGGGTGGCGGCGACGACACCCTGATCTTCCTCAACGGCGTCTCCGGGACCGGTTCGATCAGCGGCGGCAGCGGGACCGATACGGTGGCGTTAGACATCAACGTGGCTCAAACCCTCTCGGGCAGCAACGCCTTCGCCGGCCAAGTCACCGGCTTCGAAGTCCTCCGAATCGACCTCAACTTTATCTTTGCCGGGGACTACGCCATCGATGTGGGCATGCTGGGCAACTTCGCGTCCGTGGTGGTCACCGACGATCTTCTCATCATGGGCGCTCACAATTTCGAGCTGACCAATTTCGCGTCCGGCGGCAGCCTGACGCTGATGGGCGACCTGGCGGCCGGTGGCTCCGTCGTGCTGACCAACAGCGCCTTCGCGGGCGGGACCAACGACACGATCAACCTGACCCTGTCGAAGGCCGGCATCCAGGATATCGGCGCCCTGCTCACCTCAGGTGTCGAGACCATCAACATCACCACCAAGGACACCTCGGCGTCGCCGACGGGGGCCTATTTCGACAAGGCGCCCATCACCGACTCGGCGCTCAAGGTCCTCAACGTCAGCGGTAACGCCGGTCTGGATCTCGGGACGCTGAACACGACGCACCTGACCACGCTGGACGCCAGCGGCCTGACCCTGGGCGGCCTGATCGTCACCCTGGGCGCCTCGTCCTCCGCCGTCACGGTCAAGGGCAGCGCCACCGGCGCGAACACCCTGGTCGCCTCGGCCCTGACCGCCGACGTCACCTATGTGGGCGGCTCGGGCGTCGACACCATCACCCTGTCGGACGGGCACAACATCGTCACCCTGGGCGCGGGCAACGACCGGGTGAACCTGCAGTTCGCCCCGGCCAGCGCCTCCAACCCGACGACGATCACCGACTTCGCGCACGGCGACAGCATCAGCTTCGCGCTGGTCGGCGGCGCACCGACCGCGGGCGCCCTGGGCGCGGCGGTCACCTACGGCGGGTCCTACGCCAACGCCCTGGACGCGGCCGCCGCCAGCACCACCGGCGGCGCCACGGCCGTCGCCCACTGGTTCACCGACGGCGTTGACACCTATGTCGTCATCGACGCCAGCAACAGCAACGTCTTCGTCGCTGGCTCGGACTATGTGGTCAAGCTGGCCGGCGTGCTCGACCTGTCGACGGCCACCATGGCCGGCTCGGTCCTGACCTTCTAGTCCGGGTAGACGAGAAGGACTTCCAAGGGAGGCGGGCCACGCGCTCGCCTCCTCTTTTTTTCCCGCCCCGTCGACGAATACCGGTCGACAAGGGCCAGGCCCTTTTCGCGTTAGGGCGCGCCGATTTGCGGCGAAGATTTTATCCGGACGTGTCCAGACCGTAGCCGCTCTCGCGCCAGGTCTTCATGCCGCCGTCCAGAGCGGTGGCCCTTGTGAAGCCCAGGCTGCGCAAGGTCGCAGCCGCCAGGGTCGATATCTTGCCGAACTCGCAGCAGGTGACGATGCGCATCGTCGGGTCCGGAATCGCCTCGTTGACCCTAAGTTCCAGCTGGCCGCGCGGCAGGTGCATGGCCCCGGGGATGTGGCCGGCGTTGAAGGCGCTCTCTTCACGCACATCCAGGATCAGCAGATCGTTGGGTCGGTTGGCCAGGCGGCGGCTCAGTTCGTCCAAGCCGATGAACGGCACGTCGGCGGCGGCCTCGGCCAGCAACTGGCTGACCGTCTTGCCACCGCTCATGTTGGTGCGCAGGGCCTCGGTCAGGTGGGTGGGCGCGGCCAGGTTTAGGTCGCGCATCATCTGCACGAACTCGGCGCGGTCACGCTTCTGAAGGCGCGGGTTCTCGGCGATCTCGTCGCCGATCGTACTGTGCGAGCGGCCCTTGTACTCATGAGCCGGGAAGACGAGCGTCGACGGGTCGAGGGTCAGCAGCTTGCCGAACAGGCTGTCGTACAGCTGCTCCGGGTCGCCGGTCGGCAGGTCGGTACGACCCGTGCCGCCGATCAGCAGGGTATCGCCGGTGAAGACCCGGTCGCCAACCATCAGGCACATCGAGTCCCGCGTATGACCTGGCGTGTGCAAGGCCCGAATGCGCAAGGTACCGACATTCAGCTGGTCGCCGTCATCCAATCGCAGCCTGGCGTGCGGCGCAGGGCTGGCGAGGTGCATCACCGTCGTCGCTTCGAACAGCTCGGCCGCCTGCTGGGCGGCCGAGAAATGGTCGGCGTGGGTGTGGGTGTCGATCACATAGCGCACGCGCAGGCCATCGCGAAGGGCCAGGGCCCGGCAGCGGTCGACTTGGCTGATCTCGGGATCGATCAGCACGGCGCTGAGCGTGTCGGGGCAGCCGACCAGATACGAACGACAGCCGCCGGTAGCGATTTGTTCGAAGATCATGTCGGCTCCCTTGAGCTCGTCGCCTTACTTGGGCTGGGCGACCACCCGCAGATACGGCTTCAGGGTCTTGAAGCCGTCCGGATACTTCTCGCGGGCCTGTTCGTCGGTGACGCTGGGCGGGATGATCACGTCCTGTCCGGGACGCCAGTTCACCGGCGTCGCCACCGTGTACTTGGCCGACAGCTGCACCGAGTCCAGCAGGCGCAGCACCTCGTCGAAGTCGCGGCCCGAGGTCATCGGATAGATCAGCATCGCCTTGATCTTCTTGTCCGGCCCGATGATGAACACCGCCCGCACCGTGGCGTTGTCGGCGGCCGTGCGGCCGTCCGAGGTGTCGCCCGCGCCTTCCGGCAGCATGTCGTAGAGCTTGGCGACGTTCAGGTCGGTGTCGCCGATCATCGGGTAGTTGACCGCGTGGCCTTGCGTCTCCTCGATGTCGGCCGCCCACTTGGCGTGGTTCTCGACCGCGTCGACCGACAGGCCGATGACCTTGGTGTTGCGCTTGTCGAACTGCGGCTTCAGGCCCGCCATGTAGCCCAGCTCGGTCGTGCAGACCGGCGTGAAGTCCTTGGGATGCGAAAACAGGATCGCCCAGCTGTCGCCGATCCACGTGTGGAAATCGATCTCGCCTTGGGTGGTCTTGGCCGTGAAGTTCGGGGCGAGCGAATTGATCCTCAGCGACATGATACGTGTGTCCATTCCAGAAATGCGGTGCGGGCTCGGGCGATGAAACGTTGAGCGAGCGAGCGAGCGGCTTCGCCTCAACGTTTAGCCAGGCCACGCTTAGTATCTTGCGTGGCCATGCGAAATATCCACTTTTGGCCCAATGCGGATGACCACTTCAACACCCAGGGGCAAAAGCGACGCGGCGACCTCCCTGTTGTCGGTGGTGCTGGATCGCGACGCGCGCGAGCCGATGGGACGTCAGCTTTATCTCAGGATCCGTGACCTGGTCTTGTCTGGACAGCTGGAGTCGGGCGCAAAGCTACCCTCCAGCCGCAAGCTGGCCCTCGACCTGGGAGTCTCGCGCACGGTCACCCTGGCGGCCTACGAGCAGCTGGGCGTGGAAGGCTATCTCGCCTCCCGGCACGGGTCGGGCCATTATGTCCGAACGCTGGACCGCAAGCCTCCCTCCCCGCCCCGCGTCAATCCCCCCTCCCGCTCGCCAGAGCAACGCGCCGAGGCGCCGCGCGGTCGTCCCTTCGATTCCGACGCACCGGCCAACGACCTATTTCCGATCCGTACCTGGGCCCGCCTGACGGCGCGAGGTTGGCGGCGGGAAGCCGAGGCGGCGATTGGTTTCGATCACTGGGCGGGCTTGCCGTCGCTCCGCGCGGCGATCGCCGGGCATCTGCACGCGCTACAGGGGCTGAACTGCACCGCCGAGCATATTCTGGTGACCGGCGGCACCGGCGACGCGCTGCAGGTCATCACCCGCGCCCTGGGTTCGCCCGGAGCGCAGATCTGGGTGGAGGATCCCGGCCATGTGGGCGCGCGACGGACTCTAAGTCGCGAAGGCCTTGATGTGGTGCCGGTCCCTGTCGACTCGCAGGGGCTGAAAGTGTCGATCGGCCGCCGACTGGCGCCAAGCGCCCGCTTCGCGCTGGTCACGCCATCGCGCCAGTTTCCTTCGGGCGCACCGCTCAGCCTGCCCCGCCGCGTGGCGCTGATCGACTGGGCCGCCGAGACCGGCGCGATCATCCTGGCCGACGACTACGACAGCGAGCTGCGTTTTTCCGGACGCCCGATGGAGACCCTGTCCAGCCTTGATCGCAGCGGCAGCGTCCTGGCGATCGGCGGTTTCTCGAAGGTCACGTTCCCGGGGCTGCGACTGGGCTACGTGGTCGGCGCGCCCTCCCTGATCGACCGTCTGGCCCAGGCGCGAGCGCGCGAAGGGACTCCGGTCGCCACCGCCGCTCAGCCCGCCTTGGCCGAGTTCATCGCCAGCGGCGCCCTGGCCCGACATCTGCGTGAGTTGCGACAGCGCCTGGGCGCGCGTCGCCTGGCGCTCGCCCAGGCGTTGCGCGCGCGACTGGGCGATGTGCTGACCGTCGCGCCTCAAGAGGTTGGTATGCACCTGGCCGCGGTTCTGAACGCCCCCCTGCAAGGTTGGGAGTCGGACGTGGCTTTCGCGGCCTTCGCCGCGTCGCGAGGCCTTAGTTTGGACCCGCTCTCGACTCACGCCGGCTCGGCGGAAGGACGCCAGGGCTTTCTCCTGGGCTATGCCGCTTGGGATGAGGAAAGCCTGGCTGCCGCCGTGGAAAACCTGGCGGGGCTGCTGGCTGAAGGACACAAGCCCGCGGCGATCAGGCCGCTTTGAATGTTTCCGGCAGCGGAACCAAAGTTTCCCATGACTGCGCCTGTGGCCTCCGTTCGGGGGCCAGGCGGTCTGTTTCGAGGTCGAGCGGGCGCCAGTTGCTGACGTTGGCGCGCCTCTAGAACACGACATTCATGAGCTAGGCGCGCCATGGCGTTTCGCCAGCCTAAGCGCGTTTGAGTTGGCGACACAGCCAGTCGTCGTTGCGTCTGCCACCCACCTTCAGCCAAACTGCCAACGCGTCTCTTGTGGGCTCGGTGATCTCGAACGGGACGGGCCGTCCAGCTTTCTGCGGGATGATCGTGGCGCGTGCACGTAGCACGCCGCTCAGCGCCACGTCGCTGACACGTAGCTTCACCAGGTCAAGGTCGCGCTTGAAGCGGGGCTCCACCCGCAGTGCAATTCCAATCGCATGTTCCGCCGGCATACGGGATTGAGTCCCGACGCTTCTAGGACGAACAGCGTGACTGATCGTGACTTCTCTTAATCAGCGGAAAACGGACAAAAAGGTGCACGAACGGCGAATACTGCCCGATCAATTAGAACGATAAACGCTCCTGCATCAACGGTCTGGCTTTCCAAAGCAGGTCTCGTTGAAGCGAAAGACCACTCAGGTCAACGCGGGAAATTTCCCTCAACGGGCTGATGCCTAACAGCTTAGATGGAGCGTTTCGATGTCCACGATCACCACAAAAGACGGCGTCAATATCTTCTATAAGGACTGGGGCTCGGGTCAGCCGATCGTCTTCAGTCACGGCTGGCCGCTGACGGCGGACGACTGGGACGCCCAGATGATGTTCTTCCTGCAGCACGGGTATCGGGTGATCGCCCACGACCGGCGCGGCCATGGCCGGTCCGACCAGCCGGCCACCGGCAACGACATGGAGCACTGGGTCTCCGACCTAGCGGCTCTGACCGAACACCTCGACCTGCGCGACGCGATCCATATTGGGCACTCGACGGGTGGCGGCGAGGTGGCTCGCTATGTCGCCCGCCACCAGGACCGCGTCGCCAAGGCGGTGCTGGTCGCGTCCCTGACGCCGAACATGTACGTGAGCGAAGACAACCCGTCCGGTCAGCCGCTGGATTGGTTCGAAACCATTCGCGCGGGCATGCTGGCCAACCGGTCGGAGTTCTACCGTTTCGTCCCGGAGAATCCGTTCTACGGCTACAATCTCGACGGGGCCAAGCCTTCGGAGGCGATCATCGCCAACTGGTGGCGCCAAGGCATGGCCGGCGGCGCCCTGGCCCACTACGAGACCGTCGCCTCCTGGCTCGAAGACTACACCGATGATCTGAAGAAGATCACAGTGCCGGTGCTGGTCATGCACGGCGAGGCCGACCAGGTCGTCCCGTTCGCCAGTTCCGTGCCCCGTGCGGTCAACCTGCTCAAGAACGGGTCGCTGAAGACCTATCCCGGCTATCCGCACGGGATGTTGACTACGCACGCGGATGTGCTGAACGCCGACCTGCTCGCGTTCATCAAGTCCTGACGACACCTTTCCCGGTCATCGCCCACGGCGAAAACCGGGGTCGAATTTGAGGGGGTTAGGGTTCCGTCATCGTGACGATGGAGCCCGCCCCCTCCTTGATGCTGATCCCCCGACAAAGGCGCAATGAAGCGACCGGAGCCTATGATCGCTCCCGCGCCGGCCCGAGGCCTCAAGTCCTGATCCCCCTGGCGGCCCAGAGCAGATAACTTGCTGGATGGTCGATCCGATAGAATCGAGAGCGACAGCCATCGCTGGTCGCTTGCGGCCGACGCACGCTGGGACGAGAAATGAAGAGACGTGGCCAAGCTAAACTCGTCGGCATTGCCGAGGTGCGGGCGCGCATCAACGGCTGGACCATATCGACCGCCGGCATGTCGGCGACGTCTCGCGGCCTTCACTTCGATATTCGCAACGGAAGTCACGGGGTCGAACTAAGCGTTCCGGCGTGCGACCACCATGCAGTCATGGTCGCGCTCGGATCTTCGAGGCAGTTTACCTGCGAGACGCGCGGCGCCTCACGCGAGATCTCCTGCCGCGCGGGCGATCTGATCGTCGTGCCGACCGAGAGCTCAGCGCGCTTAGCGGGAGCGATTCCGCCGCTGCTTCGGATCGGCATCGATCCCGAGCAGTTGCGCGACGAGTCGGCCCTGGGCCCGTTCCTGCTGGAGCAAGAGGACCAGACCGGCTCCATCCTGAGCGCCAACGATCTCTTTGGCCTGTACATCGGCGGCGCAATCCTGGAGGAGATGCGCAAGCCCGACCTCGAATGGCGCATGCCGCTGCTGCACCACCTGGCCGAAGCGCTGACGGCGCATTTCGTCAGCCAGTACGGCGTTTATGCGGTCTCCGACCACACGGGCGAGATCAGCGACCGTGAGGCGATCCGACGCGTCATCGAACACCTCGAACGCACGACGCAGGATTTTCCTGATCTTTCCGCCCTCGCCAAGCGCGCCGGCCTTAGTCGCTTCCACTTCATCCGCGTCTTCAAGGCCGAGACCGGGCTGACGCCCGTCAGGTACGTCGAGCAACGCAAGATCGGCCAGGCCAAGGCGCTCATCGAGGCGGCGGACCTGTCGCTGGCAGAGATCGCCGACAGGTTGGGGTTCTCTGACCAGAGCCATTTGACCCGACGTTTTCGGACGGTGGTCGGGTGCACCCCCGCCAGCTATTCGCGCGAACATGCGAGGCGACGTAGCGCGAGCTGAAACCATTCTTCGCAATTTCATTCTCGATGCGCAACAATCTTCCATTTTTGCCGCTCACATCTACGGTAGGGCCGCGACTTTCTGCGAATAATCCAAACTTTTGCCGCCAGGTGGCAATTATCTACCAGTTTGCGCAACAACCATCCATGCATAACGTCGTTTTCGTTGGCATATTATTTCCAACACGAGATCACATCGAGAAAGGAGGTCGCCGTGTCGATTAAGGTCATCATACTCGTTCACGGGTACTTTCTGGATGGAAGTTCTTGGCGAAAAGTCATTCCTCTACTTTTGGATCGCGGCCTGGAAGCGAAGGCTGTGCAGCTAACCCTGGGTTCACTTGACGACGATGCCGCGATTGTTCGGCGGGCTATCGAAATGCAGCCGGAGCCTGTTCTTCTCGTCGGCCAATCATATGGCGGCGCGGTGATTTCGGAGGCCGGCAACCACGCCCAGGTCAAAGGCCTCGTCTACGTCGCCGGCGCGGCGCCAGACAGCGGCCAGTCGGTTGACGATTGGTGGAGCGGTTACGCGACGGCGGCGGTCACCCAAGAGCTGAGACCCTACAACGACGATCGGGTCATCCTTTCACGCGACGGCGTGCGCAAATACCTCGGCCAGGACCTGTCGACTGAGGAAGCCGACATCATCTACGCCACCCAGGGCCCTTTCAGTTCCCGCTCGGCCCAAACGGCCGTCGCCCACTCCGCCTGGCGAGACAAACCGGCCTGGTATGTTGTGACAACGCTCGATCATACCGTGCCCCCTGCTGTTCAACAGGACTCAGCCGAACAGATGGGCGCAGAGGTCTTGGTCCTCCAGTCCAGCCACGTACCCATGTTGTCTCAGCCTCAGGCAGTGGCGGACTTCATAGCCAACGCCGCAGCGTCCTTCGGCGACTAAGAGCCGGGCTTAGCCCCGCGCCCAAAACCACAGCGTCATCGAATTCCCTCGCTGGAGCCTCGCGCCAGCGACCGATCAAACACACCCTTTAGCTCAGCCTATAGGAGCACAAACATGACGACGGCAGCACTCCTGGCGGCTTCGCCGCCCCCCGCCATGCTCGGCCTGTTGGCCGCCTCCCAGTCCTTCGAAACCGAAGAGCCCCGCGTTTCGAACGCCACGCTCACGGCGCTCGACCGCCTCGTGACCAAGGCGTTCGACGCCCTGGACAGCGACCGGGAGGTGGTGCGCAACGCGCTCATCGTCGCGATGGGTCTGCTGGCGCCATCGCGGACGACGGCGGCAACCAAGGGCGCCGTCGGAGCCCCCACCACCCTGGCGTCCTGGCAAGCCAAACGGGCCTTGGCCTACATCGATGAGCACCTGCATTCGACCATCCGGATGAGCGACCTGGCCCAACTGGCCAGGATCAGCACGTCCCACTTCACACGCGCCTTCAAGGCCACGTTCGGCAGGTCGCCGCAGCAGTTCATTATCGACCGACGTGTAGAGCGAGCCCAGCATGTGATGCTCAGCAGTGATGAGCCGCTCTGCGGCATCGCCCTGACCTGCGGCTTTGCCGACCAAGCCCATATGTCACGGGTCTTCCATCGCGTGGTTGGCGCGCCGCCCAACCGCTGGAGACGCACCTGGCGCAGCGCGCCCGGCAGATCTCACGCTGTGATCGAAGCCTGACAGGCTCAGCGCCCAAGATCCGATCGCTGGGCCTTTCCACCAGAACAGAGAGGCCCAATTGTGCGCCCACGCTCGTCGATGACCGCCGCGGGCACAATCCGTCGACGAGGTCGCGCCACAAGACGACGCTTCGGTTTTTCCGAACAATTGGAACACCATCAGGATAGGCCGGTCATGTTCTTCATGACAGGGCAGCCGGATGCGCAACACGCTTGACCTCGACAGCCTCAGATCCTTGGTAGGCGGCGCTTCGCTTGGGACGTTCTCCAAGGCTGCAGTTAAGGCTGGCCGAGGACTTGTGCTGACGCCCGCAGGCGAGGTCTTGGTCGAGTACGCTCGGAGGCTCCTGGACCTTTTAAACACGGCTCGCGACTTGAAGCCTCACCAGTCTCCGCAGGGAGGGGCGCCGAATGCGGGAAGGCGCAAACGCGCTCCGCCGCCTGCGCAGATGGTGGAGGCAGGCGACTGGCCAGAGACGCCACCTGTTACGGAACAGATGTTAGCTCTGTTCGAGGTTCACCTGGCGGCCGCCCTCGACGAACTCCTAGGCCCGTTTCCAGAGCGCAACGAAATACCCCTCCTCCGCCCCGCTTTAAGGAGGAAAAAGGAAACTTAGGGAAACTTGGGAATGCGCGCGCACGTCCGCGACCAGTTGGGAAGCTGGCGCGCCCTGCTGGATTCGAACCAGCGACCGCTCGCTTAGAAGGCGAGTGCTCTATCCAGCTGAGCTAAGGGCGCGCGCTGGCCGGCCTGGTCCGCAAGAACCCTAGTGGGTCCAGGGCTGCTTGCGGTTGGCGGCGAAGTTGTCGGCGTAGGCCTTGATGATCTTCTTGGGGACCTTCGGCTCGAAGAGCTGGAAGGCGATCTCGTGGCGCTGGGCGTAGGCCACGGCCTCGTCGCGCGTCTCGAAGGTCAGGCGGATCTGGCCGTTCATGTCGCTGGACGTGGTCCAGCCCATCAGCGGGTCGGGCTTGCGGGCCGAGGCCGGTTCGAACTCCAGCACCCAGTCCTTGGTCTTGGCCTTGCCGGACTGCATGGCGTTCTTGGCGGGGCGATAGATGCGGGCCAGCATGGACCTCTCCCAGAAGACTTGCCGATGGTCGGAGCGGCAGGATTTGAACCTGCGACATCCTGGTCCCAAACCAGGCGCGCTACCAGACTGCGCTACGCTCCGAAACATCGGCAGGCGCGTGCTCTACAGGGGTTCGATGCGCGGATCAACGATCCGAACGCCTCTATTCACCCCTTCGGGAAGATTCGATGCAGCACCCGGTCGCCGGGCAGGATGCCCAGTTGCGCCGCGCGGCCGCCGGCCAGCTCCAGGACGCCCAAAACGGGGCCGCCGGAGGCCAGCGGCGTCTCGTCGTGCGGCCGGGCGTTGCGGGCGATCGACAGGATCCTGCCGTCCGCCGCGATGTAGATGATGTCGAGCGGGATCAGGGTGTTCTTCATCCAGTACGCCACGCGCTGGGGCTTGGCGTAGGTGAAGAGCATCCCGCGATCGGGCGCCAGGCTCTTGCGGAACATCAGCCCGCGCTCCTGCTGGGCGCGGGTGGCGGCGATCTCGACCTGGAAGCGCGGACGACCGCGCATGGTGACGATCTCCACCGTCTCCAGCTTGCCCGCCGGTGCGGCGCCAGGCGCGGCCCAAGCGGACGCGCCCGCGCCGACGCCAAGCATCAACGCGGCGAGCAGCGCCCGCCTTCCGATCATCCGTTCCGCCACGCAGCACCTCGGTGAAAGCCAATCTCCACCGAGACTAGCTTTCCCCAGGAGGCAGCGGAAGTCAGGCGTCGCCGGGGGTGATTTCCGCGACCACCAGGCCCTTGGGCCCCCGCGCGAACCGCACCAGGACATCGTCGCCCGGCTGCAGGTCCTCGAGCCCGCCCCGGCGGAGCGTCTCGATATGCACGAAGATGTCGCCCGGCTCGGCGTCGCGGATCACGAAGCCATAGCCCTTGGTGCGGTTGAACCACTTGACCTTGGCGTGCTCGGCCGGCCCCTCGGGCTCCAGGGCGTGACGCCCATGGCCTTCCCGCATCAGGTCACGGCGCGGCGGCCCTTCGGCGAAGGTCCGCCTCTGTCGCTCGATCGGCGCCGAAGCGCAGCTCTCATCGAGATTGACGACCTCGCTGACCTGCCAGCCCTTGGGCCTTCGCACCACGTCGCACACGATCACCGCCCCCTCCATGGCGGTTTCGCGGCCGCAGTTACGCAGCGATGTCACATGCAGAAGTACGTCCTTGAGCCCGGTCTGGCCCGGATCATCCGGTACGATGAACCCGTAACCCTTGCCGGCGTCGAACCACTTCACCTTTCCGCTGATGCGCACGAACTCTTCGTGCGCCGCAGCGTCCTCAAAATCGAAACCAGACATCCCACCCCTCTGGCTTGCCCAATCAGCCCATCGGAGCAAGCACTACGAGAACAGTGTTCTCGCGTGACGAGAGCCGTCAATGACGAAATCGCGTCAAAACCCCAGGTGGGGGCGATCCGCGACATTTCGTCGCAGAAACAACACAGTAACAATCCTGAAATACAGCCGAAGGTGGCAGTCCCTAGGGGAGTCGAACCCCTCTCTCCAGATTGAAAATCTGGCGTCCTAACCGATAGACGAAGGGACCACATCGCCGCCGAAGCGGAAAGCAGCCGAAATATATAGCCTCGCGGGTGGCAGTCCCTAGGGGAGTCGAACCCCTCTCTCCAGATTGAAAATCTGGCGTCCTAACCGATAGACGAAGGGACC
>NZ_JBWKMV010000001.1:1799633-1885727 GCF_059415225.1 Caulobacter sp. GW821-FHT10E02
CACGGCCCCGCGAGGAAGCGGGTGTATAGCCGCGACCTTTGGGGTGCGCAAGCGGGCGAAAGTCATTTTTTCAGTCCGCCCACATCCCCTGCGACAAAGGGCTTAGTCGGCGTAGCGGGCCCGGGGATCGTGAGCGTCCTCGATCTCCAGCTGGACGCCGTTGCGGCCCATGTAATCGTCCGGCTTCAGCTTGCCCACGACGTCCAGCGCGCCGCCGCCGGCCAGCAGGCGCTGGCCCAGCGGCGTTTCGGCGCTGCGCCAGCTGATGGCCTTGATACGGTCGCCCGTGGGGCCGACCAGGTCCATGCGCACGTGGCCGCCCTTCAGGGCCGAGACACGGTCGGGCCGCACGCCGGCCAGGGCGAACATCGGCTCGGGATTGCCCGGACCGAAAGGAGCCAGCCGCTGGAAGTCGTCGAGCAACGCCCGATTCGCCGCGCGCGGCTGCACCAGGGCATCGATCTCGACCGACTCGATTCCCACCGCCTCCATCTCCCCGGCCAACTGGTCTTCCAGGAAGGCGCGAAACTCGGGAATCATCTCGGGGCGGATGGAGAGGCCCGCCGCCATGGCGTGACCGCCGCCGGCCATCAGCAGGCCCGCCTCGAAGGCGGCCTGGATGGCCCGGCCCAGGTTGACGCCGGGCTGCGAGCGGCCCGAGCCCTTGCCGACATTGGCCGCGCGGTCGACGCCGATCACCACCACCGGCTTGCGATAGCGCTCGCGCAGGCGGCCCGCGACGATGCCGATCACGCCGGGGTGCCAGTCCTCGCCGGAGACCACGATGACCGGGGCGTCGGTGTTGAAGTTGCCGCGCTCCAGCACGGCGGCGGCTTCTTCGACCACGGCGGCCTCGACGGCCTTGCGCTCGGTGTTGAGGCCGTCCAGCTCCTCGGCCAGGGCGGCGGCCTCCAGCGGATCGTCGGTCGACAGCAACATGGCGCCGAGGTCGGAGCGGCCGATGCGGCCGCCGGCGTTGATGCGTGGGCCGAGAATAAAGCCGGCGTGGAAGACGGACGGCTCGCCCGAGCCCTTGCCGACTTCGAACAGGGCCTTCAGCCCCGGATTGGCCCAGGCGCCCATGGTCTTGAGGCCCAGCGCCGTCAGGGCGCGGTTGAAGCCGACCAGCTGGGTGACGTCGCAGACCTCGCCCAGGGCCACCAGGTCCAGCCACTGGCGCAGGTCCGGCTGCGGGCGTTCCTCGGTGAACAGGCCGCGCTGGCGGGCCTCGCGGTTCAGGGCGGCCAGCAGCACGAAGGTGACGCCGGCGGCGGCCAGGACCCCCTGCCCGCTCTGGCAACCCGGACGGTTGGGATTGACCACGGCGGCGGCGGCCGGCGGGTCCTCGCGCATCAGGTGGTGGTCGATGACCACGACTTCGAGGCCGATCTCGCCGGCGCTGGCGATGGCGTCGTAGGCGGCCGCCCCGCAGTCGAGGGTCACGACCAGCTCGGCCCCGCCGTCGCGGATGGTCTTGAAGGCCGCGGGACTGGGGCCATAGCCCTCGGTCAGACGGTCGGGAATGTAGATGGGCAACTCGACGCCCATATAGCGGAACCAGCGGACCAACTGGGCGGCGCTGGTGGCCCCGTCGACGTCGTAGTCGGCGAAAACCATGGTCGGCCGGCCGCTGACCAGGGCGTCGATCAGGATCTCGGCGGCCCGGTCCATGTCGGTGAAGCTGGACGGATCGGGGAACAGCGCCTTCAGGGTCGGGCGCAGATAGTGCTCGGCCTGTTCCAGCGAGACGCCGCGCGAGGCCAGAGCCCGGGCCAAGGGCTCCGTCAGGCCGTGGCGCTGCTGAATGTCGCGCACCACGGCCATGTCGGCCGGACGCTCGCGCCAGGCGCGGCCGCTCAGCGAGCGTTCGACGCCGAGAAAGGCGCTGGCGGGAATTTCGGTGACACCATCGGCAGGCATCGCTGGAGAGTAGCTGGTCACGTGGATTCGGACCATGCGGCGCCGAAACGACAGTCCCGGACGTGGGTTAGCCGGCCTGCATCTCGGCCCGAACGGCTTCGACCTCGTTGGCCGAGCCCAGCACCACCGGCACACGCTGGTGCAGCTTGGTCGGCTGGATGTCGAGGATGTCGGCCAGCCCCTCGGTCGACTTGCCCCCGGCCCGCTCGACCAGCAGGCTCATCGGGTTGGCTTCGTACATCAGGCGCAGCTTGCCCGGCTTGGTCGGCTCGCGGGCGTCCCACGGGTACATGAAGACGCCGCCACGCATCAGGATGCGGTGGACGTCGGCGACCATCGAGGCCACCCAGCGCATGTTGAAGTTCTTGCCCCGAGGGCCGTCCTTGCCGGCCAAGCAGCCGTCGATATAGCGGCGCACGGGCGGCGCCCAATGGCGCTGGTTGGACATGTTGATCGCGAACTCGGCCGTGTCGGCCTTGATCGAGAGGTTCGGGTGGGTCAGCAGCCACTGGCCGTCGGCGCTCAAGGTAAAGCCGTCGACGCCGCCCGACAGGGTCAGGACCAGCATGGTCTGCGGGCCGTAGACCGCATAGCCAGCGGCGACTTGGCTGCGGCCCGACTGCATGAAGTCGGCTTCGCTCGGCGCATGGTCGGCCGGCGCGGGCAGCACCGAGAAGATCGTCCCGACCGAGACGTTGACGTCGATGTTGCTGGAGCCGTCCAGCGGATCGAAGGTCACCAGGTAACCGCCGACGCGGCCGGTGGGCTCGACCTCTTCCAGCTCTTCAGAGGCCAGGCCGGCGACGGCGGCGCAGCCCTTCAGGGCGTCGCTCAGCATGTCGTTGGTGATGACGTCGAGCTTCTTCTGCTCCTCGTCTTGCACATTCGTACTGCCGGCCGCGCCCAGGCTGCCCGACAGGGCGCCGCTGGCGACGACGCGACTGATCCGCGCGCACGTGGCGGCGATCGTCTGGACGACGTCCTTGAGGGCGGCGTCAGCCGGCTCGGCCGCGAGCCGGGCGGCCAGGTCGACAAAGGCAGTCATCTAGAATCCTCGAAACCGAAAGCAGAACGGCCGCCTTTACAGGGCGGCCGTGACAGGAAGGTCTCAGACCTTCCGCTTCATGCGGACCTCGCGGACCGTGCCCGTCGAGGAGTTCATCACCAGGGTGTGGGTGTGCACGCAGCCATCGCGGAAGATGACGCCGTCCAGCAGCCCGCCGCGCGTCACGCCGGTGGCGGCGAAGATCGCCTCGTCCCGGACGATCTCGTGCAGGTCGTACTTCTTGTCGAGCTCGGTGATGCCCCACTTGGAGGCGCGCGCCCGCTCGTCGTTGTTGCGGAATAAGAGGCGGCCCTGGAACTGGCCGCCGACGCACTTCAGCGCCGCGCAGGCCAGGACGCCTTCCGGCGCGCCGCCCGAGCCGAGATACAGGTCGATGCCGGTCGAAGGATCGGTGGTGTTGATCACCCCGGCCACATCGCCATCCGTGATCAGATGGATGCGGGCGCCGGCGGCGCGGACCTTGGCGATGATGTCGGCGTGACGCGGACGATCCAGCACGCAGACCGTGATTTCGGTGGCCGCCACGCCCTTGGCGTCGGCGATGGCCTGGATGTTCTCGGCCGGCGACTTGTCCAGGTCGATCACCCCGGCGGGCAGGCCCGGACCGCAGGCGATCTTGTCCATGTAGGTGTCGGGCGCGTTCAGCAGCGTGCCCTTGGGAGCCCAGGCCATCACCGTCAGGGCGTTGGGCTGGGACTTGGCCGCCAGGGTCGTGCCCTCCAGCGGATCCAGGGCGATGTCGATCTTGGGGCCCTTCCCCGTGCCGACCTTCTCGCCGATGTAGAGCATCGGCGCTTCGTCGCGCTCGCCTTCGCCGATGACGATCTCGCCCTCGATATCCAGCTCGTTCAGGGCATTGCGCATCGCGTCGACGGCGGCCTGGTCGGCGGCCATCTCGTCGCCCCGCCCCAGCATCGTCCACGACGCGATGGCGGCGGCTTCGGTTACGCGAACGGCGTCCAGGACCAGCGAGCGGTCCAGGGTGTTCGAACTCATCCGTCTCTCCCGACCGCCCTTGAGCCAGGCGGCCTAGTTCCCAATGTCGCCTTCGACGCCGAGTTTTCTCGGTCGTTTAGATACGCGCGACGCGCAGAAGGCGGGGACGCTCTAGCACGGTCTGCAATTTTTCGATGCGGCTAATCGCGTCCAGCAGATTCGATTCCGGCGTCGCATGGGTAACGAGCACGATGGGCACGCCACCTGCGCCTTCGACAGGCTTTTGCAGGAAACTGTCGATCGAGACGCCACATTCGGCCAGCGTTTCGGAGATGGCGGCGATGACGCCCGGCTGGTCCTGGACCATCACCCGCAGATAGGCCTTGCCCACCGCGCGGGCCGGATCGATGGCGATGAACTGGGCCAGATCGCCGGCCGGAGCCTGGAACACCGGACGCACGGCCTTGGTCATGACGTCGGCGATGTCGGCGGCCACGGCGGCGGCGGTCGGACCCGCGCCCGCGCCCGGCCCCTGGATGAAGATCCGGCCGATGCGCTTGCCCTCGATGAAGAGCGCGTTCAGCGCGCCGCCCGCCTGGGCCAGCGGATGGTCCAGCGGAGCCAGCGACGGATGCACCTTCACGGCGACGCCGTCGTCGGTCTTGGCCGCGCTGGCGACCAGCTTGATGCGATAGCCCAGGTCCTTGGCCAGCTTGATGTCGAGCAGCTCGACATCGCTGATGCCCTCGATCTCGGCGGCCTCGAAGTTCGGGGCGCAACCGAAGGCCAGGGCGGCCAGGATGCTGATCTTGTGGCCGGCGTCGAAGCCGCCGACGTCGGTGGTCGGATCGGCCTCGGCATAGCCCAGGCCCTGGGCCTCACGCAGCACGTCGGCGAACGAGCGGCCGGTCTTCTCCATCTCGGTGAGGATGAAGTTGCAGGTGCCGTTGAGGATGCCGGCCACCGAGACCACGTCGTCGCCGACCATGGCTTCGCGCAGCATCTTCACCGCCGGGGTGCCGCCCATGACGGCGGCTTCGAACAGCAGCGGCGCGCCTTGGGCTTCGGCCAGAGCGGCCAGCTCGGCGCCATGCACGGCGATCAGGGCCTTGTTGGCCGTGACCACCGGCTTGCCGGCCTTCAGCGCGGTCTCGACGGCGGCCTTGGCCGGGCCGTCGCTGCCGCCGATCAGCTCGACGAACAGGTCGATGTCCGGCGAGGCGGCCAGAGCCACCGGATCGTCGAACCAGGCAAGGCTGGAGATGTCGACCGGACGCGCGCGCGTCTTGTTGCGGGCCGAGACAGCGGTGATCACGGCGCGATCGCCAGCCGGCGCGAAATCCGGGCGCTCGGCCAGGAACTGCAACAGACCGCCGCCGACGGTGCCCAGGCCCGCGACGCCGATGCGCCAGGTCTTCTTCGTCATCTTCGAATCCTTGGAAAGAACGGAGCCTTACGAGGCCTGTTCCATCTTGTTGTGGGCCTTGGCCAGGATGGAGTCGGCGTTGGCGATGAATTTCTTCACGTTGCGCGCGGCCTGGCGGATGCGGTGCTCGTTCTCGACGAGACCGATGCGGACATAGCCCTCGCCGTACTCGCCAAAGCCGATGCCGGGGGCGACGGCGACGCCGGCCTCCTCGATCAGCAGGCGCGAGAACAGCATCGAGCCGGCTTCGCGATAGGCCTCGGGGATCTTGGCCCAGGCGAACATCGAGGCCGGCGGGTTGGGGATGTCCCAGCCCGCGCCCTTCATCGACTTGATCAGGGTGTCGCGACGGCTCTTGTAGATGCCGCGGATCTCATCGACGCAGTCCTGCGGGCCGTTCAGCGCCGTGGCCGCGGCCACCTGCACCGGGGTGTAGGCGCCGTAGTCCAGATAGGACTTCACGCGGGCCAGGGCCGCGCAGATGCGGGCGTTGCCGACCACCATGCCCACGCGCCAGCCGGCCATGGCGTAGGTCTTCGACAGCGAGTTGACCTCGACGGCGATGTCCTTGGCGCCGTCCACCTGCAGGATCGACGGCGGCGGGTTGTTGTCGAAATAGATCTCGCCATAGGCCACGTCGCTGATCACCAGCAGGTCGTGCTTCTTCGCGAGGGCAACCGCGTCCTTGTAGAAGTCCAGGTCCACCCACTGGGCGGTCGGGTTCGACGGATAGGACAGGATCAGCACGCTGGGCGGCGGCACCGAGTGCTTCACCGCGCGGCTGATGTTGGACAGGTATTCCTCCGGCGACAGGGCCGGCACGTGGCGGATGATGCCGCCGGCCATGATGAAGCCGAAGGCGTGGATCGGATAGGCCGGGTTCGGGCAGATGATGACGTCGCCGGGGCCGGTCAGGGCCTGGGCCAGGTTGGCGAAGCCTTCCTTGGACCCGAGCGTGGCGATCACCTCGGTGTCGGGGTTCAGCTTCACGCCGAAGCGGCGGCCGTAATAGTTGGCCATGGCCTTGCGCAGGCCGGGCACGCCCTTGGAGGCGGAATAGCGGCCCGCCTTGGGGTCGCGCGCCGTCTCGATCAGCTTGTCGACGATGTGCTGGGGCGTGGGCATGTCCGGATTGCCCATGCCGAAGTCGATGATGTCGGTCCCCTCGGCGCGGAGGCGCGCCTTGATCTTGTTGACCTCTTCGAAGACGTACGGCGGCAGGCGGCGGATACGGTGGAAATCGGTGCTCATGAGGGCTCTGTGCGCCGCTTCGGCGCTCTGGGAGCGGAAAGTCGGGCATGGATAGACCCCGCGCGGGGCCAAGCCAAGCCAGTTCAAGGAAGATTATGCCTCCGTCGCCCTATTGGGGCTGGGACGGAGGCGCGCTAGCTCGGCCGCGTGCTGCGCGGGCGAAGGCTTCGGTGTTAGCGCGATCGGCGTCGGTCGGCGCTTCGAAGGCCGGCGGCTTGACGTCCTTGCGGGCCTTGGCGGCGTAGCTTTCGCTGTCCTTCAGTTCCCAGGTGGCGGGCGCGGTGGCTGCGGTCAGGGCGTCGCCGGCGCGCTGCTGCTGGACGACGGCGGCGCGGACCTGGTCGGCGGTCGGTACGTCCGTCGGCATCGCCGGGATGTCCGAGAACTTGCGGCGCACGCCCTTGGCCTTGGCCGCCGCGTCGACGCGGGCGGCGATCGGCGAGCTGGGATCGACCTTGGTGGTCGAGAACGGCGTCGTGCACGCAGCCACGCCAGCCGTCAGGCCGACGATCAGAGCAACGCGTACGATTTTGCGGGTTTCGCCGTTCATTGGTTCTGGTCTTATGCGATGATCGCGGCGAGCGAAAGGCGTTCGACGCCGCTTTTCGCGAACACAATAGGCGGAGGAACTCATGGCCACGGCAAAGGCGGCTCCCAAGGCCCGGAAGAAAGCTTCCCCCAAGGACGAGACCGCCGAACCCAAGGCCAAGGCCGCGCCGAAGACCACCAAACCGAAAGCCGATCCCGAGCCGCCGCCGAAGACCGAATCGGCTGGCGGTCCGCAAGGTGGTCCGAAGCCTCCGCCCTTCCCGCCATTCGAGAGCGTGCTGTCGGCCGACCAGCTGAAGATGGTCGAAACCCTGTCGGCCAATCTCGCCCGCGCCGCCGTCACCGCCCAGGGCGCCATCGCCGAGGCCGCCCTGCGCCAGGCCGACCGCCCGGCCGCCCTCACCCCGGACCCGTTCCACGTCGCCCCGGCCCTGAACGAGGTGATGACGCGTCTCGCCGCCCAGCCGGATCGGCTGATGCGGGCCCAGGCCGATCTCTTCAGCCAATATATGGACCTGTGGCAGTCGACCGCCCGCCGCGCCGCCGGCGAGGAGGTCGCGCCCGTGGTCGCCCCGGCCGCCGGCGACAAGCGCTTCAACGACCCGGACTGGGCGTCGAACCCGATGTTCGACCTGATGAAGCAGTCCTACCTGCTGTCGTCGAACTGGCTGAACGGCCTGATCGCCGAGGTCGAGGGCGTCGATCCGGGCGCCAAGCGCCGGGTCGAGTTCTTCACCAAGATGCTGACCGACGCCTTCTCGCCGTCGAACTTCCTGATCTCCAACCCCGCCGCGCTGCGCGAGGTGGTGCAGACCCAAGGCCAGAGCCTGGTGCGCGGCATGGAGAACTTCGCCGCCGACCTGGAGCGCGGCGGCGGCCAGCTGGCGATCAGCCAGACGGACCTGGCCAAGTTCAAGGTCGGCGAGAACGTCGCCACGGCGCCGGGCAAGGTCGTCTACCAGAACGATATCCTGCAGCTGCTGCAGTTCGATCCGTCCACGGAAACGGTCTGCGAGATCCCGCTGCTGATCTTCCCGCCGTGGATCAACAAGTTCTACATCATGGACCTGCGGGCCGAGAACTCGATGATCCGCTGGCTGACGGGCCAGGGCTTCACGGTGTTCGTCGCCTCGTGGGTCAATCCGGACCAGACGCTCGCGGCCAAGACCTTCGAAGACTACATGTTCGAAGGCATCTACGACGCCACCCAGCAGGTCATGACCCAGTGCGGCGTCGATCGGGTCAACACCGTCGGCTACTGCATCGGCGGCACCTTGCTGTCGGTCGCCCTGGCCCACATGGCCGCGCGCGGCGACAAGCGGATCAATTCCACGACCTTCTTCGCGGCCCAGCAGGACTTCGCCGAGGCCGGCGACCTCCTCCTGTTCACCAACGAGGAATGGCTGCAGTCGATCGAGCAGCAGATGGACCAGGCTGGCGGCTTCCTGCCCAGCCAGTCGATGGCCGACACCTTCAACGCCCTGCGCGGCAACGACCTGATCTGGTCGTTCTTCGTCAGCAACTACCTGATGGGCAAGGAGCCGCGGCCGTTCGACCTGCTGTTCTGGAACGCCGACCAGACGCGGATGCCCAAGTCCCTGCACCTGTTCTATCTGCGCAACTTCTACAAGGATAACGCCCTGACCACGGGCCAACTGACCCTGGGCGGCGAGCACCTGGACCTCTCCAAGGTCAAGACGCCGATTTATGTCCAGTCGTCCAAGGACGATCACATCGCGCCGTTCCGCAGCGTCTATCGCGGGGCCAAGGCGTTCGGCGGACCGGTGACCTTCACCATGGCCGGCTCGGGCCACATCGCCGGGGTGATCAATCACCCGGACGCCAAGAAGTACCAGCACTGGACCAATGACAGCCTGCCCGGCGACGTCGGCGAATGGATCGCCGGGGCGCAGGAGCATCCGGGCTCGTGGTGGCCGCACTGGGCCGCCTGGCTGAAGTCCCGCTCGGGCGACCAGGTCCCGGCCCGCGACCCGATCAAGGGCCCGCTGAAGCCGCTGGAGAACGCGCCGGGCTCGTTCGTGCTGGTCCGGTCGGACGACTAGAGCACGCCGCTGGCGTAGACCTCCTCGAAGACATCGGTCTCGACCCGCTCGACCAGCGGCCGGATGCGCTCCAGGTGGGCCAGCCGGCGCGGGTCGCGGGCGAACTCCAGCACGTCCAGCGGATCGTCGAAGGTGGCGATCACCACGACCACTTCGCCGGCCCGCAGGCAGCGGACGCCGCGCAGACCGGCTACGCGGCCTTCCAGACGACGGTGCTGGACCTCCTGCGCCGTCAGCAGCGCCTGGAGCTTGCCGGGCCGGGGATGGATCACGCTGATCGAGACGGCCGGCGCGGCCGGTCCCAGCACTTCGAGGTCTTGCAGGCGGATGGCGGCGGCTGCGGTCATGCGGGGGCTCCTTGGCGTTCGGGAGCTCATCTCGTAAAACCTCAAGCATGGTTGAGGTCAAGACCCCCAAGGCAAAGCCCCTGCCCCCGACGCTCAGCGTCGGCGAGGTCGCCCAACGCAGCGGCGTGGCGATCTCGACCCTGCATTTCTACGAGACCAAAGGCCTGATCCGCAGCCTGCGGACCGAGGGCAACCAGCGACGCTATCCGCGGGCGGTGCTGCGGCGGGTGGCGCTGATCAAGATCGCCCAGCGCACCGGCATCGGCCTCACCGAAATCCGCCACGCCCTGGACCACCTGCCCCAGGATCGCGCCCCCAGCGCCGAGGACTGGGCCGCCCTGTCGGCGGCCTGGCGCGCCGAGCTTGATTCGCGAATCCGCCACCTGACGGGCCTGCGCGACCAGATCGACAGCTGCATCGGCTGTGGTTGCCTGTCCTTGCAGGCGTGCCCCTTGCGCAATCCCGGTGACGTCATGGGCGAGCGCGGCGCGGGTCCTCGCGTCTTGATCGACGACTAAGATTACAAGACCCACGTTCGCCCAAATGCCGCCGTGATCGTGGCAGAGCTTCCGCGCCATGCTCACGTTGGACCGCCGCACCGTTCTGGGAATGGCCGTCGCCGCGCCTTTCGCGGCGGCCGGCGAGGCCAGTCATGCGCTGATCCCCGACGCCGGACGCAAGCTGGCCGTCGCCGCCCGACAGCAGGTCGGGGTCACGGTCGATTACGATCCCAGCTACCGCAACATCGGCTATCCGAACGGCGACGTGCTGCGCACCAGCGGCGTCTGCTCCGACGTCCTGATCCGCGCCGCCCGCGACGCCTGGGACATCGACCTGCAGAAGCAGGTGCACGAGGACATGCTCAAGGCGTTCGCGGCCTATCCGTCACGCCGCGAGTGGGGGCTGACCAAGCCGGACGCCAATATCGACCACCGGCGGGTGCTGAACCTGGAGACCTTCCTGGCGCGGCAACGCGCCAGTCTCCCCCTGCCCGCCCACCGGCCGTTCGGCGGCGACGGGTTCGAGGCTCCGCAGCCCGGCGACGTGCTGACCTGGCGACTGACCGGCGGCCGGCCGCACCTGGGCGTGGTGGTCGATGGCCCGCAGCACGTGCGGGTGGCGCACAACATCGGCGAGGGTGTCCGCGAGGAGCCCTTGTGGATGTTCAAGCTGCACAAGCCCGCCGGCCACTACCGCTGGCGGGTGTGACGCGAGCTTAGAGGCCCGCGTCTTCCTTGAGGCCCAGGGCGATATTCATGTTCTGGACGGCCGCGCCCGAGGCGCCCTTGCCCAGGTTGTCGAGCAGCGCCACCAGACGCGCCTGGCCGCTGGTGTCCGAGCCGAACACGTAGAGCTTCAGGCGATTGGTGCCGTTCAGGCCTTCCGGGTCCAGGGTCGTCAGGCCCTTGGCTTCGTCCAGCGAGGCGACCTCGATGAATTTCTCGCCCTTGTAGTGCTTGCACAGCGCGGCGTGGATATCGCCCAGCGACGGCGCGCCGTTCAGGGTCGAGAAGTGCAGCGGCATCTCGACGATCATGCCCTGCAGGTAGCGGCCCACGGCCGGCATGAAGATCGGACGGCTCAGCAGGCCGCCGTGCATCTGCATTTCCGGCACGTGCTTGTGGCCCATCGACAGGCCGTAGATCCGGTACGGGACCTTGGTGAAGTTGGCGGCGCTCTCGTCCTCGAACTCGGCGATCATCGCCTTGCCGCCGCCGCTGTAGCCCGAGACGGCGTTGTACGAGACCGGCAGTTCCGGTGGCAGGATGCCGGCGCTGACCAACGGCCGGGTCAGGGCGATGGCGCCGGTCGGATAGCAGCCCGGATTGGAGATGCGCTTGGACTTGGCGATCTTGCCGCGCTGTTCCTTGTCCAGCTCGGCGAAGCCATAGGCCCAGCCCTCGGCGGTGCGATAGGCGGTCGAGGCGTCGATGATCACCGTGTTCGGATTGCTCACCAACGCTACCGCTTCCTTGGCCGCGTCGTCGGGCAGGCACAGGATCACGGCGTCGGCGCCGTTCAGCATCTCGGCGCGGGCGTCGGCGTCCTTGCGCTTGTCGGGATCGATCGAGACCAGCTGCAGGTCGGTGCGGCCGACCAGGCGCTCGCGGATCTGCAGGCCGGTGGTGCCGGCTTCGCCGTCGATGAAGACCTTGGGGGCGCTGGTCATGAGGACTCCGATCCTGGCTCGAGCCAGATCCAGAAGAAGCAGAAAACAGAGACAGAAATGAAAAGGGGCGCTTCGGCCTGACCGAAGCGCCCCTTCCCGTAAAACGTAATCGTCGCGATTAGCGCTTCGAGAACTGGAAGCTGCGGCGGGCCTTGGCCTTGCCGTACTTCTTACGCTCGACGACGCGGCTGTCGCGGGTCAGGAAGCCGTGCGGCTTCAGGACCGGGCGCAGGCGGGGTTCGTAATAGGTCAGGGCCTTGGACAGGCCGTGACGGATGGCGCCGGCTTGACCCGACAGACCCGAACCTTCGACGGTCACGATGACGTCGAATTGGCCCAGACGGTCGGTCACTTCCAGCGGCTGAGCGATCATCATGCGCAGCACCGGACGCGCGAAGTAAACTTCCTGGTCGCGGCCGTTGATGGTGATGGAGCCCTTGCCCGGCTTGATCCAGACGCGAGCGATCGCGTTCTTGCGCTTGCCGGTCGCGTACGAGCGGCCTTGGGCGTCGATCTTGGGCTCGGCCGGAGCGGCCGTTTCCGGGTTGCTGGACAGCGAGGCCAGCGCTTCAAAGCCTTGTGCGTCGGTCATGACTTAGAGGCTCCGGGTGTTCTTGGTGTTGCGCGAAGCGAAGTCGATGACTTCCGGGCTTTGCGCTTGGTGCGGATGCTCACCGTTGTTGTAGATGAGCAGGTGGGTCAGCTGCTTGCGAGCCAGCGGGCTCTCCTTGGGCAGCATGCGCTCGACGGCCTTCTCCAGGACGCGTTCCGGGAACTTGCCGCCCAGCACCTTGCGCGGGGTGGTTTCCTTGACGCCGCCCGGGTGACCGGTGTGACGGTAGTAGACCTTGTCGTCGAGCTTCTTGCCGGTGAACTTCACCTTGTCGGCGTTGATGACGACGACGAAGTCGCCGCAATCGACGTGCGGGGTGTAGTCAGGACGATGCTTGCCGCGAAGACGCATGGCGATGAACGTCGCCAGACGACCGACAACGGCGTTCTCGGCGTCGACCACGATCCACTTCTTCTCGACCTCGGCTGGCTTCAAGGAAGCCGTGATCTTCTGCATGGGATTGATCCGTAATTTCTGGGCGTTCGAACCCGAGAAACCCGGTTTCGTCCGTATGAGGCGCGGCATGTACGGGAGGGTTCGGGGGCTGTCAACAACAGTGAGCGTAGAAACTTACAAAATCCATACAATACAATGGGATAGATATTACGGTACCATAATACCGCATCCTATCGGGATCGTGCGCCGTCGCCTTCACGCGGCCAGCCGCTGAAGATGTTGGGGAGGCGACGGAGCGGCCGGGCGAACCCGGAGACCGTGAGGGTTTGTTGTGTTTCGGCTCGCTTTACCGCTCCGCCAGGCTGTTCTTGCCCGTGAGGATGGGAGGCGTGAGCGTATTTCAGCTCGGGTCCCCACTAGCCCCCGGACGGGCGCGGACCAAGTCGATCGGCTACATCCGTCTCGACCCCGACGATCCACGATAGGCGGCTTATACGATCACCGCCCTGTCGCTCCGCTGAAGGCTTTGGTCCCGGACGACCCGTCATTCGCGTGCGCTCCTAAAGAGTAAGCGACGCGACCTGCCAGAACCGCCGGGAACCGCCAGCGGCCCCGCTCAACCTACCCCCGCCGCCGTTTTGGGCCGGATCCAAACGCCCTCCCCCGCGACGGGGATGGCTATGATTGTGCAGTGGGATTCAACGCGGATCATTCGGCAAGGCGTAAAATCGACAAGCGGTTGATTTCGCTGCGTTCGATCTCGCCAACGCCGAGGATAGAAGCCGTCTAATCCCCATAGAAGCTCCCTCTCCCATAGGGAGAGGGTTGGGGTGAGGGGTTACGAGGTTCGACGGCGTGCCGGCACTGACTCCGCAACGGCGCCAAGATCGTCCACGGGCTTCGCCTAACCTCTCACCCTCCCACGCCTGCGGCGCGGGCCCCTCCCTCTCTCAAAGAGAGAGGGGTTCTTGTGGGCGACTTCGCTCGGCGCAGCGCGCCTTAGAACGGTCAGCGCTACTTCTTCGCGTCAAACCCAAACGCATGCCGCATGACCTGGAAGATGTAGCTCTCTTCCACCACGCCGCGCAGCAGGAAGGCTTGCGGGCCGTCGGCGAACACGCCCACGTCCTCGCCAGCGTGGGCGGCGCTGGCTAGGTTCACCGTGGCTTCCTGGTGGTAGTCGACGTCGTCGGTGTCTTCCTTGGCCGGGTCCTTGCGCAGGTCGTTGCCTTCCGGACCGCCCGGCCCCGTGGCGAACATCAGGGTCGTATAGGCCTTGCCGTCGCCGGCCAGGATCGGCTCGCCCTCGTTGCCGGCCAGGCCCAGGATCGGCGAATTGCGGGCGGCGTAGCCCGAGATCACCAGACCGTGGCTGTGGTCGGCGGTGACGACGACCAGGGTGTCCTTCAGGTCGACCTTGGCCAGCACGGCGGCGATGGCCTTGGAGAACTCGACCGTCTCGCTGAGCGTGCGCTTGGCGTTGCCCAGGTGGCTGCCCATGTCGATCTTGCCGCCCTCGACCAGCAGGAAGTAGCCGTTCGGGTTCTTGGACAGCACGTCGACGGCCGAGGTGGCCATCTCGGCCAGGGTCGGGACGCCCTGCCCCAGCACCGGACGCTCGACCTCGTACGGCAGGTGCTCGGCGGCGAACAGGCCCAGCACGTGCTTGGTGTCGGCCGGAATGGCCTTCAGCTGATCGACGGTGGTGACGTAGGTCGCCCCCTGCCCTTCGGCCTTCACCCACTCGGCGGTCAGGTCGCGGCCGTCGGCGCGCTTGCCCACGTCCTTGCCGTCGGGAAGGAAGCGCGAGCGGCCGCCGCCCATGACCACGTCCAGACGCAGCTTGTCGGGGGCTTCGATCAGCTGGCGGGCGATGTCCTTGCAGCCGGCGGCCAGGGCCTCGGCCGGCATGTCGGCGTCGCCTTCCCAGTCGCGATAGGCGGTGTGGGCGTAGGCGCCGGCCGGGGTGGCGTGGGTGACGCGGGTGGTGGTGACGACGCCGGCGGCGCGACCGTTGGCCTTGGCCAGTTCGGCCAGGGTGTCGACGGCGTTGCCCTTCTCGGTCTCGCACTTCTCGCCCAGCGCAGCCCCGGTCAGGCCGATGATCTTGTTGCGGGTTTTGACGCCGGTCATGATCGCCGTGATGCCGGCGGCGCTGTCGGTGACCTGGGTGTCGTGGCTGTAGGTCTTGGAGAGCGCCGAATAGGACAGCTTCTCGAACGACAGCGAGTTCGACTCGCCGTCGACGCCCTTCTGCTGGCCGTCATAGATACGGCCGGCCGTGACCGTCGAGATGCCCATGCCGTCGCCCAGGAACAGGATGACGTTCTTGGCCTTGCCGGTGTTCGGGACCACGGCCATCTGCCTGGCCAGGGCGGCCTGGCCGGCCTTGTAGTAGGCGTCGGCGGCGCTCACGGCGGCGTTGGGCGTCTGGGCGAAGGCGATAGCCGGGACGGCGGCAGACGCCACGAGGGCGAGAACAAACGAGCGGATCAAGGCCAAGCTCCATGAGGAATCGGCCCGATTTGCGCTCGGCGTGTGACAGTAGTTCCGGGGCTTTGTTGCAGCCCCGGAAATTCAGGGCCGGCGAACGCGCCAGGCGAAGACCGTCGCCGTCGCCAGCAGCAAAGCCGCTCCGGCCTGGTGCAGCACGCCCAGTGCGATCGGCACGCTGGCCATCAGCGTCCAGATGCCCAGGCCCGCCTGCAGCGTCACGACGCCGGCCACCGCCAGGGCCATGGCCTTGCTCCCCGCCGACAACGGACGATCGCGCTGCGCCAGGAAAGCGATCGCCAGGCCCGCCGCGAACAGGGCGTAGGCCGTCAGCCGGTGGTGCAGCTGCACCGCGCCCTGGCTGTGGGCCAACGTGCCCCAGAGGGTCTTGCCGGCGTACTCGGCCGGGAAGAAGCCGCCGTTCATCAGCGGCCAGTCGTTATAGACCAGACCCGCGTCGTTGCCGGCGACCAGCGCGCCCAGCAGGCTCTGGAAGAACACCGCGCCCAGGAAGGCCAGGGCCCAGCCACGCCAGGCCGAGCGTTCCTCGACTCGCGGCGAGCCGCTCCAGGCGTCCAGCGCCGTCCAGATCAGGACGACGAACAGCGCCAGCGCCAGGCCCAGGTGGATCATCAGGCGCTCAGGGGCGACCGAGACGCGTTCCGAGAGACCGCTCGACACCATCCACCAGCCGACCAGGCCCTGCAGGCCGCCCAGGCCCAGCATGATGGCGCAGCGGGCGATCAGGCGGCGCGGGATGTCGCGGCGGATCAGGAAGACGGCGAACGGGATGGCGAACGCCACGCCGACGGTGCGGCCCAGCAGGCGGTGCGCCCACTCCCACCAGAAGATGCCCTTGTATCCCTCGACGGTCATGTCGGGGTTCACCAGCTGGAACTGGGGGATCTTCTTGTAGAGCTCGAAGCTCTCGCGCCAGGCCTGCTCGGACATCGGCGGCAGCGCGCCCATGATCGGCTTCCACTGGGTGATCGAGAGGCCCGAGTCGGTCAGGCGGGTCGCGCCGCCGACGACGACCATGCCGAACACCATGGCGGCGACGATGAAAAGCCAGATCGCGACAGGGCGCGAACGGTCGGAACGCAGGAAAGACGTCATAGGACCTGAAAAGCGTCACTACTGGGCCGAAATGCGGCGAGACTTCCCTACGCCCGACGCTTGCGCGCAGCAACGGTTCTGTGGCTCAGCATGACGCCGCCGCGACTTCGTGCGAGAAACAAGGCTCGCGGAGCCTGTCCGGTTCGTTCGAACCGGACAAACAGGCTCCGTCTTTTTTGAAGCGCGTTCCGACCGCCGAACCGCATACACTTCGGCGGAACGCGCTTTGGGGCGGAGAAGACGATGAGCGGCATGGGCGTATTCGCGGCGGCGGTGATCGGCATCCTGGCCGGCTGGATCGCCGACATCGTGCTGGCCCGCCGCCACTCGCTATTCATCAAGCTCTTGATCGGCGTGATCGGCTCGTTCATCGGAGCGTTCATCGCCTCGCGCATCGACCTGCACCTGGCCGGCTTCGTCGGCGAGCTGGTCGTCTCCAGCGTCGGCGCGATCCTGTTCCTGGCCGTGCTCGGCCTTTTCCGGAGAACCGCGTGAGCGCTCCCCAGATTCCTGCCCGCATGATCCCGGCCCGCCTGCGCAAGCTGATCGGCTCGTTCGCCGTGATGGCGGTCCTCATCGCCTGGATCTGGGCCTTCACCAGCCTCTACGACCACCTGCCGCAGAACCGGTTCATCCACCTGATCTACTTCGTGGCCCTGGGCATGGGCTGGGTGCTGCCGGTGATTCCGCTGATCAGCTGGATGGGCAAGGCGGACAAGCCGCTGGACGTCGGCCAGCGCTAACCAGTTCGGAAATGAAAAAGGCCGCCCCGAAGGGCGGCCTTTCGTCTTCCGTTTATTCCCCGAAGGAAATGGTCGGAGCGACAGGATTCGAACCTGCGACCCCTTGACCCCCAGTCAAGTGCGCTACCAGGCTGCGCCACGCTCCGACGGAAGAGGCGCTCTTATAGGCGCCGCTCCCCCGTTGGGCAACAGCGATTTCGGACGAAATTCAGCCTCTCACCAACAGACCGTCGAGACGCGATTTGATGGCCGTCAGGTCGTCCAGCGCAAAGGCCAGCCGATCGCGCGCGCCGGTGTCCAGGCGCTTGGCCGGGACCTCGGGGACGTCGTAGTCGAAATTGGGATCCAGGCTGGCCGAACCATTCGAGCCAATGCCCGCGGCGACCACCTGGGCCAGGCCATGGTCGCGGTGCAGCTTCTGCACGCCCTTGATGGTCAGGCCTTCGCTATGCAGCAGGGTGCGGACGCCGTTCAGCACCGCCACGTCCTGCGGGCGATAGAAGCGCCGGCCGCCGGCCCGTTTCATCGGGCGGATGAAGGAGAACTTGGTTTCCCAGAAACGCAGGACGTGCTGCGGCACGCCCAGCTCGTCGGCGGCTTCGGAAATCGTGCGGAAGGCGTTGGGCCCCTTCGCCACCGCATCGACTCCTAGTCGCCGAGGGCGCGATCGATTCGCGCCTTCATGACTTGAGAGGCGCGGAAGCCGATCACCCGACGGGGCTCGATCTCCGCCGGCTCGCCGGTCTTGGGGTTACGCCCCATGCGGGCGCGCTTGGCGCGAACCTGGAAGACGCCGAATCCGGAAAGCTTGACCGTCTCGCCCTCTTCGAGCGCCTCGGCCACGAGATCCAGAGTGCGCTCGACCAGGCCGGCGCAGTCCTGACGGGTCAGTCCGACCTCTTCGTGGACCGCCTCGCACAGGTCGGCCCGGGTCAAAGTAGCGCCCTTCATGCAACCCCCTTCACGCGTATCTTGGCGGTCGAACAGACCACCTCCGATGGAGCACTCGCGGCGAACCTGGGTCTGCCGCGACCGCCCTCAACGGACCGCGCCCAAATTCACCGACGACCTCATGCCGTGATTACCGCATGAAGTCAAAGGCTCAACGTCAGGAGTTCAAGCCCTGACGCAGGGATTGCGCAGCTCTGCCTTTACAGGCGCAGCAGGCAGGCGCCCCAGGTCAGGCCGCCGCCCATGGCTTCCAGCAGCAGCAGGTCGCCCTTCTTGATTCGACCGTCCTTCACGCCGTGCGCGAAGGCCAGCGGGATCGAGGCGGCCGAGGTGTTGGCGTGGATGGCGACCGTGGAGATCACCTTCTCCTCGTCGATGCCGCAACGGTGGGCCACGCCGGCCAGGATGCGCTGGTTGGCCTGGTGCGGGATGAACCAGTCGACATCGGGCACGGTGACGCCGGCCTTGGCGGCGGCGGCGTGGATCGCCTCGGAGATGTTGACCACGGCGTGCTTGAAGACCTGGTTGCCCAGCATCCGCAGCTTGCCGACCGTGCCGGTGGTGGACGGGCCGCCGTCGACGAACAGCAGGTCCTGCTTGGTGCCGTCAGCGCGCAGGGCGAAGCTCAGCATGCCCTGATCGGCCGTGGTCCCCTCGCCTTCCTTCGGCTCCAGCACGACCGCGCCGGCGCCGTCGCCGAACAGCACGCAGGTGCCGCGGTCGCTCCAGTCCATCAGGCGGGTCATGGTCTCGGCGCCGATCACCAGCGCGCACTTGGCGTGGCCGCGCGCGACGAAGCCGTCGGCGACCGAAAGGGCGTAGACGAAGCCCGAGCAGACGGCCTGGACGTCGAAGGCGATGCCGATCGGCGCGCCCAGCTTGCGCTGGACGATGGTGGCCACGGCCGGGAAGGTCAGGTCGGCCGTGGTGGTGGCCACGATGATCAGGTCGACATCGGCGGCGGTCTTGCCGGCGGCCTCAAGCGCCTCCTTGGCGGCCTCGACGGCCAGGTCCGAGACCGGCTGGTCGTCGGCGGCCTGGTGGCGCTGGCGGATGCCCGTGCGCTCGACGATCCATGCGTCGCTGGTGTCGACGAACTTGGCCAGGTCGTCATTGGTCACGACCTTCGGCGGCAGGTACGCGCCGACGCCGGTCACTGCACTGCGAACTACGCTCACTCGGCCGCTCCCTGCCCCTGATCCGGGACTTCGCTCTTGGCCGCCACAGCGGTCAGACGCTTCAGATTTCTGTCGATCTCGGCGCGGAAGTCGCTGCGCGCGAGGTTGGTGGCGACCCGGATGGCCGAGTCGAAGCCGTTGGCGTCGGCGCCGCCGTGGCTTTTCACCACGATGCCGTTCAGGCCCAGCAGCGGCGCGCCGTTCACCCGGCTCGGGTCCAGCCGCTTGCGCATCTTGGAGAGCGCGCCCGAGGCGATCACCGCGCCCAGCATGGCCAGCGGACCCGAGGTCAGGGTCGACTTGATCTCGTTGGTGAAGAACCGCGCCAGGCCCTCGGCCGTCTTCAGGGCGACATTGCCGGTGAAGCCGTCGGTGACGACCACGTCCACGGTGCCGTAGGCGATGTCGTTGCCCTCGACGAAGCCGTGATAGTCGAAGTCCAGCGTGGTCTCGCGCAGGATGGCGTGGGCTTCACGCACCTCCTCGTGGCCCTTCTGGTCCTCGGAGCCGACGTTCAGCAGGCCCACCGTCGGACGCTTGGCCCCGTGCACGGCGTGGTGGTAGGCCGCGCCCATGATGGCGAACTCGACCAACTGGGCCGCGTCGCTCTCGACATTGGCACCGACGTCCAGGACCGTGGTCACGCCCTTCATGTTGGGCCAGTTGGCGACAATGGCCGGACGCTCCAGGTCCGCGCCCATGCGCAGGATCAGCTTGGAGATGGCCATCAGGGCGCCGGTGTTGCCGGCCGAGACGCAGGCCTGGGCCTCGTTCTCGCGCAGGGCCTCGATGGCGTTCCACATCGACGAGCCCTTGCCCCGGCGCATGGCCTGGGCGGGCTTTTCGTCCATGCCGATGGCCTTGTCGGTGTGGCGGACCTCGCTGACAGCCTTGGCCGCCGGGTGCTTGGCCAGCTCGGCCTCGATCTTCGCGCCGTCGCCATGCAGCAGGAACCGCACTCCAGGAAGGCTCTTGGCCGCCTGAGCGACGCCGGGCACGACGATGGAGGGGCCGTGGTCGCCGCCCATGGCGTCGACGGAGATGACTACGGATTGGGACACTTGGCGCTGAGAGCTCCGGCAGGCGGCCCGACCGCCCTCAAGGCGGCGGACGATACATCCGCGTGAATATCACGCAAGCGGTCGAGTCGGGCGGTTTAGCCCTCGTCGTCCTTCGTTTTCAGGCCCTTCAGCGCCGCGAACGGGGAAAGTTCGACCGGCTCGGGCGGCTGCACGAACACCGCGCCCGGCTTGCGGGGGAACGGGTCCAGCTCCAGGGCCAGATGCTCGATCACATAGCCCGAGACGTCGATCTTCTCGCCTTCCAGCACATCCGGCGGATCGTCGGCGTCCGGATCGACGCCTAGGTCGCCGCTCTCCTCGCCCTGCGGCGCGTTCTTGCTGTCGGCCGGCAGCACCCGCAGGTCGAAGCGCGCGTCGATCGGCGTCTCGAAATCGTCGGCGGTGGCGCTGCAGGTCTGGACCACGCGGGCGCGCAGCACGCCGGAGACCTCGGCGCCGTCCAGCCACGAGGTCAGGAACACCTCGGCGCTGAGTTCTTCCAGGCTGACCAGGTCCAACTGCTTGGCGATGGCCTTGCGCTGCTCGGCGGTCGGCTCCAGGCGCAGCTTGACGGCGCCACGGTCGACCTGGGCCAGCGGGATTTCACACGGCCAGGGGGCGGTCACGGGTTCGGCCACGTCACGTCTCCTTGCAGCAGGGCCTCCAGCGACTGTTCCGCCAGGGCCTCGCGCGTCTTGATCACATAGGCGGCCAGAGCGGCCACATCACCCTCGCCGCGCTCCTCGAACGCGGTGCGGGCCAGGAACTCGGTCACGCCGGCCGTTTCCGGCAGGGTCGCGACGGCTTCGTCATAGGCCTTCAGGCGGCCGTAGAAGGCGCCCGCCAGCTTCTTCATCTTCTTGCCGACCGCGGTGTCGGACACGCCGATCTCGCGGAAAGCGTCGTCCAGGCCCTTCACATACGAGTCGAAAACGGCCTGCGAGGTCTCGGCCGCCGCATCGCCCTGCCCCTTCAGTCGCTCGATCAGGAGGATCACGTGCAGGCTGAACAGCTCGAAGCGACCTTCCAGCGAGTCGCGGACGCCGAAGTCGCGATAAAAGGCCGCGGAACGGGCCTGGGCCACCGCGCCAGCATACAGCTTGGCCCCCGCCGCCTTGGCGGGCCTGGGCTTGAGCCACCTGTCCAGAAACATGAAACGCCTCGATTTCGCCGCGACATCCCGCTAGACGCGGGGTCCGCTTTCACGCGGGCATTGAACTAAGCTCCCGCGGGCGATAGGTCAAAGTCTGCATTTTTCCGGTTCGGAGCCTTGATGTCTCGCCCCGCCGTTTTCGCCGCCGCCATTCTGGGCCTGGCGATCGCCACGTCCGCCTGCACGCCGCTGACCAGCTACTCCGGCTTTCAGGCGATCGAGGCCAAGCCCGCCGACATGAAGGTGGGCGACGACAGCAAGTCCACCCTGATGGAAAAGCTGGGTTCGCCGTCGGCGGTTTCGACCTTCGACAACAACACCTGGTACTACATCTCGCAGACGACCGACCGCGTGGCCTTCTACATGCCGCGCGTGATCAAGCGCGATGTCGTGGCCATCAAGTTCAACCCGGCCGACGAAAAGGTCGCCTCGGTGAACACCTACACGCTGAAGGACGGCAAGGTCATCGCCTACAACGGCCGTGAGACCCCGACCCGCGGCCGCGAGATGACCATCCTCGAGCAGTTGCTCGGCAACGTTGGCCGTGGCGGCATGCTCCCGCAGGACGACGAGGCTCCGGGCCAGCGTCCGGGCGGTCGCTAGACCCAAAGCGGCCTTCGGGCCAAAGTCGACAACTCGACAGATTAGAAAAGCCGTCCACCGCGAGGTGGGCGGCTTTTTCGCGCGCGGGTTACGCCAGGGAACACAGCACCACTCTGGCGCGGCGAGTAAATCTTGTCGATTTACTCTGAATGCGAAATTCACCGTCTTAAATGCGGCGGTATACCATCCGCTAAACACTTCATAAACCCGAATTGGGTCACGTTCGACTCAAGCGATCCAAGTTATGTCGCGACGAATTCACGCAGCGGGGGAGACGCTAACGTGGAGGGCATGGACCTTCGTGACGTATCGGTGCTGCTGGTCGACGACAACGCCAACATGCGCAAGGTCGTCAGCCATATTCTGAAAGCGGCGGGTGTCCGTAAGGTCCGCGAGGCCGGCGACGGCCTGGACGCGCTCAAGATCTTTCAGTCGCAGGAAATCGACATCGTCTTCACCGACCTGATGATGTCGCCCGTCGACGGCCTGGCGTTCATCCGCTGGATCCGGACCTCGACCGCCAGCCCCAATCCCTATGTGCCGGTAATCATGATGACCGGCCACGCCACCCAGCGCACGCTGAACGACGCGCGCATGGCGGGCGTCACCGAGTTCCTGGCCAAGCCGCTGACGGCGCGCGGGGTCATGCACCGGATCAATGAGATCGTGAACAACCCCCGCCCCTTCGTGCGGGCCAGCGAGTATTTCGGCCCCTGCCGTCGCCGGCGGATCGATCACGAGTTCTCCGGCGTCGAACGCCGCGGCGCCCAGCCGACCCTGGTCATGGACGCCCTGGCCGAGATGGACCACGAGGACGTGTACTGAGCGCGCCTCAGTCCCCGAAAACAAACGTCCTCAAAGCAGAACGCCCCGGAGTTTCCTCCGGGGCGTTCCCGTTTCAGGCTTATCCCGAAGGATCAGCCGTGGGCCAGCACCGCCAACAGCAGCAGGGCCACGATGTTGGTGATCTTGATCATCGGGTTCACGGCCGGACCCGAGGTGTCCTTGTAGGGGTCGCCGACAGTGTCGCCGGTGACGGCGGCCTTATGGGTGTCGCCGCCCTTGGTGTGCAGGACGCCGTTCTTGTCGGTGAAGCCCTCTTCAATGACCTTCTTGGCGTTGTCCCAGGCGCCGCCGCCGCTGGTCATCGAGATGGCGACGAACAGACCGGTGACGATCACGCCCATCAGCATAGCGCCCAGCGAGGCGAACGCGTCGACCTTGCCGGCGATGGCCTTGATCACGAAGAACAGCACCACCGGGGAGACGACCGGCAGCAGGCTGGGCACGATCATCTCGCGGATGGCGGCCTTGGTCAGGATGTCCACGGCTTTGCCGTACTCGGGCTTGACCTCGCCGGTCATGATGCCCGGGTTCTCGCGGAACTGACGACGCACCTCGGCGACGACCGACTCGGCTGCGCGGCCGACGGCGGTCATGGACAGGCCGCCGAACAGGAACGGCAGCAGGCCGCCGAACAGCAGGCCGACCACGACATAGGGGTTCGACAGGTCGAAGGTCACCGGCCCCATGCCGTCGAAGAAGCTGCCCGCCTCGGCGTGAGCCGAGAAGAACTTCAGGTCCTCGGTATAGGCGGCGAACAGCACCAGGGCGCCCAGGCCGGCCGAACCGATGGCGTAGCCCTTGGTGACGGCCTTGGTGGTGTTGCCCACGGCGTCCAGGGCGTCGGTGGTGACGCGGACTTCCGGCGGCAGGCCCGCCATCTCGGCGATGCCGCCAGCGTTGTCGGTGACCGGGCCGAAGGCGTCCAGGGCGACGATGAAGCCGGCCAGCGACAGCATGGTCGTGGTGGCGATAGCGATGCCGAACAGGCCCGCCAGATTATAGGTCACCACGATGCCGACGATGATGGTCAGGGCCGGCAGGGCCGTGGATTCCAGCGACATGGCCAGGCCCTGGATCACGTTCGTGCCGTGACCCGAGACCGACGCCTGAGCCACCGACTTCACCGGACGGTAGTTGGTGCCGGTGTAGTACTCGGTGATCACCACGATCGCGGCGGTCACGGCCAGGCCGACCAGACCGCAATAGAACAGGCTGTCGGCGTCGAAGGTCTTTTCGGTGGGCGTGCCCAGGCCGACGGTGACGGCGGCCGGCACCAGTTGGTGGATCACGTACCAGACGACCGGGATCGACAGCACGCCGGTGACGATCAGGCCCTGATAGAGGGCGCCCATGATGTTCTGGCTCTTGCCCAGACGCACGGCGAACGAGCCGATGATCGAGGTCACGATACAGACCGCGCAGATGGCCAGCGGCAGCAGCATCATCGACGACACCGCTTCGGAGCCGCGGAAGAAGATCGCCGCCAGGACCATGGTGGCGACCGTGGTCACCGCGTAGGTCTCGAACAGGTCGGCGGCCATGCCGGCGCAGTCGCCGACATTGTCGCCGACATTGTCGGCGATGGTGGCCGCGTTGCGGGGGTCATCTTCCGGGATGCCGGCTTCCACCTTGCCCACCAGGTCGCCGCCAACGTCGGCGCCCTTGGTGAAGATGCCGCCGCCCAGACGGGCGAAGATCGAGATCAGCGAGGCGCCGAAGCCCAGGGCCACCAGCGAGTCCACGACCACGCGGTCGGTGCCGCCGTGGCCGCTCGACAGCAGCAGGGCGTAGTAGCCCGCCACGCCGATCAGGGCGAAGCCGGCCACCAGCATGCCGGTGACGGCGCCGGAGGTGAAGGCCATCGACAGGCCCTTGGCCAGGCTCTCCGACGAGGCCTGGGCCGTGCGGACGTTGGCGCGGACCGAGATCAGCATGCCCGCGAAGCCGGCCGCGCCCGAGAGGATCGCGCCCAGGGCGAAGCCGACCGGCTGCTCCCAGGATTTGAAGAAGAACGCCAGAGCGGCGATCACCACCACGCCGACGATGCCGATCGTCGTGTACTGGCGGTTCAGATAGGCCTGGGCCCCTTCCTGGATCGCCGCGGCGATCTCCTGCATTCGTGCATTGCCGGGCGACGCCCGCATCAGACTTGCCGTCTGCACGGCGCCGTACAGCACCGCCAGCAGCCCGGCCCCGATGGCCAGATAAAGCCAAAGACTCATTAGGTTCTTCGCCCCTTCGCGCTTCCAATCACGAGGGGGATGCCGGTCCGGCGGCTGGAGGCCCAACGAGCGCTAAACAAGACGCACGTCAAACCGCCGCCCGGATCGACGGGCGGGCCTTTGGCCTCGTGCCCCCTCGATGCTCCCAAAATGACAACCGAACGGCGTCATCCCAAAGAGACTGTCAGATGGTCGGGGGGCGCGCAACCCGTGTCGGCGCAAGCCTTTGCCGGGGCAGAGCCTGGCTCGGCGGGTGGAATCAGGGGTGGAGATCGCCCTGGCTGGCAGGCTTGGCGGCGCCCGGCTTGGGCGGCATCAGCTGCTGGCGGGGGATCTGCTTGACGATCTCGACCGAGGCGACCTTGCCCTTGCCCATCAGCACCGCGCACTGGCTCATGACGAAGCTGGTCAGGCGCGGCCCGTCGACTTCCTTCCAGCTATCGGCGCGGGTGAAGGGGGTCTTGTAGGCCGCCCGCACGATGGCGTCGCGCAGCATCGGCTCCTGGTCCTTCAGCGCCGCGGCGTCGGCGCCCTCGGTCAGCTTCAGGGTCATGGCGACGAAGACGTAGTTGACGATCCGGCCGTTGGCGATGATCGGGATGGTCATCGACCCCAGCTTGTAGGTCGGGTCCAGCGCCTGGCCCTCGCCTTCCTTTTTCTTGGGACCGCTGGCCAGGGCGGGACCGGCCACCAGGGTGAAGGCGGCGGCGAGCAGGAGACGGCGCGAGGGCGTGACGAAGCGGGTCATGGGCCTTTCCCATAACCGACAGGCCTTGAGATTAACCTAACTAGCCGTGCAGCCAGCCCAGGCGCGAGGGCGTGACGTCGCGGCCCTTGTAGTAGGCCGAGACCCCCTCGCCTTCCACGAACTCGCCGATCTCGCTGACCTTGACGCCAGCGGCGGCGGCGGCCACCCGGAAGGCCCAGGCCTCGTTCGGATCGACGGCGCAGACGATCTCGTAGTCGTCGCCGCCGGAGGCCAGGGAGATGCGGCCCTCGACCTGCTCGGGCTGCTGGTCCAGCCAGGCCTGGCCGCCGGGCGACAACGGCAGGCGCTCCAGGTCGACCCGCACGCGGCAGCCGCTGGCCTTGGCGATGTGGGCGCTGTCGGCCAGCAGACCGTCGGAGACGTCGGCGGCGGCCTTGGCGTGCAGGCGCATGGCGTCGCGCAGGGTGACGCGCGGCTCGGGCTGGCGATAGCGGCGCAGCATGGCGCCGTCGACGTCCATCACCTCGCCCCACTGGGCCAGCAGGCCCAGCCAGCCATCGCCGATCGTGCCGGAGACCATCAGCCGGTCGCCCGGCTTTGCCCCGCGCCGCAGGACCGCGCCGCCTTCGGGGACCCAGCCCAGCAGGGTCGCCGAGACGACCAGCGGGCCGGAGGTGGTGACCGTGTCCCCGCCCAGCAGCGACATGTCGAACAAGGCTCCATCCTCGGCCAGGCCGCGGGCGAAGATCTCGCGCGAGGTGACGTCGGAGCCCGAGGGCCAGCCGACGGCCAGGAAATAGCCGTAGGGCTCGGCCGCCTTGGCCGCGAGGTCGGAAAGATTGGTGCGCAGCAGCTTGCGGGCGACGACGTCCAGGGCCTCGTCGGCCAGGAAGTGCACGCCGGCGACCATGGCGTCCTTGGTGATCACCAGGTCGTAGCCCGGACGCGAGGGCAGCACGGCCGCGTCGTCCAGCAGGTCCAGCGCGACGGGATCGCCGCGCGTCAGCGGGCGCAGCAGGCGCGCGATGTGGTCGAATTCAGTCGGGGCCGCGTCCGCCGCGGCAGGCGCGGCGGCGTCGTCTTCGGCGAACCAGTCGTCTTCGTCAGTCTCGTGCATCACGGGCGATCGCGTCGAGGGCGCCATTGATGAAGCCTGACTCGGGACCTTCAAAAAAGGATTTAGCGATCTCGACGTACTCGTTGATGACGACTTCGGTCGGAACGTCCGGTCGGAACATCAATTCGTAGGCGCCGGCGCGCAGCACGGCGCGGGCCGTGGCGTCCAGGCGCTCCAGGCGCCAGCCCGAGGCCAGGCGCTTGACGATGCCCTGGTCGACCTTGGCCTGGTTGTCGACGACACCCTTGGCCAGCTCGGCGAAGAACTTCTCGTCGGCGGCGGCCAGGCGCTCGCCCTCGACGTCGCGGTCGAAGCGGTGCTCGCCGAACTCGCGGACCACCGAATCGACGCCCGCGCCCGAGACTTCCATCTGGTACAGGGCCTGGACGGCGGCGAGACGCGCCACCGAGCGCGGTTGGATGCGGTTGCCGCTCATCGGGCCTGTCCCAGCAGTTGACGCTTCAGGGCGATGGTCTCAAGGCACGCCTTGGCGGCCGCGCCGCCACGATCGCCTTCGCTGACCCGCGCGCGGGTGAAGGCCTGGGCCTCGTCGTCGACGGCCAGCACGCCGAAGCCGATCGCCAGGCGCTTGCCGATGCCCAGGTCCTGCAGACCCCGGGCGGTTTCGTTGGCGGTCAGCTCGAAATGATAGGTTTCGCCGCGGATGATCGTGCCCAGCGCGACATAGCCGTCGTAGCGCACGCCCACGGGGCGGTGGCCGGCTTCCTCGGCGATGGCGATGGCGGTCGGGATCTGCAGGGCGCTGGAGACCGTGATCACGTCGTACTCGGCGCCCTGGGCCTCGATGGCCTGGGCGGCTCCGCGCAGCAGTTCGTCGGAGATCCCCGAATGGCTTCGGCTCTCCACGACCAGCAGGCGGATGTTGTCTTCAACCATCTAGCTTCGAATCTCCACGGCCGCGCTTGCCGCGCGCGTACAAACACACATCAGGGATTAACGGACTATAGCTCTTCTTCGACGCCGTCGCTCAGACCTTCTTCGGTCAGGAACTTGGCGAAGTCGCTGGTTTCCTTGAAATCGCGATAGACCGAGGCGTAGCGGACATAGGCCACGTCATCGAGCGATTTCAACGCCTTCATGACCATTTCGCCGACCGCTGAGGACGGCAGCTCGGTCTCGCCCATGCTTTCCAGCTGCCGGACGATGCCGTTGATCATCCGTTCGATCCGCTCGGCCTCGACGGGTCTTTTCTGGGTGGCCAGGGCGATCGACCGCACAAGCTTGTCGCGATCGAACGGCGAACGCCGGCCCGAACGCTTCAGGATGATCAGCTCGCGCAGCTGCACCCGCTCGAACGTGGTGAAGCGGCCGCCGCACTCCGGGCACATGCGGCGACGGCGGATAGCCGCGCCGTCTTCCGACGGGCGGCTATCTTTAACCTGACTTTCGGCATGACCGCAGAACGGACACCTCATGGTCGCATTCCGCTTCCGCCGAACAACTTCACTAGATCAAATGGTATTTCGCTATTAACGCCGAGTCTGCTGATCAATCTGGCGTTGAATATCTTGAGATCGTTGGAACTCGATATCCGCCTGACGCTTACGCTCCGCTTCCTCTCGGCGGCGTTGTTCATAGTCATCGTCGCCTTTACGCTGGCCACCACCAAATAGATCGTCAAGAAAACCCATTGGAGAGCTCCTCTTTTTCACACGTAAAAGGGGAGCATGGACTTGGATTTTCGTCAAGGAACCTATGCTAACTAGTTGTAGATCGGGAAGCGAGCCGTCAAGGCCAGCACTTCCTCGCGGACCTTGGCCTCGACCTCGGCATTGCCGTCCGCGCCATTGGCGGCCAGGCCGTTGACGACCTCGCCGATCAGTTCGCCGACGCGGGTGAACTCGGCTTCCTTGAAACCGCGCGTCGTGCCGGCCGGCGTGCCCAGGCGGATGCCCGAGGTGATCGTGAACGGCGCGGTGTCGAACGGCACGCCGTTCTTGTTGCAGGTCATGTGGGCGCGCTCGAGGCTGTGCTCGGTGTCGCGGCCGGTCACGCCCTTGGGGCGCAGGTCGACCAGCATCAGGTGGCTGTCGGTGCCGCCCGAGACGATGTTGACGCCCGACTTCAGCAGAGCTTCCGACAGCGCCTTGGCGTTGGCGATGATCTGAGCCGCGTAATCCTTGAAGGCCGGCTGCAGCGCTTCACCGAAGGCCACGGCCTTGGCGGCGATGACATGCTCCAGCGGACCGCCTTGCAAGCCCGGGAAGACGGCCGAATTGACCTTCTTGATGATCGCCTCGTCGTTGGTCAGCACCATGCCGCCGCGCGGACCGCGCAGGGTCTTGTGGGTGGTGGTGGTGACGACGTGGGCGTGCGGCACCGGGTTCGGGAACACGCCGCCGGCCACCAGGCCCGCGAAGTGGGCCATGTCGACCATCAGATAGGCCCCGACGCTGTCGGCGATCTGGCGGAAGCGGGCGAAGTCGATCTCGCGGCTATAGGCGCTGCCGCCGGCGATGATCAGCTTGGGCTTCTCGCGCTCGGCCACCTCGGCGACGTTGTCGTAGTCGATCAGCTGGTCCTGCTGGCGCACGGTGTAGGACACCGGCTTGAACCACTTGCCCGACTGGTTGGCGGGCGAGCCGTGGGTCAGGTGACCGCCAGCGGCCAGGTCCATGCCCATGAAGGTGTCGCCCGGCTGCAGCAGCGACATGAACACCGACTGGTTGGCCTGCGAGCCCGAGTGCGGCTGGACGTTGGCGAAGCCGGCGCCGAACAGTTGCTTGGCGCGTTCGATGGCGATGGTCTCGATCTCGTCGACCCATTCGCAGCCGCCGTAGTAGCGCTTGCCCGGATAGCCTTCGGCGTACTTGTTGGTCAGGATCGAGCCCTGGGCCTCCAGCACCGCCTTCGAGACGATGTTCTCCGAGGCGATCAGCTCGATCTGGTTCTGCTGACGGTCCAGCTCGCGACCGATGCGGTCGAAGATGTCCTTGTCCGCGGTGGCGAGGTCCGCGCCGAAGAAGGCGCTCGTGTTGGCTTGGGTCATTTCGCTCTCCGGGCGTTTGGGGGAGTCGGCAGAGGCGCCCTCTTTAACGGGTAAGGCGCGGTGATCAATCTCGGAACCACATGTCGCGTTGTGCGTTGCCGTCCTGCAGGGCGGTGCTCAACCCCTGCGAAGTTCGAACGACAACAACGGGAATGGGGTATCTCATGGCGTCTCACGGCGGCGGCACGGAAACGGCGAATGACAACAACGTCGATATCCTGGGGCTCAGCGCCGAGATCGTGGCGGCCTATGTAGGCCAGAACACAGTCTCCCAGACGGCCATACCGGATCTGATCCGGACGGTTCACCAGGCGCTGTCGGCGCTCGGCAATGGCGGCGAAGCGCCCCAGCCGGTCGAGAAGGCCAAGCCGGCCGTGCCGATCGGCCGTTCGGTGCAACACGATTTCATCGTCTGCCTGGAAGACGGCAAGAAGCTGAAGATGCTCAAGCGCTACCTGCGCTCGCACTACGACATGAGCCCCGAGGAATATCGCCGCAAATGGGGTCTGCCGCCGGACTATCCGATGGTGGCGCCGGCCTATGCGGCCCGCCGCTCGGACTTCGCCAAGAAGATCGGCCTGGGCAAGGGCGTGCGGCGCGGCAGCTGACCCGCCGACGCCTTTCAGGCACGCGAACGCCGCCGGACTCCGGCGGCGTTTTTCGTTTCGACGATGTGCGGTTCGGTCGAAGTTGAAGTTCTGATCGTTCCTTAGGCCGCGTGACCGCCCATGCGGGCGACGTTGCAGTGGGCCCACAGCTTTTCCATCGAGGCGACCAGCTTGCGCATCATGTCGTCCGAGTGGAACGGGGTCGGGGTGAAGCGCAGGCGCTCGGTGCCGCGCGGCACGGTCGGATAGTTGATCGGCTGCACATAGACGCCGTGATCGGCCAGCAGCATGTCGCTGATCATCTTGGTGTGGACGGGGTCGCCGACCAGCACCGGGACGATGTGGCTTTCGTTTTCCATGACCGGCAGGCCGGCGGCCTTGAACATGGCCTTCAGGGTCGCGGCGCGCTCCTGATGGATCTCGCGCACTTCCGGATGCTGCTTCAGCCAGCGGACGCTGGCCAGGGCCCCGGCCACCAGGGCGGGCGGCAGCGACGTGGTGAAGATGAAGCCGGCGGCCATCAGGCGGATGGCGTCGATCACTTCGGCGTCGCCGGTGATGTAGCCGCCCATGACGCCGAACGCCTTGCCCAGCGTGCCCTCGATGATGTCGATCTGGTCCATCAGGCCTTCGCGCTCGGCGACGCCGCCGCCGCGTGGGCCGTACATGCCGACCGCGTGGACCTCGTCCAGATAGGTCATGGCCCCGTACTTCTTTGCCAGGGCGATGGTGCCGGCGATATCGGAGATGTCGCCGTCCATCGAATAGACGCTCTCGAACGCGATCATCTTGGGCGCGTCGGCCGGGGCGGCCGCCAGCAGCTCTTCAAGATGCTCAAGATCGTTGTGACGGAACACCTTGCGCGGACCGCCGCCGTTGCGGATGCCGGCGATCATCGAGGCGTGGTTCAGCTCGTCCGAGAAGATGATCAGGCCGGGCAGGATCTTCTGCACCACCGACAGGCTGGCTTCGTTCGAGACATAGCCCGAGGTGAACAGCAGCGCGCCTTCCTTGCCGTGCAGGTCGGCCAGCTCGGCCTCCAGCAGGACGTGGTCGTGATTGGTGCCCGAGATGTTGCGGGTGCCGCCCGAGCCCGAGCCGTGCTGATCGACGGCGGCCTTCATGGCGTCGAGAACCACCGGGTTCTGGCCCTGGCCGAGATAGTCGTTGCTGCACCAGACCACGACTTCGCCTTCCGAGCCGTCCTGGCGGGTCCAGGTGGCGCGCGGAAACTGCCCACGCTGTCGCTTCAGGTCGGCGAAGACCCGGTAGCGGCCCTCCTGACGGATCTGGTCGACGGCGCTGCGGAACGCGGCTTTGTAGTCCATGTCGGTCTCTAAACCGCCGGCCAGGTGAGCCAGAGGTCCCCTTTATTCACGGCTCGGCTTTTCGCACCAAGCGCCGTTAGTGTCCATCTACGGACGTTTACCTACAAATTGAATTGCGCGATTGGCCGCATCGATTTCGTCAATGAACACCCTCGCGAAGGCGGCGTCTTGGACGATTCAGGTAAGCTGCGCCAGCTTTCCGCGCAGTAACTCGATCACGGCCGAGAAGTCCTTGCTCCCGAAGCCGTTGGCGTCGAACAACGCGTAGAGCGCCTCGGCCTGCGCGCCCATCGGCGTGCTGGCGCCGGCCTTGGCGGCGGCTTCCTGGGCCAGTTTCAGGTCCTTCAGCATCATGGCCGAGGCGAAACCGCCCTCGTATTGGCGGTCGGCCGGCGTCTGCGGACCCACGCCCGGGACCGGGCAATAGCTGGTCACCGACCAGCACTGGCCCGACGACTTGCTGGCGATCTCGAAAAAGCGGTCGGCGCCCAGGCCCAGCTTCTCGGCCAGGGCGAAGGCCTCGCAGGTGCCCAGCATCGACACGCCCAGCAGCATGTTGTTGCAGATCTTGGCCGCCTGCCCCGCCCCGTGGTCGCCGGCGTGGATGGTCACGCGCGACATCGGGGCCAAGGCCGCCTCGATGGCCGGGAAGTCGACCGCCGCGCAGCCGACCATGAAGGCCAGGGTCCCGGCCTCGGCGGCCATGATGCCGCCCGACACCGGCGCGTCGGCGAAGCGGAAGCCCGCCTCGGCCGCCTGCCCGGCCACGGCGCGGGCGCTCTCGACGTCGATGGTCGAGCAGTCGATCAACAGGGCCGTCTTCGGCGCGCTCTTGAGAATCTGCTCGCCATAGACAGACCGGACGTGCGGACCGGCCGGCAGCATGGTGATCACCACCTCGGCGTCGGCCACGGCCTCGGCGACGGAAGCCGCCGCCTGGCAACCCGCCGCCACCGCTCGCTCGACCGCCTGCGCCGACAGGTCGAAGGCGCGGACGGTGTTACCGACCTTGGCCTGGTTCGCGGCCATGCCGCCGCCCATGTTGCCCAGGCCGATGAAGGCGATGCTGGTCATCGTGAAGCTCCCTGCAAATGCGAACCGCGCCTCATGGGCGCGGTCCTTATCGTTGTCGTTCGTGGTCTTTGTGGGTTCAGCGAGCGTTGGCCGGCTTGCGGAACTTGTAGACGAACTGGTCGGTCTTGCCGCGGATCGACGGGTCGAAGACGTTGACCTTGCGGCTGTCGCCCGGGTCCTTCAGCACCCGGCTTTCGCCCTCGAAGATGAAGCCGGCGGCCGTGACCTCGGACTTCACCACCGCCGAGTCGATGCGGTGCAGGGTCTCGGTGTCGCGCAGGCCCGAGCCCGGCTCGGCCGAGTGGTCGATGACCAGGAACACGCCGCCCGGCTTCAGGGACCTGAACACCTGGCGGTTCACGACCGACAGGTCGGCCGGGCCCATGAACTTGTCGTGCATGTCGTGATAGTTCTGGGCCGTGAACACCAGGTCCAGCTTCTCCGGCGCGGAGAAGTTCGGCAGCGTGTTCAGGATCACCTTCACGTTCGAATAGGCCGGGTCGCGGGCGATGGCGTTCACCGCCGGCTCGCGCTTGGCCAGCTTGGTCAGCTCGTCCGGCACATAGGCGTAGACCGTGCCCCGGGGCCCGACCGACTTGGCCAGGATGCGGGTGAAATAGCCACCGCCGGGGATCAGGTCGGCGACCTTGGCGCCCGGACGCACGCCGGCGAAGCTCAGGACCTCGCCCGGATGGCGGTTGGCGTCCCGGACCATGTCGGCGGCCGGACGCGACGGATCGCTGAGCGCGGCGGCGATGTTCGGCGAGATGGCCGCGGCTGCCGGGCCCGAAGGCGGCGGCGGCGGAGGTCCCATCATCGGCTGGGTGGCGCAGGCCGCGAGGCCCAGCACGGCGACGAGACTGAGAAGCGGCTTACGCATGGCAATCCTTCCGAACCAACGTGTTCTTAGTTGAGGCGACGTTAGCCCAGCAGCGTGGCAGCCGAAAGTGTAAGCGGTTTCGGCGCCTGCCACGCCGCCCCTTTTTTGCCGCCGCCTGTCCATGGGACAGGCGGAGGGCAAACGGTTACGTCAGCGGCATCCATTCTTCCCCGGGGGGAAGCGGCGCGAAAATCTCGGCCAACATGGCGTCGGTTACGCTTTCAAGCGTGGCCGGGTTCCATTGGGGCGCATTGTCCTTGTCGATAATCACGGCCCGGACGCCCTCGATGAAGTCGTGCTTCATCACCACGCGCGAGCCGATCCGGTATTCCATGGCCATGTTGTCGGCGAAGTCGGTCATGGCCTCGCCGCGCTTCAGCTGCTCGAAGGCGACTTTCAGGGTCTGGGGCGACTTGGTCTTCAGCACCTCCAGCTGGGCCTTGCCCCAGTCGCTGGAGTCGAGGGTCAGGAACTCGACGATCTCTTCCACGCTCTCGCCGACGAACAGGCGGTTGAGGTCCTGCTCGAAGCCCAGCAGCGCGGCCTTGCCGGCGTCGGCGCGGTACTTCTTGAGGATCTCGTCGATGCGGCGCGGATCGGCGATGATGGCCTTCTTCAGCCCCGCGATGGCGCCGAATTCGACGAAGTGGGTAGCGATGCCAAGACGCATGCAGTCCGCGCCCTTGATCCGCGCGCCGGTCAGGGCCAGCCACAGCCCGGCCTTGCCCGGCAGGCGCGGCAGGTACCAGCCGCCGCCGACATCGGGGAACAGGCCGATGCCGGTCTCGGGCATGGCGAAGGTCGTGCGTTCGGTGGCGATCCGCACGTGGGCCGGCATCGAGATGCCGACGCCGCCGCCCATGACGATGCCGTCCATCACCGCCACCACCGGGGTGTCATAGGTGAACAGCAGGTGGTTCAGCTGGTACTCGGTGTGGAAGAAGGCCCGCGCCTCGACGCCGTCCTTGGCCCCGCTGTCGGCCAGCATGCGGATGTCGCCGCCGGCGCAGAAGCCACGCTCGCCCGAGTGGTCGATCAGGACCATGTAGATCTCGGGGTCCTCCTGCCAGTCCAGCAGCGCGCCGATCATGGTCTCGCACATGCCCTGGGTCAGGGCGTGAAGGGCCTTGGGACGGTTCAGCGTGATGCGGCCGACGTTCTTCTCGACGCTGATCAGGACTTCGGGCTCTTCGGTCATCGATAGGTCCTAGGCGTTTTCGGCGACGGGCGCGCAGTCGAAGCGGTCGATCTGGCCGGCCATCAGGCGATAGACGGCGTCCTGCGGGATGTCCTGGGCCAGGGTCTCGGCTTTCGACAGACCGGCATAGGCGCCGCGCAGCAGCCGGCCGGCGACGCCGTGGCTGACCACGATCAGCCGGCGCTCGGGCTCGGCGGCCTGCTCGGCCAGCCACTCACCAAGGCGGGCCATCATGCCCTCGTAGGTCTCGCCGCCCGGCGCGTGGAAGCCCCAGGCGTCGTCGCCGTGCAGATGCGGATTCTCGCCCCTCACCTCTTCGCGCAAACGGTTGGACCATTCGCCGACATCGATCTCGACCAGGCGCTCGTCGATCGCCACCGGCAAGCCCAGACGCGCGCCGATCGTCTCGGCCGTGTTCAGCGCGCGGCGCAGCGGGCTGGCGACGATGCGCCAATCCGCCGGCGGATCACGATGGACGAGGTCGAACAGCAGGTCGCCCATCGCCGCCGCCTGGGCGCGGCCCAGCGGCGTCAGGTCCGATTCCGAGCGCCCCTGCAGACGCCCCTCGCGATTGTGGAAGGTCTCACCGTGGCGACAGAGATAGATCACTGTCGAAACATCTCGCGGGCGATGATGACGCGCATGATCTCGTTGGTCCCTTCCAGGATCTGGTGCACCCGCAGGTCGCGCACGATGCGCTCCAGCGGATAGTCCTGGAGGTAGCCGTAGCCGCCGTGCAGCTGCAAGGCGTCATTGGCCACCTGGAAGCCGGCGTCGGTCGCGAACCGCTTGGCCATGGCGCACAGCTTGGTCGCCTCGGGGTGGCGGTTGTCCAGCGCGTGGGCGGCCCGGCGCACCATCAGGCGGGCGGCTTCCAGCTCGGTGGCCATGTCGGCGAGCTTGAACTGCAGGGCCTGGAAGTCCTTCAGCGCTTTGCCGAACTGGTTGCGGGTCTCCATGTAGGCCTTGGCGGTGTCGAGGGCGAACTGCGCCCCGCCCAGCGAGCACGAGGCGATGTTCAGGCGCCCACCGTCCAGGCCCATCATGGCGAAGCGGAAGCCCTCGCCTTCCTGGCCGATGCGGTTCTCCACCGGCACCCGGCAGTTGTCGAAGTTCACCTGGGCGGTCGGCTGGGCGTTCCAGCCCATCTTGCGCTCATTGGCCCCGAAGCTGAGGCCCTCCATGCCCTTCTCGACCACGAAGGCCGAGACGCCCTTGGCCCCGTCGCCGCCCGTGCGGGCCATGACGACATAGACGTCCGACACGCCGCCGCCCGAGATGAAGGCCTTGCCGCCGTTCAGGACATAGTGGTCGCCGTCCAGCTTGGCCGTGGTGCGCATGTTGGCCGCGTCCGAGCCCGCGCCCGGTTCGGTCAGGCAGTAGCTGGCGATCAGCTCCATGGTCGTCAGGCGCGGCAGGTAGCGCTTACGCAGGTCGTCGGAGCCGAAACGATCGATCATCCACGAGGCCATGTTGTGGATGGTCAGGTACGCCGCCGTGGGCACGTCGCCGTAGCTGAGCGCCTCGAAGATGATCGAGGCGTCCAGGCGCGACAGGCCGCTGCCGCCGACATCCTCGTTCACATAGATGCCGGCGAAGCCGAGTTCGGCGGCCTGGCGCAGGGTGTCGACGGGGAAATGTTTCTGCTCGTCCCACTGCGCCGAGAACGGGGCAAGCTGTCCCTCGGCGAAAGCGCGAGCCGCATCCTGGATTGCGACTTGATCTTCGTTCAGTGCGAAATCCATGCGCATTTCCTCCCGTTTGGGGCGGAACCGCCCTCACCTTCTTGGCCGCTGACGTGCCGCGCCGAAAGCCTGCTGTCAACGCGTGTCACAGCCGTCTCCTACTGTGACCTGAAATCCTCCGTTACACGGTGTGTAGCGTCTGTGACGCCACACCCCCTTGATAACCATGCCCTTTCCCTCCAAATGCCAGCTTCGAGTCTGGGCGTTCTCAATCATAACAACTGCATCAACGATTATGCGTTTCCTGAAACTTGCACTGGCCGCCCTGACGGTGGCCCTCGGAATGGCTGCGGCCACGGTTCCCGCTCAAGCCGCCGACACCGGCGTCGAGCGGAGCTATGGCGTGTGGCGTAACCCGCGCAACAGCGTGCACCTGGAAATCAAGGACTGCGGTCCCAGCACCTGCGGCGTCGTCGTCTGGGCCAGCGCCAAGGCCGAGGCCGATGCGCGCAAGTCGGGCACCGACACCCTGATCGGCAAGCAGCTGCTGCGCGACTTCGAAAGCCAGCGCGACGGTTCGCTGAAGGGCCGCGTCTGGGTTCCGACCCTGAAGGTCACCCTGGTCGGTTCGGCCGACATCGTCGACCCCAAGACCATGCGCGCCAAGGGCTGCGTGATCGGCAACTTCATCTGCAAGTCGCAGCTGTGGACCCGCATCGAGGGTCCGTCGATGCTGGCCTCGCGAGCGGCTCCCTAAACTCCCACTTAAGGAGGCAGGCGTCTTGCCTCGCGCGGTCGCTCGCGCGAAACCAAGCGCATGACCGTTCCGCCCCTCGCCCCGTATCCCGCCACCCGCCTGCGCCGCGTGCGCCAGGCTGACTGGACCCGCCGCCTCATCCGCGAGACCGAGGTCCGACCGTCCGACCTGATCTGGTCGATGGTGGTGCACGAGGGCGAAGGCGTGATCCCCGTGGCCTCGATGCCCGGCGTCGAGCGCCTCTCCGTCAAGGAAGCCGCCAAGGCCGCGGTCCGCGCCCGTGACCTCGGCATCCCGGCCATCGCCATCTTCCCGCACATCGATGGCAGCCGAAAAGACGCGACCGGCTCGATCGCCGCCGATCCGGACGGCGTCATCCCCCGCGCCGTCAAGGCCATGAAGGACGCCGCTCCCGAGGTCGGCATCATGTGCGACGTGGCGCTGGACCCCTTTACCGACCACGGCCACGACGGCGTGATCGAGGGCGGCAAGATCCTCAACGACCCGACCATCGAGCGCCTGATCGAACAGGGCCTCATGCAGGCCGAAGCCGGAGCCGACATCCTGGCCCCGTCCGACATGATGGACGGCCGCATCGGCGCCCTGCGCGCGGCGCTGGAAAGCGCCAACCACCAGGACGTGATGATCATGTCCTACGCCGCCAAGTACGCCTCGGCCTTCTACGGCCCCTACCGCGACGCTATCGGCTCGGCCAAGCTGGCCGGTGGCCAGGGCGACAAGAAGACCTATCAGATGGACCCGGCCAACACCGAGGAAGCCATCCGCGAGGTCGCGCTCGACATCGCCGAGGGCGCTGACATGGTCATGGTCAAGCCGGGCATGCCGTATCTCGACATCCTGCGCCGCCTGGTCGACGAGTTCCGCATGCCGACCTACGCCTTCCAGGTGTCGGGCGAGTACGCGATGATCATGGCCGCCGCCCAGAACGGCTGGATCGACCGGGACCGCGCCATCCTGGAAAGCCTGACCGCCTTCAAGCGGGCCGGCGCGGCGGGGATCATCACCTATTTCGCCCCCTGGGCCGCCGAGAAGCTGGGCTGACATGGCCGCGCCAAGAACTGCCTTTCGCCCAGGCCAGTTCTACGGCGCGCCCACCGTCGAGCGCCAGCTGCCGGGCGTGCGTCTGGCGCACCTGGAAGCCACCAACCGCGCCGACCACGTCGACGAGCATAGCCACGACGACGCCCACTTCGTGCTGGCCACCCGCGGCCGCTACATCACCACGGCCGCCGGCCCGGAGACCGAAGGGCCCGTGCTGGTCTACAACCCGCCCGGCGTCGTCCATCGGGATCGGTTCGTCGACGGCGGCGGCTGCTTTCTGGCCGTCAGCTTCGGCGCCGCCGACTGGCGCGCCCTGGCGAGCTCCGGACGCGGCGCGGCGATCGACGCCCTGCGGCTGACCGGCCCGGCCGCGCGCCGTGCGGCCCTGCGCCTGACCCGCTCGCTCCTGACTCTCGACACCGAGGCCCTGTCGCTGGAAGGACTCAGCCTGGAGCTGGCCTCGCAGGCGATCACGCCCGTGGCCGGCAGCGACAAGCGCCCCTCGTGGCTGGATCGCGCCGAGACCTACCTGGCCGACACGTTCGACCAGCCGATCAGTGTCTCGGACTTGGCCGAGATCGCTGGCGTGCATCCGGTCTATCTGGCGCGCGGCTATCGACGCTGGCTGGGCACGGCGCCGGGCGATCGCCTGCGCACCCGCCGACTGGAGCGCGCCGCCGACCTGCTGATGCGCGGCCGCGATCCGATCGGCGAGATCGCCCTGGCCTCGGGCTTCTGCGACCAGAGCCACCTCAATCGCCAGTTCCTGAAGGCCTATGGCGTCACGCCGGGCGAGTTCGCGCGGCTGTGCGGACGCCGGCCGCTGGTTTCAAGCGTCCAAGACGAGCAGGCCGGCGCGGCCTAGACGGCAGAGGTTCCTTTTGGAGTTCCCGCCTTGAAAGCCTTCGCGTTCGCCGCCGCCCTCGTCCTGGCCCCGCTCGGGGCGCAAGCCGCCGACTGGACCACCGCTCCTCCCGCCGCCGAGGGCCTCTCGGCCGCCAAGCTCGACGCGATGTCGGCCGCCATCAAGGCCGGCGAGTTCCAGAAGATCACCAGCGTCCTGGTCGCCCGCCACGGCAAGCTGGTGTTCGAGGCCTATTACGACCAGGACGGCGCCGAAGCCCGCCGCAACACCCGCTCGGCCACCAAGACCGTCACCGCCATGCTGACCGGCGCGGCGCTGGCCCGCGGCGCCCTGCCCAGCCTCGACGCGCCGATCAAGGCCTACCTCAAGGGTCGCCCGCCAGCCGCCAATCCCGATCCGCGCAAGGACAAGGTCACGGTCGAGAATCTGCTGACCATGAGCTCGATCGCCGAGTGCGACGACGACAACTCGTTCTCGCGCGGCAACGAGGAGCGGATGTACCTGATCGAGGACTGGGTCGGCTTCTACCTCGACCTACCGGTGCGCGGCTTCCCGGACTGGAACCCCAAGCCCGAGGCCTCGCCCTACGGCCGCAGCTTCAGCTACTGCACCGCCGGCGTCGTGACCCTGGGCCAGGTCGTGCAGAACGCCGTGAAGAAGCCCCTGCCCGCCTTCGCCGACGAGGTGCTGTTCAAGCCGCTCGGCATCGAGAACCCCAAGTGGCAGATGTCGCCCACGGGTCTGGCCATGGGCGGCGGCGGTCTGGGCCTGCGCAGCCGCGACCTGCTGAAGCTGGGCCAGCTCTACGCCAATGGCGGCCAGTGGGACGGCAAGCAGGTGCTGCCCGCCGCGTTCGTGAAAGCCTCGGTCACGCCGCACGCCAATGCGCGCGAGAACACCGACTACGGCTACTTGGTCTGGCTGCAGACCTTCAACGGCCACAAGGCGTGGCTGATGAGCGGTTCGGGCGGCCAGAAGGTGGCGATCGTGCCGGACCTGGACCTGGTGGCGGTGATCACCACCACGAACTTCGGCGTCCGCCAGCCGCACGCCATCTCCGAGAAGCTGCTGGCCGACCACATCCTGGCGGCGGTCGAGAAGTAGCGACTCGGCTACCCTGGCCGCATGAGCCGCGTCCTCGACATCGTCACCGCCGTGATCCGTGATGCGGACGGCCGCATGCTGCTGGTCCGCAAGCGCGGCACGTCCGCCTTCATGAAGCCCGGCGGCAAGCGCGACGGTGGCGAGGACGACCTCACGACCCTGGCCCGCGAACTCGACGAGGAGCTGGGCTGCCGGCTTCTCAGCGCCGAGCTGCTGGGGAACTTCTCGGCTCCCGCCGCCAACGAGGCCGGCTTCACCGTGCAATCGGCGACCTACCTGGCCACGGTCGAGGGCGCGATCGCCGCGCGGGCCGAGATCGAGGAGCTGGCCTGGATCGATCCGGCCGCGCCGGGCGACCTGCGGCTAGCGCCTCTGCTGACCGAGCAAGTCCTGCCCGCGCTGTTGGCCCGCGCCTAGGCTTTACCCATGGCGGTGATCCGCCCCTGGACCAGCTCCTGCGCCAGTTCGCGCGCCCGGTCCGCCGGCCGGCCCAGCAGCTCGCTCAAGGTCGGGCCGAACAGCCCGACCCCGATGGCCAGGACGATGTTCAGCAGGATGAAGTCGATGATCGTCTCGCGCGCGACGCCGACGTCCTGCGCCAGCCGCGTCTGAACCACCTCGTCGACGACCTGGCGCACCAGGGTCATCCGCCGCCCCTCGCCGGTCAGCTCCAGCCAGGCCGCCAGCCGCGCCGCGCCCCGGGTCTCGAAGGCGTCGAACAAAGCCTGGGCCCCGAAGCCGGCCGAGACGCCCTGCTCGTTGAAGCCGACGATGATCTTGTCGGCCAGTTGCCGGATCATCCGCTCCATCAGCGCCGTCTCGACCCCGGCGATCGAGCCGAAGTGGTGGATGACATTGGCGTGGACCACCCCGGCGGCCTTGGCCACGTCGGCCAGCTTGATGGCCTGCGGGCCGTGCTCGACCAGCAGCGCCTCGGCGGCGGCGAGGATGTTCTCGCGCGCGGCTTCGGGCGATCGACGGACACGGGTCTTCGGAGTGGCTGTCTCTATTGACATTTTTGTCAGTATAACTCAGAGTGCGTCACAACACAGGCTGACCAAGCCCTAATCCGGCGGAGCGCACAACGCCATGACCGAGACCAAAACCACCCCCGCAGACCTGGACGTCACCCCGCGCGACATCCGTTTCGACCTCGCCGACGCCCAGAAGGGCCACTGGCTGGGCGGCGATCCCGTCGGCACGGCGGTGTTCAACGCCCTGTCCCTGACCTTCCCGGACGGCGAGCGCCTGTTCATGGACGCGGTGCGCAACTACCGCCACCTGCTGACCGGCAAGCTCCTGGACGACGCCAAGAACTTCATCGCCCAGGAAGCCATCCACTCGCGCGAGCACCATCAGCTGAACAGCTTGATCGACCGTACGCGCTATCCGGTCGCCGAGATCGAGGAGACAGTGAAGGGCCGTGTGAAGATGGCCCGCGAGCGTGGCAAGATGGCCATGCTGCTGTCGACCATCGCCCTGGAGCACTTCACGGCGATGATGGCCGAGATGCACGTGCGCCATCAGGACCTGTTCGACCAGACCCCGGCGGGCGTCGAGCAGCTGTGGCGCTGGCACGCCATGGAGGAGACCGAGCACAAGGCGGTCGCCTATGACGTCTTCATGGTTGCGACAAAGGACTGGTCGGCGCGTCGCCGCTATTTCATGCGCTGCCGGGCGATGTTCTTCGTGACGATCATGTTCACCCGCAACATCTGCCGCTACGCCGCGCGCCTGCTGGAGGCCGACGGCTATTCGCCCAAGGCGGCGCTGAAGGCGGTCAATGCGTTCGTGTGGGGCAAGCCCGGCCTCTTCCGCCGGGGCTGGAAAACCTACTTCGCCTGGTACCGCCCGGGCTTCCATCCGTGGGACCAGGACGACCGCGCCGAGTTCGCGGGGTGGAAGGCCGAGTTCGACGCGGCGGTGGCCTAGCCTGATCCGTTTCCCCGGCGAACGCCGGGGCCCAGATCCATCCTGAACATCAGCCGTGAATGCGAAAGAGCGCCGAGCGAAGCCGCCCGGCGCTCTTGGTTCGTCTGGGCCCCGGCGTTCGCCGGGGAGATCGGATGTGGGGAGTTACCCCGCGATCAGGCCGAAGTCCGCCACCTGGCCCATGGCGTCGCGGACGGCGGCCAGGGTCTTCAGGCGGTTGTCGCGGTGCTCGGGTTCGTTGACGAAGACGCCGTCGAGATAGGCGTCGACCGGACCGCGTAGCTCGGCCAGCTGGGTCATGGCGCCGGTGAAGTCCTCGGCGTCCAGGGCGTCCTTCAGCGGCTTGGCCAGCAGGCGCAGGGCGTTGTAGAGGCCGACCTCGGCGTCGCTGTCGGCGGTCGGCGCTTCCGGAGCCCCGACCGGCAGAGCGCCCTTCTTCTCCTCGGCCTTGAGGATGTTGGACGCGCGCTTGTAGCCGGCCATCAGGCTCTTGCCGTCGTCGGTCTTCAGGAACCCGTCCAGGGCCTCGACCCGCGCGACGATGCGCGCCAGGTCGTCATCGCCCAGGGCGAAGACGGCGTCGACGAGGTCGTGGCGCTTGCCTTGGTCGCGCAGAGTGACCTTCAGGCGATCGGCGAAGAAGGCGATCAGGTCGTCCTTGCCGAACTTGGCCAGCGACAGGCGCAGGTTGTTCTCCAGGATGATCCGGATCACGCCCAGCGCCGCGCGGCGCAGGGCATAGGGGTCCTTTGACCCCGTCGGCTTTTCGTCGATCGCGAAGAAGCCGACCAGCGTGTCCAGCTTATCGGCCAGCGCCACGGCGATGCTGACCGGCGCGGTCGGGACGGCGTCCGAGGGGCCTTGCGGCTTGTAGTGGTCACGCACGGCGTCGGCGATCTCGCCGTCCAGGCCAAACGCGCGGGCGTAGTAGCCGCCCATGACGCCTTGCAGCTCGGGGAACTCGCCGACCATCTGCGAGGCCAGATCGGCCTTGGCCAGGCGCGCGGCCTCCTTGGTCTTCTCGACATCGGCGCCGACCAGCGGGGCGATCTCGCCGGCCAGGGCGACGATGCGTTCGACGCGCTGGGCCATGGTGCCGAGCTTGGCGTGGAAGGTGACGCCGTTCAGCTTCTCGAGCCACGGCTCGAAGCCGACCTTGACGTCCTCGTCCCAGAAGAAGCGGGCGTCGGACAGGCGCGAGGACAGCACCTTGGCGTTGCCGGCCGCGATGACCGCGCCGCCGTCGGCCGCCTGGATGTTGGCGATGGTGATGAAGTGCGGGGCCAGGCCCTCTTCACCGGCCTTGCGGACGGCGAAGTACTTCTGGTGCGTGCGCATCGAGGTGCGGATCACCTCGGGCGGCAGGCTCAGGAAGACCGGATCCATGTCGCCCAGCACCGGCGTCGGCCATTCGGCCAGGCCGGCGACTTCTTCCAGAAGTCCTTGGTCTTCGACCAATTCGAGATGACGGGCGAAGCACAGGGTCTTGCAGCCTTCGAGGATGCGCGCCTTGCGCTCTTCGACGTCGAGCACGACGAAGTGGGCTTCCAGGCCCGCCGCGTACTCGTCGAAGTCCTTGGCCACGAAGGGTTGGGCGTCGCCCATGAAGCGGTGGCCTTCGGTGACGTCGCCGCTCGGGATGCCCTCAATGGCGAACGGCACGACCTCGCGGTCGAGCACGCAGAGGATCCGCTTCAGTGGACGCACCCAGCGCAGCTTCTTGGTTCCCCAGATCATCGATTTGGGCCACGGGAAGCCACGGACGATGGCCTCGACCATCTCGGCGACGATCTCCGGGGTCGGGCGGCCCTTCTTCTCGATGAAGGCCATGTAGACGCCGTCGCGCTCGACCAGCTGGTCTTGCGTCAGGCCGGCCTTGCGCAGGAAGCCTTCCATGGCTTGCGGCGGGGCGCCGACGCGCGGGCCTTTCAGCTCTTCCTTGCGGTCGGCCTGGGCCAGCGGCAGGCCTTCGGCCACCAGGGTCAGGCGACGCGGGCCGGCGAAGGTCTTCAGGGCCTCGGGCAGGAAGCCGGCGGCGGCCAGGTGCTCGCGCGCCATGCGCTCCAGGTCCTTGGCGGCCTGGGCCTGCATGCGGGCGGGGATCTCTTCCGAGAACAGTTCGAGGAGAAGTTGGGGCATCGTACTTACGCGGCTTCCTGCTGATCGACCCAGGCGCTGGCGCACATCTTACAGAGGTCGCGGATGCGGCCGATGTAGCTGGCGCGCTCGGCGACGGCGATCGCGCCGCGGGCGTTCATCAGGTTGAAGAGGTGGCTGGCCTTGAGGACCATGTCGTAGGCGGGCAGGACCAGCGCCTTGTTCTGGTACGAGCGGGCCAGCATCAGCGGGACCTGCTCCTCCATCTGCTCGAACTGTTGCTTGAGCACGGCGACGTCGTAGCCGTGGAAGTTGGCTTCCGACTGCTGGCGCTCGTTCTCCAGGAACACGTCGCCATAGGTCGTCGCGCCCAGCGGCGAGTCCGGGTCGTTGAACGGCAGGTCGTAGACGTTGTCGACGCCGAACACGTACATGGCCAAGCGTTCCAGGCCGTAGGTCAGCTCGCCGGCCACCGGCGAGACGTCCAGGCCGCCGACCTGCTGGAAGTAGGTGTATTGGCTCACTTCCATGCCGTCGCACCAGACTTCCCAACCCAGGCCCCAGGCCCCGACGGTCGGGTTTTCCCAGTCGTCCTCGACGAAGCGGATGTCGTGGGTGCGCAGATCCAAGCCGATCGCTTCCAGCGAACCCAGGTACAGGTCCTGCATGTTCTCGGGGTTCGGCTTCAGGATCACCTGGTACTGGTAATAGTGCTGCAGGCGGTTGGGGTTCTCGCCATAGCGGCCGTCGCCCGGACGGCGCGAGGGCTGCACATAGGCGGCGTTCCAGGGCTTGGGACCCAGGGCGCGCAGCACCGTGGCCGGGTGCAGGGTCCCCGCCCCCACTTCCACGTCATGCGGCTGCAGGATGATACAGCCCTGCCGGCTCCAATAGTCATGGAGCGTCAGGATCAGGCTTTGGAAGGACTTGGGTTTTTCGCGCGACATCAATCGAAGCAGGCCTAGAAAAAAGTCGGCGGACCATAGGGCCCGCCGACTGCTGCTTCAAGCGAAGTCCGGAAGCGGAAAGGCTTTAGTTGCCCTTCGGCACGGTGCGCTTGCCGGCGTTCGACTCCGGCGCGCCGTACTTGGCGCGGTTGGCCTTGGTGTCGGCGACCGGCGGGTTGGAGACGACATTGGCGTCGCCCGCCTTCAGCGTGGCCTGAGCCTCCGGCGATTGCGACGAGACCGCCACGACGCCCGAGGTGTTCACGCCGGCGTCGGGAGCAGCCTGAGCGGGCGCAGCGGCCGGATCGGCGGCCATGTCGGTGGTGGCCGGGGCCGGCGGCGCGGCCTGCGGATCAGCCGGCATGGCCTGGCCGGCCGGGGCCGTCTGCTCGTTGGCGGCCACTTCCATGGTCGCGGCCGCATCGGTCGCCGCGGCGGCGGCCTGCAGGCCCGGGACGTCCTTGGGGATCAGAACCTTGTCGACCACGTGCAGCACGCCGTTGGTGGCCATGACGTCGGTCTGGGTGATAGTGGCCATGTCGACCATCGGCGTCGCGCCCGAGCCGTCCAGCAGCAGCGGCGAGCCCTCGACGCTCTTCACTTCACCCTTGGCGCCCTTGATCTTGGTGGAGTCCACCTTGGCGTTGATCAGGTGATAGGTGAGCACCTTCTGAAGCATCGGCCCATTCTCGGGCAGCATCAGCTTGTCCAGCTCGCCGGCCGGCAGGGCGGCGAAGGCCGCGTCGGTCGGGGCAAACAGGGTCAGGTTCTGGTTGGTCTTCAGGACGCTGGTCAGGTTCACGGCCCCTACGGCCTTCAGGAAGGTGCTGAACTGGCCGGAAGCCTCGGCGGTCTGGATCAGGTCGCCCTTGGCCACGACGGGCGAAGAGGCAGCCGGCGGCGGCGCGGCGGGCGCGGCAGCTTCTTGAGCATGGGCGAAGCCGGTCATCAGGGCGATCGCGGCGGCGGCGGTCAGGAGACGCTGGGTGATCATGGTCGAGTTCCTCTCGGTTCGAGCGGTTTACGCCCGGACCGGGGAGTCGGTTCCGTGATCACGGCCACGTGATCACACTAGAGCTTCACTTGAAGAAGAACACGACCGCCACCCCGGCGATGATCAGACCAAAGCCCGCGACAGTCGACCACTTGATGGCTTCCCCAAGATAGAAGAACGAGAACAGGGTGAAGACCAACAGAGTGATGAACTCCTGCCCGACCTTCAATTGAGCTGTCGAATACACATGGTGCCCGATCCGGTTGGCGGGCACGGCCAGCAGGTATTCGGGCAAGGCGATCAGCCAGCTGGACAGGATCGCGATCGGCAGCGCCATCGGCTTGCCCTTCAGATGACCATACCAGGCGTAGGTCATGAAGACGTTGGACATGACCAGCATCAGCCAGGGGGCGATCTTCATGACCAAGGGCGACATGGGCGGGCTCCAGAGCGGGGCGTTGGGGATTCCGCCAACCTAGGGCAAGCCGGGCTGTCGCCGCCAGAACCTCCCGTCAGGTCAAATCGCCAGTTTCTGACGCAACGGCGGCGCTAGGCGCCGTGATTTTAGGCGCCTTGCCTATTTCCTTTCCAAAACCTTGCCCGCCCCGCCCGTCACGGAACCGTCGCCGATAGCGTGGCCAGGCCGGGGAACGATGCAGCGCGTGATGGCGGCGTCGGCGGTGATCACACCGGGGGCGAAAAGCTTCCGAACAACCAAGCAAAGCAAGCCCGCGGCTCAGCGGGTCGGAGCAAGGCGGATGAAACTGATCATAGCGGTCGTCAAACCCTTCAAGCTGGATGAGGTGCGCGAAGCGCTCGTCGCCGCCGGCGTCGAAGGTCTGACGGTGTCGGAAGTGAAGGGCTACGGCCGCCAGAAGGGCCAGACCGAGATCTACCGGGGCGCCGAGTACCAAGTGAATTTCGTGCCGAAAGTGAAGCTGGAAGCCGTCGTGGACGACGCTTCGGCCGCCAAGGCCGTCGAGGCGGTCAAGGCCGCCGCGGCCACGGGCAAGATCGGCGACGGCAAGATTTTCGTCCTGAACGTCGAGGAAGCCGTCCGCATCCGCACCGGCGAAACCGGCTCGGCCGCTCTGTAACGCATCGGGAAAAGGGGATACCGACGATGAAACTCACCTTCAAACCGCTGGCCGGGCTGCTGCTCGCCGCGACCCTGGCGGGGGCTCCGCTGGGGGCTACCGCCTTCGCCCAGGAGGCCGCGCCCGCGCCGGCCGCCGCCATGACCGCCGCAGCGCCCGCCGAGGCTGCTCCGGCCGCCACGCCGGCTCCCGCCCCGGCCGCCGCGCCCACCATCGTCGACAAGAACGACAAGGGTGACAATGCGTGGATGCTGACGTCGGCCCTGCTGGTCCTGCTGATGATCATCCCCGGCCTGGCCCTGTTCTACGGCGGCCTGGTCCGCTCCAAGAACATGCTGTCGGTCATGATGCAGGTCTCGACCGTCGCCCTGATCGGATTCGTCGCCTGGGTGCTGTGGGGCTACAGCTTCGCCTTCACCGACGGCGGCAGCTGGGACAGCTTCGTCGGCGGTCTCAGCCGCCTGTTCCTCAAGGACGTGACCCCGGCCAGCAACGTCGCGACGTTCTCGACCGGCGTGGTGATCCCCGAGTTCACCTTCATCTCGTTCCAGGCGACCTTCGCGGCCATCACCGCCGCCCTCGTGGTTGGTTCGCTGGTCGAGCGCATGAAGTTCGCCGCCATCGTCGCCTTCGCCGTCCTGTGGCCGCTGCTGTCGTACTATCCGATGGCGCACATGGTCTGGTGGTGGCCGGGTCCTGACGCGATCGCCCTGGCCCCGACCGCTCCGGTCAAGTCGGGCCTGATCTGGGGCTTCGGCGCCCTGGACTTCGCCGGCGGCACCGTCGTCCACATCAACGCCGGTATCGCGGCTCTGGTCGGCGCCCTGGTCCTGGGCAAGCGCCAAGGCTACGGCAAGGAGCCGATGCCCCCGCACTCGCTGACCCTGACCCTCGTGGGCGCTGGTCTGCTGTGGGTGGGCTGGTTCGGCTTCAACGCCGGCTCGAACCTGGAATCGAACGGCTACGCCTCGCTGGCCATGATCAACACCTTCGTCGCCACCGCCGCCGCCGGCCTGTCGTGGATCGTCGTCGAGTGGGTCACCCGCAAGAAGCCGTCGGCCCTGGGCCTGGCCTCGGGCATCGTCGCCGGCCTCGTCGCCGTCACCCCGGCCGCCGGTTTCGCCGGTCCGATGGGTTCGGTGATCCTGGGCCTGATCGTCTCGCCGATCTGCATCTTCTTCTGCTCGGTCGTGAAGAACGCGCTGAAGTATGACGACAGCCTGGACGCCTTCGGCATCCACGGCGTGGGCGGCATCGTCGGCGCCATCGCCACCGGCTTCCTGGTCAACCCCGCCTGGGGCGGCGCCGGCATCGTCGACTACACGAGCTGCGCCAAGGACGGTGACATCTCGACCTGCGACAACGCCGTCTACAACATGGGCACCCAAGTGATCGCCCAGCTGAAGGGCGTCGGCGTCACCATCGTCTGGTCGCTGGTCGCCTCGCTGATCGTCTTCTTCGTGATCAAGCTGGTCATCGGCCTGAAGGCTTCGCCGGAAGCCGAAGAGGAAGGCCTGGACATCTCGGAACACGGCGAACGCGCCTACCACAGCTAAGCTGCGGCAGGCTCCCAGCCGGGAACCAGGAAGGGCGCGGAGGGCAACCTCCGCGCCCTTTCTCTTTGCCTGAACTTGCCCGACCAGGGAGAGCGGCGGCATGGTCGCTGCAATGACCACAACTCCACCCCGCCAACGCCAAGCGGCGCGTGTAATCCTTCTCGACGAGACCGACCGGGTGCTGCTGATCCGCTTCGAGATCACGCGGCAAGGCGGCAACGTCGTGTTCTGGGCGACGCCCGGCGGCGGGCTGGAAGGCGACGAGGAGCCGCTTGCCGGCGCGCGACGCGAGCTGATGGAGGAGCTCGGACTGGAGCTTCCGCTCAGCGGCCCGATCCATGAAGCGACGGCCGTCTTCGAACACGAGGGCGCGCCGCTCGAGAATACCGACGTCTTCTTCCTCGCGCGGTGTCAGGCCTCCGCCCCGCGCCTCGACGGGATCGACGAGGCCGAACGTCAGGCGATGCGGGAAATCCGCTGGTGGAGCGCCGACGAGATCGCGGCCAGCACCGAGGCCATCTTCCCGGCCGGCTTGACCGAGGTGGTCAGAGCCGCCGCGCGGTGACGATCGGCACGACCGGGTCCAGCATCTGGCCTTCCATCACGGGATTGATCGCCTTGCCGGGCGTGGGCAGGTTCAGGATCTTGCGGACCACGTCCATGCCCTTGATCACCTGGCCGAAGGCGGCGAAGCCGAGATTGTCGCCCTCCGCCGCCGGATTGGCGTCCAGGTACGGGGCCTCGCCCGCGCAAATGAAGAAGTCGCTGTCGCCACTGCCCGGCTCGCGGCGCGCCAGGGACAGTGTGCCGTCGACGTGGCGCAGGCCGGTTTGGGTGGTCGGCTCGTGGGCGACGGGTTTCAGCACCTTCTTGGGATCGCTGGCCAATCCGCCTTCGATCAGGCCGTAGGTGGTCGACCCCGGCGCCTTGGCCGAGCGCCAGAAGCTGGACCCGTCATAGAGCTTGGCGTCGACATACTGCAGGAAGTTGGCCACCGTCAGCGGCGCCTGTTTGGCCTTCAGGGCGATGACGATCTGGCCCTGGCCAGTGTCCAGGCTGACCAGGATGTCGCCCGGTCCCGGCACGATCGGCGTCGGACCCAGATTCAGGATTTGGGCGTCGGCCAGGCCCGGCGCGGCGGCGAGACCTCCAAGGGCGGCGAGAACGTCACGGCGCTTCATTCGTGTTCCTCAGCCCACTATTGTCTAAACGAGGCGGCAGCGCCGCACCCACCAGTCCGGCCGTGTCGTCTGCAGACGTTCGACCAAGGTCTCGGCCTCGATGTCGCCGGCGCAGAGGGCGAAGCACGTCGCCCCAGAGCCGGACATCCGGACCAGCAGACTTTCAGGCTCCTCGCGCAGCACGTCCAGCACCTCGCCGATGCGCGGCTCCAGGGCCACGGCGGGCGCTTCCAGGTCGTTGCGGGTGGCGACGGACAGCCAGGCGGCGACTTCCTCGACGCTTTCCAGGTCTTCCGGCATGAACGGCCGCTCGGCCCCGTCCGGATGCACGGCCACGTCATAGGCGCGATAGACCGCCCCGGTCGGCGACGGCACGCCCGGATTGACCAGCACCGCATGCAGCTCGGGCAAGGCCGGCGCGGGAGAAAGCATCTCCCCTCGCCCTTCGGCCATCAGGGCCACGGCCCGCAGGCAGGCCGCGCCGTCCGCGCCCAGGCTGGCGGCCAGCGGCTCCAGGTCGTCATCGGGCAGGTCCGGCGCCAGGGCGTCACGCAGCAGTTTGAAGGCCGCGCCCGCGTCGCTGGAGCCGCCGCCCAGGCCCGCCGCGATCGGCAGGTGCTTTTCGAGGATCAGGCGATAAGGTGGAATCGGCCCGCCCAGCTTGGCATGGAAGGCCCGCGCGGCGCGGACCACCAGGTTGTCGCCATCGACCGGGATGTCGCCCCCGAACGGCCCCGAGGTCTCGAAGGCCGGCGCGTCGCTGGGCTGGATCATCACCTGGTCGCCGACGTCGGCGAACACCATCAGGCTGGCGATCGGATGATAGCCCTCCGCGTCCGGCCCGCCCACGTGCAGGAACAGATTGACCTTGGCCGGGGCGAAGGCGGAAAGCCGCATGATCTCGGACTCAGGCTGAAACGGACGAACGCCCGATAACTCAGTTGCTCGCTGTCGTCGACGACGTCGCCGCCGCGCCGTTCGCCGCCAGGCCGTTCTTCAGCTTGGCTTCGGAATCGGCCTTCTGCTTGTCGTCGGGCTCCAGGCTCAGGACGCGCTGCCACTGGAACTGGGCCTCGGTCTTGCGCCCAATCCGCCAGTAGGCGTCGCCCAGGTGGCCGTTGACGTCCGGATCGCCCGGCTCCATCTCGACGGCCGTTTCCAGTTTCTCGACGGCGTTCTTGTAGTCGCCCAGGCGGTAATAGGCCCAACCCAGGCTGTCGAGCATGGCGCCCGAGGTCGGTCGCGCGGCGACGGCCTTCTGGACCATGCCCATGGCCTCGGCCAGGTGCTCGTTGCGGTCGATCCAGCTGTAGCCGAGGAAGTTCAGCAGCTCCGGCTCGTTGGGATTGATCTTCAGGGCCTGCTGCAGGTCGCGCTCGGCCTCGGGCCAGCGCTTGGCCTGCTCCAGGGCCACGGCGCGCAGATACAGCACGCGCCAGTCGGGATTGCCGCTCTCGCGCTCGACCACCTTGTCCAGCACCGCCACCGACTCGTTCCACTGGCTGCCGGCCCGCAGCAGATCGGCCAGGGCCAGTTGGGCGTCACGGTCGTTGGGCGCGGCCGTGGCGGCGGCGCGGGCCACCTCCAGCGCCTTGGCCTTGTCGCCGATGTCGTTCCAGGCCCAGGCGATCTTGCTCTGCGCCGAGGCGTAGTGCGGCGAACCGGCGGGCACGTGGCCATAGGCCTCGATCGCGCCCTGCGGGTCCTCGCCCTGGTTCAGCAGATCGCCGACCAGCACCCAGGCCTCGTCGCGGCCCGGATCCAGGCGCAGGGCCAGGCGCAGATAGGCCAGGGCGAACTGGGCCTGGCGCTCGCCCGCGAAGGTGGCGGCGCAGGCCACCAGCCCCTCGGCCGCGCCCTGGCGGATCGTCGGCATCGGCGGCGGCGCGCCCTTGGCGGCGGCGCGGGCGCGGGCCCGCAGCAGGCCCGTATCGTTGGGCGCGCTGCGCAGGGCCGTGTCGTAGAGGGCCACGGCATCGTCGTGACGCTTGCGGCGCTCCAGGAACGCGCCGTAGTCGATGGTGAAGATGCTGGCCGTGGCGGCGTTGCCGGTCAGGGCCTTGTAGTCGGTCTCGGCCTCGTCATAGCGCTTGGCCCGCTCATAGAGGCGCGCCTGGCCCTGCTGGCCGAAATACTGCACCAGCTTGTCGGTGCGCAAGGTCGGCTGGACGATCGCGCCCTCGTTGTCGCCGGCCGCGGCGGCGGCCCAAGGGCCCAGCAGCGCGCCGGCCTGCTGGTGCGGGAAGCCCAGTGCATTGGTCTTCAGCAGCGCCTGGGCGTCCTTGCCCTTGTTGGTCGCCAGGGCCTCGACCACGCGGGTCAGCACGCCCATGCGCTGGACGGCCTCGGTGGCGTCCGGGCCGGTCGGAGCAGCGGCGGCGGCGCGGGTGATCTCGCCGGCCAGCAGCAGGGCCGAGAACGAGCGCTCGCCGATCACGCCGGGATCATCGCCCAGCACCGCGGCCGTGCCGAAATAGGTGGCCGCCTCCTTGGACTTGCCGTCGCGCAGGGCCGCCTGGCCCGCCAGGAACTGGCCGTACGAGCTGCGGGTGTCGAACAGCGGCGAGCCCGCCACGGGGCCTCGCAAAGTGACCGTGCTGGGCCCCTGGGCGCAGGCCGCCAGGACCGAAACCGAAACGCAGGCGAGGAGGACTTTGAAACGCGTCATCCCGCCACCCTCGGCGGTTTCGAGGTCGCTCGCAAGAAAAAGCCTCCCGGTCGAGGGCCGGGAGGCTGCTTCGCTTACATGTTCGGATAGTTCGGTCCGCCGCCGCCTTCGGGCGTGGTCCAGACGATGTTCTGCGACGGATCCTTGATGTCGCAGGTTTTGCAGTGGACGCAGTTCTGGGCGTTGATCTGGAAGCGCGGGTCCTGGCCCTGCTCGTTGTAGAGCACCTCGTAGACGCCGGCCGGGCAGTAGAGACGCGCCGGCTCGCCGTATTTGGGCAGGTTCACCGAGATCGGGATCGACGGGTCCTTCAGCTTCAGGTGCGCCGGCTGGTCTTCCTCGTGGTTGGTGGCCGACAGGAACACCGAGCTCAGCTTGTCGAAGCTGATCACGCCGTCGGGCTTGGGATAGACGATCGGCTTGTAGTCCTTGGCCAGACCCGTCGAGGCCGCGTCGGTCTTCTCGTGCTGCATGGTGCCGAAGAACGAGAAGCCGCCCAGCAGGTGCGTGCACCACATGTCGAACATGCTGACCGCGCCGCCCAGGGCGGTGCCGAACTTGCCCAGCATCGGCTTGGCGTTGCGGACGACCTTCAGCTCCTTGGCCACCCACGACTTGTCATAGGCGGTCTGGTAGCCGGTCAGCTCGTCGCTGGCGCGGCCGGCCTGCACGGCCTCATAGGCGGCCTCCGCGGCCAGCATGCCGGTCTTGACGGCGTTGTGGCTGCCCTTGATGCGCGGCACGTTGACGAAGCCGGCCGAGCAGCCGATCAGCACACCGCCCGGGAAGGTCAGCTTCGGCACCGACTGGTAGCCGCCCTCGGTGATGGCCCGCGCGCCGTAGGCGATGCGCTTGCCGCCTTCCAGATAGGGCTTCACGCCGGGGTGCTGCTTGAAACGCTGGAATTCGTCGAACGGCGAGATCCACGGGTTCTTGTAGTTCAGGTGCACGACGTAGCCGATGGCCACGTAGTTGTCCCCGAAGTGGTACATGAAGCTGCCGCCGCCGGTCTGGTTATCCAGCGGCCATCCGGTAGTGTGTTCGGCGAGACCCGGTTGGTGCTTCTCGGGCGGGACCTGCCACAGCTCCTTGATACCCAGGCCGAACTTCTGCGGCGACTTGCCGGCCGAGAGGTCGAACTTGTCGATCAGCTGCTTGGCCAGCGAGCCGCGCACGCCCTCGGCGATGAACACGTACTTGCCGTGCAGCTCCATGCCCGGCTGGAAGTCCGGCTTGTGGTGGCCGTCCTTGGCGATGCCGACGACGCCGACCACGACGCCCTTCACCGAACCGTCCTCGTTCCACACGAGGTCCGAAGCCGCGAAGCCCGGATAGATCTCGACGCCCAGCTCCTCGGCCTTGCCGGCCAGCCAGCGGGTCAGGTTGCCCAGCGAGGCGATGTAGCAGCCGTGGTTGTGCATGAACGGCGGCATGGCGAACATCGGCAGGGAAAGCTCGCCCTGCGGACCCAGCAGCTTGAAGCGGTCCTTGGTGACCGGCGTCTCCAGCGGGGCGCCCAGTTCCTTCCAGTTCGGGAACAGCTCGGCCAGGCCCTTGGGATCGATCACCGCGCCCGACAGGATGTGGGCGCCGACTTCCGAGCCCTTTTCCAGCAGAGCCACCGAAATCTCGGTCCCGGCCTTGGCGGCCAGTTGCTTCAGGCGGATCGCGGCGGAGAGCCCGGCGGGACCGCCGCCGACGATGACGACGTCGTACTCCATCGACTCGCGTTCGAGGTCTTCGCTCATAAGGTCTCCCGATCGGGCTCGGCCGCCCGTCTTATGACTGTTTGAATCAGAGCTTATCCAAACGTGACGTAGTGGCGGTCAAGCGCCTAGCGTCTCTTTTTTGCTGCATCGCAGCGTGGAGACTGGCGAAGTTCCGCGCTAAGACGGTCTCATGAGCCTCGCCGTCGATCAACGCGCCGTCGAAAGCCTGCTGGCCTTCTGGGCCGATGCGGGCGTCGATGCGTCGTACGCCGATGCGCCGATCGACCGCCTGGCCGAGGGCGCGGCGATGCTGCGAGCCAAGAGCCAGCCGCCGCCTCCGCCCGTCCCGATCGCCCGTCCGATGCTGGCGCGCGGTCCAGATGTCGGCTCGGCCGTCGCCATGGCCAAGGCCGCCGCGGCTGCCTGCAACGACCTGGAAAGCCTGGCCGCCGCCATCGCCGCCTTCGACGGCTGCCCGCTGAAGGCCCAAGGGGCCAAGCAGGCGGTGTTCTCGCGCGGCGCCCCTGACGCGCCGCTGATGATCATCGGCGAAGGCCCCGGGGCCGACGAGGACGCCCAGGGCCAGCCGTTCGTCGGCCGGGCCGGCAAGCTGCTGGACCGCATGCTGAAGGCCGCCGGCCTGGAAGGCCGCGTCTTCATCACCAACACCGTCTTCTGGCGCCCGCCCGGCAACCGCACGCCGACGCCCCAGGAGCAGGCGACCTGCGCGCCGTTCGTCGAGCGCGCCATCGCCCTGGTGCAGCCGAAGATGCTGCTGCTGGCCGGCGGGGCCTCGGCGAAAGCGATGCTGAAGCGCGAGGAAGGCATCCTTTCCATGCGCGGACGCTGGTTCGAATGGCTGTCCGACGACAAGTCGATCGAGCTGCCGGCCATGCCGACTCTGCACCCGGCGTTCCTGTTGCGCACCCCGGCTCAGAAGAAGAAGGCCTGGCAGGACCTTCTGACGCTGACCGAGCGGCTTGATCGCCCGGACCGTCCGCACTAGAATTTGCGGAATTGTGGGAATGGGGGACGCGCGCCTGCGGGGGAGCGCGGATCACTTTTGCAGCTTTGGGCTCGCCCTCTGGCCGTTTTGGCGGCCCTTTTCGTGTGCGCGACGTCGCCTATGGCGCACGCTGGCGCCCTCGATCCCCTGACTCCGGAAGACGTCCGCGCCTATCGCGCCGCCTTCGCCGCCACCGACCGGGGTGACTTCGACGCCGCCGCCGCGGCCTTCGCCAACGCCCATGACCACAGCCTGGCCGGCCGCCTGGCCTTCGCCAAGGTCATGCACCCGACCCGTTTCTCGGCCAGCTATGACGACCTGAACCGCTGGCTGCGCACCTATTCGGACGAGGCCGGCGCCGACCGCGTCTACGCCCTGGCCGTCAAGCGCAAGCCGGCCGGCAAGCGCGTCGCTCCCCTGCTCGCCCCCGAACTGTTCATCGGCGACGACAGCGCCCCGCCGCCCGCCGACAAGGGCCGCGCCGCCCGCGAAGCCTATTATTCCGGCGACGTGCAGAAGGCCCTGAGCTTGGCCGTGGCCGGCGGCGAGACCTGGATCGCGGGCCTGTCGGCCTATCGCCTGGGCGACACCCGCACGGCCCAGACCTATTTCGAGCAGGTCGCCCACGACGAGCACGAGGACGAGTGGCTGCGCGCCGCCGGCGCCTTCTGGGCCGCCCGCGTAGCCAGCCAGGCCGGCCACGAGCGCGACGCCCAGAGCCTGCTAGGTGAGGCCGCCCGCTCGCCCCACACCTTCTACGGCATGATCGCCGTGCGGCAGCTGGCCATGACCGGCGCGACCGCGCCGGAAGAGACCTACGACCCGATCGCCAGCCTGCTGACCCGCGCCAGCTACGCCGGGCCGGACACCGCTTCGCTGGACCGGCTGGTCGCGACCGACCCCCGCGCCCGCCGCGCCTCGGCCCTGGCCCAGGTCGGTCGCTGGCGCGAGGCGGGCATGGAGCTGCGCGCCGGCCTGTCGTTGGCCGACAGCCAGCAGCTGCGCGACGACTGGACCGCCCTGGCCCTGGCGATCAACGCCAACGCCCCGCTGAACGCCGGCCGCGCCGTGCGCCGGGTCGGCGGCGAGGACTATCCCCTGCCCCCGCTGGACCCGGTCGGCGGCTTCACCATCGACAAGGCCATGGTCTACGCCCTGGTGCGCCAGGAAAGCCGCTTCGACCCGATGGCCCTCTCGGCCGCCGGGGCCATGGGCCTGATGCAGGTGCGCCCGGCCTCGGCAGCCGACGTCGTGGGCGACGACAAGCTGCTGGCCGACAACAGCCCGCTGTTCGATCCGGCCTACAATCTGCGGGCCGGCCAGGACTATTTCACCTGGCTGATGGATCGCGGCGTCAAGAGCCCCGACCTGTTGCGCGCGGTGGCCGCCTATAACGGCGGGCCGGCGACCCTGAACCGCACGGCGGCCCAGCTGGGCGCGGATTGCGACACCCTGCTGCTGATCGAGAGCCTGCCCTACAAGGAAACGCGCAACTACGTCGAGAAGGTGATGGCCAGCTACTGGACCTATCGCCGGCTGATGGGCGCGGAGAACAAGACCCTGGACGCCGTGGCAAGCGGTGCGCGGACGGTGGACTTCCGTCTGGACCCGCAGGTGGCGGCGCCGACCAGCATCGACCAGCTGATGGTGCAGCTGACGTCGGCGCAGCCTTAACTACCCCTACCCCCGCTCATCCCCGCGAAAGCGGGGACCCATGCGGGCTTTCAGCTAGCTGAGCGGTCTCAAGTTTATTTCCCAGCTCAGCTTGGGTCCCCGCTTTCGCGGGGATGAGCGGACGGGGTGTGGGCTTAGTAATCCAGCCGTTTGGCCTTCAGCGCCTTGGCGATGGCCTTCTCGTCACCACCGCTCGCGGGCCAGTCCAGTCGCCGCACGAGCACGCCGTGTAGGCGCGGCGAGAGCTTGCTCAGCATACCGCCGGGGACCGTCAGCATGGCTGGAGCCCCCGCCCCGCCCGCCAGGTGCTTCTCGACCGGCTCACGCCAGCCTTCGCGCAGGGCCGGCGCCGATCGCAGGGTCAGGATCCAGTCGCCGCGCGCCGCCGCCGCGCCGGCCGCCAGGCGGTCACCGGAGGTGGTCACCAGCCGGGCGCCGCTGTCTTCAGCGAGCGCGTCCACGCCGGGTTCGCCGTCGGCGACCAGGATCACGTCCTTGACCAGCCCGTCCACGGCGGCGGGCACCAGCATGGCCATCTGGGCGGCCAGGCCGGTCAGGTCTTCGGAGGCGACGAGGACGACGGAGATCATGGCTTTGCTTGGCCAGCGCACCACCCAGGGTCAAGCCTTTCCCATCCTTGTCATCCCGGAAAGCGTGCAGCGCTTGTCCGGGACCCATGGGCCAAGCGCAGTGAGGCCGCCCTGGGGTCCCGGCTCTCCGCTTCGCTGCGGCCGGGATGACAAGCTGGGGTTACCCAAACAAATCCATCTGCACGCTCGGCTTCCTCGGCGCCACGAATTGGCTTGCGTCCAACGGCGTCCACGGCTGGTCCAGCCCGAACTTCTTGACCGCCAGGTGGAACCGCTGCCGCAGCACCTCGGCCACCGGGCCGTCGCCGAGCATGCGTTCGCCCCAGTTGGAGTTGTTCACCTCGCCCTTGCGGATCTGCCGCACCAGCGACAGCACCTTCTTCGCACGGTCCGGATGGTCGGTCTCCAGCCATTCCTGGAAGAGCTGGGCGATCTCGCGCGGCAGGCGCAGGGCGACATAGCCCGCGCCCCGCGCGCCGGCCTTGGACGCGGCCTCCAGCACCGTCTCGACCTCGTGGTCGTTGAGGCCCGGAATGGCCGGGGCGAACATCACCGTCACCGGGATCCCCGCCTCGGTCAGCCGCCGCACCGCCTCGATCCGCTTGCGGGGCGTGGCCGCGCGCGGCTCCATGCTGCGGGCCAGATGGCGGTCCATCGTCGTGATCGAGATCGCCACCCGCGTCAGCTTGCGCTCGGCCATCCGGCTCAGCACGTCGATATCGCGCAGGATCAGCGCCGACTTGGTGATGATCGTGAACGGGTGGCTGGCGCGGTCCAGCACCTCGATGATCTGCCGCGTCACCCGCAGCTGCTTCTCGTCGGGCTGGTAGGGATCGGTGTCGCCGCCGATATGGATCGGCGCCGCCTTGTACGAGGCCTTGGACAGTTCCTTCTCCAGTAGCTCACCCGCGTGCGGCTTGAAGAAGATCTTGGTCTCGAAATCCAGGCCCGGCGACAGGCCCAGATAGGCGTGGTTCGGCCGCGCGTAGCAGTAGATACAGCCGTGGCTGCAGCCTCGGTACGGGTTGATCGAGCGGTCGAAGCCGATGTCCGGGCTCTGGTTGCGGGCGATGATCGTCCGCGACTTCATCGGCTGAAGTTCGGTCTTCAGCTGGCCCGGCTCGTCCTCCTCGCCCCAGCCGTCGTCGAACGACTCACTGGTCCGGGACTCGAAGCGTCCGGTTCGATTGGATTTCGCGCCCCGCCCACGCGGTGCGGGCGCCAGTTTCGCTGCCTCGGCCATGGCGCGATCCTGCGCTGCCAATGCGAACATAACAAGAACAATTTCACTACACTCAAGCTGCGCTAATCCGTCGCAGCTCATTTCGGGTCCGCCTCAACTTTTGGAAAGCCCGCTGGGCGATGCTGGGCGCTCGGCGGCGCAAAGGTTTGCACGGCCAAGCTTGGAAGTTGGAATGTCCGAACACGACCGCCTCGCGGCCCTCGTTTCGTACCGGGTGCTGGATACCGCGCCCGAGCCCGTGTTCGACGACATCACCCGCCTTGCGGCCCAGCTGTTCGACACCCCGATGGCCACCGTCTCGCTGATCGACCGCGAGCGGCAGTGGTTCAAGGCCAAGCACGGCCTGGACGGCTGCCAGACGCCGCGCGACCAGGCCTTCTGCGACCATGCGATCCGCCTGCCCGCCTACGAGGTCATGGTGGTCGAGAACGCCACGCTGGATGCGCGCTTCGCCGACAATCCGCTGGTCACCGGCGACCCGAACGTCCGCTTCTACGCTGGCGCGGTGCTGACCACCGACGAGGGCTACAATCTCGGCACGCTGTGCGTGATCGACGACAAGCCGCGCCCGGCGATCACCGACGCCCAGAAGGCGCAGCTGAAGGTGCTGGCCAGCGCCGTCGTCGCCCAGCTGGAAAAGACCCGCGCCGAGCGCCGCCTGCAGGAGGAAAGCCGCCTGCTGCAGATGACCGAGGTCATCTCCGGCGTCGGCCACTGGCGCGCCGACCTGCGGACCGGGACCATCCAATGGTCGCAGGAGGTCTACAAGATCTACGGCCTGGCGCCCGACGCCTTCACGCCGACGGCCGACAACTGGCTGGACCTCTATCCGGCCGAGGATCGCGACGGCGCCCGCCAGGCCTTCGCCCGCGCCATGAAGGGCGGCGGCCTGGTCGAGCACCAGATCCGCCTGCTGCGCGCCGACGGCCAAGTCCGCCACGGCCTTTCCCGCGCCACCTGCGAGTATGATGACGCCGGCAAGGTGGTGGCCATCTTCGGCGTGCTGGAGGACGTCACCACCCGCAACGCCGCCTTCGAGGCCGTGCGCCGCAGTGAGGAGCAGCTGCGCGCGAGCGAGGCCCGCGCCCGCAAGGTCGTCGCCAACGCCTACCAGGCCATCGTCACCATCGACGAGACCGGCCATGTCACCGACTGGAACCGCTTCGCCGAGCAGACCTTCGGCTGGACGGCCGAGGAGACGGTCGGCAAGCGCCTCAGCGACTTCATCATCCCCGAGGAGCACCGCAACGCCCACAACAAGGGCCTGGCCCGCTTCCTGCGCACCGGCCAGAGCGCGGTCATCGACCAGCGCATCGAGGTGCCGGCCCAGCGCAAGTCGGGCGAGGTGTTCCCGATCGAGCTGGCGATCAGCGGCGCGGCCGGGCCGGACGGCTGGAGCTTCACGGCCCTGATGCACGACATCTCGGCGCGCAAGGCGCAGCTGGAGATCTTCGAGACCGCCTTCGACTACGCCTCGGTCGGCATGGCCCTGGTGACGCTGGAAGGCGGCTTCCACAAGATCAACGACGCCTTCTGCGGCATCGTCGGCTACACGCCCGAGGAACTGCTGGCGACCGACTTCCAGACCATCACCCACCCCGACGACCTGGAGAAGGACCTGGCGCTGCTGCAGCAGCTGATAGCGGGCGAGATCCCCAGCTACGGCATGGACAAGCGCTACCTGCACAAGGACGGCCGGCTGGTCTGGGTGCATCTGTCGGTATCGCTGGTGCGCGCGCCCGACGGCGCGCCCCGGCACTTCATCGCCCAGGTCCAGGACCAGACCGCTCGCGTCGAGGCCCAGGACGCCCTGGAGCGCCAGACCCTGAGCCTGGCCGCCATGGCCGAGCAGCTGGCCGCGGCCAAGGACGTCGCCGAGGACGCCGCCCGCGCCAAGAGCGAGTTCCTGGCCACCATGAGCCACGAGCTGCGCACGCCTCTGAACAGCGTCATCGGCTTCTCGCGCCTGCTGACCGACAGCACCGACCTGACGCCGAGCGACCGCCGCCACGCCGAGCGGGTGCGCTCGGCCGGCGAAGGCCTGAACGTGCTGATCAACGACATCCTCGACTATTCCAAGCTGGACGCCGGCGCGGTCAGCCTGGAGAGCAAACCGTTCAGCCTGGACGACCTGGTGGCCGACACCCTGGCCATGGTCGAGCCCCAGGCCGCCCAGCACGGCGTGGCCCTGCGCCGCTCGGGCCGCACCGCCGGCTGGGTCGAGGGCGACGCCTTTCGCCTGCGCCAGGTGCTGCTGAACCTGCTGTCCAACGCCGTGAAGTTCACCAAGGACGCCGCCGTCACCGTCGACGTCGCCTCGCTGGATTCGCCCATCGGCCGCCGCCGCGTGCGGGTGTCGGTGATCGACGAAGGGGTCGGCATCGCGCCCGACGCCCTGGGGCGCCTGTTCCATCGCTTCGCCCAGGCCGACGACAGCATCAGCCGCAAGTTCGGCGGCACGGGCCTGGGCCTGGCCATCTCGCGCGAGCTGGTCGAGCTGATGGGCGGCATGATCGGCGTCGAGAGCGTGCTGGGCCAGGGCTCGACCTTCTGGTTCGAGATCGACCTGGCGATCGCCGCCCCGGTCGCCACGGTCGGCGGCTCCAAGACCCTGCGCCGCTTCGAGGGCCGCGTGCTGCTGGTCGACGACACCGAGCTGAACCGCGAGCTGTTCAAGGCCCTGCTGAGCCGGCGCGGCTGCGTCGTCGAGCTGGCGACCAACGGCGTCGAGGCGATCGAGGCCCTGGAGCGCGCCAGCTACGACCTCGTCCTGATGGACGTGCACATGCCGGTGATGGACGGCCGCGCCGCCACCCGCGAGATCCGCCGCCGGGGCCTGACGCAGGCCCCGATCATCGCCCTGACCGCCGGCGGCTCGCCCGACCAGATCGCCGCGTGCAAGGCCGCCGGCATGGTCGGTCACCTGCTGAAGCCGCTGTCCGAGCACGACCTGGAAGCGGCCCTGATCGAATATCTGGGCGGCCAGGCCCAGGCCGCCGCCCCGCCCATGGCCACCGACGAGTTGAAGGACGAACGCGAGGCGCGCGACGCCCTTGAAGCCCTGATGGGCTCGGAAGCCAGCCTGAAGATGGCCCGCCTGCTGCGCACCCAGCTGGCCGGCGCTCTCAAGGAAGAGCGCGGCCCGCGCGTGGCCGACGAGGCCCACACCATGGCCGGTTCAGCCGGCCTGCTGGGCTTCAACCGCCTGTCGGCCGCCGCCCGCGTGCTGGAGGACTGCTGCCGGGCCGGCGAGGACAGCAAGGCCGCCTTCGCCGCCGCCCGCGCCCAGTGCGACGCCGCCGAGCGCGTGCTGGCCGCCTGGATCGCGCGGCTAGCGCAGCAGGTCGAACGCGAGGCGGCCGCCTGATGCCCAACCGCATTCTCATCGTCGACGACGACCCCACCGTCCGCCAGTTCGTCGACCTGATCCTGACCCAGCACGGCTACAACATCTCGTCGGCCGCCACGCCGGACACGGCCATGCAGATCCTGGGGCGCGAGAACTTCGGCCTGGTGCTGCTGGACATCCGCATGCCCGGCATGAGCGGCCTGGACATCCTGCGGCTGATGCGCGCGCGGCAGAACCGGCCGAAGATCCTGATGATGACCGCTCAGCGCGATCCGGGCACGATCATGCAGGCCATCGAGCAAGGCGCGGACGGCTATCTGATCAAGCCGTTCAAGCCGCTGGACCTGCTGAAACGCGTGGACGCCATCATGCGGCCCTCGCCCGCCAAGCCTACTAGCCCGGCGCCGAGCCAGCCCGACGACGCCTTTATCCTCGACTAGACGCCACACGCTCCGCGATCTTTACGCCCACCATGCGACGCTAGGTCGCTGGCGGGTCTAGTGACGTGATAACCTGATGCGCGCAGCATGGCCCCATGACCGCGCTTGCTTGCATCAAGATCATGGTCGGCGACACGCTGATGTTCGCGGACCTGGACACCATGGCCGGCCTCGTTGCCAAGGTCGCGGGAGCCTATCTCGAGACCAAGTGGCTATGGCCGCGCCGCCATGGCCTGGTCGCGCCGTTCTCGTTCGTGCTGGCCGATCCGCGCGCCACACTGCTGGACGCCCGCGAGCTGCAATCGCTGGCCCGCGACCTCCAGACCAAGCTGTTCGGCCAGACCAGCGAGGGCGAGGTCTCGCTGCTGATGCTGGAGGGCGACAAGGCCGAGGTCATGCGCTTCGCCGGCATGCCGCCGCAGCAGCTGAAGGCGATGCTGGACGCCGACGACTTCGGCGATGCGATCGGCCGGGTCTGCCGGATCACCCAGGACGGCGTCGCCGCCCTGGCCCCGCCCGGGGCCTCGGTGGCGGGCGAGCCGCCGCTGGACGCCCTGCAGGACATCCAGCCCGAGACCGTATCGTCGCGGATCGCCTATCGCGGCGTGTTCCATGCGCCCCGGGAGCTGTTCGTCGGCAACATCGCGCTGTGGCGCGACGACGCCAGGCCGAGGGTCTTCGACTTCGACATGCCCGCGCCCGCCGCCCATGGACGCGAGGCCGACCACGACATCCCGATCCTGGAGAGCGCCCGCGACATCCTGGGCCGCCAGGAGTCCGGCGTGCTGTTCTTCCCGATCTGCTTTTCGACCCTGATCAAGCCGACCGCCCGCGACGGGCTGCTGCCGCATCTGAAGGCCCTGCCCCGCGCCGCCCGGTCGCGACTGGCGGCGGCGATCTACGACACGCCGCGCGCGCCGTCCTATTCGGCGATGCAGATGATCCAGACGCACCTGTCGCCCTATTTCTCGCGCCTGGACCTGCGCGTCGCCGACCCGGCCTTCCGCGTCGAGGACCTGCCGGCCGACATGGTCAACTCCGTCACCCTGATCCTGCCGGAAGGCAGCGAGAGCGTGCGCCTGTCGGCCGCGACCCGCTTCCTGCGCGACGAGCCCCTCTACGCCCGAAAACGGATCTGGCAGGGCGTCACCGAACTGCGCACCCGCCGCGAACTGAACGCCTGCATCGAGCACCGCGCGCCGTTCCTGAGCGGGCCGGCGATCACCGACCTGCTGGAGGCGCCGACCCCGACCACGGCATGCTCGTCCCTGCACCTGCCGCTGCACGACTGGTCGCAGATCGACACCGGCGAGATCCAGGTCGCCTAGACAAGCTTATGGTCAAGCTTGCTTTTCGGCCTCGGCCTTCATGTTGGCCAGACCCGTCTCGAAGTCCTTGCCGACCACCGTGTCCATGTCGAAGAACAGGCCCATGACCTTGGCCATGAACGGGCTCGCGCCCTCCATCGACCAGGTCACCAGGGTGGCGTCGCCCTCGGGCTGGAAGTCGAACCGGCCAACATTGTCGGCCTTGAACGGCTTGACGAAGTGCAGGTCGAACACGACCTCGCGACCGGGCGTGACCTGGGTGATTTCCATATTGCCCGTACCGACCTTGTTGTTGCCGACCCAGGCATAGGTCGCGCCGACGCCCTTGGCCGGACCGCCATAGGTGCGGGTCATGTCGGGATCGATCTTCTCCCAGGGCGACCACAGGCCCCACTGGTGGAAGTCCTCGACCAGGGCCGACAGCTTTTCCGGCCGCGCCTTGATGGTGGCGGTGCGCTTGACCACGAACTTGTCCGGCTTGGTCGCGGCCAGGCCCAGCAGGGCGATCACCGCGATGGCGAGCAGCCCCAGGACGATCTTCAGAACCAGCATATGCCCCTCTCCCTCTTACCCCGCCTCGGCCGCGACGCGGTCCAGGTATTGGCGGATATTGGCGGCCTCGGCCGCGGTGTTGGCCAGCGAAATCGCGCGGTCGAAAGCCTCCCGCGCCTCGGCCTTACGCCCGGCCTGCAACAGGAAGGCGCCGCGCGCGCCGTGATAGTGGAAATAGCCGTCCAGGCGTGCGCCCAGCGGCTCGATCATCGCCAGCGCCGCTTCGGGCCCGCGCACCTTGGCCGTCGCCACCGCGCGGTTCAGGGTGATCACCGGCGAAGGCTGCATGATCTCCAACGTGGCGTAGAGCGCGTCGATGCCGGCCCAGTCGGTGTCGTCGGGCCTTTCCGCACGAGCATGCAGGGCGGCGATGGCGGCCTGGACCTGGTACGGCCCTGGATCGCGCTTCAGCATCGCCTTGTCGATCAAGGCCAGCCCCTCCCCGATCATCTTGCGATTCCAGAGGCTTCGATCCTGATCTTCCAGCAGGATCGCCGCGCCGTCGGCGGCGAAGCGTGCGTCCGAGCGGGCGTGCTGGAGCAGCAGCAGCGCCGTCAGCCCCATCATCTCCGGCTCGGCCGGGAACAGGCGCAGCAGCAGGCGCGCCAGGCGGATGGCCTCGTCGCACAGCCCGCCCTTGGCCTCGATCGCCTGGCCGCTGGCCGAATAGCCCTCGTTGAAGACGAGGTAGAGCATCGCCGCCACGGCCGCGAAGCGCTCGGCGCGCTCGACGGGTCCCGGAGCCTCGAACGGCGCGTCGCCGGCCCCGATGCGGGCCTTGGCGCGGGTGATCCGTTGCTCCATCGCCGCCTCGGTGACGACGAAGGCGCGGGCGATCTCCTTCACGGAAAGGCCCGAAACGATGCGCAGGGCGAGAGCGATCTGCTGGGTGGCCGGCAGGTCCGGATGGCAGCAGATGAACAGCAGCCGCAGCACGTCGTCGCGGTAGTGCGAGCCGTCCAGCCGTTCGGCCGCCTCGGCTTCGGCGTCCTCCAGGTCGGAGAGCAATTCCTCTGGCGGCAGAGCCACTTGGCGGCTGGTCTTGCGGACGGCGTCGATGGCGGCGTTACGGCCGACCATGATCAGCCAGGCGGTCGGATCGCGGGGCGGACCGTTCTTGGGCCAGGCCTTCAGGGCGCGCAGGCAGGCGTCCTGGAAGGCCTCCTCGGCCGCGTCCATGTCCCGAAAGTAGCGCAGCAGCGCCGCCATGGCCTGGGGCCGCGCGGCGCCGATCGCCCCCTCGATCCAACCGAGGTCGGTCACGTCTTGGCAAACTCCGGGTTCGGGGCCGGGTTGAACAGCGCGATCGGGCGGATCTCGTACGAGCCGCCGGGATTGGCCTTGCCCAGGTCCTTGGCGATGTCGAGCGCGCCATCCAGGCTGTCGCAGTCGACGACATAGAAGCCCAGCAGTTGCTCCTTGGTCTCGGCGAACGGGCCGTCCAGCACCAGCGGCGGCTCGCGGTCCTTGCGCAGGGTGGTGGCGGCCGTGGTCGGCATCAGGCGGGCGACTGGGCCGAGGCGCCCCTCGCGCGCCAGCTTCTCCTGGACCGCGCCCAGCTTCGCCATGACCTCGTCGTCATGCTCCTTGGACCAGCCGCAGGTCACGTCTTCCTGGTTGTAGCAGAGTATGGCGTAGAGCATGGCGGTCCTCGCGTGATGTCCCTAGGACGGCGGACTATGCCGACTTCCGACAATCCGCCGAGAATTATTTAGAGACGCCGCAGCCGGCGGCGGACGGGCTCGTCGTAGAGCTTCAGCACCGCCCAGGCGAAGGCCAGGATCACCGGGATCGCCACGGCCGCGAAGGCCAGCGGATAGCCGTGCCCGCCCAGCGCCCGGAACAGCCGCAGCATCAGCTCCCAGCCCAGCCAGTGCAACGCGTAGAGCGGATACGAGATCGCGCCCGAGACCCGGGCCGCGACGCCCATGCGCCCCTCTGGATCGCGCCGCCCGGCCAGCACCATCAGCGGGAACACCAGGCTCATGCAGACATAGTCGTAGACCCAATTCAGCGGCGTCCACGGGAAGCACAGGATCACCGCCAGGATCACGGCCAGTAGCCAGGCCGGCGCCGTGAAGCTCGTGAACGCCTGGACTCGGTAACAGCCCCAGCCCAGCAGGAACGAGAACAGCGTCCGCAGGAAGCTGATGAAGAAGGTCGCCCGGTCCCAGCCGGTCAGCACCCCGCCCATGCCGTGGGCGATATAGGCCATGACCGGGATCAGCAGCACGATCATCAGCACGTGGCCCATGAGGCCCAGCCGCCGGATGGGGAACCACAGCGCCCCGACCGCCAGCTCGAAGAACAGCGACCAGGCCGGCGGATTCAAAGGGAAAATCGGCGCGAACCCCGGCTCCTCGGCCCACAGGCGCGGGATCATCAAGAGGCCCAGGACCAGCCACTCGGGCACCCGCTCGCGATGCTGGATGATCACCGTGGCCCCGGCCAGCATGGTGATGGCGATCAACGGCCATAGCCGGATCAGTCGCTGGCGCAGGAAGCCCCACCAGCCGATCTCGCGCCGGCCATAGGCGTGGGCCAGCACGAAGCCGGACAGGCAGAAGAAGAAATCGACGGCCAGGTAGCCATGGCTGACCAGCCAGGGCCGGCCGGTCCAGCCGCCGATATGGTAGAGCATGACGCCCACGGCCGCGACGCCGCGCAGGCCGTCCAGCGCCTCGTACCGTCGTCCCGACTCGTAAGCCCGCAACCTGTCGCCCCCGTCCCCAGTCCCTTGCTTAGCTGACGGGTTTCTCCAGCAGCAAGGCCTTGGTCAGGAAGGCGCGGTCCTCACCGACGACCTTCAGGCCCGCCTCGGCGAACAGAGCCACGAGATCGGTCTGCGCGTAGCTGCCGTAATAGGGCTCGTGGAAATAGACCGGGAAAGCCTCGAGCAGCCGCGCCAGGTCCGGCGTGTCGCTGGGCTGCACGGAGTCGACGAAGACCAGCACGCCGCCGGGCTTGAGCACCCGCGCCAGGCTGGCCGCCACGATGGGCCGCACGCGTGGCGGCAGCTCGTGGAAGAGGTAGACGCAACTGACCGCGTCCAATGAGGAATCCGCGAACGGCAGAGCTTCCACATTAGCTTGGACGCCGCCCACGCCGGTGCGCTTGCGGGCCTGGGCCAGGTAAGCCTCCGACAGGTCCAGGCCGGTGATCGCCGCGCGCGGGAACGCCGCCTTCAGGTCCTTGAGGAAAGCGCCCGAACCACAGGCCGCGTCGAGGATTTTGGCGTCACGATGATCGCGACCGCGCCAGTGCTTGGCCAGCAGCGACAAGCCTCGCCGGCGCATAGCCCCGGCCGTGCCGGAGAACAGCGCCTCGACCTGGGCGTCGTAGCGGCGGGCGCTCTCGGGCGTGAACCAGCCGCCTGACTGGAAGTGGAAGTTCTGGCGATAGTAGTTTGGATAAGCTTGGCTATTGGCCTCATCCCGCACCTCGACGCCGTCACCTCGTCGGCGGCGCTGGTCGACCTCGAAGGCGTCGGCGATGAAGTCGGCGGCCTCGCGCACGGCGGCCGAGGGTCGGACCAGACCGTCCTCGACGGCGGGATAGAGACCGGCGGCGACGTCGCGGGCGTCCTTCTCGAACGCTTCCAGATAGGCGCGGCGCAGGCTGCCCTTGGCGGGGGCGGCGGCGGTCGGCTTGAAGGTGCGGGACTGCTCCCCCTTCGTCGGCCGGGTCATGGAGCGGGCCAGCGAGCCGGTCGCCGTCCACCAGGCCGCCTTGATCGCCGCCCGGGTCCGCTGGCCTACCGCATCGACCGCGAAGGCCGATCTCGTCCGTCGCTCGTCCATTCAGACCTCAGCGCGTGAAGACTCCGACCAGCTCAATATGGGGCGACCAGACGAACTGGTCCACCGGCAGCACCTTCTCCAGGCGGAAGCCGGCGTCGACCAGGGCGCGGGCGTCCTTGGCGAAGGTGCCCGGATTGCACGAGACGCTGACCACCTTGGCCACCTTGGACTTGGCGATCTCGACCGTCTGCTCGGCGGCCCCGGCGCGCGGCGGGTCGATGACCACGACGTCGGTCTTGGCCAGCTCGGTGCTCAACGTCGGGCGTTTGACCAGGTCGCGCGCCTCGGCGGTGATCGGCTTCAGGCCCGGCGCGGCGCCAATCGCGGCCTTGAGGGCGGCGACGGCCGGCGGGCTCATCTCGGCGGCGTAGACCGCGCCGATCTCGGCCAGCCGGAAGGTGAAGGTGCCGACGCCGCAATAGAGGTCGGCGATCCGCGACGCGCCCTGCGCCTGGGCGACGGCGAACTCGACCATGGCCCGCTCGGCGGCCGGCACGGCTTGCAGGAAGCTACCCGGCGGCAAGGCGACAACGGCGGGACCCAGCTTCACCATCGGCTGGCGCGCGCCATACACGGTCTCGCCGGCCAAGGTCACGCGGGCGAAGTCGCCCTCGCTGGCCGCCATGGCCGCACGCATGCGGGCATCGGCCGACAGCCCGCCGCTCTTGCGCTCCACGCCCGTGACGTCGATGTCCAGGCCGGTGGCCGTCAGGGTGACGTGCAGGGTCGGGGCGGACTTGGGGTGTTCCAGGAACGGCTCGGCCAGTTTCGCCAGGGCCGGGAACGCCGCCACCAGGCGCGGATCGGTAACCGGGCACTCCTCGATCGCCACCAGGTTCCAGGAGCGGCGCTCCTTGAAGCCCAGCAATGCGCCCTGCCCCTTGCTGCCTCTACGAGCGTGCAGCGCCACCCGACGGCGCGAAGCCGGCGGGGCGGCGAAGGTCGGAAGGATCTCGGTCTCCAGGCCCTCCATGGAAAGCTGGATGCCGATCTGCTCGGCCTTCCAGCCGAGATAGGGCGCGGCCGCCCAGTGCTGCAGCGCGCAGCCGCCGCAATGGCCGAAGTGCTTGCAGGGCGGCGCGACGCGATCCGCGCTGGCGGTCAGGATCTCGGCGACCTCGCCCCGCGCGCCCTCCATCTGCGCCCGCACGATTTCACCCGGCAGGGTCAGGGGCACGAAGGCCGGCTTGCCGTCGCTGAGGCGGGCGAGTCCGTCGCCTTGCGCGCCGATGGCGCTGATCGTCATGTCTTGCATCGCCCGTCCATACCCTAAAACGGGGGCTTGAGCGCGGGCCGCGAACGATTTTCCGTACGAGATCAGTGAAGCTGAATAGTCCGGTCAGCGATCGTTCATGTTGGGGCTGTCACACCCTACATAACGGATGGGCCTCGGCGGGCCGGTGAAGACCCGGACGCCCACAAAAAGACAAGCTCTCTCATGACCATGACCGCCTCAACGAGCAGGACTCCGATGATCAAGACCGTGCTGGGCGTCACCGCCGCCCTCGTCTGTGGCGTGCTGACGCCGACCCTGGCCTCGGCCCAGGCCTATGGCTCGACGCCGTACGGCGGCGGCGCTTATGGCGGCGGCGCCTACGGCAACCAGGGCTACTATTACGACCAGTGCCAGCGCTCGACGACCAACCGCACCACCGGCGGCGCGCTTGCCGGCGGCGCCATCGGCATGGCCCTGGGCAGCGGCATCGCCGCCCGCGGCCACCGCACCGACGGCTCGGTTGTCGGCGGCCTGCTGGGCGCCGTGGTCGGCGGCATGGCCGGCAAGTCCTCGGCCGCTTGCGCCCCGGGCAGCAACATCGCCCCGCCGCCGCCTCCCCCGCCGCCGCGCGCCTATAACGACGGCTATGACGACGATTACCGCCCGGTCCCGTACGAGCAGGTCCGTCGCGACGCTCAGCGCGACAGCTACTACGACCGCTCCTACGATCGTCAGGACGGCTACCGGGTGAACGAGCGCGTCAACGGCCAAGCCGACGTCAACGGCTGCACCCTGGCCGAGAGCCCGATCTACCTGCCGGACGGCCGCGTCCAGAAGCGCTTCGTGCGCGTCTGCCCGGACGGCAACGGCAAGTACCAAGTCGTCGACTAAGTCCTCGACCTACCTTGTGTGGAAGACGATCGGCCGCCCCCTTCTTTAGTGGAAAATGGGGGCGGCCGATTTCGTTTAGGTCTTGGTCGCCCAGACCAGGCGCTCGACCTGGCCGTCGCCGCCGGTGATCGGGCTCTCGGTCAGGCCCTTCACCGACCAGCCGGAAGCTTCCAGGAACTCGACCACCTCGCGCTCGACGCGGGCGATGATCTCGGGGTCCTTCACCAGGCCGCCCTTGCCGACGAAGTCGCGGCCGGCCTCGAACTGCGGCTTGATCAGCGCCACCAGGTCCGCGCCCTCCGCCGCCAGGTCCAGCGCCTTCGGCAGGGCCTTGGTCAGGGCGATGAAGCTGACGTCGCTGACCACCAGGGCCGGCGCGGTCGAGACCACCGTCTCGTCCAGCGATCGAGCGTCGATGCCGGACAGGTCGATGACGCGCGGATCGTCCCGCAGCTTGGCGTGCAGCTGATCGCGGCCGACATCGACCGCGAACACCGTCTCCGCGCCCCGCGAGAGCAGCACCTCGGTAAAGCCGCCCGTCGACGCGCCGACGTCCAGCGCCACGCACCCCTCCACGGCGACCGGCCACAGGTCCAGCGCGTGGAGCAGCTTCAGCGCCCCGCGTCCGACCCACGGATGGGCGGCCTGAGCGACGATCTCGGCGTCATGCTCGACCGTGTCGGCGGGCTTCGTGATCACCTTGCCATTGACCGTGACGAGGCCAGCCTCGACGGCGGCGCGAGCCTTGGCGCGGCTGTCGACGACGCCCCGTTCGACGAGCAACAGATCAATACGCTTGCGGGCCACGCGGCCTCCTCGAAAGTTCAGACCGCCGTCTAGCACGGGCTTGCGGCCCAGGTCTCTTCGGGTTCAACTGAACACTGATCACCGGCGCGCAAGACGCCGGCTTAAGGGGGAGAGAAACCTGATGCGATTCACGCGTCGCGGCCTGCTGGCCGCATCCGCCGCCGTGGCGGCCGCATCTTCAGTGGAGGCTAAGCCCAAAACGATGTCCGCACCCGCGCCCTGGACTCCCGACGCCACCGAGCTGGCTGGCCGTATCCGCCGCAAGGAGGTCAGCGCCGCCGAGGTGGTCGAGGACGCCATCCGCAAGGCCGAGGCCCTGCAGCCCCAGGTCGGGGCGATCGTCACCTCGGACTTCGACCGCGCTCTGGCGAAAGCGAAAGCTGGCCAGCTGTCGGGCCCGTTCGCCGGCGTGCCGTTCATGGTCAAGGACCTGGACCCCTATAAGGGCCTGCCCACCCGCAACGGCTCGCGCAGCGGCCTGCGAAGCCCGCCCGAGACGACCCAGACTCCCTACGTCGACGCCTTCGACGCCGCCGGCTTCGTGGTCATCGGCAAGTCGGCGACGCCGGAATACGGCTTCCTGCCGACCACCGAGCCGATGGGCTTCCAGCCCACCCGCAACCCCTGGAACACGGCCCGCTCGTCGGGCGGCTCCTCGGGCGGGGCGGCGGCGGCCGTGGCCTCGGGCATGGTGCCGATCGCCCACGCCAGCGACGGCGGCGGCTCGATCCGCATTCCGGCCAGCAACTGCGGCCTCTTCGGTCTCAAGCCCTCGCGTGGCCGGATGCTGGAAGGCCGCCCGGTCTCGCGCGGCATCGACATCTCGGTCGCGCACGCCCTGGCCCATAGCGTCCGCGACTCGGCAGCCCTGTTCGCCGCCACCGAGCGCACCGGCGCCAATGCCGTGTTCAAGCCGGTCGGCGTGGTCAGCGAGCCGCTGAAGAAGAAGCTGAAGATCGGCCTGATCGTGCAGACCGGCACAGGTATGGCGCCCGATCCCGAGGTGCAGACCGCCGTCGCCAACGCCGCCAAGCTGCTGGAAAGCCTGGGCCATCACGTCGAGCCGACGGCATGGCCGATGGACGGCGGCCAGTTCGGCATGGACTTCACCGTGCTGTGGGCCAGCGGCGCGGCCGAGCTGATCACGGCGGTCGGCAAGGCCATGGGCCGCGAGCCCGACGACACCGTCCTGGAGCCCTTCAGCATTGGCATGGCCAAGTTGGTCGGGCAACTGCCGAAGGAGGCCCTGTCCGCCGCCATCGAGCGCCTGAACGCCAATACGAAGGCCTATGACGCCTGGCTGACGAAATACGACGTCATCCTGTCGCCGGTGCTGGGCAGACCGCCGGTCGAGCTGGGCTATGTCGCCGGCTGGGTGCCGTTCCAGGAGCTGCAGGCGCGGCTGCTGACCTATGTCGGCTACACCCCGCTGCACAACGTCGCCGGCGCGCCGTCGATGAGCGTGCCACTGCACTGGACCGCCGACGGCCTGCCGGTAGGCGTGCAGATCGCCGGCCGCGCCGGTGGTGAGGCCCTGCTGTTCCAGCTGGCCTATCAGCTGGAGGCCGCCCAGCCCTGGGCGCACCGAAAGCCGCCGGTGAGCCTCTAGACCAAGACGGGGCGGCTCAGCAGCCGCCCCGCCCCTTCTCCTGGATGTGATCCAGGATGTCTCCGATCAGCTCGAAGTCCATCTTCTCGGGCTTCTTCCAGCGCGCGCAGCCACCGCCGCGATCGACGCCGGCCATGCGTTCGGGAAAGGCGTCCAGCGCCGCCTTGCCGGCATAGAGCGCGATGTACTGCTTCTGGCTGTTGAAGGCGAAGAACGGGGTCTTTGGATCGCCGTAGGCCGGCATGCCGAAGGCCATCTTCTCGGTCTCGGCGCCGAAGCGCTCGACGCACATGGCCCGAAGGCGGTCCAGCGCCGGGCGGCGCTCGGGCGCGACCTCCTGCATGAAGTCATCGACCGTCGCCGCCTTGGACTGGACCATCTGCCCCTCCCGGGAGGGGTATCAATCACCCCTCGACGAACACCTTCTTGAGCTCGTTCTTCATGATCTTGCCATTGGCGTTGCGCGGCAAGGTCTCGTGCCAGAAGACGATCTTCACCGGCACCTTGAAGGCCGCCAAGCGGTCGGCGACGAAGGCCCGCAATTCGGCCTCGTCGGCGGTCGCGCCGGGCTTCAGGGTGACGACGGCCGCCGGCTCCTCGCCCAGGGTCTTGTGCGGGATGCCGACCAGGGCCGCGTCCATCACCGCCGGGTGGTCGTAGAGGCAGTTCTCGACCTCGATGCAGTAGATATTCTCGCCGCCGCGGATCAGCATGTCCTTGGCGCGGTCGATGATGAAGCAGAAGCCCTCGGCGTCGAGGCGGGCGAGATCGCCCGTGCGCACCCAGCCATCGACGAAGGTGTCGGCGCTGGCTTCGGGCTTGTTCCAGTAGCCGCGCACGACCTGCGGGCCCTTGCACCACAGCTCGCCGACGTCACCGATCGGCAGCTCGCGATACGGAGCCTCGACGGTCATGATCTTCAGGTCGGTGACCGGCACGGCAGGGCCGCACGAGTCAGGACGGTTCTCGTAGTCCTCGGCCGAGTTCGACGTCGCCGTGGCCGAGGTCTCGGTCATGCCCCAGCCGTTGCCGGGCGAGGCCTTGGGCCAAATTTCCTTGATCTTGCGCACCAGCTCCGGCGCCGAAGGCGCGCCGCCATAGGCCACGGCCTCGATCGACGACAGGTCGTACTGCTCGCGATTGGGATGCTCGATGATCTGCCAAGCGATGGTCGGCACGCCGCCCATCTGGGTCAGGCGCTCGTCCTGGATCAGCTGCATGGCCTTGTCCGGATCCCATTTGCGGATCATGGCCAGCTTGGCGCCGCCGAACAGCGACGGGTTCAGCACGGCGAAGCAGCCGGTGGCGTGGAAGAACGGCACCGAGATCAGCGAGCCCTTCTGCGGCAGGCTGGGATCGGGCTGAGGCGGCGCCTCGCCCCGGCGCAGGAAGCTGCGGGCCCCGGCCGCGGCGGCGGCGAAGATGTTGCTGTTGACGTTGCGATGGGTGCCGATGGCGCCCTTCGGCTTACCCGTCGTGCCCGAGGTGTAGAAGATGGTCGCATCGTCGTCGGACGCGATGGCCACGGTCGGCAGCGGCTTCTCGTCCAGCTCGGCCCAGTCGTTGGGACAGCCGATCGCCTTCTCCAGGCGCCTCACATACGGGTGGGCGATCTCTTCCTTGGAGCGGCTGACATAGACGCGCTCCAGCGCCGGGCAGTGATCAAAGTGCTCGGCCAGGCGCTCGAAGCGCTCGACGTCGACGATGGCGATCTTGGCGCCGGAGTCGACCAGGCCGTATTCCAGCTCGGCGCCGGTCCACCAGGCGTTCAGCGGCGTGACGATCGCGCCCAGCGACAGCGCGCCGTAGAAGGCCACCGGCCATTCGGGCAGGTTGCGCATGACGATGGCGACGCGGTCGCCCTTCTGGACGCCAGCGGCCTCCAGCTCGGCGGCCATGTGGGTGACGGCGCGGTAGAAGGCCTCGAAACTGACCCGCTCGTCCTCGTGGACCAGGAAGATCTTCTCGCCGTGGGCGCGGCCGATCACGACGGTGTCGCGGAGCGTGGGAGGAGCGTTCTTCCAGGTCCGGGTCTTCACCCCGCGGATCTCGATCTCCTCCATCTCGCCGGGCGTGCCGGGCTGGGTGATCAAGGCGTAGGCCTGCTGGACGGACATGGCGGGCCACGGAACAGACGCGGGGGCGGCCTGGCTCATTTCTACTCTCCCGGTTTTGAGGTCACGCCCTGTTTGATCGAGCGCGTTCGCCGATCAGAGAGCACAGCCGCGAGCCGCTTGTAAACATCCGTTTGACGCTAGGAGAACATTGATAAGTTACAAGGGGCGGATAGGCCTGGACTCCCCGCTTTCGAGGATCGATGACCTAGCGTCACTTCCCCGAATCCGGAGCGTCGCCTTGGCCGAATCCCTGCTGTTCCCTGATCGCGAGTTCGCCGCCTTCCTGTTCGACATGGACGGCACGGTCCTAACCTCGATCGTCGCCTCCGAGCGCGTCTGGGGGACCTGGGCGCGCAAGCACGGGCTGGACGTCGAGGCGGTGCTGCAATGCATCCACGGCCGACGGGCGGTCGAGACGGTGCGCAGCTTCAACATCCCGGACGTCGACGAAGACGCCGAGGTCACCTGGCTGAAGGACGCCGAGATCGCCGACACCGACGGGATCGAGGCAATCGAGGGCGCCGTGGCGTTCCTGTGCGCCCTGCCCGCCGATCGCTGGGCCATCGTTACCTCGGCCCCGCGCGAACTGGCCAAGGTGCGCCTGACGGCGGCGGGCCTGCCCCTCCCCGCCGTGCTGGTCACGGCCGAGGACGTCGAGCGCGGCAAGCCGGCGCCAGACTGCTTCCTGCTGGCGGCCCAGCGCCTGGGCCATCGGATCGAGGACTGCCTGGTGTTCGAGGACGCCCCGGCGGGCATCGCCGCGGGTGAGGCGGCGGGCGCGAAGGTGGTGGTGATCACCGCGACGCACAGCCATCCGCTGGAGACACCGCATCAGGGCGTCTCCAGCTATGGTCTTCTCAAGGTCACGCCCGAGGGCGGCTTGAGCTTCTAGCCCACCGACTCCAGGCGGCTCAGCGCCGCCTCGAGCTTGGCCTTGGCGGCTTCGGCCTCGGCCAAACGCTCGCGGTTCTCCTCGACGACCTCTTCCTTGGCGCGGGCCAGGAAGTCGGGGTTGCCGAGCTTCTTGTTGACCTTGTCGATCTCGCCGGCGTGGCCGGCGATTTCCTTGGTCAGGCGGGTCTTCTCGGCGGCCAGGTCGATGAAGTCGGCGATGCCGAGCGCGCCGGTGGCTTCGCCCATCACGATCGGCACGGAGCCGGCCGGAGACGCCTCGGCCTCACGGACGCTGTCCAGGCGCGCCAGGGTCAGCAGCAGGTCGCGGTGACGGGCCAGGCGGGCCTTGGTCTCCGCGCCGGCGCCGACGACGCTGAGCGCCGGCTTGGCCGACGGCGGCACGTTCATCTCGGCGCGGATCGAGCGAATCTCGCCGACCGTGCCGACCAGCCAGCCGATCTCGGCCTCGGCTTCGGCGTCGATCCAGCTTTCCGGAAGCTCCGGCCACTGGGCCGAGATCAGCATGCTGTCACGGGCCGGACCGAACTCGGCGGTCTTCTCCCACAGCTCCTCGGTGATGAACGGCATCACCGGGTGCAGGAGCTTGAGAATGACGTCCAGCGCCCAGGCGGCGGTGGCGCGGGTCTCGGCCTTGGCCGCCGCGTCATCGCCGTTCAGGATCGGCTTGGCCAGTTCCAGGTACCAGTCGCAGAACACGTTCCAGACGAAGCGGTACAGAGCGCCGGCGGCCTCGTCGAACGCCGGGCCTTCCAGGGCCTTGGTGACCTCGGCCACGGTCTTGACCGTCTCGCCGCGGATCCACTTGTTGATCGGCTGCTGAACCGTCGCGGGATCGAAGCCCTCGACGCGGACGCACTCGTTCATCTGGGCGAAGCGCGAGGCGTTCCACAGCTTGGTGCCGAAGTTGCGATAGCCCTCGATGCGCTGCTTGGAGAGCTTGATGTCGCGCGCCTGGCCCGACATCGCCGTCATCGTGAAGCGCACCGCGTCGCAGCCCAGCTCGTCGATCAGGATCAGCGGATCCATCACGTTGCCCTTGGACTTGCTCATCTTCGCGCCCTTCTCGTCACGGACGAGGGCGTTGATGAACACCTGCTTGAACGGGGCCTCACCCATGAAGTGGATGCCCATCATCATCATCCGGGCGACCCAGAAGAAGATGATGTCGAAGCCGGTGACCAGGGTGCTGGTCGGGTAGAAGCGCGCGACGTCCGGGGTCTTTTCCGGCCAGCCCAGGGTCGAGAACGGCCACAGGGCCGAGCTGAACCAGGTGTCGAGCACGTCCTCGTCACGCTTCAGTTCGACGTCGGCGCCGAACTGGGCCTTGGCGGCGGCATAGGCTTCTTCTTCCGTCTCCTCGACGAAGATCGCGCCGTCCGGACCGAACCAGGCCGGGATGCGGTGGCCCCACCAGAGCTGGCGCGAGACGCACCACGGCTCGATGTTGCGCAGCCATTCGAAGTAGGTCTTTTCCCAGTGCTTGGGCTCGAAGACCGTCTCGCCGGTCTCGACGGCCTTCAGAGCCGGCTGGGCCAGGGTCTTGGCGTCGACGTACCACTGGTCCGTCAGGAACGGCTCGATGACCACGCCCGAACGGTCGCCGTGCGGGACCATGTGCTTGGTCTTCTCGATCTCCTTCAGCCAGCCCTCTTCCTCGGCGCGGGCGACGATGGCCTTGCGCGCGACGAAGCGGTCCATGCCGACGAACTCGGCCGGGACCGAGTCGTTCAGCTTGGCTTCCGGCGTCAGAATGTTGATCGCTTCCAGGCCGGCGCGCTTGCCGACGCCGAAGTCGTTGAAGTCGTGGGCCGGGGTGATCTTCACCGCGCCCGAGCCCTTGGTCGGGTCGGCGTAGTCGTCGGCGACGATCGGGATGCGGCGACCGACGATCGGCAGGGTCACGAACTTGCCGACCAGGCCCTTGTAGCGCTCGTCGTCGGGGTGAACCGCGACGCCGGTATCGCCCAGCATGGTCTCGGGACGGGTCGTGGCCACGACGATGTAGTCGCGGGTCTCGAACTCGGTGGCCTTGCCGTCGTCGTCGAAGGCGATCGGGTGCTGGTAGGTGACGCCGTCGGCCAGCGGATAGGCGAAGTGCCAATAGGCGCCGTCGACCTCCTTCTGCTCGACCTCGAGGTCGGAGATGGCGGTCTGGAACTGCGGATCCCAGTTGACCAGGCGCTTGTCGCGATAGAGCAGGTTCTGCTTGTAGAGCTGGACGAACACCTTGCGGACGGCGGCTGACAGACCTTCGTCCAGAGTGAAGCGTTCGCGCGACCAATCGCACGACGCGCCCAGGCGGCGCAGCTGGTTGGTGATGGTCCCGCCGCTCTCGGCCTTCCATTCCCAGACCTTGTCGACGAAGGCCTCGCGGCCCATGTCGCGGCGACCGATATTGCCGGCGGCGGCCAGTTGGCGCTCGACCACCATCTGGGTGGCGATGCCCGCGTGGTCGGTGCCCGGCAGCCACAGGGCGGCCTTGCCGCGCATGCGGTGGAAGCGGGTCAGCACGTCCTGCAGGGTGTTGTTCAGCGCGTGGCCGATGTGCAGGCTGCCGGTGACGTTCGGCGGCGGGATCACGATGACGAACGGCTCAGCGTTCGGATCCTCGCTGGGCTTGAAGGCCCCGGAGGCCTCCCAGGCGGCGTACAGGCGGGGTTCGACGGATTTGGGATCGAAGGTTTTTTCGAGCATGGCGGAGCGGATATGCCATCTGCGGCCCGGGGGCGAAACCGGCGGGCCTTGGTTTTCTGACGGTTGGAAACGAAAAAAGGCGGCCGCCGGAGCGACCGCCTCGATTTTCCAGGTGCTGGAAGAGCTTAGACGCCGCGACCGCGGGCGATCCGTTGCACTTCTTCCTCGACCTTGGTCTCGACGATGCGCGGCAGGTTCTGGTCCAGCCACTCCTTGAGCAGCGGGCGCAGCAGCTCGCGTACGACGTCTTCCAAGGTGCGGGCGTCCTTGGGCATCAGCAGGGCCGAGCTCAGGCTGCCGAACGCCGAGGCGGCCGCCGACGAGGCGGTGGCGCCGACCAGGGTCTCGGCCACTTCGTCGCGGTCGAAGACCGGGGTCGGGGCGGCCGGAGGCGGCGTGTAGATCGGTTCCGGCTCGGGCTCCGGCGAATAGACGTCGATGTCGCCGACGGTGGCCAGCGGCTCGGGCTCCGGCTCCGACATGATCGGATCGGTCAGCTCGAGGATGTCGTCCTCGATGGGTTCGGGCTCGGGCTCCGGCGGCGGAGGCGCAGCCTCGGCCGCAGGCTCCGCCGGCGCGTCATCCTCCGAGATGATGCGTCGGATGGAGGCGAGGATCTCCTCCATCGTCGGTTCTTGAGAGCTCTGATCGGACATGTGCGGGGGCCGTCGTAAAGGGTACGAATCCTTGCGCGCCCTAGGACGCGCTTGGCCGCGATGGTGCAGACTTACGCGTGTTAAGCAAGCGCAAGTCCACGCCTGGGCGGAATCGACGCGGCGCGAGGCCTACTTCGACGCCGCCTGCGGCTGGGCGGAAGGGACGCCGACCTTGTCGATCGCCTGCACCACCGGCTCCCACGGCACCCAGCCCGCGCTATGCGTGACGCGGTCGTAGGAGACCTTCGGGTCGTAGGCGGCGGTGCTGGTCGACAGCTTGTTGACGTCCAGCTGACCCATGGCCTGCAGGACGACGGCGCTGGCCACGTATTCGTCGCGACGGGCGGCCACCAGGGCCAGCTCGGCGTTCGACAGCTCCAGCTGGGCGTTCAGCACGTCCAGCGTGGTGCGCAGGCCGACCTGCTGCTCCTGGCGCACGCCTTCGAAGGCGATGCGGGTCGCCCTCACCTGCTCCTCGTTCGAGACCAAGTTGGCGCGGGCGGCCAGCAACGTGCTCCAGGCGGCCGAGACCTGCTGGATCACGGTGCGCTTGGCGCCGTCGACGGCGATGCGGGCGGCGTTCTCGCGCTCGCGGGCGGCGCGGACGTTCGAAGCGTTCAGGCCGCCGGTGAACAGCGGCACGCGGGCCGTCAGCGAGCCGGCGATCTGGCGATCGTACTGGCCGAACTGGTCGCCATTACCGTTCACCTTGGTGGCGTCGTAGCCCAGGCTGGCGCCCGCCGAGACCGTCGGCAGATAGGCGGCCTTGGCCAGGGCCACGCGGGCCGTGGCGGCCTGTTCGGCGTAGCGCGCGCTCTGCACGGCCGGATTGCTGCCCTCGGCGGCGTCGAAAGCCTGTTCGACCGAGGTCGGCAGCACGGCGGCCAGCGACGGCTCGGGCGCCAGGTCGGTCGGGTTCTGGCCGACGATCTGGGCGTAGGTGGCGCGGGCGATGGCTAGGTTGCCCTGGGCCGACGACTGGCTGGCCTTGGCGGCGGCAAGGCGCGCCTGCGACTGGGCCACGTCGGTGCGGGTGATCTCGCCCACGTCGAAGCGGGCGTTGGATTCGTCGAGCTGACGCTGGAGAACCGCGACATTCTCATTGGCGATGCGCAGGGTTTCCTGGCTACGGCGCACGTCGACATAGGCGGTGACGACATTGGCCAGCACGCTTTGCTCGACGCGGCGCAGGTCCTCGCGGCCGGCCAGCACGTCGGCCTCGGCGGCCGACAGGTTGGCGCTGGCCTGGCCGCCGGTATAGAGCGGCTGGCTCAGCTGGAGCTGGGCGTTGCTGGAGCCGATCTTGTTGACGTCCGCGCCGGTGACCAGCACGCCGCCGACCACGGTGGTGGACGGGGTCGCCAGGTCGGTGCGCGAGTTGGTCAGGCCGGCGGAGGCGTTCAGCGTCGGGCGGAAGCCGGTGCGGGCCCGGACCACGCTCTCGTCGGTAGCGCGCTGGACGGCGCGCTGTTGCTGCAGCGTCGGATTGGTCTGGTAGGCCAGGGCGGCCGCGTCGGCCAGGGTGTCTGCGTGAGCGGTGGAAAGCCCGCCGGCCATCAGGCTGGCGCAGCAAGCGGCGGCCAGCAGCCCGGCCCGTCGACGGTTCGACATCAAAATCCTATCCCCAATCCCCGCGAAGCGCGCGCTCGCCACAATATGATCGCGTGTAAGTCCAGCCGCCAGAAGCCGCTAGTTAAGCTTTTTTCACGCAGACGTTGCGGCAGGCTAGCGCCCACTGGTGTCTAGAAGCTGAAGCCCGCCTCGACCTCGAAACCCGCCAGCAGCGGCGGCGAGGCGTCGAACGCCTGGCGGCGGCCCACGCCGTCCTCGGCGCGCAGGTAGATGGCGGCGCGACCGACCGGGCCGGTGCGCTCGACAACCCCCAGACGGCCGCCGGCGGCCAGGGCGTCCTGCCAGGTCTTCGGAGCGACCGCGACCGCGCCTTCGCAGATGATCACGTCATAAGGCCCAGCCGGAACGGCCTTCAGGTCGTCGCCTTCCAGGCGGGTGACCGACAGGCCCATCTTTTCCAGGACGGCGGCCGCGTACGGCGCGGCGATGGCCAAGGCCTTCTCGCCCTCGCGGGGCTTCAGGGTCTGCAGCAGCTTGCCCACTTCGCGCGGACGCAGCAGCCAGCGGCCCGGCGCATATTCGATGTCGGCGTCGGCATAGGCCAGATAGGCCTTCGACGCCGGCACGACCGCCTCGCGCGCCACCACCCGCAACGCGTCCTGCAGCGGCAGGTCGGTGACGTCGGCGGTGCGAATTTGGCTCTCGACCATGTTCAGCCGCGCGGCGGTGAAGTCGGTGCTCATGGAATCCCTCGAAGGACTAGACTTTCGAGCAGGCTTATAGGTCCGCGCCCGGCCGAAACGCAATGCGATCGGAAGCCACGCTTGCCCGCCTATCGTCTCAAGAGGGCCTTAAAAGCGTCATCGACTTCGGTCCACATGCCCGGAAAGATCAAAAGGCGATCATCAGAAGTAGTGACGTCGACTGTCACGTAACCTCGATTGATCAGCTGAGCCGCGTGGTAAATAAGCGGCTATCGACGACGCGCGCGTCGATGGGGAGGAAGCCCGTAACCGGCTTCATGGGGTAATCGCTATGGCCAAAGAGCCAATCGTGATCGTGGCGACGATCTGCGCTCTAGCTTTGATCTACTTCCTGCCCCGCATCGAGGCGGCCGGTCGCAAGGCCTATGGCCGCTTCCGTCGCCATCAGCGCAACCAGCGGCAGGAGCGTAACGGTCGGACACAGCCGCAAAGGCGGGCCTACCGGCAATAAGGCGGCAAAAGGGCGAGTTGCGGAACCAATAGCGGCGATCGGAACTGATCCAGGGCGGACCCGCGCCGCGTTCCAGTTCCTCCCCGAGTCAAGGTCCGCGCCATGAAGATCGCCCAAGTCACTCCCCTCTACGAGGCCGTTCCCCCGCGCCTTTACGGCGGCACCGAGCGCGTGGTGGCCCACCTCACCGACGCCCTGGTCGACCTGGGCCACGAGGTCACCCTGTTCGCCAGCGCCGAGGCCCAGACCAAGGCCAGGCTGATCCCCGTCCGCGACCAGGCCATCCGCCTCGATCCCGCGCCGCTGAAGTCGGATCTGGCCTCGCACCTGACCCAGCTGGCCGAGGTCCGCGCCCTGGCCGATCAGTTCGACATCGTCCACTTCCACACCGACATGGTGCAGTTCCCGTTCTTCGCCGACCGGGCCAAGAACACCCTGACCACCCTGCACGGCCGCCTGGACCTGAAGGACCTGCCGGGCGTCTACAAGCGCTGGCCGCAGTTCCCGCTGATCTCGATCAGCGACGACCAGCGCCGTCCCCTGCCCTTCGCCAACTGGGCCGGCACGGTCCACCACGGCATGAACGCCGACATCTACGCCTTCTCGGCCAAGAGCGAGGGCTACCTGGCCTTCCTGGGCCGCATCTCGCCGGAGAAGCGCCCCGACCGCGCCATCAACCTGGCCAAGCGGCTAGGCAAGAAGCTCAAGATCGCAGCCAAGGTCGATCCCGCCGACCGCGCCTATTTCGACGACGTCATCGCACCGATGATCAAGGACGAGCCGCTAATCGAGTTCATCGGCGAGATCGGCGACGGCGAGAAGTCGGCCTTCCTGGGCGGCGCCGACGCCCTGCTCTTCCCCATCGATTGGCCCGAGCCCTTCGGCCTGGTGATGATCGAGGCCATGGCCTGCGGCACCCCCGTTGTCGCCTATCGCTGCGGCTCGGTGCCCGAGGTCATCGACGACGGCCTGACCGGCTTCATCGTCGACAATGACGACCAGGCCGCCGACGCCATCCTTCGCGCCGAAAGCCTGGATCGAAACCGGGTCCGCGCGCGTTTCGAGGAACGGTTCTCGTCCGAGGCGATGGCCCGCCGCTATGTCGCCATCTACGAGCGGCTCTGCGACGGCGCGGCTGTCTATCCGTCCTTGGTCGATCTGGCCGCAAGCGCATGAATTGAAGGAGGGGGTATGGAGAGTCTCGCACCGGCCATGGAGGCGCCGGTCGATTACGGCGTGACGGCGGAAGTCCGCGCGCCGCAGAATCTCTATGCCCTCAAGGACAAGGACACCTTCATCGTCGCCGACGAGTTCGGCGATATCGCCGGCCAGGGCGACGGACTTTTCCATAACGACACCCGCATCCTGTCGCTCTACCGGCTGACATTGGGCGGTCGCATGCCGTCGCTGCTGTCGGCGGCGGTCGCCCACGACAACGTCTTCTTCACCTGCAACAGCACCAACCAGGCCCTGCCCTATCCCGGCGAACGGATGGGTCCGCCCGGTGTGCTGCACATCGAGCGCAAGCGCTTCCTGTGGGGCGAGCGCCTGTTCGAGCGCATCCGCTGCGTCAACTACAGCCGCGACACCGTGCTGCTGCCGATGACCATCGAATTCGACGCCGACTTCCGCGACATGTTCGAGGTGCGCGGCAGCCATCGCGCCAAGCGCGGGACCAAGGGTCCGCCGCACGTCGACGGCCGGCGTGTGGCCTACACCTATCTCGGCCTGGACGACGTCGAGCGGTCCTCGTTCATCTCGTTCTCGGATGCGCCGTACCGCCTCTCGGCGCACAAGGCCGAGTTCATGTTCTCGCTGCATGCCGAAGGCGAGCACGAACTCTATATCGAGATCGGCGTCGTCGACGGCCACACCCCCAGCCGCGAACGCTTCCGCGACGCCGCCGCCCGGGCCCGCTGGGACATGCGCTCGCGCCGCCGTCACGGCGCGCGGCTGAACAGTTCCGGCCGCCTGTTCAACGAGTGGCTGGGCAAGTCGCGGGCGGATCTGGCCCTGCTGACCACCAAGATGGAGACCGGCCCCTATCCCTATGCCGGCATCCCGTGGTTCTCGACCGCCTTCGGACGCGACGCCATCATCACCGCCTGGCAGATTCTGTGGTTCGAGCCCTCGCTGGCCAAGGGCGTGTTGCGCTACCTCGCCGCCCACCAGGCCCAGGAGCGCTCGACCTTCCGAGACAGCGCCCCCGGCAAGATCATGCATGAGACCCGCAAGGGCGAGATGCCGGCGCTCGGTGAGGTGCCGTTCGGCCGCTACTACGGCGGGGTCGACACCACGCCGCTGTTCGTGGCCCTAGCCGGCGCCTACCAGCAGCGCACCGGCGACGACAAGCTGATCGACGAGCTATGGCCCGCCCTCGAAAAGGCCATGCACTGGATCGAGAACGACGGCGACAGCGATGGCGACGGCCTGATCGACTATGCCCGCGGCCAGGACAGCGGCCTGTCCAACCAGGGCTGGAAGGACAGCGAGGACAGCGTCTTCCACGCGGACGGCCGCTATCCGTCCGGTCCGATCGCCCTCGTGGAGGTCCAGGGCTACGCCTTCGCGGCCTATCGCGGCATGGCCCGCCTGGCCGAGCGCCGGGGCGAGACCGACAAGGCGACGATCTGGAAGCAGAAAGCCGAGACCCTGCGCGAGAAGGTCGAGCAGCTCTTCTGGATGGACGAGCGCGGCTTCTACGGCATCGCGGTCGACGGCCAGGGTCAGCTGTGCCGGGTGCTGTCGTCCAATCCCGGCCACCTGCTGTTCTGCGGCCTGCCCACGCCTGAGCGGGCCCGCAAGGTCAGCGATCAGTTGCTGTCGGCGAACTTCAACTCCGGCTGGGGCGTGCGGACCTTGGCCACCGGCGAGGCCCGCTTCAATCCGATCAGCTATCACAACGGCTCGGTCTGGCCGCACGACTCCGCGCTGTGCGTCATGGGTCTCTCGCGCTACGGCGAGCGCGACGGGGTCGTGAACCTGACGGCGGACATGTTCGAGACCGCCAGCCGCATGGGCATGCGCCTGCCCGAGCTGTTCTGCGGCTTCCCGCGCGCGGCCGGCGAGCCGCCGGTGGCCTATCCGGTCGCCTGCCTGCCCCAGGCCTGGGCGGCGGGATCTGTGTTCATGCTGATGCAGGCTTGCCTGGGCATCACCATCGACGCCAATCGCGGCGAGATCGTCCTCGTTGACCCGCGCCTGCCGATCGGCATCGACCGCCTGGCCGTCGAGCGCCTGCGCGTCGGCGCCCTGACCGTCGATCTGATCTTCGAACGCCAAGGCGACCGCGTGGCGGTTCGCGCCGAAGGCGACGTGCCGTTGATCATCCGGTCCAAGCCGTCTTGGGACTAGAACTCAAGCTGTATGGAAGTCTTCGAGGCGGCTCTCGACTTGCGGCGACCTGACATCGCCAGCAGCAAGTCTGAGAGAGTGGCTCCGCGGGTAGGACTCGAACCTACGACCAGCCGGTTAACAGCCGGCTGCTCTACCACTGAGCTACCGCGGAACAGGTCGCTCTCAAGAAGAGGTGGGTTGATAGCCGCCTCGTCGAGTCGGCGCAAGCGGCGAAATCGCTGACGCTTCGATGAAAAACGCACGGCGAGAATCGGCGAGACGACATGATTTCGAATGGGGAAAATCTTCTACCGAGCGAGGAAGAAGAGTGGCTCCGCGGGTAGGACTCGAACCTACGACCAGCCGGTTAACAGCCGGCTGCTCTACCACTGAGCTACCGCGG
>NZ_JBWKMV010000001.1:1885826-2184602 GCF_059415225.1 Caulobacter sp. GW821-FHT10E02
GAACAGGTCGCTCTTTTGAAGAAGCCGGGTGATAGCCGCCTCCCCGCATCGATGCAAGCACCGAATTTCAAAAAAGCAGCCCGGCTTGTGGCCGGGCTGTTGAAAGTCAGTGATGTGGGTCGCCCTCAAAAAGAAGACGCCGTGAACCTCGGACCTTATGGTTAATCAGGCCTTAATTCTTAACGTCCTGGCCATTTGGTCGCAGGCGCCGCACCCGGTCAGCCGGGGCGCTTGGGGATTTCCAGACCGCGCTGCACGGCCGGACGGGCTAGGCCCGCTTCCAGCCAGCGCGGCACGTGCTTCAGCGACGCCCAGTCGACCAGTTCGCCCGCCCCGTAGAAGCCGATGAGGTTGCGCACCCAGCCCAGGGTGGCGATGTCGGCGATGGTGTACTCGTCGCCCATGATCCAGGCGCGGGTGGCCAGGCGATCTTCCAGCACGCCCAGCAGGCGCTTGCTCTCGGCGACGTAGCGGTCGCGCGGACGCTTGTCCTCGTAGTCCTTGCCGGCGAAACGGTGGAAGAAGCCCAGCTGGCCGAACATCGGGCCGATGGCGGCCATCTGGAACATCACCCACTGCAGGGTCTGGTAGCGGGCGGCCGGATCGGCGGGCAGGAACTTGCCGGTCTTCTCGGCCAGATAGACCAGGATCGCGCCGCTCTCGAACAGGCCCAGCGGCTGGCCGCCCGGACCGTCGGGATCGATGATCGCCGGGATCTTGCCGTTCGGGTTCAGCGACAGATATTCCGGACCCCAGGTCTCGTTGGCGCCGATGTCGATGGTGTGCGGCTCGTAGGCCAGGCCGGTTTCCTCCAGCATGATCGAGACCTTCACCCCGTTGGGCGTCGGCAGCGAATAGAGCTGGATCCGGTCGGGATGCTGGGCCGGCCAGCGCTGGGTGATCGGGAAGGCGGATAGATCCGACATCGGAAACCTCGTTGATCGCGCTCGTAACGGCGCCGGTTGCATTTGGGAAACCACCCTCCTGTTTTCCAGGGTCGGGGGTTTTCCAAAGCAGACCCAAAACGAGGCCGCGACGGTTCGGCCCATTTGATCCGGACGCGAACATCGCTATCCGAGAGGATGAGAAACGCTCGGGGGGGCGACACCTTCATGACCACCGCAGACGATCACTGGCCCACGACCCTGGAACGCGTGGTCGGCGCGCTCGAATTCGAACGCGCCCCCACCGGCGCGACGGTCGCCAAGCCGCGTGGCGACATCAGCCAGCTGCCGGCCCTGGTGAACCTGGCTGTCCATGCGGCCATCCAGCTGGACAAGCGCGTCGCCGCCTCGGACCCCGCCGCTCCGGTCGACCGCAAGGCTATCCTGGCGCGCAAGGACATGGCCCGCGCCGTCATGGACGGTCAGTCGTCGATGTTCGTCACCGGCTACGCCACGGCCTATCGCCTGGAGCTGGCCCGGATCCTGTGGGCGGGCATCGCCGACGCCCCGCGCCGGCGATTGGAAGAGATGGCGCGCCCCTGGGCGCCCTAAGAGCTTACCAGGCGCCGATGTTCGGCATCGAGACCCAAGGCTCGGCCGGCGGCAGGTGGCCTTCCTGCAGCAGCTCGATCGAGATGCCGTCGGGCGAGCGGACAAAGGCCATGTGGCCGTCGCGCGGCGGACGGTTGATCGTCACGCCCATGTCCATCAGGCGCTGGCAGGCGGCGTAGATGTCGTCGACGCGATAGGCCAGGTGGCCGAAATTGCGGGCGCCGCCGTAGTCCTCGTCATCCCAGTTATAGGTCAGCTCGACCATCGGGCCGTCGCGGTCCTCGGCCAGCTCGACATCGCCGGGAGCCGCCAGGAAGACCAGGGTGAAACGCCCCTTCTCGCTCTCCTTGCGGCGCATTTCGCGCAAGCCGAGACCCTCGCAGAAGAACCGCAGCGAAGCGTCCAGATCGCGGACGCGGACCATGCTGTGCTGATAGCGCAAGATGAAGCTCCTCAGATAAATCCCGCTCGGTATAGACACCGGTCCCAGACGGGGAAATCCACTAAACGGGCTCGCGCTCGCGGGTCTGGCGACGCCACAGGGCGGCATACTCGCCGCCGGCCTCCAGCAGCACCTCGTGGCGGCCGCGCTCGACGATCTTGCCCCGGCGCAGGACCAAGATCTCGTCGGCGTCGGCGATGGTCGACAGGCGGTGGGCCACGACCAGGGTCGTACGCCCCGCCCTGGCCTTGCGCAGGGTCGCCTGGATCGCCGCCTCGGTGCGGCTGTCCAGCGCGCTGGTGGCCTCGTCCAGGATCAGCACGCGCGGCTCGGCCAGCAGCGCCCGGGCGATGCCGACCCGTTGGCGCTCGCCGCCGGAGAGCTTCAGGCCGCGCTCGCCGACCTTGGTGTCCATGCCCTCGGGCAGGTTGCGGATGAACTCGCCCAGCTCGGCGGCCTCGGCGGCGGCCCAGACCTCGGCCTCGCTGGCGCCGGGACGGGCGAAGGCGATGTTGGCGGCCAGGGTGTCGTTGAACAAGGCGACGTCCTGCGGGACCAGCGCCACCGCGCGGCGCAGCGAGGCCTGCTTGAGGTCGCGCAGGTCATGGCCGTCCAGGGTCACGCGGCCCTCCTGCGGGTCGATCATCCGCAAGGCCAGGCGCACCAGGGTGGTCTTGCCCGCGCCCGAGGGACCGACGATAGCCACGGTGGTCCCTGGCGCGACCGTCAGGGAGACGTCCGACAGGCCTTCCGATCGCGCGCCATGCCGGAACGAGACGCCTTCGAAGGCCACCGCCCCGCCGCGCTGGTCGGCGCAAGGCGGCAGGTCGCGGGCGTCCGGGGCGTCGGCGACATCGGCGGTCTGGCGGCGCAGCTCCAGCATCGCCTCCATGTCGATCAGCGACTGGCGGATCTCGCGATAGGCGAAGCCCAGGATGTTCAACGGGGCATAGAGGTTGATCAGGATCAGCACGGCGGCGGTGACGTCGCCGGGCCCGATCTTGCCGGACGCGGCCTGCGCGCCGGCCAGAACGGCCATGCCGCCCAGGCCCAGGCTCATCACCGCCGACTGGACGATGTTGAGCAGGTTGAGCGAGTTGGTGGCCTTGATCTGGGCCTCGCCATAGACGTCCAGCGCCTTGCCATAGCCGGCCACGGCCCGCGTCTCGCCGCCGAACGACTTGACGGTCTCGTAGTTCAGCAAGGCGTCGACGGCCCGGCCCGCGGCCTCGGCGTCGGCCTCGTTCAGCACCCGGCGATGGCCGATCCGCCAGTCCGAGATGGCGAAAGTGGCGTAGCCGTAGACGCCGACCGTCAGCAGGGCCACGGCGGCGAACCGCCAGTCATAGGCCTTGGCCAGGACGATGGCGGCCATGACCAGCTCGATGGCGGTCGGGGCGACGTTGAAGACCAGGCCCCGCAGCAGGAAGTCCATCGACCGCGCGCCACGATCGATGGTCCGCGACAGGGCGCCGGTCCGCTTGGACTGGTGGAAGTCGATCGACAGCGACAGGGCGTGGGAGAAGGTCTCGACCGCCGCCCGGTTCTGGGCGGCCTGGGCCACCGGCGTGAACACCGCGTCGCGCGCCTGGGGCGCGGCGGCGGAGATGAAGCGGATCAAGGCCCAGCCCGCCGCCAGGCCGGCGAAGGCCCAGGTCACGGCGGTGACAGCGCTCTGCCCCGCCGACAGCTGGTTGACCGCCTTGCCCAGCATCAGCGGGGCCAGCACGCCCAGCGCCTTGCCGGCCAGGGTCAGCAGCAGGGCGACGGTGACCCGCCACTTCAGGCCGGGAGCCTCCGAGCGCAGCACCAGACTCACGAGGTCGCCCATGGCCCGCCAGAAGCGGACCGGCTGGTCGGCCTGCGCGATCGCGCCCGAGACAGCTGTGCGACCGGCCGAGGGCGGCCCGCCCATGCCCCTCACTGCGCGCTCCCGATCAGGTAGGTCGTCTGGATGCCGCCGCCGGGGGTCAGCCAGTCCACGCGCCAGCCGGCGGCCGTGCGGTCGGCGCGGACGGGACCGTAGACCAGAGGCGCGGCTCGCGAGACGGCCACGGCGATGGCGGTTTCGCCGCCCTCCCCGGCCGCCTGGATGTCGTGGACGCCCGGCGCCAACGCGTCGGTCAGCGAGATGTTGAATCGGCCCTCGTCATCGGTGCGGCCGCCGCCCCGGGTGACGCGGTCGACGCGGACATTCAGGCCCGCGCCGGGCGTCGCCACGCCGGAGACCACCGCTCCGCCCTCGCGGTCGACATCGATGGTCAGGATGCGCGGCGCGCTGGACTCGGGCGCCAGGCGACGCGCGCCCGCCCCGGCCCGCAGCAGCGCGACCTCGCCGCCGTCGGCGACCATCACATAGCCCTCGGCCTGGACGGTGCGGCCGTCCAGCGTCGACGACAGGCCGAACAGCCGCACGCCGGGCGCGTTGGGCACGGTGACGTTCCACTGACCCAGGCCATCGACCTTGGCCATCATCACCTCGCCCGTGGGCGAGCCCAGGCGCAGGTCGGCGTCCGGAGAGGCCTGACCCGAGATGACGATGCCGTTGGCGGCGTGGCGAGCGCTCAACAGGGTCGGCGGCCCCAGATAGCCGGCCTCGGCGCTGTCGGGCTTGGCGGCCGCCGAGGCGTTGGGCGTCGGCGCGCCGGGCTCGCAGGCGGCCAGCAGCACGGCGGCGAAGCCCATCGCGAGGACCGGCGGCTTGAAAGCCCTGGAGCGAATCCTGATCATTAGGCCTCAAATAGGAACGGGCGCGCGAAACCGCGCGCCTTTTTTGTGGAGTGGACGACGATGCCCAACGAGTCTAGCCGCCTGGGGTCCGTCTGCGTCTACTGCGGATCCTCCAACGACGCCGATCCCCGCTACATCGCCGACGCCTTCACGATCGGCGAGAGCTTCGCCCGCGCGAACCTGAAGCTGATCTATGGCGGCGGCGGCGTGGGCCTGATGGGCGCCACCGCGCGCGGCGCGCACTCGGCCGGCGGCGCGGTGCTGGGCATCATCCCGACCTTCCTGCGCGGCCGCGAGCAGCCGTTCGACGACGTCGAGACCGTGGTCGTCGACAACATGCACGAGCGCAAGATGATGATGTACGAGCGGGCGGATTCGTTCGTCGTGCTGCCCGGCGGCATAGGCACGCTGGAAGAGATCGTGGAATTGTTATCTTGGCGCCGTTTAGATCTTCACCAGAAGCCGATTGTGTTCCATAACCCCGGCGGTTTCTGGGACCCGTTCTTCGCGCTGATCCATCACACGATCGAAGCGCGCCTGACCCCGCCCACCCTGGTCGACGCCTGGCGCTCGGTCGAGCGGGCCGAGGACGTCACCCCCGCCCTGCTCGGCTGGGACGAAGAAATCTACCAATCGGGCGCGCCGGCCACGCTTCGGCCATTGACTTAGTTTTCAAAAGCAACGCACTATGCCCCTGAGTTCACCGTTCGTCGAACGGCGCGTGCTCATGCGTCGGAACTCCCATCCGGCGCGGGGATAGGAGACCAAGGATATGCGTACCGCTGTTTTCGCGGGCCTGACGGCTTGCGCCCTGATGTTCGCCGGTTCGGCCAACGCCGCCGACACCCAAAGCGCTTCCCTGAAGCTGAAGTCCGCCGCGACCACCGAGCAGTTCATCCACGAAGGCTCGGTCTGGCGCTGCAAGGACGACGCCTGCACGTCGCTGACCGTGCCGTCGCTGCCGATCGCCCGCGCCTGCCGCCGGATCGCGGGTCAGGTGGGCGAGTTGACCGCCTTCAACTACCGCGGCAAGTCGCTGGACGAAGCCGGCCTCGCCGACTGCAACACGGCCGCCAAGAAGAGCTGAGGCTCTTTCGGGGCTTAAAAAGCAAAGGCCTCCGCCAGCAGTGGCGGAGGCCTTTTTCTTGAGGGTGTGGGACCCTGACGCGGTTACTTCCGTCCGGACTTCGTGGACGGCGACTTGGGCGGCTTCGAGCTTGGCCGACCTCCCACCAGCATGCCGCCCATCAGGGCGAACGAGAACATGGCGTGGTTCATCTTCGATACATTCATGGCGGCGTCTCCCAGACATAGCCGTTAGGACCAGGAGACGCGCGCGGCTTACAGGGGCTCTCACCCTCCTAGTCGTCAGCGCGTCGACACCTAAGATGGCCCCAATAGCCGCGTTCGCAAGCGATTTTTGTCCGTATAAGGAGCATATCAGCCTGCGGACAAATCCGATCCGCGCACTTTCAATTCAATCCGTACACGCCTCTATTTTCGACCTCTGCCTTATGCGCAAAGCCTTTGCGGACAAGGGTTAACGCCAGACGGCGCTTCCAGCACGAGTCGAGGGTCACGATGGTCGCCGAACAAAAAAATCGCCCGCGTCGGCATGACGCAGGCGATTTCCTCTGGGTTCGGTCGATATTCCGTGGGCGTCACCGCCCCGGAGGTTACGCCGCAGCGTCGAACGACAGCGACTCGTAGCGCTTCAGGTGGTGATCGACCGAGCCGAACAGGCCCTCGATCAGGCTGGCGCGCTTGAAATAGTGGCCGATGGCCAGCTCGTCGGTCATGCCCATGCCGCCGTGGATCTGGATGGCGTTCTGGCCCACGAACTTGCAGGCCCGGCCGATGCGGACCTTCATGGCCGAGGCGGCCTTGGCGCGCTCGGCGGCGGCCTCGTCGACCTTGATGGTGGCCATGTAGGTCATCGACACCGACTGCTCGACCTCGATGAACATGTCGACCATCCGGTGCTGCAGCACCTGGAAGTTGGCGATCGAGGTGCCGAACTGCTTGCGCTGCTTGGCGTAGTCCAGCGTGCCTTCGTGCAGCTTGCGCAGCACGCCCACGGCCTCGGCGCCGACGGCCACGGTGGCCTCGTCGATCACCTGGTTCACGAGATTCAGGCCGTCTTCCGAGATCAGGGCGTCAGCCGGGACCGAGACGTTCTCGAAATAGACTTCCGAGGCGCGTCCGCCGTCGACGGTCGGGTAGTCGCGGGTGACGACGCCCGGCAGGCTCTTGTCGATCAGGAACACGCCCACGCCGCCGGCGTCGCGCTGGGCGCCGCCCGTGCGGGCCGTGACGATCAGGTGCGAGGCGAACGGCGCGCCGACCACCACGGCCTTGTGACCGTTCAGGACCCAGCCCGAGCCATCCTTCTTGGCCGTCGTCTTCAGATCCTGCCAGGTGTAGCGGCCCTGCGGTTCGGCATAGGCGAAGGCGACCGTGGTCGTGCCACCGACGATGCCCTCGATCACCGAGGCCGCGCCCGCATAACCCGAGTGCTTCATGAAGCCGCCGCCGATGACGACCGTGCCCAGATAGGGCTCGATGACCAGCGCCTTACCGAACTCCTCCATGATGATCATGTTGTCGATGGCGCCGCCGCCCAGGCCGCCCAGCTCCTCGCTGAACGAGGCGCCCAGGATGCCCAGCTCCTCGGCGAAGGCCTTCCAGTAGTCGGCGCGCCAGCCGGCGTCCGAGCTGACGATCTTGCGGCGGGTCTCGAAGTCGTACTTGTCCTGCAGGAAGCTCGCGACCGTGTCGCGGACCATCGACTGCTCTTCGGTGAAGTTGAAATCCATCCCTGGGTTTCCGTTCTTCTGTCGCCCAGCATCAAGGCTAGGTCGTTGAAATCATGAGAGAGCGAAGGTCCGGGCCGTTCGACGGCCCGGACAGAAGTCGCAAGTGCTAGAGCCCCAGCACCATCTTGGCGATGATGTTGCGCTGGATCTCGTTGGAGCCGCCGTAGATCGACGTCTTGCGGACGTTGAAATAGGTCGGCGCGGCGCGGTGGGCGAAGTCGGGGCCAATCGGATGGGCATTGTCGCCGTCCTTCGGGAAGCCGCGGAAGTACGGCGCGCCGTAGTGGCCAGCCGCTTCCAGCACGAGTTCGGTGATCCGTTGCTGGATCTCGGTGCCCTTGATCTTCAGGACGCTGGATTCCGGACCGGGACCCTTGCCGGCGGCTTCACCCGCCAGGGTGCGCAGCTCGGTATATTCCAGGGCGGTCAGGTCGATCTCCAGTTCGGCGACCTTGCGCTTGAACATCGGATCCTTGATCAGCGCGTCACCGTCGTCCGACAGCTCGACCGCGGCGATCTGGCGGATGCGCTCGATGCCGCGCTTGGAGCGCGCCACGCCGGCAATGCCGCTACGCTCGTGGGCCAGCAGGAACTTGGCGCAGGTCCAGCCCTTGTTCTCATCGTAGATGCGGTTCTCGACCGGCACCTTGACGTTCTCGAGCCAGACCTCGTTGACCTCGTGCTCACCGCCCAGGGTGATGATCGGACGCACGGTAACGCCCGGCGACTTCATGTCGATCAGCAGGAACGAGATGCCTTCCTGGATCTTGGCGGTCGGGTCGGTGCGGACCAGACAGAAGATCCAGTCGCCGTGCTGAGCCAGGGTGGTCCAGGTCTTCTGGCCGTTGACCAGGTAGTATTCCTTGCCGTCGTCGCCGGTGAAGCGCTCGGCCTTGGTCTTCAGGCTGGCCAGGTCGGACCCCGCGCCAGGCTCGCTGTAACCCTGCGACCACCAGATGTCGCCCGACAGGGTCGGCGGCAGGAAGCGTTCCTTCTGCTCGGGAGTCCCGAAGGTGTAGATCACCGGGCCGACCATGTTGATGCCGAACGGCAGGATCGGCACGCAGTCGGCGCGCGCGGTCTCTTCCGACCAGATGTAGCGCTGCACCGAGGTCCAGCCCGGACCGCCGAACTTCTCCGGCCAGGCGGGGGCGACCCAGCCCTTCTTGGCGAGGGTGCGGTGCCAGGAGAGGAAATCCTCCTTGGCCATCTCCTCGCCCTCTTCCTGCTTCTCCCGCAGGCCCGCCGGATAGTTCTCGGCGATGAAGGCGCGAACCTCGTCGCGGAAGGCGAGGTCCTCGGGCGAGAAGTCCAGATTCATGGCGGGCTCCCGTTCAATCGGCCCCTCTAAGGGAGGCCCTTATTGCGTTTCAGGCGCCACGATAGATGTCGAACGAACGTTTGGAAAGATGACGTTAGCGTCAACGGAAGCGAATGTTATCCGCGTTCACTTACACCACCCGAAATCCGCCTAGCGGACCTCGCAGGCCAGCTTGACGAGCGCCAGGGCCGAGGCGCCGCCAACCCCTTCCTCGTCCAGGGTATCGAGCGCCAGAAGCGGACGCTTGTCGAGGATTTCGAGCAGCCGAGCGTGGCCCTTGGCCGGGCTGACATGGGCGGCCAGGCAATGGTCGATGGCGGACGGCTCGACGGCGCGCAGCACGGCGGCGGCGGCGCAGGCGGCGTAGCCGTCCAGCAGCACCGGCACCTTCTGGACGCGGGCGGCCAGCAGCGCGCCGACCACAGCGGCGGTCTCGCGGCCGCCCAGCTGGCGCAGGATCTCCAGCGGGTCGTCGCCCATGCCCTCGGCCTTGGCGCGGGCGACGGCGGCGGCCACCGGCTCGGGATCATCGGACCAGTCCGAGGCCTCGCCGCCGAACAGGGCCAGACACACGGCGGCGGCCGTGCGGGCAGCCTCGGCGACGATGACGCCGGGAATCAGCAAGTCGGGCTGCTTGGCCAGGGCCTCCATGCCGAAGGCCATGGTGGCGGCGGCTTCCTTCTCGCTCATCGACGGCTTGTCGAAAGCGGGCGACGGCCGGTCGATGGCTAGGTCGAAGGCCTCCAGCCCCGCGCCCTGCACGCCTGCCAGGCGCGAGACGGTGGCCCCGCCCGAGGCGATGGCCTCCAGGCGGTCACGGGCATAGCCGCGCGGCCCGACTCCCTGGCGCGCGCCGGCATAGAGCGCCACCACCGGGCGATTGACGGTCGGCGGGGTCTTGCCGCTCCACGCGGTCAGCCAGGCGGAGATCTCGGCCAGGCGTCCGCCCTGCTCCAGCGTCGGAGACGGTCCCGGCGCGGGCGGCGAGACGGCGAGCTGGCGGATGTCGGCGAAGGGAGAAGCGGTCATGGGCGGGGACTTAAACCCGTCCGCGCTCAAAGCAACCCCTAGAGCCCACGCTTGCGCGCCGCCGCGCGAGCTACGATGTTCGGAACAATGAGCACGCCCACCGCCCCGCCCCGCCCGATCGTCACGCCCTGCGTGAAGGTCTGCGCGGTCGACGGCGCCAGCGGCTATTGCCTGGGCTGCCGCCGGACCCTGCCGGAGATCGCCGGCTGGGCGAAGCTCTCGGACGCAGAAAGGGCGGCCATCATGACCGCCCTCCCCGACCGTCCGGATCCGATGATCGCCCTGATGGCGGCCACCCAGACCCGGTCTTGAAGTCTTAGCGCGCGGCTTGAGCCGAGCCGATGTACGGCGCGCAGATCTGGTCGCGCTCGGCGATCAGCTTCAGCTTGCTGTTGCCGTCAGCCGAGTCCGCCTTCTTGCGAGCGTTGTTCATCTTGGTGACGGCCTCGATGCGGGTCGATTGCTTCTGCTCGGCGGCCGCGCCGCGCAGGAAGGCGTCGACGGCCGTGGTGTCCAGCTTGCCCAGGTTTTCCGAGGCGGCCAGGGCGCTGCAGCGCGAGGCTTCGACGAATTGCTTGTCGGACGCGCCGGCGTGAGCAACGCCAGCGATGGAGCCTGCGGCGACGAGCGCGATAAGGACGGTTTTCATGGCGTGATCCCTCTAAAGCCACTTGTTCTATGGCCGAGAGAGATACCGCTGAGCGAAAGCTTTCCGAAGTTAATTCCAAGACATGAAAAGCATTACGCAGACGTAATGTTTAATATTAAACTCCTGTAATGCGAACAACGTTCAGTACAGATCTATACTTGTTATGATATTGGTAACCATGACGTGAAAATCGCCTTGCCGATTCACGCCTTGAAAACGCCTGCCCGCTAATGATTTAGGCAACGGACGCAGAAGCGGCCGAGATGGCAGGGTGTCTTTATGTTGAGGTTCGCGGCGATAGCCTTCGTGGGGGCCCTCTCGGCGGTGGGCGCGGCCAAGGCCGTCGTCTCCCTCGACGATCTGCGCCGTCCGGAGCTGCGCGCCCCCTCGGCCGCGGCGGCCACGCTCGGCGGCGAAGGCGGCGCGGCCCAACTGACCAAGGACCGCGACGGCCACTTCTGGGCCCAGGGCAATGTCGACGGCAAGGCGGTGCGCTTCCTGGTCGACACCGGCGCCACCGCTGTCTCGCTCAGCATGGCCGACGCCCAGCGCCTGGGCATCGACACCAGCAAGCTGAACTACGACTACAACGTCATCACCGCCGACGGCCGCACCCGCGCCGCCTCGGTCAAGCTGGCCAGCGTCGCCATCGCCGGCGCCCGCGTGCGTGACGTCGACGCCTTGGTCATCGAGAAGGGCCTCGAGAACTCGCTGCTGGGCATGAGCTATCTGGGCCGCCTGTCGCGCTTCGAAGCGACGCCGACCTCACTGATCCTGCACCCATAAGAACTAGGCGGCCGGAACTTCCGACCGCTCTTCGCGCGCCGCCAAGGCCGCGCGCACGGCGTCCAGCGCCCGATCCACCACATCCAGGCCCGCGCCGGCCTTGACGCCCTCGACCGTCAGGATGCGCCGCCACGCCCGCGCGCCCGGCAGGCCGTGGAACAGACCCAGCATGTGCCGGCTCATGGCCGCCAGGTGCACGCCCGCCGCCAGCTCGCGCGCCAGATAGGGCTTGTAGCGCTCGACCGCCTCGAAGCTGTCGACATCGGCCACGTCCAGGCCGAACACCCGCCGGTCGACCTCTCCCAGCAGCCCGGCCTCGTGATAAGCCGCGCGGCCGAGCATCACTCCGTCGACACCCTGGGCCAGATGCTCCAGCGCCGCATCGATGCCGGGCACGCCGCCATTGATGGCGATGATCAGGTTCGGCCGCTCGCGCTTCAGCCGATAGACCAGTTCATAGTCCAGCGGCGGGATGTCCCGGTTCTCCTTGGGCGACAGGCCCTTCAGCCAGGCCTTGCGGGCGTGGACGACGAAGCTCTCGATCCCCGCCGCGGCGCTTCGATCGACCAGGGCGAACAGCGCCTCTTCCGGATCCTGGTCGTCGACCCCGATCCGGCACTTCACCGTCGCGGGAACCTTCACCGCATCCTTGATGGCGGCCATGCACTCGGCCACTAGGTCCGGCTCGCGCATCAGACAGGCCCCGAACCGGCCGCTCTGCACCCGATCCGACGGGCAGCCGACGTTCAGATTGACCTCGTCATAGCCATAGTCCTCGGCGATCCGCGCCGCCTGCGCCAGCTCCGCCGGATCCGACCCGCCCAGTTGCAGCGCCACCGGATGCTGCCCCGGGTCATAGCCCAGCAGCTTCTCCCGATCGCCATGCACCACCGCCCCGCTGGTCACCATCTCGGTATAGAGCAGCGCGCGAGACGACAGCACCCGATGCAGCGACCGGCAATGCCGATCGGTCCAGTCCATCATGGGGGCGATGGAAAATCTATGTGGTTGGAATTGTTTCATTTTTAGACTGAATTCAAAATCTTAGAACGTGTCCAATTTCGTCCTTTGCACGCCCTAGCACGACACTTTTCGCCGCCCTACGACTTTGTCACTGAACACGGCGAGCTTGTCGCCAGTTGCGGGCGTTGCCCCCTACCGGAATCCTGTGCTCGGCGGCGCCGATGATGGGGCAGATCAAATAAGTCCTATAGCACAGCTTGTGCTTCACCATCACGTCGCGCCAAAGTCATTGGTGGTCGCTCGCCTCGCCACACCTAAGGCTGTCGACAAAACGAGCCTCCGCCAGAGATCTAAGATTACGTGGAAAGCTTAGCCTTGCGAACTCTTCATATCTCGAAGCGCGGATCCCCCTCGTCAGTGACGAAATCTTTCTAGTCGGTCATTTCAGCCCCGAACGCGGGTAGCCCACCTTTGCGCCCCAGGGTATAGGGGCTTCACATCGCACCAATAGGACGCAAAAAGTGTATCGGATCGCCGAAGGATCTCTAACACTGGCCTCCGAGTGGCAGGATCAGAGCGTCAACGTGCTTTTGCCCATGGGCGCCAAGGCGCATGGCGCAAATCTTGTCATCGCGAGGGACCGCCTCCCGCTTGGCATGACCTTCCACGATTATGTCGCTCAGATGCGCCAGAACTTCATGGCGCAGTTGGCCGGATGCGAGATCTTCGCCGACACGACGGGTCAGGTCGACGGTCGCGAGGCCCAGCTCATGGAGCTCAGCTGGCGTAGCGACGGCAAGCCTATCCACCAGGTCATGGCGATGGTGCTGCATGAAGCCAACGCCGTACTCACCTTCACCGGATCGATCCCGGGCGGGCGCGATGAGGAAACGCGAAACGCGCTGATCTCGGCGATCATGTCGTTCACCTTCGCGCCGTGACCGACGCGTCCCCTATCGCCCACGACAAGCTACGCGAGCTTGGTGAGCGCACCGCCGCCACGAGCAACGCGAGCACCGTGTCGGCGATCGCGACGACGGGGCACGTCGCCTCCGCCGGCATCGTGGCCGCGGGGGCCTATTCGGCCTACAGTTCGGGCGGATTGACCGCGCTGAAATGCTTTGGCGGCCGGGTCGCCGCGCCGATCGCGGGGGCCATGGCGGGCGCATGGATCGCAGAGCAGGTCCACGCCGACGAAGGGGCGTTCTGGGTCGCGCAGCAATTTGGCGCCCAGCGCCTCGCGGGGCCCGGGAAGCAGGCCGCGCACGTCACGCACCAGATCGCGCATAGCAACGCCTTCGCGGGGCTGCTCGCCGGCATAGCCGCCGGTATCGTCGTCGGGGCCCTCGTCGCGGTGAGCGCCGCCGCGATCATCGGTACGGCCGGGATGGCCGCGCCGCTCGTGGGGGCGGCGGTCGCCTTCGGGGCCGGCGCGGCGGGCGGATTCGTCACCGCCGCGATCGCCGGGGCCGGCGCCAAGATGGCCACCCTGTCCGGCCCGATCGCCACCGGCTCTCTCAATGTGTTCTTCGAAGGCAAGCCCGCGGCGCGCGTCACCGACATAGCCGCCTGCACCAAGCATCCGTCGGTCCCCTCGCTGATCATCGAGGGCAGCAAGACCATCTACATCAACGGCCTGCCGATGGCGCGCATCGGCCACAAGCTGTCGTGCGATGCGGTCGTCCAACAAGGCTGCGACACCGTGCTCGGCGACGATACGACCGGCAGCTACGGAACCCCCGACGCCGAGCTGTCGATCGCGGAACAGCTGTTGCTCTCGGTGGCCGAGGTCGTGGGTATGCGGTCGGCCGTGCGCCAGGGCGGGTTGCTGGACGGCGGGCTGCGGCGGCTGTTCGGCGAGCCGGTCGATATCGTCACGGGCGACTATGCCGACCAGCGGACCGACTTCCACTATCCCGGCATCCTGCCCTTGCGATTGGAGCGGACCTATCCTGGGCGAATGCAAGTGGAGGGCATGCTCGGCCCGCGCTGGATCTGCAATTGGTCGCAGCGCGTGCTGCTCGACCAGAAGGCGGGCACGGCGCTGCTCGAGGATGCGGAAGGCCAGCGGCTGTTGTTCGCGATCGGAAACGGATTCCAGATCGACGCCCGCCACCTCAAGGCGCCCTACTATTGGCTGACCGGCACGCGCGCCCGGCTTCGCCTGTTCGACAGCCGCACCCAGCAGTTCCTGCTCTTCGCGCCCGCTGGCGACGCGGCGACCCTCGAACTGGAGGGGATCGAGGATCGCAACGGCAACCGCATCCTGTTCCATCGCGACGCCCAGGGGCGCCTGACGAAGATCCGGCATGCGGACGGCACGACGTTCAGCGTGCAAACGACGCCGCAGGGCTGGCTGAGGACGCTGTCGATGGAAGGCGAGCGCGAGCCGCTCGTCCGCTACGACTATGATGCGGATGGGCGCCTGCTGCGTGTGGCGGGCGCGTTCACCGGCGAATTCCACTATCGCTACACGCCCGAAGGGTGGCTGAACGGGTGGCGTGACAGCGGCCTGACCGAGGTGGAGATCGCCTACGATCTGGCGGGCCGGGTCGTCGGCACGCACACCGGCGAAGGGATGTTCAACGACCGCTTCCTCTATTTCCCGGAGGAGCGGCGCTCGCGCTATGTCGACGCCACCGGAGCGGTCACGAGCTTCCGCTACGACGACAACGGCCTGGTCGTCGAGGAGGAGGATCCGCTCGGCGCGCGCACGATCAGCGAATGGGACTCGCTCGAGCGATTGCAGCGCCGGATCGATCCCGCCGGCCGCGAGACGCGCTTCGCCTACGACGGCGACGGGCGCCTGATCGACGATACCGACTGGGCCGGACGCAGCACCCGCTGGGCCTACGACCGCTGGGGCGCGCTGGTAGGGTTCGAGGGGCCCGACGGCGCCGCCAGCTGGACCCGCGATGCGCGCGGCAACATCGTCGCGTGGAAGGAAGCGAGCGGCGCCTCTGGCCATGCGGAATATGACGAGCGCGGCGCGGTGGTCCATGAGCACCTTGCCGGCTTTGGCGCCACGCACTGGGAAAACGATGCGGCCGGCCGGCCCCTCGCCCGCCATGAACCTGGCGACCGGGTCACGCGCTACGAGTGGGATCGGATGGGCCGCCTGCTAGCGCTCACCGACCCTGCGGGACGGATCAGCAGTTGGGCGTATCAGCATTCGCCCGAGAATCCGCGCGGTTTGGTCAGTCACGCGCACACGCCGGATGCCGGGGAGACTCGCTTCGCCTATGATAGCGAAGGGCTGATCAAGGCTCGCATCCGCGGCGACGGGCAAACGGTCCGCTTCGTCCACGGCGCGTTCGACACGCTGCGCGAGATCATCGACCCGCTCGGGGCCACGACGCAGTTCGCCTATGACGGCGCCGGCCGCCTGGCGGCGATCACCGACGCTGTCGGACAGCAATGGCGGTTCCGATACGATCCCGCCGGGCGGCTCTCCGCCCAGCTCGACTGGGCGGGCCGCGAGACGCTCTATCACCGCGACGTCCTCGGCCGCATCCAGAGCAAGCGGATGCCGGACGGGGCGGAACAGCGTTTTGAGTGGGACTCGCGCGACCGCATCATGCGGGTGACCGCAGGCGAAGACGCCATCTCCTATCGGTATGACGATCAGGACAGGCTGGTCGGCGCCAGCACCTGGATCATGGCCGATGGTGCGCCGAGGCGGATCGCCGATGTCTCGCTCGCCTACGACGGCAAGGGCCGGCTCGCCCGCGAGGAGCAGAACGGGATCGCGGTCGCCTATCGCTATGACGAGGCGGGGCGTTGCGTGGGCCGCTCCAGCCCTAGCGGCGAGACGGCGCTGGCGTTCGACGAGGCAGGGCTGCTCACGCGCTACGAAAGCAACGGTCATGCGCTGCGCTTCGCCCACGATGCGAGCGGGTTCGAGACGCTGCGCGAGCTGGCCGCGATCGGTACGCCGACCGCCTTCCAGCTTCGCCAGCGCTACGATCTGGGCGGACGGTTGGCGGAGCAGCGCGCGGGCGGCGTCACCGTCTTCGCGGCTGGGCGGAAAGAGCCTGACGCCCTGGCGCGCCGCTACGAGTGGGATCGTCTCGGCCGCCTGGCGGGCGTCGCCGAGACCGGCTCGGCGGTGGGCGAAGGCGTGACACGCTATCATTACGACCTGCGCGACCAGGCCGTGGCGGTGGAGCGCGCTGGCGGCCGCGAGACCTATCGCTACGACGCCTTGATGAATCTCGCCGAGGGCCTGGCGGGCGAGCACCGCTATTGGCGCGACTGCGTGGTCGAGGCGGGCCCCAATCGGTTCCGCTACGACGCGCGTGGGCGCATGACCGAGCGTGTGCTCACGCAAGCCGGTTTCCGCCCGCGTCGCTGGCGCTACCGTTGGGACGGGTTCGACCGCCTCGTGGGGCTGGAGACGCCCGACGGCGCGCGCTGGCGCTACACTTACGACGCGTTCGGGCGGCGGGTGGGCAAGGCGCTGCTCGACGAGCCCAATCGGCGGGTCGACTATGTGTGGCAGGGTCAGGCCATCGCCGAGGCGTGGCATCGTGGCGGCGACGGACCTGCCCGCTCCAACGCGCTGCACATCGAACGCTGGCATTTCGAGCCGGATGGGGTGCGCCCGCTCGCCAAGGAACTGGTCGGCGCCGGAGACGACGGCGCACCCGCATGCGGCGATACGGAACTTCTGCCGATCGTCGCCGACCAGATCGGCTCCCCCCACGCGCTGTTCGATGCGGAAGGCGAACGCCTTTGGCGCGCCGAGCCGGAGCTATGGGGCCGCACGCGCACAGCCCGCACCCTGATGCGTGAACGGCGTGGCGAAGCCGGGCGCGAGACGGACGAAACGCCGTGCGCGCTGCGCTTCCCAGGCCAGTGGGAAGATGCCGAGAGCGGCCTGCACTACAATCTCAACCGCTACTACGACCCCGAAACCGGACAATATCTGTCGCCCGACCCGATCGGGGTGTTCGGTGGCCTGAGAACCCACGCCTACGTCAACGACCCGCTGACCCGCATCGATCCGTACGGGCTGGCCGACTTGCCGGGAACTGTCACCTATCCCCTTCATCCGACGCTGACGCCTCAGCCAGGCGCCCGGGGCACCGCCATCGACCGCGCCTGGAAACAGGAGCGCGCCCTTGTCCAGGAATCAGGGCGCGGTACGGTGAACTGGACCCCCGCTCAGCGGGCCGAATTGATTGAATCCGGCCAAGTGAAAGGCTTTACCGGTCACCACATCAACAATGTGGCGACAACGCCAGCCTGGAAAGGCGACCCTCGAAATATCCGCTTCCTAGCCAATGGGAAGGAGGGCTTGCCAAACGATCACTACTACGCTGACCAAGGGCATCGCGGTGATTGGCAAAACAATACCAAAGGACGCCTTATCGATCGTGTCGAAATGCTCCGGCGCTTCCGCGCCGGATGTCTCTAGGAAGAAGAAACAATGTCGTATGCTGACGCCCTCGACGCCTTTGTCCGCGCCGCCGGCGAAAATGATATCGCCGTCACCTTGGAAAGGCCTGAAGGCGACGTGGCGCGGTTTTGCGAAACAGTCTTCGGCCAGCACCTGGCTGCCGAGATTGCGCGACTGGGTTACCCGAAAAGGGTCGAGATGCCCTGGATCGTCGAGACTTTCTATCTTTACGGACTCGACGAACTGTCCGAGCGCCAGGGCGGATATCGGTTCAACGGGCGCACCGGCGCCCCGTCCACGGGCTGGGATCCTGATCGCTTTGTCATTGCTGATTGGGCGGCCGACCCCATCACGGTCGGGCCGGACGGTTCGGTCTGCTATTCCGTTCATGGCGTAGGGTCGTGGACCTACACCCGGATCGCCGCGGACCTCCCCGCCTTTCTCCATCTCCTGGCGACATGGATCCGCTATTTCGTGGCAGAGCACGGCGCTAGTCTCTACGATGAGAATAGTGAGGTGCCGGAAGAGATCCGCGCCGAAATCCGTCGCGACGTCCTTGGCGCCGTGCCAGAAGCCGATAAGGACGCCGTGCTCAGCTTCCTGCTTGCGGATTAGAGCATGATATCGATACGTCCGGTCTCGCCAGCCGCTTCTTGAACCGCTTCGGTTGAGCTTGATGTGGCTCCATGCGGCGACAATCGCAGCGGCTGACGCCTTGACCGCATCCCTCGAAGGGCAGCGCCTCTATGCGATCTGCCTTCAGACGGCGGATGACGGCATGAGCGTTGGCTTCTGCGCCAATACCGAAGAAGGGTATGCCGAGAAACGCGCCTCCGAGGCCGATATTGAGGACATGACTCCGGAGTACCTGGCGTATCTGCGCTGGACCCCTGCGGAGTGGCGGTACGAAATATTCGGCGACGACCATTTCGCGGACGTCAATAGCGACATGATCGCGGCGAGCCTCAATGGAGGCGAGGATTTCAGCGCCTATTTCGACCGCCTCATCGACGCGATGATCGATGCGCTCGACCATCTGCGGGCCGAGCGGGCGCAGGCGCTCGACGGCGTCACCCTATTCGTGACGATCTCCGACAGCGAAAAGGCCGAAGCGGTCGAGCAGCGGTCCGCCAATCGCCTGAATTCGCCAACGCTCGCCAGTCAATTCAAGCAACCGCTGGACCAGAACTAGGTCGTTCAGCCCCAACATACCTCCCGCCGCCCTACACTGCTCTAGGCCGCCAGATAACGGTCGGCGGCCGTGACCAGCTTGTCGCTGGCGACCGGACCCGAGATCAATGACGTCAGCCATGGATCGGCATTGCGGCCGGTGTCGCTGACCGGGATGATCAACTGGATGGAGCCGCCGGCGTAGGATCGCCGCGTGACGCGCCCGCCGCGATCCTGTTCGGCGGCCGACACCTTGGGCTGGAACTTGGTCGCGCCCCAACAGGCCGGAACGGCCTGACCGCGCGGCACGTCCATGAACCAGACCAGGCCCTTGTCGCCCCAGTCGTCGCAGACGGCCCATCTCTGGCTCACCTCCTTGACCAGGTGCTTGCCTGACGGGCCGGCGGACAGGATTTCCGCGACCTCGCTGCCGTAGAGCCAGAACCGGCCGAGGCGGCCGTTCGCGCCCCGGCTTGAGTCACTGAACCTGACCAGGCGGATGGGCCCGGCGATCGTGGTGAAACGGAAGAGCCCGCCTTCGAAGGACTGGGCTTCCTGGACGCTGATGTCGAAGGGACTCAAGGAGCACCTCTCTGAAGAAGCGACTTTGACGGATCAGGCCTTCAGGGTGACGTTGACCCCCTGGGACTTCAGTTGGCCGTTCATCCACTCCGCGACGGCGAGCGCGCAGGCGCGATCGCCGACGACGTCGGCCCAGGGCACGCCGCCTGCGGCCCCGTGCGTGCCGGTGAACTTCTTCTCTTCCAGGGTGCCGTGGCCGTCCAGCCAGCGACCGGTGTTGTAGAAATAAAATCGCGACTTCACCGGATTGCGGATCCAGAAGGCCACGCTTCTGGCCGTGCGCGCGTGGGCGACGAAGTCCACATTGTCGGGAATGGTCTGGGACAGGCCCAGTTCGCTGGTCTGCATGTCGACGGCGTCGAACAGGAACATCGCCTTGACGCGCTTGCCCTGCGCCTTGAGCCGCTTGGCGGCGATGATCGCCGTACAGCCTCCGCGGCTGTAGCCCACCAGCATGATCGGACCGGACCCGCCCTGCGCCGCGCCGACGGCGCGGTCGGCGATCTGCGACACCTCGCTACCCGTCAGCGAGGGGCCTCGAAAGTAAGTACTTCCAACAACTTGCCTGGCTATCTGGCTGGGGAAGGAGTTCCCCATCTCTTTCGCATACTCCTTGTCGTCGCTGGGCCCGGTTCCATCGATGATGACAATCATACTCTCTCTCGCTGGCCAGAGGTCGCGGAAGCCTAGCGTCAGCACTCAGCACACTCAATACAGATCAACCACCTTTTGTTGTATTTTGAAGAAACTTCATATTGATCAACCAGATGATGTCAGATCAGTTAAAGCAAAGCTTGCTGATGATTTCCATCAAATCTCTCGGAACCTTTTTTCGACTTACCCGTTTTGCGCGGCCCGCACGCCATCAATCCTGTCACGCTCCCTCCGGAATGCCGCCAAAGCTTGACCATTGAGAGAACGCCCTTCGTTGAGCTGGAAGCTCATGGGGTCGACCTGGGCGCCCTTGACGATGACTTCGTAGTGGAGGTGCGGTCCCGACGAGAGGCCGGTATTGCCGGAGAACGCGATCGGCTGGCCCTGGCGCACCGTCGCGCCGACGACGACGCCCGGCGCGAACCGCGACAGGTGGGCGTAGGCGGTTTCCAACTCGCCCTTGTGGCGGATGCGGACGAACTGGCCGTGCCCGCCGTGCGGACCGACGAAGTCGACCACCCCGTCACCCGACGCATAGACCGCGGTCCCAACAGGAACGGCGAAGTCCGTCCCCTTGTGCAGGCGGGTGTAGCCCAGCACCGGATGCAGGCGCGGTCCGAAGCTGGAGGTGATGCGCGCGCCATTCACCGGCGTCCGCATCAGTCCGCGCACGACGCTGACGCCGTTGCCGTCGAACCAGCTGGGCCGGACGTCGCCGGGCGGCTGGAAGGCGTAGAGGGCGCGGGACTTGGTCGCCGTCTGCAGCGAGACGTAGACGAGCCGCTCGCTGCCGGCCACCGCCCCCTCGCCATCGATCTGGCGCTCGAACGCGGCCTCGAAGATGTCGCCCGGCTTGATCTCGCGCTGGAAGTCGAAGTCGAAAGCGAACGCGGCGGCGAAGTCGTCGATCAGCGAGTCCCGCACACCCGCCGCCACGGCGGAGGAATAGAAGCTGTTGGCGTCCATCTCGCCCCGCACGACCTTGACCTCGATGGTCCGGTCGGATTTCAGCGACCTGGCCTCGGCCACCCCCGCACCGTCGCCGCGCAGCAGCAGGCCGGAGCCGTCGGCTCGCCGTAGCTCGACGTCCTCGACCACGCCCGGCTGGGCGGTGAGGAAGCGCAGCGTCACCCGCAACTGTCCCGGCGCCGCGTCCAGCTTCTCGTTGGCGACGAGGCCCAGCCTGATCGCCCGCTCCTGGTTCACCCCCTCGGCGACCAGGGCAGCGGCCAGGTCCTGGACGCGCGCGATCACGAAGGTCCGCCGCAGACCCTGCGACGCCGCCGGCGCGGCGACCGAAGGTTGAGGCCGCGCCGGCTTGACGGTCCCGCGCCACAGCAACCACCCCGCCCCGCCGACCACGATCAGCCCGACCGCGCCAATCATGACAAGTCCAAGACGCCTTATGGTCAAGCTTTTTACGGCCAAGCTTGATTGTTCCGGCGGCGATTCGGATTTCGGAGAAGTTTTCCTCACCCAGCGACGGGGATCGAAAGACGTCTCGTCTTCTGTCCGGCGATGCATCCGTTTCTCTTTGCTTGCGTTTCCCAAAGCATAGCTTCCTGGGGCGGGCGAACCAGAGCCTATATCTGGGAAATCCGACTTCCGTAGCTCTAGCGACTAGTGTTTAAGTGCAACCCCCAGGGGAACGAGGGAAGCGTATGCAGAGCGACAGCCGCGTCGCGTGGCGCGAAGGTCTTTTCCTTCGACAACAGCACTTCCAACAGCAGGATCGCTATCTGGAGGCGCTGATTACAGCCCGGGCCAGCGGCCTGCGTCCCTATCCCTGGGGCGTGTCGCAACTCAAGCTCAACGCGGACCTGGCCGCCTTGGGCAAGTTCGCGGTCGAGTCGATGTCGGGCGTGCTGCCGGACGGGTTGCCGTTCTCGATTCCCGGCGACCTGCCGCCGCCGCCGCCGCTCGACATCCCCGCCGACGCCCGGGACGTGGTCATCTACCTGACCCTGCCCGCCCGGCAGGCCGGCGCCGTCGAGTTCAAGGGCCGCGAGGAGCGCGACACCGGCGCCGTGCGCTACCTGGTCGACGAAGAGGACGTCACCGACGCCTTCTCCGAGGAACGCGGACAGGAGCCCATCGAGGTCGCGCGACCCAACCTCGCCTTCGGCGTCACCCAGGACCAGACCTATGGCCGCGTCCTGCTCGGCCTGGCGCGCATCCGCGAGGTCCACAACGGCGGGCTGGTGTTCGACGAGCGCTACATCCCACCGGCGCTGGACATCCAGGCCAGTCGCCGCCTGTCGGGCTTCCTCAGCGACATCATCGGCCGGGCGGCCCAGCGCATCGACGAACTGGCGCTGCGCGCGGTCGAGACCACCGACGGCGGCGCCGAGACGTTCGCCAGCTTCCTGCTGCTGCAGACGCTGAACCGCTGGACGCCGCAGTTGCGCCACCTGGCCGCCCTGCCCGGCGTGCATCCAGAACGCCTCTACGAGACCTTCCTGGGCATGGCCGGCGAGCTGGCCACCCTGACCCGTCCTGACCGCCGGGCGCCGCCGTTTCCCGACTACATCCACGAAAAGCTGCAGCCGACCTTCGAGCCGGTCTTCGAAGTCCTGCAATCGGCGCTCTCGGCGGTGTTCGACCGCTCGGCGATCCAGCTGCCGCTGCAGATGGCCGGCCTGGGCGCCTACACCTCACGGATCACCGACCATAACCTCTACAAGAACGGCTACTTCTATCTCGCCGTGAACGCCCGCGCGTCCCTGGACGACATCCGCGGCCGCTTTCCGTCCGTGGCCAAGATCGGCGCGGTCCAGAAGATGCGCGAGATCGTCGATTCAGCCCTGCCCGGCGTGCCGCTACGCCACACGCCGACGCCGCCGCCCCAGCTGCGGGTCATTCCGGGCTACGTCTATTTCGAGCTCGACCGCTCTGCTCCCGACTGGCGCGATTTCGCCAGCGCCGCGGCCCTGGGCTTGCACGTCGCCGGCGACTGGCCCGAGCTGAAACTTGAGCTCTGGTGCGTGAAGGGGAACGGCCGATGACCGGCGACGAAGACCCCGAGAACCCGAACAAGACCGTTTTCCGGCCATCGCCGTTGCAGAACCTGCGCGCGGCCGGCTCTCCGCCGTCGCCCGCGTTCAGCCCGAGCTATGCTGGGAACTTCTCGTCCCCATCCGCCCCGCTTCGGCGCCGCCAGACCGCCAGCGACGACGACATCCCCCTGCCCCCGCCGGCCGCCCGGGCGCGGAACCCGATGATGCTGGCGGCCGCGCCGGTGCTGTCGCTGATCATCGGCGTCCGGTCCGGACGCGTACGGATCGACCTGCCGGAACTGCACCGCAGCGCGTCCGCCGGCGTCGCAGCCTTCGACAAGGCGCTGCACGCGGCGAACTACGACGCCGAGACCCGGCAGCGCGCCCTGTACGCCGTCAGCGCCACGGTCGACGACGTCGCCCAGAACCTGCCCGGCCAGGCGGCCGACGGCGCCGAATGGGCGCGCCGCAGCCTGGTCGTCCAGGCCTTCAACGAGAACATCGGCGGGGACCGCTTCTGGCGTCTGCTGGAGGACATGCTGGCGCGTCCCGCCCAGTTCGCCGACCTGATCGAACTCTATCACGCCTGTCTCGCCGCCGGGTTCGAGGGCCGCTATCGCGTCTCGCCGGACGGCAAGCGGCAGCTTCACGAGATCATGGCCAGCGCCTATGCCGCCCTGGATCATACGCGCGGCCTGTCGCAGACGGAGCTGGCTCCGCGCTGGCGAGGTCATCCGACGCCCGCCGCCCGGGTGAGCTTCTGGGGCGTCCTGGCCCTGGCGGGCGCGATCGCCCTGGGCGTCCTGCTGGCGGCGTTCATCCTGTTCCGCGTCGTGCTGATGCAGACGGGGGAACCGTCCCTGGCCGCGCTGAAGGCCATCAATCCCGACCAGCCGCTACGCATGTCGCGACAAGCCGCCCCGCCGCCGACGCCGACCAGCACGCAGCTCGAGCGCATCCGCGCCTTCCTGGCCCCGGAGATCGCCCAACACCTGGTCGCCGTCGAGCAGGACAGCCAGTCCATCCGTGTCCGCACGACGATCGGCACGCTGTTCAAGTCGGGCTCCGACAAGCTGGAGCCGAACGCCGACAAGCTCTTCGCCAGGATCGGCATGGCCATCGAGCCCGAGCGCGGCGCGGTGCGCGTGGAAGGACATGCCGACACCGATCGGCTGGCCAGCATCACCTTCCCGGACAACTTCGCCCTGTCAAAGGCGCGCGCCGAAGCCGCCGCCCGCATCGTCCGCGGCCAGCTGAGTGACAAGGCGCGCGTCAGCACCGAGGGCTTCGGCGACAGCCAGCCGATCGCTCCCAACGCCACGGCGGCCGGCAAGGCGCTGAACCGCCGTGTCGAAGTCGTCATTCCGCGCGGTGAACAGGCGCCATGAAGCGTTTCCTTCTGAACTGGTGGCTGCTGACCGGCCTGGCCGCGATCCTCACCATCGTCCTGTTCGTCCTGGTCCTGCCGCTGCTGGCGCCGTTCCTGCGGCCCTGGTGGGTCCGGCTGTTGCTGGCCTTGGGCGTCGCCGCCGTCTGGGGCGTCTTCGCCACGCTGCGCATCCTGCACGCCCGGAAGGCGTCGGCCGCCATCGTCGCCGAGCTCTCCGCCCCCTCGCCAGGCGACGCCGAGGCCGAGGCGCTGTCGGGCCGCATGCGCACGGCCCTGGCCAAGCTGAAGACGGCGGCCAGCGGTCAGCGCGACTACCTCTACGCCCGGCCCTGGTACGTGATCATCGGACCGCCGGGCGCGGGCAAGACCACCGCCCTGCTGAAGTCGGGCGTGCGGTTCCCGTTCTCCGACTCCGCGCTTAAGGGCGCGGGCGGCACTCGCAACCTGGACTTCTGGTTCGCCGACGAGGCGGTGCTGGTGGACACCGCCGGCCGCTACACCACCCAGACCTCCGACGCCGCCGTCGATCAGAAGGGCTGGGAGAGCTTCCTCGGACTGCTGCGCCGGACCCGACCGCTGCAGCCGATCAACGGCGTGCTGGTGGCCATCGGCCTGGACGAGATCCTGCACGCCGATCGCGCGGGCCTGGACGACCACGCCGTGGCCGTGCGCCACCGCCTGGCCGAGCTGCGCCGCGTGCTGGAGGTCTCGGCGCCGGTCTATGTGCTGTTCACCAAGGCCGACCTGCTGGCGGGCTTCGGCGAGTTCTTCGAGGACCTGGACGTCGAAGGCCGCCGCGCCGTGCTCGGCGCCAGCCTGCCGCTGGACGGCGCCTACGACCTGGAAGGCCTGCTGACCGAGTTCGACGCCGTCGTCCAGGCCCTCTCCGACCGTGTCGCCAAGCGCCTGCAGGAGGAGACCGATCCGCATCGCCGCAGCCTGATCCTCGGCTTCCCGGCCCAGGTGGCGTCGCTTCGTACGCGTCTGGCCCGCTTCCTGGATGGCGCGCTGGTCGCCGAGCAGGACGCGCCGGCCAAGCTGCGCGGCTTCTATTTCACCAGCGGCGTCCAGGAAGGCGCGCCGCTGGACCGCATCCTCGGCGACGTCGCGGCCGTCTATGACGCCCCCGCCGCTTTGCGCGCCGGCCAGGCCGGACGGGCCTATTTCCTCAATCGCCTCCTCAAGGAGGTGATCTTCGCCGAGGCCGGGCTGGTGCAGGCCTCGCCCCACGCCCGCGCCCGCCGCCGCACGGCCCTGATCGGCGGGATCAGCGCCGTGGCCCTGGCTTCGGTGGCCATCCTGTCGCTATGGACCGTCAGCTTCGCGCGGAACCGCGACCTGCAGGATCGTCTGCTGTCGGGCGCGCAAAACATCAGCGCCGAGGTGCGCGGCACCGGCGTCGACCTCGTCGAGGTGCGCGAGGGCGACCCCGATCTCGAACAGGCCCTGTCCCTGATCCGGGCCCTGCGCCAGCTGCCGCGGGGCTACGGCGACCAGGCCAAGGGCGGTGCGCCCCTGATGTCGCGCTGGGGCCTCTTCCAGGGCGGGCACGCCAAGGCGGCCAGGCAGGCCTATCTCGACTCCCTGCAGCGCATCCTGCTGCCGCGCCTGCTTCTGCGCCTCGAGCGCTACATGCAGGAGCACGCCCGGGAGCCCCTCAAGGTCTACGAGCCACTGAAGGTCTATCTCATGCTGGGCGGGCTGGGCCCGCTGGACGCCAAGGCCGTCAAGGCGTGGGTGACCGAGGACTGGAGCGAGACCGTCCTGCCCGGCGACGATCGGGCCGAGGTGCGCGCCGAACTGGCCTCGCACCTGGACGCCATGCTGGCCGATCCGCAGCTGGGCCGCGTGTGGCCGGGGCGCGAAGCGCCGCTCGACGGGGCGCTGATCGAGTCGACGCGCGCGGCGATCCAGACCCTGTCCCTGGCCGACCGGGCCTACGCCATCCTTCGCCAGAAGGCCTCGGCCAGCGACCAGCCCGACTGGCGCGCCGACACCGTGCTGGCCAGCGGCGACCGGCAGGCCTTCCTGAACGGCGACTCGGTGCTGCAGGCCAGCGTGCCCTACTTCTTCACGCGGGCAGGCTTCGAGCGCGCCTACCAGCCGGGCCTGCAGACCGTCGCCGCGGACCTCGAGAAGGACCTCTGGGTCATGGGCGGGGACGCCAACAAGGCGGCGATCCGCGGCCAAATCACCCAGGTCCGGCCGGGCGTGGCCGCCCTCTACGCCAAGGAATACATCGCCGCCTGGGACGGTGTGGTGCAGGGCCTCAAGCCCGCCGACTACTTCTCCAACCCCGCCGCCCTCGGGGCCTTCACGCGCACGCCCTCGCCCCTGAAGGTGCTGCTGCTGGAGGTGCGCAAGAACACCACGTTCAGCAAGCCGCTGCCGATCCGCGCGCCCAGCAAGCTGAAGGCCGCCGCCAAGATCGTCGGCGGCGCGGTGCTGGAGACGGGCGGCGTCGACGCCGGCAAGACCATCACCGGCTACTTCCGTCCGCTGGCGGATTATGTCGGCGACGGCAAGGGCGCAGCGCCGATCGAGGAGTTCCTCGCCGCGGTGAAGCAGGCGGCCTCGGCGAACATGGCCGCGGGCGTGGCGGGCGGCGGTCTGGGCGGCGTCTCGGCGCAGGGCGAGCTGGCCTCGGCCCTGGGCCAGGTCGCCACCGCCGGCGTGGTCGCCCCTCCGCAACTGCAGGGCTTCGTCACCGAGGCCACGCGGACGGGCAAGGGCGCGGCCGTGTCATCGGCCCAGAACGCCATCGCCCAGGAATACGCCTCTGGCCTGGCCGGCGCGTGCCGCAGCGCCAGCGAGAACCGCTATCCCTTCTACGGCGCGGCGCGCAACGATGGCGCGACTGGCGAGATGCTGCAGGTCTTCGGCCTCAACGGCCAGTTCGACAGCCTGGTGCGTGACCGCCTCCAGCCGCTGCTGGTCACCTCGGGGCCGGTCTGGCGGTGGCGGAGCGAGGATCCGATCGCCGCCACGTTCGACCCGACCAGCGCCGAGCAGTTCCAGAAGGCGGCCCAGGTCCGCGACCTCATCACCTCGGGCCTGCCGCTCAAGGTCGAGGCGGCCGGCTTTGGCGGCGCGATCACCGCCGCGGAGTTCTCGGCGGCCGGGACCACCTATCGTTTCGAGCCCAGCACCGTCGGGGCCAAGCCGGTGATGTGGTCCATCTCCAGCCTGCCGGAAGCCCGCCTGGTGCTCTATTCCGGCGCCAAGGAGGTCCGGCGCTTCGAGGCCCAGGGGCCGTGGGCGTTGTTCCATCTGATGGACGCCGCCCAGAAGGAGAATGCGGGTCCGACGACGGTGAAGGCGACCTTCGGCCAGGGCGCGCAGTACTTCTCCCTCAAGGTCAGCCTGCCGTCGGACAAGAACCCGTTCGGACGCGGGGGCCTATGGTCGTTCCGATGCCCGGGGAAGCTGTGAGCGCCCCGCGCGTCTTCGCGTTCGGCAAGTTGCCGACGCACGGCGACTTCGTCTCGCGCGGCCTGGCGGCCGACGAGCGCGAGGCCTGGGACGCCTGGTCCAGCGCCGGCCTGGAGGCGGCGCGCGCGGCGCTGGGCGACGCGTTCGAGCGCCGGCACGACGCCGCGCCGCCCGTCCGCTTCGCCTTCGGCCCCGGCGGCTTCGGCCCCGGCTGGAGCACCGGGGCCCTGACCGCCTCGATCGACGCGGCGGGCCGGCGGTTCATCGTCGTCCTGGGCGTCCGCACCCAGGACGCGCCCTCGGCGCGCGAGCGACTGGCCGAGGCGGCCGAGGACGAGATCTACCGCGCGTTCGAGGCGGGCGCGGACATCGATGCGATGGTGGCCAAAGCGCAAGATGTCTTTCAAACTCTGGAATCAGAAGGCGAGCCGGATGCGCATGGACGCTTCTGGCGACCGGTCTCGCCCTTCGATATCTCCGCCGGCCAACCGCCCGCCGATCTGATCACCCGGGCCTTGACGATATAAGGAGCTGTCATGGACGACGGAAACCTGCGGTTCCGCGACGCGGTTCTCACCCACCCCGGCCGGGTGCGCAGCGACAACGAGGACAACGTCCTCGCGCGCCCCGACGAGGGCTTGTGGGTCGTGGCCGACGGCATGGGGGGCCATGCCAACGGCAAGTGGTCGTCGAGGACCATCGTCAACGCGCTTGAGGCCACAACCCTGCCCGCCGACTTCGACGCGGCGTCCGAGGCGGCCGCGGCGGCCGTGCACAAAGCCAACGAGCGGATCTGGCTGAAAGCCGGCGGCCAGCCCATGGGCTCGACCGTGGTGGTGCTGCTTCTGCGCGGCCAGCGCTTCGCGGTCTTCTGGGCGGGCGACAGCCGCTGCTACCTGCTGCGCGCCGGCAAGCTCTACCAGCTGACCGTCGACCATTCGCAGGTCCAGGAGATGGTCGCCGCCGGACGCCTGACGCCGGAGGAAGCTGAAAACCATCCCATGGCCCACGTGCTGTCGCGCGCCGTCGGCGTGGGACCGCGGCTGGAACTGGACGCTGTGTCGGACGAGGCTCGGATCGGCGACGTCTTCCTGGTCTGCAGCGACGGCCTGACCCGCGTGATCCCGGACGACGAGCTGGCGGCGATCCTGACCCGCGGCAATCCCGGCGCCATGGTCGACACCCTGGTCGCGACCTGCCTGGAGCGCGGCGCGCCGGACAATGTCAGCGTGGCGGTCGTGGCCTGCGACGAGACAACCTTGCTCGCCCTGGCCTAACTGCGGGAGGACGTCCTGGCCTTGGCCTTCATGTCGGCGGCGATCCGCTCATAGGCGTCGCGGAACTCCTTGGCGAAGACCTCCATGAAGGCTTCGTCCGATCCGCGCGTGACCCCCTCGAACTCCCGCTCATAGGCTTGCCATAGCGCGGCGTCGCGGGCGCTGGGCAGGATCTTGGCCAGCAGTCCCTTGTTCTCGGCGCGACCGCGGATCGCCGACGGGGAGAAGCGGTCCAGCGTCGCGGCCAGCGCGCCCTGCATGGCCGAAAGCGTCGCCATCTGATGGGCCTGAAGGTCGCGGAAGGCGTCCTCCACCGCCCGGTCGGAGGGCATGAAGCCGCGATCCGGCCTGTTCAGCATCTGGGCCAGAGCCCGATCGGCCGAGCGCGTGAACTTCAGCGGATTGTTGCCGTCGAACTCCAGGGCCGTACCCTGGGCGCCCAGTTGGGCCTTGGCTCGGGCGCGGGCCTCCAGCATGACGACCAGGCCGCCCATCAACCGCCGCAACAGCCCGCCGGCGGTCGCCAGCACCTGCTGCGGGGACTCGCGGAAGTCCTCGGGCTGCAGGCCCGCTCCGCCCAGGAAGGCGTTCCAATCGGAGCCGCCCGCGGACGAGGGCTGGGGGGCGCGCGGCGGAATCGGCGTCTCGGCGACAGGAGGCTGGACGGGCGTCGAGGGGGCGGTCGTCCCGTGGTCCCAACCGGGCGCCGGCGTGGCGACGGGAGACGGCGCGAAGCCGCGATCCCAATCCACCTCGTTGGTCACCGCCAGTCGGCCCCAGACGTCGTCGGCCGTCGGCGCGGCGGGCGCCCGTGGCTCGCTGGACCAGGCCGAGGGCGGCGGCGCCTGGGGCGCCTCGGCCGCCCAGGCGGAGACCGGCTGCGGCTCGGCCTGCACCCGCGGCGGCGCCCAGGCGCCCGAGGCGGCGCCCTGCCCCGTGATCGCGGCCCTGGGCGTGGGCTGGTCCCAGCGACCGGGATCGCCCACTACCTCGCGGCCGCCGTGACTGTCCCACCCGTTCCAGGCCAGGGGATCGCGCGCCAGGTCATTGGCCACGGCCTGGTTCAACCGGGCCTCGATCTCGTAGTGGCCGATCAGGATCACGTCACCGTCGTCGATGCGGTGCGGCGCCGAGAGTCGCGTGGTCGATCGGTTGACGAAAGTGCCGTTGGTGCTGCGGTCGACCAGCACGTAGCCGCTATCGCGATATTCGATCTCGCAATGCGAGGAAGAGATGTAGCTGCGCGGGTCCGGCAGACACCAGTCCATGTGCGGCGAGCGCCCGATCCGGGCCCCGTGGCGGTCCAGGGTGAGCTGCGCCGCCTCGCCGTTGTCGAGTCGATCCAGGGACTTGATGGTCAGGACAAGGGTCATTGAAGAGCGTCTTCGCTGCCGACGGCCAGAGCGTCGCCCAGCGCGAGGGCGGCGCGCAAGCCTTCCTGTCGACGACCGCTACGGGTCGCGGCCGTCAGCACCGCCCCGGCCGCGAAGGCGCCCAAGGCGTCCTTGGGCGCCGGCAGCGGTTCGAGGTCCGCCGGGGCCAACGATCCGCCCGAGAAGAACACCGCCAAGGCGCACATCCGCTGCGCGCTGACGCTGCCGGCGGCCTCCGCCGCATCATACGCCGCGCGTCGGCGACTGTCGTTGGGTTCGCGCAGCCACTGCTGCGCCGCGTCCAGGGCGGCGGCGTCGCGCGGCGCCAGATCCGGAGGCGAGAGTTCGCGCACGGTCCTGACGGCCCAGGCCACGACCTCGTAGCGCGGCAGGGCCTGGCCCAGGAACAGGACCGCATCGTCGTCCCGGCCTTCCTCGCGCAAGCGATCGAAGACGGCCTCCGGCGGGTCCTGGTCATGTTCCGACACGGGCCATTCCAGGATCGCGGTGACTTGGCCCGCCTCCGTCCAGCGAACCTGTTTCCAGCGTTTCATGCGGGTCCTAGTTGATCTTGACCATGCCGCCCGTGACCGTCGTCATGGTCGTTCCATTGACCTCGGTCTTCTTGCTCGTGACCCTCTGCACGACCTTGGCGTCGCTGACGATCGTCAGCGAATCCAGGGTGATGCTGGAAGGGTCCATCGTGATCGTGCTCTTGCCGACCTTCAGGGTGATGCTCGTGGCGGCGGTTATGGTCACCGCGCCCTTGTCGACCGTGACCGAATAGTCGCCCGACCGGACAGTCGTCGCATCATTCTTCTCGATCGTCGTCGTGCGCTTGCCCGCGCTGACCTCGTGGGTCTGGTCCCCGGTCTCCACGGTCGTGGTCTCGTTGCGTTTGACCGCCGTCACCCGGTCGCGCCCCACGCGCGTGGCGCGGTCGCGCTGGACGGTCAGCTTGTCGTCCAGCAGGACGTCGCGCACCATCTCGCGCTGGGCGTGGATGTAGATCTCCTCGGACCCGCCCTTGTCCTCCAGGCGGATCTCATTGAACCCGATGCTGTTGGCGGGCGGCGTCTTCTCGGCCCCGGCATAGTCGCCCAGGCGGCCGACGGTCTGGCTCTTCCACAGCGACCGGGTCTTCTGGACGGGCAGGTCATAGGCGTGCTTGCGCTGGCCGTTGTAGACGCGGCCGGTGATGATCGGACGGTCGGGATCGCCGTTCAGGAAATCGACGATCACCTCCTGACCGACGCGCGGATGGTCGACATTGCCGAAACCCTCGCCGGCGGCGTGGTGCGAAACGCGTATCCAGCACGAGGTCTTGCCCGGCTGGTCGGGAGAGCGGTCCCAGTGGAAACGGACCTTCACCCGGCCCCATTCATCGACATAGATCACCTCGCCGGGCGGTCCCGTGACGGTCGCGGTCTCTACCCCGGTGGACACCGGCTTGGCGGCCGTCAGCGGCGGGCGGAACAGGGTCTCGCCCGGGATGGCGATGACGTTGACGCGCCGCGCCTGGCGGTCATCGCCGCTGCGGTGACTTTCGGCCTCGATCACGTGGTTCAGGCCGGTGATCAGATATTCCTGATTGAAGCGATCGACCCCTGCCTCGGTCAGCGTGAACAGGCCGCCGCAAGCCAGGCCCAGCACGTCACCGCCGCCCGTGTAGAGCCGGCGCGGCGCACGGCTCGCGGCCAGGCGTGACTTGCCCCGCGCCTCGCCGTCGGCCTGCTCGGTAAAGTCGCCGAGGTACTCGTAGACCTCCAGGGCGTCGCCTGGATGCTGTTCGGCGCTGTTGGCCACGGCCTCGACCGGGCTCTGGGGCTTGGTGAAGTCGAAGCTTCTCAGGGTCACCTTGGCCTGGCTGGCCGAACTGACTCGCTCGTTCCAGTCCGACAGGGTGTCGGGCGTGGTCGCCTCGTCGCCCGACACGGGCAGGAAGCGGATGGTCTCATAGCCTGGCGCGGGCTGGTGCGCCGACTTGCCGTCGCAGAGCACCAGCTTGTGGGCCGCCTCCTCGTGCCGGAAATAGTAGTAGACACCCTCGTCCTCGAAGAGACGCGACAGGAAGTTGAAGTCGCTCTCCTTGTACTGGACGCAATACTCGCGAGGCTTGTAGGCGCCGGTGAGCTTGTCGAACTCGACATCCTTCATACCGGCGTCGGCGAACACCTGCTTGGCGATGTCGATGATGCTCTTGTCCTGGAAGATCCGGTAGTTCCGGTTCTGGTCGAGCAGGGCGAACCACGGCTTCACTGTCAAACGGTAGTGCGCGCCGCTGATGTCGACCTTGGTCAGGACGGCGTCCGTCAACAACCCATGGAAGTAGCGGACGTGATCCGTCTCGTCGCCGACGTCGAACGAGACCGGCTTGCCGACATGCGGCAGGAAGTCGATTTCGTCGATTGAAAATCCTTCCGCAATAATGGTGAACGGCTCACTCAAGCGCTCAAGGCACTCGAAACGCTCAAGATTAAGCTTAGCCGTACCAAGCGAGACAGATATGGCCGCCTGCCGATCCATTAATCGCTCCCGTTACTAAGCTTTACCATAAGCTGGCCAGAATTTCGCGACTAGGTGTAGCCGGTAAATATCAAATCTCAACCAGATGCACTTGCCAAACTCGTTTCTTTGGCCACACTTCGCGCCACCCGTCGACACCCTGACCTCTCAAGCCGAGGTTGAGGAATTCCGGGTTCGGAACAACGGCAGTGGCTTCGAACATGGCGCTTGATCTCGGTCGACTGTTGGCGCCGGTCTCCGACGAGGACCCCACCGGCCCCGACCTCGCCTACGACCCGGGGCGCTACGAGATCGAGCAGGCGTTTGAAACGGAGGTCTCGATCGACGCCTCGGGCGTCGAGAGCCAGCCGTCCGAGGTCGACTGGCGCACGATCGTCGACCGCATCGTCGAGCAGAGCGACCGCACCAAGGACCTGTGGCTGGCGGCCTATCTGTGTCGCGCCGGCGCCCGCGCCGGTGAGCTCGAGACAGTCGAGCTGGGCGCGCGCAACCTTTCGGGCCTGCTGGAGGCCTACTGGCCCAGCGTCCATCCAAGGCTCGAGGACTACGGCTTTCAGGGCCGCAAGGGCCCCTGCGACTCCCTGGTCAGCCAGGCGCAGTTCCTGGCGCCGCTGCGTAAGATCACCCTGATCAATCATCCACGCCTTGGCCGCTATTCGATCGACGACTTCGAACGGTTCCGCTTGAGAGGTGAAAGCGAGGAAGGCTACGGAATGTTCCGCGCCGCCCTCGAGGATTTGCACTACGAGGGCCTGGACGAGATCGTCGAGCGCCTGGATGCGATCGCGGACAACCTCCGGCGCGCCGATCTGGTGCTGACGTCCAACGCCGACGAGGCGGGCGGGACCAACTTCAAGGCCGCCTACGAGTCCCTGGGGCAGATGCGTCGCGCCATCCAGGCCTTCAGCCCCGAGCCCATCGCGCAAGAAGCCTCGGAACCACCCGTGCAGCCGCACGTTGCACCGTCAAGCTTTTCAAATGTCGCCGTTATGGCGGCGCGGATCGAGACCCGGGACGATGTCATCCGGGCCCTCGATGCGCTCAGCGACTACTACCAACGCAAGGAGCCGGGACACCCGATCCTGACCTTGATGCGCCGCGCGAGGGAATGGGTGGGTCAGGACTTCATGACGATCCTAGAAGATATCGCCCCCGGCAGCCTCGATGAGGCGCGCTCGGTTCTGCAATCGCGAAAGCAACGCGAACAGTCTTGAAAGATTATTAGAACATCGCTTGACATCTCAATGAGATCGAACAAGCCTTGAATATCCACGTAAGCTCTAATTACGGGTGACTTAATCATGGCGTCAAATAAAGGCGGGCAGCGGTTTATCAAAGAAAACCGCGCACCTCGTGTCCACATCGAATACGAGGTCGAAACCTTCGGCTCGCGCCAGAAGATTGAGTTGCCGTTCGTGGTCGGCGTGATGTCCGACCTGTCGGGCAAGTCCAACGTCGAGAAGAAGCCGATGGACAAGCGCGACTTCGTCGAATTCGACATGGACAACTTCGAACAGAAGATGGAGGCGATCGCCCCGCGCGCCGCCTTCACGGTCGACAACACCCTGACGGGCGAGGGCAAGATCGGCGTCGATCTGACCTTCAAGTCGATGGAGGACTTCTCGCCCGGTCAGGTGGCCAAGAACGTCCCGGCCCTGGCCAAGCTGCTCGAGGCCCGCCAGCAGCTCAACGACCTGATGCTCTACATGGACGGCAAGGACGGCGCCCAGGACCTGCTCGACAAGGTCCTGAAGGACGCCGAGCTGATGAAGGCCCTGGCCGCGGCCAAGCCGCCCGCCGAAGCCGACAAAGCCGCAGACAGCAACGCGTAAGGCCAGGGAGCCCCTCGATGGCAGAGACCCTTCAACAGACGGTCGCCCCGGTCGCCGACGAGACCGTCACGGTCGACGACTTCACCGCGCTGCTGCAGCGCGAGTTCAAGCCCAACACCGACGCCAAGCAGGCGCGGATCGAAGAGGCTGTCCGGACCCTGGCCCAGCAGGCGCTGGTCGACACCCAGGTCATCGGCGGCGACGTCTTCTCGACCGTCGACGCCCTGAAGGCGGCGATCGATCGCAAGCTGACCGAGCAGGTCAACAAGATCATCCACAACGCCGAGTTCCAGAGGCTCGAGTCCGCCTGGCGCGGCCTCTGGTACCTGGTCGGCAACACCCCCACGGGCAAGGACCTGAAGGTCCGCGTGCTAAACGTGTCGAAGGACGAGACCCGCAAGATGCTGCGGCAGTTCCGCGACGCGGCCTGGGACCAGAGCCCACTGTTCAAGAAGATCTACGAGGCCGAGTTCGGCCAGCTGGGCGGCCAGCCCTATGGCGCATTCATCTGCGACTACGCGTTCGATCACACCGCCCCCGACATTGAGGTGATGAAGGGCCTGGCCAAGATCGGCGCGGCGGCCCACGCCCCGTTCATCGCGGCGGCGGACTCCGAATTGCTGGGCATGCAGAGCTGGCAGGAGCTGGCCAATCCGCGTGACATCGCCAAGCAGTTCGACGCCACCGACTACATGGCGTGGCGCTCGTTCCGCAATTCGAACGACAGCCGCTACATGGCGCTGACCCTGCCCCGCTTCCTGGGTCGCCCCCTGTATGGCGCCAACAGCGAGCCGGTCGAGGAGTTCGCCTTCGAGGAGGACACCGACGGCGGCCAGCACGACAACTATCTGTGGCTGAACGCGTCCTATGCGCTGGGCGTGCGGATCACCGAGGCCTTCAAGACCTACGGCTGGTGCACACGCATCCGGGGCGTGGAGTCCGGCGGCACGGTCGAGGACCTGCCGACGGCGATGTTCCCGACCGACGACGGCGCGCTGGACGCCAAGTGCCCGACCGAGATCGCCATCTCGGACCGGCGCGAGGCCGAACTGTCCAAGGCCGGACTGATGGCCCTGGTGCACCGCAAGAACACCGACCAGGCCACCTTCATCGGCGCCCAGACCCTGCACGCCCCCAAGGCGTACGAGGACGCGGACGCCACGGCCAGCGCCAACCTGTCGGCCCGCCTGCCCTACATCTTCGCCAGCTGCCGCTTCGCCCACTACTTGAAGTGCATGGTGCGCGACTGGATCGGCAGCAGCCGCGAGGCCCCGGCCCTGACCAGCGACCTTCAGTCCTGGATCATGCAGTACGTGGACATGCAGCCCGACTTCTCGACCGAAGAAGACAAGGCCCGCAAGCCCCTGAAATCCGCCTCGGTGGATGTCATCCCCGACCCCGAGAACCCCGGCTACTACCGCGGTGTTTTCCGCATGGTGCCGCACTACCAACTCGAGGGGATGGACGTGTCGCTCAGCATGGTTTCGCGTCTCCCCAAGAGCGCGAACTAGTCATCAGTAATCATTTCTCGTGAGGAGAGCGCCTTATGGCCGTGGATATGTTCCTGAAACTTGAAGGCATCAGTGGCGAGTCCAAGGACAGCACCCACAAAGGAGAGATCGATATCCTGGCCTGGAGCTGGGGTCTGACGAACTCGGGCACCGCTCATGTCGGCGGCGGCGCTGGCGCCGGCAAGGTCAATGTCCAGGACCTCTCGTTCACGAAGTACGTCGACCTGTCGACGTCGCCGCTGCTCTTGGCGGCCGCCAATGGCAAACACATCAGCAAGGCCACCCTGGTGGTCCGCAAGGCCGGCGAGAACCCGCTGGAATACATCACCATCACCATGACCGACGTGCTGGTGACCTCGGTCTCGACCGGCGGCAGCGGCGGCGAGGATCGTCTCACCGAGAACGTCTCGCTGAACTTCGCCAAGGTCGAGGTCTCCTACAAGGAGCAGTCGCAGGCGGGTAAGGCCGCCGGCACCGGCGACTTCAAGTGGGATATCGCGGGTAACGTAAAGTTCTAAACGGCTCGCGCCGGTCCTCGGCGAGATCATGAAATCAATGACGATGAACGCCGACGACCTGCTGCGTGCCGGCGATCTGGACGGCGCGCGCAAGGCCCTTGTCGAAAGGGTCAAGCGCGCGCCGGACGATCAGCCGGCCCGTATGTTCCTGTTCCAATTCTTCTGCGTGCTCGGCGAGTGGGACAAAGCCCTGGCTCAGTTGAAGGCCCTGGCTCAACTCTCGCCCGAGGCCCAGATGCTGGTGGTCGCCTACAACACCGCGATCAAGGCAGAGCTCGAACGCGAAGAGGCTTTCGCCGGCCGCGCCCCACCCGCCTTGCTCGTCGGCGGCGAGGCGTGGACGAGCGACCTGGCGGCCGCGCTCGGCGCCGCCATTCAGGGTCGGAACGACGAGGCCGAGGCCGGGCGCGACCGCGCCTTCGACGCCGCGCCCGACACGCCCGGACATTTCAACGACCAGCCCTTCGACTGGATCGCCGACGCGGACCCGCGCTTTGGCCCGTCGTTCGAGGCCTTCGTCCACGGCCGCTGGGGGCTGATCCCCTTCGAGGCCGTCGCCCAGATCACCAGCGAGGGTCCCCAGGACCTGCGCGACCTTGTCTGGCTGCCCGTCGAGATCGAATTCAAGACCGGGCGATCGGTCGGCGCCCTGCTGCCGGCTCGCTATCCCGGGACACCTCACGAAGCGGACGCCAGCCTGCTGCTGTCGCGCGCCACCGATTGGCGAGACGGCCCGCTGGGCCTCCAGGCCGTGGGCCAGAAGCTGTGGTCGCTGGGCGGCGGCGACGAGGTCGGCGTCCTGGCCTTGCGTCGCCTGGTTTTCGCGTGATGGCGACCCGGATCAACCCCACCCTGTTCGACAAGCTGGTCGCCGACCTCGACATCGAAGGCGTGCGCGACGATCCCAAGATCGAGACCGGCCAGGTCAGCCGCGCGTCCACGCTGCGGCTCTATCCGATCATGAAGCTGGAGCGCTTCAACGAGTCCGCCTTGCGGGCGACGGTGCTGCGCGAACTGAACTGGATCCTCAACACCACCCACCTGGGTTCGGTCCAGAACCTCAAGGCCTATCCCGAAGTGGCGACCTCGGTGCTGAACTACGGCGTGCCGGACATGGCGGGCAAGCTGCTGCAACGCGGCGCGATCCAGGCCCGGGCCCGCGAGATCAAGGAAGGCATTCGCCGCTACGAGCCGCGCATCGCGCCGCGGCGACTGGAGGTGACGGCCGCCACCGCGGCCGCCAAGCCCAACGCGGTCACCTTCATCATCCGCGCCGACGTCACCAGCGCCGTGAAGGCCTTGCCGGTGGAGTTCAAGACGGACGTGGAGATCGACACCGGCTCGGCGACCCTGCGGGAGTAGCGCATGGATCCTCGACTGCTCAGGGCCTACAACGAAGAGCTGCTCTATCTCCGCGAGACGGCGAAGGAGTTCGGCGAGGAATACGAATCCGTCGCCGGTCGCCTGGGCCTGAACGCCCCGGCCGACACCGACCCCTATGTCGAGCGCCTGCTGGAAGGCGTCGCCTTCCTCGGGGCCCGGGTGAAGCTGAAGCTGCAGGACCAGTTCCCGGATTTCACCCAGCACCTGCTGAACGCCATCCAGCCGCACTACCTGGCGCCGACGCCGTCGATGTGCGTCGTGGCGCTGGAGCCGCGCGAGGGCGATCACGCGATCGCCGCGGGCTTCAAGGTGCCGCGGCTGACCGAGATGTCGGCCACGGGCCGCGACGATGCGGCCACGCCCGTGACCTTCCGCACCGGCCAGGACGTCACCCTGTGGCCCCTGCGGATCACCGAGGCCGAGTACCTGCCGACCCGCGCGGCCGTCTCGGCCTATGCCGGCGCGGCGGGCGTGCGGGCCGAGGCCGGGCTGCGCCTGAAGTTCGCCGGCCTGGGCGGCATCCCGCTGTCGGCCTTCGCGCCGGACTCCCTGCCGATCTATCTCGACGGCTCGGAACTGGTGCCGGGCGAGCTCTATCGACAGCTGATCGGCGACGCCGCGGCCATCGTCGCCCGTTCGGTGGATTCCGCCGCCGGCGCCAAGGCCTGGGTCAAGCTGCCGGTCGCCGAGCAGCATGGCTTCGAGGAGGAGTGCGCCCTGTTGCCCAACGGCCGTCGGTCGTTCCGGGGCTACCGGATCCTCTCCGAATATTTCGCCTGTCCCGAGCGCTTCCTGTTCGTGCGCCTGCGCGAGCTGGGCAGGGCCTTCGCCGGCTGCCAGGGCGAGTGCGAGGTCGTGATCCTATTCAACCGCTCGGCCAGCGCTCTCGCCGGGGCGGTGTCGCCGGCGAATTTCCGTCTCTTCGCCACCCCGGCCATCAATCTGTTCGAAAAGCAGATCGACCGCGTCGCGATCACCGAGTTCGACCACGAACATCAGTTGATCGCCGATCGCACCCGGCCGCTCGACTTCGAGATCTACCGCGTCCTGAACGTCACCGCCTATTCGCAGAAGAATGGCGACGCTCGTCCCGTCGCTCCGCTGCACGCCTTCGGCAGCCTGCTCTACGACTGGAGCGAGGCGCTGTTCTACGTCACGCGTCTTCGCCACCGTCGCCTGTCGACCAAGGAGCAGCGCCTGCGCCGCCGGGCCGACTATCTTGGCACCGAGACCTGGATAAGCTTGGTCGCGCCCGGCGAGCCCAAGCGCCTGGAAGGCGTCTACGAACTGGGCGTGCGAGCCCTGGTCACCAACCGTGAACTGGCCGAGAACCTCCGCGTCGGCGGGACGACTGACTTCAGGATCAGCGGCGTACCCGTCAAGGCCGCGACGATCGTTCGCCCGCCAACCAAGCCGCGCCCGCCGATGGGCATCAGCGATGGCGCCTGGCGGGTCATCGGCCACCTGACGCCGAACTACGCCGCCTTCGCGCTCGACAATGACGACGACCCGTCGGTGCTGCGCGACCATCTGGCGCTGTATGGCCGCACCGACGATCCGCACCTGCGTCGCCAAATCGACGGCGTGCTGGCGATCCGCTCCGAGCCCGTGACACGACGGGTCCCCGGCGCAGGCCGCGCCGCCTTCGCCCGCGGACAGCGCCTGCGCGTGAAGCTGGACGATGCGCCCTTCGAGAACGGGCGGATGTTCCTGTTCTCGGCGGTGCTGGAGCGCTTTCTCGGCGAGTTCGCCACCGTCAACGCCTTCACCGAAAGCGTCTTCGACAGCCCCCAGGAAGGAACCTTCGCGCAATGGCCCCCGAGAATGGGCGAACGTCGGAACATCTAGACTTTTTCCGCCGGGCGGCGGGACAGGCGCGGCGGTTCGGCCTGTTCGGGCTTCTGCGCGCGGCGGAGTCGCGCGCCGCGGACCTGCCGCGGATCGGCGACGCCCGCCTGCCGTCCCAGAACCTGGTCGACCTGGCCCAGACCCCGGCGCTGGGGTTCCCGGGATCGACGCTGGACAGCATCACGGTCAACGGCGGCCGCACCCGTGTCCAGGGCTACTGGTTCGGCCTGACCGGGCCGATGGGGCCGCTGCCCCTGCACATGACCGAGTTCGCGCACTATGAGCGCCGCTACGCCAAGAACCACCCGTTCGGCCGGTTCCTGGACGTCATCGCCGGTCGCATGCTGCAGTTCTTCTACCGCGCCTGGGCCGAGTCCAACCCGGCCGCCAATGCCGACCGTCCGCGCGATGATCGCTTCGCCGGCTATCTGGCGGCCCTGACCGGCGCCACCGACGGCGTGCGCGAGGACGCGGCGTTCCCGGCCCGCGCGCGTCTCTACTATGCGGGCCTTTACGCCTCGCGGCGCAGCGCGGCGGGGATCGAGGACGCGGTCGCCGACCTGGTGGGCTCGCCGGTCCGCCTGATCGAGTACCAGCCCCGCTGGCGCGACATCGAGGTCGCTGACCAGACGCGCCTCGGCGGCGCCTTCAGCCAGCTGGGCGGCGATGCGGTCTGCGGTCGCCGCGTCAGCACGGTCACCGACGCCTACCGCATCGCCGTCCACGTCGACACCTATCGCGACTACGAGGACCTGATGCCTGGCGGCCCGCGCTTCGCCGTCGTGGCCGAGGCGCTGGACTCGTTCGCCCCCTCCCACCTGGAGTGGGACCTGGAGGTCGAGGTCAGCGAGGCGGCGATGCGCCCGACCGCCTTGGACGGTCGCGCGCGTCTGGGCTGGACCAGCTGGATGAATCCGCCGCTCGGTCGCGGTCCCCGCGCGGAGACGCGCCTGGGCCCCAGCGCTCGTCGGATCGCCCGCAGCGCCCGAAACGCCGCCAAGAGCACCACAGTCACGAGAGGTGTCGCATGACCGAGATCAACCGCTCCGCGCTGTTCGGTCGCCTCAGCCCCACGGGCCTCAAGAGCATCGAGACGGCCACAGGCTTCTGCAAGCTTCGGGGCAATCCGTATGTCGAGCTGGCGCACTGGATCCACGTCCTGCTGCAGGATCCGCGCAACGACGTCGGGGCCATCCGCACCCGTTTCGGCCTGGACGAGGTCAAGCTGGTCCGCGACGTGGTCGCCGCCCTGGACGCCCTGCCCCGCGGCGCCACGGCGATCTCCGACTTCTCGCCGCAGATCGAGGAAGCGATCGAGAAGGGCTGGCTCTACGCCTCGCTGATGTTCCAGGCCGGCAAGGTCCGCACCGGCCACCTGGTGTTCGGGATGCTGAAGACCCCGACCCTGCGCAACGCCCTGTTCTCGATCTCGCCGGAGTTCCGCAAGATCGCCGCGGACGCCCTGGCCGACGGCTTCGACCAGGTCGTGGCCGGTTCCGCCGAGGTCGGCGGCGCGCCGATCGCCGAAGGCGTCGCCGAGATCGCGGGCGGCCCCGCCGATCCCTTCGCCGCCGGCGGCGAGACCCTGGCCAAGTACTCGGTCGACCTCACCGCCAAGGCCCGCTCGGGCGAGATCGACGCCATCGTCGGTCGCGACGCCGAGATTCGCCAGGTCATCGACATCCTGTTGCGCCGACGCCAGAACAACCCGATCCTCACGGGCGAAGCCGGCGTCGGCAAGACGGCCGTGGTCGAAGGCCTGGCTCGCCGCATCGTCGACGGCGACGTGCCGCCGGCCCTGAAGGACGTCACCCTGCGTGCGCTGGACCTCGGCCTGCTGCAGGCCGGCGCGGGCGTGAAGGGCGAGTTCGAGAAGCGGCTTCGCCAGGTGATCGACGAGGTGGAGTCCTCGCCCCGGCCGATCATCCTGTTCATCGACGAGGCGCACACCCTGATCGGGGCCGGCGGCCAGGCCGGCGCGGGCGACGCGGCCAACCTGCTCAAGCCCGCCCTGGCGCGCGGACGCCTCCGCACGATCGCGGCCACCACCTGGTCCGAGTACCGGCAGTATATCGAGAAGGACCCGGCGCTGACCCGCCGCTTCCAGACCGTCAGTGTCGGCGAGCCGGAGACGAGCGTCGCCGTCTCGATGCTGCGGTCGGTCGCGCCGGCCATGGAGAAGCACCATCAGGTCGTGATCCTGGACGAAGCCGTCGAGGCGGCCGTGAAGCTGTCGCAGCGCTACGTCCCGGCCCGCCAACTGCCCGACAAGGCCGTCAGCCTGCTCGACACCGCCGGCGCCCGCGTCGCGGTCTCGCAGCACGCGACGCCCGCCGCCGTCGAGAACCGTCGCCGCCGGGTTGAACTGCTGACCGTCGAGCTGGAGATCGCCACCCGCGAAGCCGAGGGCCACTACACCGGTGACGGCCGCGTGGGTCGGCTGCGGGAGGAGATCGCCGCCGCGCAGTCCGAACAAGACCTGATCGAGACCCAGTGGGCGGCTGAGAAGGACGCCATCGCCGCGCTGAAGGACGCACGCCAAGCGCTCGCCGAAGCCAAGGCCGCCAGCGCGCCCGACCTCGCCGACCGCAAGGCGGCGCTGGACTCGGCCCTGCGCGCGGTCACCGCCGTCCAGGGCGACAGTCCGATGGTCTTCGCCGAGGTCGACGCCGACGCCGTCGCGGCCGTGGTCGGCGACTGGACCGGCATCCCGGTGGGCCGGATGGTCAAGGACGAGATCGCCTCGGTCCTGACCCTGGCGGACCAGCTCAAGCGCCGGGTGGTCGGCCAGGATCACGCGATGGACGCCATCGCCAAGCGCATCCAGACCAGCCGCGCCAAGCTGGACAATCCCAACAAGCCGGTCGGCGTCTTCATGCTGGCCGGCCCCTCGGGCGTCGGCAAGACCGAGACCGCGCACGCCCTGGCCGAACTGCTCTATTCGGGCGACGACAGCCTGATCGTCATCAATATGAGCGAGTTCCAAGAGGCACACACGGTCTCGACCCTGAAGGGCGCGCCAGCCGGCTATGTCGGCTACGGGCAAGGCGGGGTCCTGACCGAGGCGGTGCGTCGCCGCCCCTACTCCGTGGTGCTGCTCGACGAGGTCGAGAAGGCCCACCCGGACGTCCACGAGATGTTCTTCCAGGTCTTCGACAAGGGCTACATGGACGACTCCGAGGGTCGCCATATCGACTTCAAGAACACCCTGATCCTGCTGACCTCCAATGTCGGCTCCGACCTGATCGCCTCGCTGTCGGAGGACGAGGAGATGAAGCCCGAAGCCGAGCCCCTGGCCCAGGCCCTGCGGCCGGAGCTGCTGAAGGTCTTCCCGCCCGCGCTGCTGGGCCGCCTGATCGTGCTGCCCTACTACCCGCTGTCGCCGGCCATGCTGGAGGGCATCGTCCGCCTGCAGCTCGACCGCATCAAGAAGCGGATCGCCGAGAACCACGACATCGTCTTCGCCTACGATCAGGCGGTCGCGGCGCTGATCGTTTCGCGCTGCACCGAGGTGGCGTCGGGCGGCCGGATGATCGACGCCATCCTGACCAACACCATGCTGCCCGAATTGTCGGTCGTCCTGCTGGAGCGGCAGATGGCCGGCGAAGAAATAGCGAAGATTACCGTCTCGGTTGAGAACTCAACCTTCACCTACGCGTTCGAACAGGTGGAAGCGTCACCGCAGAGCGACGCCACTCTGATCCAGGAAGCCGTGGCCTGAGTATGTCCGACGATCCCGCTGACGACGTGGCCTCGACCACCGGCTTCACCCAATCCTCGTTGGGCAAGCGCGGCGCGCGAAAAGCTGGACGCCAGGGCATCCTGCCGATCGGCTTCGTCCTGAACGGCATCTACGAGGTCAAGCGCTTCATCGCCCGGGGCGGCATGGGCGAGGTCTACGAGGGCGTCAACGTCAACGCCGACGAGCGCGTGGCGATCAAGGTCATCCTGCCCCATCTGGCCGCCGACCCGAAGGTCCAGGCTCTGTTCCGCAAGGAGGCCAAGACCCTCATCAGCCTGGCGCACCCGGCCCTGGTCCAATACCGCGTGCTGGCCCGCGAGCCGCGCAAGGACCTGCTCTACATCGTCACCGACTATATCGATGGCGCGCCCCTCACCAACCTGATCGGCAAGGGGCCGCCGCCCGCGACGGTGGAGCTGGTGCGGTTGACGCGACGCCTGGCCGAAGGGCTTGAGGCGGCCCACAGCCACGGCGCCATCCACCGGGACATCTCCCCGGAAAACATCCTGCTGCCCGACGGCGTGCTCAACCGCGCCAAGATCATCGACTTCGGCATCGCCAAGAGCATGGAGATCGGCGCCCAGACCGTGGTCGGCGACGGCTTCGCGGGCAAGCTGGGCTACGTCGCGCCCGAGCAGTTCGGGGATTTCGGCCGCCGCATCGGACCGTGGACAGACGTCTACAGCCTGGGCCTGGTGGCCTTGGCCCTGGCTGGCGGCAAGGCGCCGGACATGGGCGCGACCCTGGTCGACGCGATCGATCGCCGCCGGGCCGGGCCGGACCTCGACGCCGTGCCGGCGACCTTACGCCCGCTGTTCGGGCGGATGCTGAGCCCTGATCCCAGCAACCGCCCCCAGACCATGGCGGAGCTGATCGCGGCGCTCGACGCGCTGGACCTGTCGAACGAACCGTCGCCGGTGACGACGCCGACCTGGGTCTCGGCTCGCGACTCCCTGGCCTCCGACCTGGTCGACGAGGGCGAGCGCACAGTGGTGCATTTCGGCTCCGAGCCGCCGTCATGGTTTGGCGCCGAGCCCCGTGGACAGACCACGCCGCCGATCGCGGCCCGGACCGACCTCCCGCTCGAAACGCCGGAAGCCCCGCCCGAGGAACCGCCCCAGGGCCGCACGGTGTTCGCGCCGTCTCCGCTCCCCGAGCCGTCGAACGACGTGGCCGCGCCTCCCGAGCGCGCCGCCTTTTCGTCTCCGCCCATCGACGCCGCGGACGTCCAGCCGGCGATTGAGCACGAGGCGGAAGCTCCGCCCGTAGACGACGACGAACCAGCCCCGCGCGCGGCGACCTTCGATCATGACGACGAGACGTCCCCCGCCCCGCCGGCGATGGACTTCGCGTACGGAGCGGCCGCCGATGAGGTCAAGCCGCCGGCCCCGCCCCCCGAAGCGCCTTCGCGCGCCCGCGCCCGGCCAAGCCGCAAGCTGATCGCGGTCGGCGCCGTGGCGACGGTGGTCGTGGCCGGGGTCGGCGTCACCATCCTGGCCTCACAGCCGAAGGGACGCCTGCCGGCCCAACCCGCCTCGACGGCCCAGGCGCCGCCGGCGTCGGCTGGCGTCGTCCGCGCCGAGCAGGCCATCTCCGCCGCCCTACCCAGCATCCCGTGCTCATGGCTGAGCGTCGGACACGGCCAGGCCGGCGACGGCTCGACCAGCATCCTCGTCTCGGGCGCGGCCGGCGATCCGGCCGCCGTGAACCGCGCCGTGGCCTCGGCCGCTCGCAAAGCCGGCTCGGCGGGCCTGCAGATCGACTCCACCGGCCTCCTGACGGCCGACCAAGCCGCCTGCCCCCTGCTCGACGCGGCGCGTGGCGCGCGCGATCCCAAAGCCGTCGCCGCGCCCGCCGTCGTCGCCCTTCAGACCCGCTTCGAGATCGACCGGGGCATACAGGGCTGTCCCAAGGGCCTGTGGGCGCAGCCGATCATCAACATCGCGCCCGATCCGTCAAAGAACTACAGCCTGGTCGCCGTCCAACCCTCCGGTCGCCTGGAGCAGTTCGCCGCCAGCCGCGAACTGCTGGACAGGCTCGCCGCCCGCAACCCCAATCTCTATCAGGACCTGGGGAACGGCCGTCATCGCGTCTCGATGTGCCTGGGCGAGCCGGGCCTGGCCGGATTGCTGATGGTCGAGGGCGCGGGCCCCTTCGACCTCGGCCTCCGCCCGGGCGTCGCCGCAAAGCCGCCGCGGGACTTCGCCCAGCGCCTGGGCGAACTCGCCAAGTCTAGGGGCTGGACGATGCAGATGGCCTGGTTCCAGCTCGCCAATGACCAGCCGGACCAGCCGGATGTCCCGGCCGTGGATCCCGCCGCGCTGCGCGCCCAAAAGCTCGCCGAGGCCGCGCAGAAGGCCGCCGCCGCCGAGGCCGCCGCGAATGCCGCCGCGCCGGTGGTGGCCGCGCCGCCGCCAGAGCCCGAGAAGCTTCCCGCCGACCACGTGGCCTGTCGCCGCTTCGCCGGCGGCGCCTGGGAAGAACTGGGCTACGCGCCGAGAGCGGCCTGCGTCGAGAAAGTCTTCGCCGGACGCTGCGACGTTCAGACCGGCCGTTCCGGCGACATCGAACTGCGGCGCAGCGGCGACAACCTCCAGGCCAAGACGGGCAAGGGCTTCCGCAAATGGCAGACCGTCGGCAAGTCGGACTGCAAGGGGTAGCGCGGCGCGGATATCGGAGCGGCGGTCAGGCGCTTAGCGGTCTTTCGCTTGGCCGCCTGCCGATCCGCGCCAGGAACAGACTCCGGCCCGTCTCCAGAAAGCGGACGCCCGGAGACGAAACTAACACACGCCTGACGCCGGGCAGCCTGACCTATCCAGGCGCTTTCGGCGTCTCCCGCGGTCCTGCCGGCGCATGCTGCGGCAGGCGCGGGAGGCCGCCGATCATGCCGTCGGGACGCGCCTTGGCCAGCATGCGCTGATAGGCGGGACGCGCCTCGATCCTGACCTTCCAGGCGGCCACGTTCGGGAACTGCGACTCCTCGACCAGGTTCAGGCCGGTCGCGGCGTTGAGCGGGAACATCATCATGATGTCGGCGCCGGAGAAGGCCGCGCCGCCGAACCAGGGATGCTGAGCGAGGAAATTCTCGGCGAACTGCACGACGGCCTCGGAGTCGACCAGGCGCGAGCGCTGCTTGGGCGGCTGGGCCGTCCAGGCGCGGTAGTCGGAGAACAGGCGCGCCGCCAGGCTGCCCTCGGCGTAGTGCATCCACATCAGGTGGTCGGGATAGTCGCGGCTATCCAGGGCCGGCTGCAGGCGTCCCGGGGCGTGGCGGCCCAGGATCAGCTCGATGATCGCGCCGGACTCGACCAGCACCTGGTCGCCGTACTTCACGGTCGGCGCCATCGGCACCACGGGACTGAATTCGCGGATCAGGGCCATGGAACCGGCCAGATCGCCGCGCTTGAACTTGAGTTCGTAGGGGAAGCCCAGCTCTTCCATCAGCCAGACGATCCGTTCGGAGCGGCGGCCCTCCAGATGGTAGATTGTGATCGGCGGCAAAGGCGCGGCGGGCTTGGCGCTGGCCTTCGAGGCGATCAGCGGCGCGGCGGCCAGGCCGGCCAGAGCGCCCAGCGAGGCGCGGCGTCCCATGGACTGTTTCATTGGGCTCTCCCAGAGCGGTGATGCGAGTGAGGAAGGCGGGGCGAGACGTCTTCAGCCGCGTGGCTCGCGCTGGCCGTCCCGCCCCGTACGCGACGCCGGCAAGGGCGCCGCGTGAGCGGATGCTAGAAGGCGACGTCCAGGCTGATCCCGGCCCGACGCACGGAGTCCGGGCTGAAGTACTGAACGTAACCGCCCGGATTCAGAGCCGTAACCGGCGACGGCGTGATCTGGGCGGCGTAGCGCTTGTCCAGCAGGTTGCTGGCGTACAGCGCCACGCTCCAGGCCTTGTCCGGCGCCGAGACGCCGATGCGGCCGCCGAGCAGGCCATAGGCCTTCTGGATCGTCCCCGGGTCGCCGCTGATCGAGTAGTTGATGTCGCTCTGCCAGTTCCAGTTGGCCTGGAAGAAGCCGCGCAGACCAGGGCTCAAGGACCGCTCATAGACCGCGCTGACGCCGTAGACCCAGTCGGGCACGCCCGCCAGGCTCAGGCCCTTGGCGTTGAAGAAGCCGTCCAGCGAGGTGGGGGTGGCCGGCGGCGCGCTGCACGGCCCGCCCTGGGCGATCTTGGGCTGGCCGAAATAGCACTGCACACCGTTGAAGTCGGCGTAGCGGGCGTGGGTGTAGGCCAGACCCGCCGTGATGCTGAGGCCGCTCGCCGGCCGCGCCATCAGGTTTGCCTCGAAGCCCCGCGTCTTGATCTCGCCGGCATTGGTGATCCGCGAGGAATAGGTGGCGCTGGTCAGGTCGGAGACCTGGGCCTGGAAGTTCTTGACGGTGGTGCTGTAGACGTTGGCGTTGACGATCAGGCGGCGATCCAGGAACGCGGCCTTCATGCCGACCTCGTAGCTGGTCGGGATCTCCGGCTGCACGCGCTGGTCGGCCAGGCTGTTGGCGGCGCTCAGACCGCTGAAGCCGGGGCCCTTGTAGCCCCGCGACACCGTCGCATAGGCCATGATGTCGTCGCTGAAGTTGTAGCGCGGTCCGATCCGCCACGAGGTGTTGGTGTTCTCGACCTCCTGGTGCAGGTCCAGCGTGACCGAGCCGGGGATGTAGACCGCGCCGGGCGTCGGGGCGCGGTGATAGTCCAGGGTGAGCTCGTCGCGGGTGATCCGGACGCCGGCGATCAGATCGAGCTTGGGCGTGATGTGCAGGCCGACCTGGCCGAAGCCCGCGAAGCTGGTCGAGTTGATGTCGTTATAGGTCGAGGTCTCGAAGATCGTGCCCAGTGGCGCGCCGGGAATGACCGGCACGACCACGCCATTGGTCGCGGGCGTGATCCAGCTCAGTTGCCCCCGCTGGCGGATCAGCGACGAGGCCTTGGAGTGGTAGAGATAGAGGCCGGCGACATAGTCGAACCGCTCGCCGATCGGCGAGGTCAGGCGCAGTTCCTGGCTGAGCCAGTCGGTCTTCCCTGCCCCGCCGTTGATGTCGACATAGCTGACCGGCGTCAGGTCGCCGTCATAGAAAGCCTCGCGCTTGACCGAGCGATAGGCGCTGATCGAGGTCAGGGTCAGGTCGCCCAGCCCGTAGTCGACCTGCAGCGTGCCGCCCTGGGCGGTCGACTTGCCCTGCGAGGGACCGTTGGCGGCGACCTGCAGGTTGTTCGGGCCGGCGACGATGCCGTAGCGGGCGTTGGTCACCGCCGGCGCATAGCCGGGCGTGACCTTGCGCCAGGTCGACGAGCAGCAGAACGCGTCGTTGTCGGTGCGGTCGGCCGAGAAATAGACGGTCAGGTCGTCGCTCGGTCGCCACAGCGCCTTCAGGGTCAGGGTGCTGACGTCCTGGGGATCGGTGAAGACGTTGTCCTTGGCGACGTTGCGGATCAGGCCGTCGCGCTGGTTGTGCGTGGCCACCAGGCGCAGGGCCAGGGTGTCGCTGACCGCCAGATTGCCGATCGCCTGCAGGACCTGCTCGCCTCGCTCGCCGTACTGCAGGTGCAGCTCGCCGCTGTTCTCGTTCAGCTTGGGCCGATTGGTGATGAAGTGGACCAGGCCCGCAGAGGCGTTCTTGCCGAACAGCATGCCCTGTGGCCCGCGCAGGATCTCGACCCGCTCGATATCCGCCAGGGTGGCCAGGCTGGCGGGATCGGCCAGCACTACACCATCGACGACCGTGGAGATGCTCTGCTCGATGCCGGCCGAGAAGCTGCTGGTGCCGACCCCGCGGATCGTCAGGCCCGAGGCGCTGCTGCTGAGGCTCTGCTTGAAGCGGACGCTGGGGTCGATCAGCGACAGCTGCTGGGGCTGGGTGATGTTCATCGAGGCCAGCGCCTCGCCGCGCACGGCGGTGATGGCCAGCGGCACGTCCTGGACGTTTTCGGCCCGCTTCTGGGCGGTGACCATGATCTCGTCGACGATGACGACGGGGCTGGCGGCGCGCGAGGCGTCGTCCTCGGCCAGGGCGCTGCCGGCGGCAAGCATCATGGCGACGCCGACCGACGCCCCCATCAGAAGATCCGTCCTCAAGACTCGCGGCGGGCGGGGTTGGAAGGGCATGGCGCATTCCTCCTTGAGCCGCTGTGCGGCTTCTTTTTGTGATCTGTCGGGCGCACGCCCTCGCCGCCCGCCGGGAGGCGGTCGTGGAAGGCGGGGCGAACCGTGAAGCTCGCCAGGGTGTGGATCAGCGTCCGGGCCCGAGACGCTTAAGTAACGCTATCGTCACTTAACGAACCTGACAACCGCTTTTGAACGATTGTTCGTCAGGCCGTCGCGCTGGGCCTTTGGGTGACGCGTTCGAGCCAGGCGCGGACATGGCCGCAGTCCTCGGGGATGGCGACGCCGATCATCCGTCCGAAGTCCACTGTGGTCAGGGCGACGATGTCGGCCATGCTGTAGGCTTCGCCGGCGATGAAGACCTTGTCGGCCAGTTCGCTATCCAGCCAGCGGTAGATTCGGTCGGCATGCGCCCGGTTGGACTCGCCGAAGTCCTTGTACTGGGTCAGCAGGCCGGCGGTCAGCGGATGGGTGTGCCGCCAGATGTGGGCGATCGGCGCCATCAACTGGAACTCGATGCGGCGGATCCACATGTCGATGGTCGCCTGCTCCAGGGCGGTCTCGCCAAACAGCGGCGATTGCGGATGCAGGCCCTCGAAATAGCGGCAGATGCTGACGCTCTCGCTCAGGAACGTACCGTCATCCAGCTCCAGGACCGGCACCTGGCCCAGCGAATTCTTCTCCAGGAAGCCGGCGGCCTTGTGGGCGCGCTCGCCCAGCGGCACGCGCTCGTGCTCCAGGGTCAGGCCCTTCTCGGCCAGGAAGATGCGGACCCGGCGCGGATTGGGCGCGGGATTGTCTTCGCCATAGAGCTTCACGTAGTCGCCTCCCCTTCGGCTTTACGCCGTGCGAGGTCTGAACGCCCCGCAGTTAAGTAACGGTATCGTCACTTAACTGCGGAAGCAACCGTTCAGGCGGTCTTGGCGGGGCGAGGCTCGCCGTACTTCTTGGCCAGGGCCTTGGCGCCGGCGACCACCGCCAGGGTGATCGCGTCGATCATGGCCTCGTCATCGCCATCGCGGGCGTCCAGCGCCCCCGCCGTTCCGGCGACCATGAACCAGGCATATTGCTTGGCCTGTCGCGCGGGCAGGCCGAAGGCCTTCTGCAGGCCCAGCGCCCAGGCGTCGGCGTCGGCCTTGCGGTTGGCGCGCGCCCGCTCCGCCAGGGGACCGCAGTCCCTGACCAGGCGCAGGAACAGCTCGCCGCGCTCGTCGGCGCGACGGCACCAGTATTTCAGAGCCCCGCGCACCCACTCTTCGAAGGTCGAGGCCGGGCCGACTTCCGTCGCCAGGCGCTCGACATAGATTTGGGTCTCGCGGTCGAACAGCGCGGTCAGCAGGTCGTCGCGATCGCTGAAATAGCGGTAGCCCAGCGCCTTGGTGACACCCGTGAGCGCGGCGACACCATCCATGGTGACGGCCGCGACGCCCTGCTCGATGACGATCTGCGCCGCCGCATCCAGGAAGCGTTCGCGTCGTTCCGCCCCCTTCAAACGTGTCTGGGTCATGCCCGCATCGAAACTCCGACCATCCCCCTTTTTGACGTAAGCGGGCTCGAAGTAGCAAGGGCGGGTCTCAGTGTCGCGCCAGCCATTGCGCTGGCGTGATATTAAGCTGACAACGCGCGCCCATCTCCAGTTGGATTTCCGTGATGAAGCGCTTGTTGCTGCTGGCCAGCCTGTTCCTGGCGCTTCCAGCGCATGCCCAGTCCGACGCGGATGGGGTGACGGCCTTCCTGAAGGCGAAGATGCGCCAGGAGCGGATTCCAGCGCTGCAGGTCGCCGTCATCCGCCACGGCAAGATCGTCAAGAACGCGGCCTATGGCGTCGCGAACGTCGACAACGGCGTGCCCGCGTCCACCGAAAGCGTCTTCTCGATCAATTCCTGCACCAAGGCGTTCACGGGCGTCGCGATCATGCAGCTGGCCGAAGCGGGCAAGCTTCAGGTCGATGATCCGATCTCGAATTATCTCGACGATCTGCCGCCGGCCTGGCGCTCGGTGACCATCAAGCAGGTCCTCGCCCATGTTTCCGGCCTGCCGAACATCATCGACAGCCATGAAGACCTGATCGGCGACGGCAGCGAGGCGTCGGCCTGGGCCGCGGTCAAGACGCTCCCGCTGGAATTCAAGGCGGGCGAGCGCTTCCGCTACAACCAGACCGGCTACGTCATCCTGGGCAAGATCATCGACAAGCTGAGCGGCCAGCCCTTCGCCCAGTTCATCGAAGAGCGGCAGTTCAAGCCGGCCGGCATGACCCACACGCGGTTCGGCGATTCCTCCGACGTCATCGCGCACTCGGCCGGCGGCTATTCCTACCTCCGGAACGTCGACGGCGTGTGGACCAAGGGCGACCGCCTCTCGGCGATCCACGTTTCCTTCTCCCCCTATTTCCGGACGGCGGCGGGGATCCTGTCGACCTCCACCGACCTGGCCAACTGGCTGATCGCGCTGCAGTCGGGCAAGCTGCTCAAGGACAAGGCCAGCCTGGAGACGTTGTGGACCTCGGTCGTCCTGAACGACGGCACGACGGGCGGCATGAGTCCATTGCTCAACGGATCGGGTCTGGGCTGGCCCGTGACGACCCGCGCGGAGCATCCGGCGGCGGGACCGATCGGCGGCATGCGGTCGACCTTCTTCGTCTATCCGAAGGACGATCTGTCGGTCATCGTCCTGACCAACCTGCAGGGCGCCAATCCCGAGAATTTCGTCGACGAGGTCGCCGCCTACTACATTCCCGACATGCACGAATCCAATGGGTTCGGCCTGTCGCCGACACTTAAGGTCCTGCGCGGCGAATTGCTGCGACAGGGGTTCGACAAGGCCCCGCAGGTCGTGGCCGACCTGAGGGCGCGAAATCCGTCGTTCCAGCTGAAGGAAGAGGAGCTGAACGCCTGGGGTTACAAGCTTCTGGAGCAGAATCAGCCTGGCCAGGCGCTGGCGATCCTGAGACTGAACGCGGCGCTCTTCGTCGACAGCTGGAACGCCTATGACAGCCTGGCCGAGGTCCTCGAGGACACCGGGGACCGCTCGGGCGCGATCGAGAACTACAATCGCTCGCTGCGGCTCAATCCGAAAAACAGCAACGCGACCGATCACCTTCGCAAGCTAAGGGCGGTCTAGGGAGGCGACGGCTGGCTACACGCAGCGTGAGCCGCCATGGCGTGCCGCCGGAAGCCGCCATCCTGAGCTCCAGACCGTTCGGGTTCTCATCACCCGGCCCCGCGCTTGAAAACCCGAGCAGCCTCCTGCAAAGACAATCTTCAGTAGAGACCCGCGTAGCATCCAAGCGCCGCCGGTCGTGAGGACTGTATGGTGTCTTATCCGTTGGAGCCCGGTGACGTCGCGTCGCGGATCAATGCGCACCTCGACGCTCTCAGCGCCCGTTTCGTCGCACGCCGCGTGGTCCTTGAGGTCGTCCTGCTGGGGCTCATGACCCGCGAGCACGTGCTGCTCATCGGCCCGCCAGGTACAGGAAAGTCCGCCGTCGTCGAGGCGATCGCCGACTCCGTGGCCGCCCAGTGCTTTGAATATCTGATCGGTCGCTTCACCGAACCCTCGGAGATCTTCGGATCGCTCGACCTCAACGCGCTCAAGGACGGCCATGTGCGGCCGGTCACCGAGGGGATGCTGCCCGAAGCGCAGATCGCGTTCCTGGATGAGATCTTCCTGGGCTCGACGGCGATCCTCAACAGCCTTCTGAAAATCCTCAACGAGCGCACCTACCGGCGCGGGCGGTTCAGCATGCAGACCCCGCTGCTGTCGTGTGTGGCCGCTTCCAACGCCCTGCCGGAGGATCCAGCCCTGGCGGCCTTCGCCGACCGTTTCCTGATGACCCTGTTCGTCGACCCGGTGGGCGAGCACGAACTGCCCGATCTCCTGCGCGCGGGCTGGGATCAGCCCGCCCGAGGGGCGTCGCCCGCCTTGAGCCTGGCGACGATCGCGCAGCTGCATGAGGCCACGCTCGCGGTGGACCTGGAGCCGATCCGTGAGACCTACGCCCATCTGGTGCGCAAGATCCGCCTGCTGGGCGCATCGTTGTCCGACCGCAAGATCGTCAAGGGCCAGAAGCTGATCGCCGCGGCGGCCGTGCTGCGCGGGGCGACGGCCGCGGGCCCAGAAGACCTCTGGCCGATCATTTTCCTGGTGCAGTCCAAGGACGAGCAGGACCAGGCCCGCGACCTTCTGCAGGCCGAACTCAGGGCCAGCCAGAATCCGGTGCTGGGCGATAGCGTCGCCCGGGCGACGCAGGGCCGGACGGCTCATGCCACCGCGCTCGCCACCCAGGCCGAAACCCTGCTCAACGACCCGCCCCTGCCCGAGGCGGAGACCGCGCGCGAGATTTGGCTCGTCCGGCTCGAGACGTTGCTTACCCGCATCGATGCGGCCTTCGATAAGGACGCCCTGCCCTCCGCGCTGAAAGCGGTCCGTGCGCGGCTCCAGACCGCGCTGACCGGCCAATCCCAGGGAGCGGCTCCGGCCGTCAAGGCCGGGGCGGACTGATGCGTTGGCGGCGCGGCGAACCCCTGCAGAGCGTGGGCGCCCTCATCCTGATCGATGTGGACGCCAAGGCGCGGCTCCAGAACGCCTTGCTCCACAAGTCACGGCTCTTTCGCGCCTTGCCCTGCGCTTGGGGCGAGGGCTGGGTGGTGCTCTTTGCCGCGCCGGTCGGCGACCTGGACGAGCCGGTGCTGCCGCGTCTGCCAGGCTCGATCGCCCTCTACGAGGCAGCCGAGGGATGGTGGCTGCCCGTCGGCGTCGAACTTGAGGCCCCTGTCCACGTGCACGCCGCGCTCTGGGCCTCGCTGACCGAACGGTCCGCCGCCGCGCCGCCAGCGGTCGTGGCGCCGCGACTGGCTTCGAGCGAGCCCTCGACGCATGAGGCCGATGTCTTCCTGATCCGCGACCTTCAGCCGATCGAGGCTCTGGCCTTGGACGCGGGGCGCCCATGAGCGGGTCAACGTCCGAGACGAAAGACGGGCCGACCCCCGACGCCTATGTGGCGTTCGCGCCTCTGTTCGAGCGGCTGTCGGCGCCGCTTGTCACCGTGCTCAAGGGGCTGCTCGATCAGTGCGAGGCGCTCGTCGCGGAGGTGTCCTCGCCACAGCCCGCGCCACGCGGCCAGGTGGAGGGTCTGGGCGGGATTGGCCGACGCGGTGAGATCGATCGAGCCGCGCCGAGCGAACTTCTGCTGCGCACGGAAGCGCCGCTGGAGTTCCTTCGACGGCTCGCCGAGGGCGAAACGCTCTATCACGAGACGCTCTATGCCGATCCGGGACGGCGGCCTGTATTCCGGGCGGTGGTCTCGGTGGGGCCAGGCGCGTTGGGTCACGGCCGCTTCGTGAGCCTGGCGGCCTTGTTGCTGCTGTCCCGGCTCGCGGCGGCGCAGGGCGCGGACTTCTACTGGTGCTTCCTGCCGCGCACCGAGGGGCCGGTCTGGTTCGACGCCGTATCGCTCAACAACGTCAAGCGCCTGTTGCGCGCGGCCAGCCATCGCGAACCGTCGAACGAGGACGTGACGGCGGCCGGCGTGCTCTGGGAGCAGCTCTTCGCGCAGGTGTCGCAGGCTGCCGCGACCGAGCGGCTGGACTGGGTCATCGGCGCGCGCCCGCGGTTGGCGGGGGAAACCACCATCGCCGGCCAGGGCGCCAACGGCCTGATCTTCGCCATCGCGCCGCCGTCGGGCGACCAGCCGCGCACGGTTGAACTCAGCCTGCGCCGCCTGGGGCGCGAACGTCGTCGCGTCGCGCTGACCTTGCCCGATGACACCGTCTGCGTCGGAGCCCTGCGCAACCCGTTCCGCCCCCCGCCAGCGCAGGTCGCGCCCCGTGGGTCCGCCGCGCGAGCGCAGGACCCCCAAGGGTGGGCGCCGCGCTATCTCGTCAATGCCGCCTCTGACCAGAAGCTGCTGCGATTGGCCGACGGGCTCTTGCTGCTGCAGTTCGACGACGACCAGCAGGTCGCCCAGAGCCTCTTCATTCCCCTCGACAAGACCGTGCGCCTGGCCGGGATCCGGCTCTATCGCGAGGGGTTCATGCTCGTGGTCCAGACGGGTGAAGGCGGCGCCGGACAATTGGCGCTCGGTAGCTATCAACTGGATCCCAAGGGCCCGCCGCGCCTGACCTTCCGCCGTCTGGCCAAGGCGCCGTCCGCCCATCTTTTCAGTCAGCAATCGCCCTATGCCCTGCCGAGCCTGACGCACACGGCGGGCGTGCGGATCTATTCGTCGTCGGGCATGGCCTACCAACTGGCCTTCGGGCCCGACGAAACTATGACGTTCGAGCCGCTCTACAAGGGGCCCAGCATCATCGCATCAAGCGGCGTTTACGAGGTTCTTCGCATCCAGGGGCGCGAGACAGGCCGCATAGAGGTGGTGCGCCCCACGGGGCATCCGTTGCACAGCTTCGAGGAAGGCGTCCATTCCCTGCAGCCATCGGCGCTGCGCGGGCTGATCTACAGCCACAACACCTCCAGCCTCGCCTACAGCCTGGCGCCCAACCGCTGGCGGTTCGCCTCGTTCAAGGACGGCATAAACGAGGACGAGGACCAGCTGGTCCTCGCGCCGCATGAGGTTCTGCTGTCGGGCAAGGCCCGCGGCGCGACGATCAGCGCGCGCCTGTGGTCGGACGCGCGGTGCGGGGGCGATGGCGAGGTGCGCGGCGTCCGGATCGTGCGCGGCGAGCGCGCCACGACCGGGGCGGTGCTCAAGCTGGGGCGGGCCGCGTTCGAGACGGTGGCGGTGAATATCGGCGACGACGGCATGGTGTGGGCCGTCTCGACGAACAAGGCCGGCGAGCCGGGAACGCTGACCGCCTATCGCAAGCAAAAGAGCGGCGGGGGCTACACGTCGACACACTACAACCTCGATCGCCTTCGTCAGAAGGCGCGGCGCCTGGACATGGGTCGCCTGCATGGCTGAACGCCCACATGCGGTCGCGCGCGGCCGGCAATCCGCGCCCGACCGGTTCCCCAGCCTGCCGACCCTGCCGCCCGGCGCGCTTTGCGACGGGCTGATCTTCATCTCGGAAGCGGCCGAGCCCGCCCCGGACCTACGTCCGCTCCGTGAGGTGCTGGCCGCCCTCTGGCGAGGACGCCTGAGCGCCGAACCTGATGCGCCGCACGTGCTCGTGGCCGCCTTCACCAATCCGCGCCTTGCCGATGCGACCACCGAGCCTGGCCTGCCGCTGCGCGGGACGGCGACGGGCGTCCTGGCGAGCTTCGCCGATCAAGAGCCCGCAGGCGCCCAGTTCGGATCGAACGCCGTCGGATGGCGACGGGCGCAGGTATGGTGGCATGGCCGGCGCTACGAACTGGCGTTGGATCGGTTGCAGAGCCAATCGCTGGTGTCCCTATGGGATGCGCCACGACTGACGATCCACGCGTCAGGGACCGCACCGGTGGCGAGCCCCGACAACGCCCATGGCCACGAAGGGAAGCTCCCGGGCGAGACCGGTCTATCCAGGGTGGCCCATGCCGCGATCGGGCTGCGGCGCGAAGGTCGTGACGCCGTCGGCGACGTCGAGGCGCGCCTTCAGGCCATTGATGCGCGTACGCGGCTGCCAGCGATCTTCAGGCAGATGATGACCAGGCGCGTCTCGACAAAGGGCGACGAGGGCGAACCTGGAGTCTTTGAGAACCTGCAGGGCTGGCTGCGCTGGCACACCCCTTTGGGCGCGGGCCTGAGGGGCAAGTTCGCGGACCGTCTGGCCACGGTGGAGCGACTGCTGTCCAAGGGCGATCTCGACACGGCCTTGCGGCTCGCCTTGGCGCTGGGCGGAAGCAAGCCGGGCGCGGACCGCGCGCGCTATCCCAACGGGCTTCCAGGCCTGCGCGCATCCCTCGACCTGGCGTTCAGGCCGGGTGGCGGCGTGGCGCGGATCTTCGGCGCGGCGACTTATGACAACCTGCGTGGCCGCTATGCCGAGCTAGCCAAGACCCTCGAAGCGCGTGGCGACGTCAGGCGTGCGGCCTATGTCCATTCAAAGCTGCTGGACGATCATCTGCAGGCGGTGCTGACCCTCGAGCGCGGAGGGCTTCATGGCGAGGGCGCCAAGCTGGCGATGGCGGCTGAGCTCGAGCCGACCGTGACCATTCGCCTGCTGTTCAAGGCCGACGAGCACGCCGCCGCCCTTGGTCTGGCCAAGCGCTCGGGGTGCTTTGACCAACTGGCCGAGGACAGCCGACAAGCCGAGCCGGCTTTCCACGCCTTCGTGATCGACGCCTGGACCCAAGCCCTGATCGCGACAAGCCAGCCTCTGCGCGCCCTGCAGGTCTCCGATCGCCTGGCCGGGGCTCAGGATGCGCCCGACGAACTGCTCGCCGCACGGCGGGGCTGGCTGGCGCTGGCCGCCACGCTCGCCGAACCGATCTATCCCGAGCCAGAACTGCTCGCGCGGGTACTGCTGGCGGGGCCGCAGGACGACGCCCGTCTCCGCACGCTCCGGGAAGGTTTCGACGCGGCGATGCGCGGCGAAGGGCCGAAGTCCGGGGCGATCCTGGCCGAGGTCTTGCGCCCTTTGACGCGGCTGGCCGAACCTGACCGCCGCGATCAGGCCGTGTTCTGGCGAGAGACGGCCAAACCCGTTCTGGAGGCCTATGCGCTGGCGCTGATCGCCTTGGCGCCCGAACGGCTCGGCTCCGGTGAAATCGACGCTCTGCGCGCCTTACTCGACAAGGCGGTCCTGCCCGTCCTGGCGTTCGACCTGAGCAAGCTTGCAAAGCTCCACGGCCGATCGACGCCCAAGGCGCGGGAGTGGCAGGTCCCCGTGGCCAGGAGCACTCAGCCGGCGGTCCGGATCGCCTGCCTACTGGGGACAGGGCAGGTCCTGGCCTGGCGTGAAAACCGGCTACTGCAGCTCTTCGACCGCCATGGAGGCGTGGTCTGGCAACAGAATCTGGCCGATGTCGTCGCGCTCGTTCCGATCGACACGGGTTCTGATGTCATCGTCATCCAGGAAACGAGGGATGGCGCGCAACAGCTGACGCGTCTGGCTACCCCTACTCAGCGGCTTTATCCCATCGGCAAGGTCCGTCTGACCGCGCATCACGATGTCACGTCCGAAGGTCAGTGGCTGGTGCAGATCGATGGCGAGATCGGCGCGCTCGATCTGGTGAAGCTCTGCCTGCCCGTCCCGGAAATCATGTTCCTGTGGTCGGCGCGCGTCACGGAGCGTGTAAAGGCGCTCGCTTTCGGGCACCTGCCCGGCCGTCCGCAATGGTTGACCCGTGACGTCAGCGAGAGCCGTCGCGGCGTGCTGGAACACTGGACGATGAGCCGGTCGGGCAAGCTGGAGACCATCCTTTGCATCCCGTGGCGGGCCGATCAGTCGATACGCGACCCTGCCAATTGGTTCTGGGCGCCGACGACGCATGGCGTTCCCATCAAGACCGCGGATCTACGCCGCGAAGCGCTTTGGGCTTCCAGCTGGACCTCCAAGACCGAACGTATCGCGATCGAATACGCCGACCGACGAGAGCGCCTCGGGCTCGAAGGCCTCGACCGGTTCCAGGCCTGCGACCTTGGCCGGCCGTATGTCTGGTCCGAAATTGGCGACACAGCTCGAACCGTGGCCTGCGAGGCCGATGGCGCTAAGCCCTACTTCACCTTCCTGCACGTGGACCAAACGCCCCTGGTCTGCCTGGCTAGGTCCACGGGCGCGGCTTCGCCCAAGGGAAGCGCACGCGCCAACCCCGGACGGCTGGTGTTCGCCGATGACAGCGGCCGACTGCTTCTCCTGGATAGAGAGACGCTCAACGTGGATGTTTTTTAGGACGCCGCTCCAGGACGGCGCCGCAACCGACCTGCGCCAGGCCCGCCCGCAGGCGAGTGTGCGCCACAATGCCTTCACACGAAGAATGGAAGAGGAACGGAAAAGAATGGCAATTGCGTGTGCAATTTCCGCACACGATACAATATAAGTTATTGATTTTATTCTTGATAAATACAACCCATCATCGCGCGACGGAAAATCTATGCGGTTGGAATTTCCGCATTCTTACAGAGTTATCAACAGGCTCGTTCATCCAAGGACGTATCGGCTTCCGGGCCGGGCATCGCTGGCCGCGCGTATAGAGCACACTTGCCATTCCATTCGCCCTTGGGCTAGCGCAGGGGCATGCCGCTGTTCTCTGATATCTGGCGCGTCGGCGTCCTCGAATGCTCCATCCAGGACATCGCCCAGGCGGGCGGCCTGCATCAGGCCAAGGTCCGGTGGCTGCCGGAGGAGCCCAGCTACACGTTCCTGGCCGACCCGTTCGGCCTGTGGCGCGACGGGCGGCTGCATCTGTTCGCCGAGGCCTATGACTATCGCACGCGGCACGGGATCATCGATCATCTCGAGCTCGACGCCGACTATCGCACCGTCCGCCGCAGCACGGTGATCCGCGAGCCTTGGCACCTCTCCTACCCCGTGGTGTTCGAGGCCGAGGGCGAGATCTGGATGACGCCGGAGGCCTTCCGGTCCGGAACCTTCACGCTCTATCGGGCCAAACAGTTCCCGGACGTCTGGGAGCCGGTCACGACGATCGCCTTCGACACCCCGGCCATCGATCCGACCTTCTTCCAGTGGGAAGGCCGCTGGTGGTGCGCCTATTCGCCGGACGGCACGCAAGCTGACAAGCAGGGTAAGCTGCACCTGGCCTATGCCGACCGCCTGCAAGGCCCCTGGACGCCGCACCCCGGCAATCCCGTGCGCATCGACCTGGCCAGCAGCCGACCAGGCGGCACGCCCTTTGTGCATGAGGGCCGCCTGCACCTGCCGGTCCAGGACTGTACGCGCACCTATGGCGGCGACCTGCGCCTGCTGTCGCTGAACGTCCTGACCCCGGACCGCTTCGAGGCCGAGGCGACGCCGATCCTCAAGGGTCCCGCCGACGCCGGCCGCTATACCGGCGGACGCCACACCCTGGCCGCCTGCGGGCCGGTGACCCTGTTCGACGCCAAGTGGGTCAAGGCCTCGCCGCACGGCCTGGCGATCGATATCGCCCGCAAGCTCCGCGCCCGTCGACCGAAGCGCTCCGCATAGGGATTTCCTCCTGCGGCGAGACGCCGCAGGGAACCTTTTTAAACAATCAGTACGGCCTCGCCCGATCGGCGGCGTCAGACTGATATGCGGATCTGTTTCCTCTTCAATCACGACCAAGTCCATCAGGTGGCGCACAGCCTGCCGATCGCCCTGGCGATGCTGGACGCAAATCTCGACGCCGAGATCGTCATCGCCACGTCGAACGCGCGGTTGACGGCCGAGGTCACCCGATTGAGCGGAGGCCGGCCGGGCCTGCCTGTCGTCGAGCTGGGCCTGACGCGCAAATCCAGCCAGCTGGCCCACCAGATGCTGGAGCGCCTGGTCCCGGCCGGGAAGCTGCTGTTCTACCGCGACAACCTCGACTTCTTCCGCTCGGTCGACGTGTTGGTGGTGGCCGAGAAGACCTCGCTGATCCTCAAGACCAAGTTCGGCCTGGATCACCTGAAGATCGTCCACACCCGTCACGGCGCGGGCGATCGGGCCGTCGGCTTCGATCCCGCCAGCGCCCTGTTCGACCACGTCCTGGTGTCGGGTCCGAAGATCCGCGAGCGCCTGGTCAGCGACACCGGCGTGAAGCCGGAAGCCATCTCGGTGGTCGGCTATCCGAAGTTCGACCTGGCCTCGGCCACGCCAGTGCGGCCGCTGCCGAACGACGGCCGGCCGCTGGTGCTCTACAACCCGCACGTCTCGCCGCACCTGTCGTCGTGGTTCACGGCCGGCCGTCAGGTGCTGGACTGGTTCGTCGACCATCCCGAATACCAGCTGATCTTCGCCCCGCACGTGATGCTGTTCGAGCGTCCGTTCACGATCAGCATCGACAAGCTGCGCATCGACCGACCCGGCCGCATGGAGGCGCGTCACCTGAACGCGCCGAACATCCACATCGACCTGGGCAGCCGCGCCTCGACGACCATGGCCTACACCCAGGCCGCCGATATCTATCTCGGCGACGCCAGCAGCCAGGTCTACGAGTTCCTGCTGCGCTCGCGGCCCTGCATTTTCCTGAACCCGCAGGGTCACGACTGGCAGGACGACAAGAACTTCGGCCACTGGAACCTGGGCCGGGTGATCAATGGCGTCGACCAGCTGGGCAGCGCACTGGAGACGGCCTCGGCCGACCACGCCGCCGGCTATCGCCACGTCCAGCGCGAGCAGTTCGAGAATAGCTTCGACCTGACCGAGGAGCCCTCGGCCAAGCGCGCCGCCCGCGCCGTGGCGACCTTCGCCGGCCTCACCGCGCCGCTGCTGCAACCGATCGCCGAGTTCGCCCGTGTCGCCTACGGCTGAGGATCGCGGCGCGCTGCGCGGCATCTTCGGCAATACGCTGCGTCTCCTGAGCGGCAAGGCCGGGGCCGGGATCATCAGCCTCGCCTATATCGCGCTGGCGGCGCACGTCCTGGGTCCGACCGAGTACGGGGTCCTGGTGCTGGTCCACACCTATGCGCTGGCCGTCGGCGGGATCATCGAGTTCCCCGGCTGGCACGCGGTGGTGCGCTACGGCGCCCAGGCCTTGCTGGCGGGCGACGAGCAGCGCCTGGCGCGCCTGCTGAAGTTCGCCGCCGCGCTGGAGTTGGCCTGCGGCGTGGTCGCCGTGGTGGTCGCCGCGCTGCTAGCGCCTTGGATCGGCGCCAAGCTGGGCTGGTCGCCGCGCGCCATCGAACTCAGCCTGCCCTACAGCCTGGCGGTGCTGGCCACGGTGCGAGCGACCGCCGCCGGCTACCTGCAGGTGACCGGGCGCTTCGGCCTGCTGGGCGCCCATAGCCTGGTCCCGCCGATCGTGCGCCTGATCGGCGCCGTCGTCGCCTGGGCCGGCGGCTGGGGCCTGGTCGGCTTCCTCTGGGCCTGGCTGGCCGCCGCCGTGCTGGAGTGGGCGGTGATGTGGGCCATGGCCTTCGCCACCATGCCGCGCTCGCTGCGCAAGCTGACGGTGAGCGCCGACCTGCGCGGCGTGCGAGCCGAGAATCCCGGCATCGTCCGCTTCATGCTGGGCGCCAATGCCGACGTGACCTTCGCCGAGCTGGCCGCGCGCGTGACGCCGCTGGCCATCGGCTGGCTGGGCGGCCCCGCCGCCGCCGGCCTCTTCGCCATCGCCCAGAGGGCCACGACCGTCATCGCCCAGCCGGCCCAGAGCCTGGGCCAGGCGGCCTATGCCGAACTCGCCAAGCTGGCGGCCAAGGGCCAGACCGGTCTCGTCATCTCCACGATCGCCCGGACCAGCGGCGTGACCATGGCCATCGCCATTCCCGTGTGCCTGCTCTTCGGGCTTTTCGGCGACACCTTCGCCAGGCTGATGGGCGGCGACGGCTTCGCCGCAGCCGGCGGCCTGATGCTGTGGCTGGCCATTGCCCGGACCATCCTGCTGTGCGCCCCGCCGCTCAGCGCCGCCCTGACGGCCCTGGGGCGTCCCAGCCTGTCGGCGAGCATGAACCTGGCCGGCAGCCTGGGCCTCGTCGCCATGCTGGCCATCGCCCTGCCGGCTTCGGGACAGGCCGCCATCGGTCCTTGCGTTGTCGCCCAGGCGGTGCTGACCATGGCCCTGCTGGTCGCGGCCCTGGCCGCCCAGGCCCGTCCGGCCGCGAGCACGACGCGGACCGCCTGACATGCGTATCGCCTATGTGATCAATTCCGTCGAAGGCGGCGGCGCCCAATCCCCCGTCCCCGCCATCGCCCAGGTGCTGCGCGACAACGGCGCCGAGGTGGCGGTCTTCGCCCTCAGCCGCCGCGACGGTCGCGGCGCGATCGCCATGGAGGCCGCCGGCCTGGACGTGCGCGTCTGTCCGGCCAGCGAGAAGCAGCAGCTCACCGCCCTGCGCTGGCTGCGCGCCGAGCTGAAGGCCTGGAAACCCGACGTCGTCTGGACCTCCCTGACCCGCGCCACCCTGATGGGCCAGATCGTCGGCGGCTGGCTAGGCAAGCCGGTGGTCAGCTGGCAGCACGCCGCCTTTCTCAAGCCCGCCAACCGCGCCCTGCTGCGCTGGCGGCGCTCGGCCTCGGACCTGTGGATCGGCGATTCCGAGAGCGTCACGGCCCTAACCGCCGAGCGGATCGCGCCCGATCCGGACAAGCTGGTCTGCTGGCCGATCTTCTCGATGAAGGCCGACGCGCCCCAGGCCGCGCCCTGGCGTCCGGGCGAAACCTTGCGGCTGGGCGCGCTGGGTCGCCTGCATCCTGTGAAGGGCTACGACGTTCTGCTCGACGCCCTGGCTCTGCTGAAGGCTCAGGGCTTCGCCCCGCCCGCGCCGTTCGAAGTGCTGATCGCCGGCGACGGCGCAGAGCTGGAGCGGCTAGAGGCCCAGCGCGCTGAGGCGGGGCTCGACAATGTCCGCTTCACGGGCTTCTGCCAGGACCCGCCGAGCTTCCTGGCGACCTTGCACCTCTATCTTCAGCCGTCGCGCTCGGAAGGCCTGTGCGTCGCCGCCCACGAGGCCATGCAGGCGGGCCTGCCGGTGCTGGCCTCGGCGGTAGGCGAGCTGCCCTACAGCATCGTCCCCGGCGAGACGGGCTTCCTGGCGCCGCCGCGCGATCCGGCCGCCCTGGCCGCCGTCCTGACCGAGGCGCTGTCCCATCCCGAACGCCTGGCGGCCATGGGCCAGGCCGCTCGCGTCCGCACCCAGGAACGCTTCGGCGCCGAACAGTTCGCGGCGCGCGGCGCGGCCATCGTCCAGCGCCTGAAGCGCGCGGCGGCCTGACGTGAAGATCCTCGTCGTCCTGCACGACCTGCCGCTGGGGGGCACCGAGCGCGTGGCCCTGCGCCTGACCGAGGCCTGGGCCAAGGCGGGGCACGAGGTGACCCTGCTGTGCGGCGCGGCGACGGGCGCCCAGGCCAGCCTGGTGTCGCCGGCCGTCGAGCTGGTCGAGTGCGTCCCGCCCATCCCCCGCGGCTTCGGCTCGCGGCTCCGCCTGGGCCAGGCCGTGGCCGAGCATCTGCGCCGCCAGCCCGCCGACGTCCTGTTCGTGCCGGGCAATTTCCACTGGTCGATCAGCCGCTCCGTGGCCCAACGGCTGGGCGCCAAGCGGCCGGCCATCGTCGCCCAAGTCAGTTCGCCGATCTTCAAGCACGGCCGCAGCGGCTTCAAGCAGTGGACGTTCGAGGCCGGCGCGCGTCGCCGGCTGCGCGACGCCGACGCCCTGGTGACGCTGTCGCCGCAGACCATCCCGGAAGCCGACCGGCTGCTGGGCCGTCGCATCGCCACCGCCATCCCCCTGCCCGCCCTCGAGGACGATGTCCGCCCGAACGGCGCGGCCAAGGGCAAGCTGATCGTCGCCGCCGGCCGCCTGGCGCCGGAGAAGGGCTATGACGTCGCCCTGAAGGCCTTCGCCAAGGTCCAGGACCCGGAAGCGCGCCTGGCCTTCGTCGGCGACGGCCCCCTGCGGGCCGAGCTGGAGGCGCTGGCCGAGAGCCTCGGAGTCCGCGACCGCGTCGAGTTCGTCGGCTACGCGCCCGACATCGGGCTGTGGCTCGATCGCGCCCGCCTGCTGCTGCTGAGCTCCTGGCACGAAGGCTTCGGCGCGGTCATCGTCGAGGCCCTGGGCCGTGGCCGCCCCGTGGTCGCCACCGCCTGCACGCCCGCGATCCGGGACCTGCTCTGGACACCGGCGCACGGCCGCGCCGTCAAGCCGGGCGACATCGACGGCCTGGCCTCGGCGCTCCAGGCCGAACTCGAAGGCGACGCGCCCAATCCCGAAGCGCTGGCCGACGCCGTCGCGGCCTATCGGGTCACGCCGGTCGCGATCGCCTATCTCGACCTGTTCCAGAGCCTTTATCGGCCTAGGTGACGACCCAGGAAGTCACGCATGTGGGCGGCGATCTCACCTACATGCGTCTCTAGGGCGAAATGGCCGGTATCCAAGAAATGCACCTCGGCCTCGGGCAGGTCGCGGCGGAAGGCTTCCGCCCCCGCCGGCAGGAAGAACGGATCGTTCTTGCCCCAGACGGCCAGCAGCGGCGGCTGGCGCTCGCGGAAATACTGGTGGATGCGGGGATAGAGCGCGACGTTGCTGGCGTAGTCGGCGATCAGGCCCAGCTGGATGTCGTCGTTGCCGGGCCGCGACATCAGGGCGTAGTCCAGCCAATAGGTCTCCGGCGCCACCTGGGTCTCGTCGGGCGCGCCTTGGGTGTACTGCCAGCGCGTGACCTCCAGGGTCAGCATGCTGCGCATCGCCTCGCGGTTGGCCGGCGACGGGTCGGCCCAGTAGGCGCGGGTCGGCGCCCAACCGTCGCTCATCCCCTCCTCGTAGGCGTTGCCGTTCTGCGAGACGATGGCGGTGATGGCGTCGGGCCGCGCCAGGGCCAGCCGCAGGCCGACCGGCGCGCCGTAGTCGAAGATGTAGATCGCGTAGCGCGCCAGCCCGATGGCGTCGGTGAAGGCGGCCATGGTCTCGGCCAGCCGCGCGAAGCTGTACTCGAAACCCTCCGGCGCAGTCGTGAAGCCGAAGCCCGGTAGATCCGGCGCGATCACGTGATAGCGGTCGGCCAGGCGCGGGATCACGTCGCGGAACTGGTGCGACGAGGTCGGAAAGCCGTGCAGCAACAGGATCGTCGGCCGGCTCGGATCACCCGCCTCGCGGTAGAAAACCGAGACCTCCCCAACCTCGGCGCGGCGCAGGACGATCTCGGGGAGGACATGATCTTGCGACATCGGGAGCTCCTGCTTCGGGAGTTTGAACCCTGCCCCGTGCGCAGCTCCGGCGACAGTAAAGCGCGGTCAAGCGTCGTAGCCCGCCCGAATATCTTGCAACTGTCACGCGCCTGACATCGACCACGACTAGCGACGGCCAACCCGATGCAGGACGGCCAAGCCTTGTCGCACCTTCGCCCCATCGACCAATGGTTCATGGACCAGATCCTGCCGCTCGAGCCGATGCTGCTGGCCTCGGCGCGTCGGCTGGTGAACGATCCGGACGCCGCGCGGGACCTGGTGCAGGAAGCCTTTGCGCGCCTGCTGACCGTCGACGGCTGGGCCCAGATCGACGCACCTCATCCCTACCTGCTGCGCATGATGCGCAACCTGGCCTTCGAGAAGCTGCGTCGCGCCAAGATCGCCCGCTTCGAACAGCTGACCCTGGCCGAGGACTTCGACGTTGTCGACGAGAGCCCCGACGCCTTCCGCGTGGTGTCCGGCCGCGAGCAGCTGGCCCGCCTGGACGCCGCGCTGAAGAGCCTGCCCGAGCGCTGCCGCAGCGTCTTCGTCCTGCGCCGTATCGAGGAGCGCTCGCCGCGCGAGGTCGCCAAGCAGCTGGGCGTCAGCCCCTCGACCCTGGAAAAGCGCCTGGCGCGCGCCCACTACCTGGTCGCCAAGGCGCTGGCGGCAGCGCCTGCCCAACCGCTCAACGAGCGCCCCGCGCAGTCCGACGAAAGCCGTCGGCAAAATAAATCGCTCAAGCGCTCATAAAATGTGGTGGGGTTCGCGTGCCCAACCATCTTCCTAAGATAGGCGGATGAAAGGGCGACCCTGGGCGTGATCGGCAAACAGCGTGCATCTGGCGATTCCGGAGACGATCCGGTGCTGCGCGCGGCCGCGCAGTGGCTTGCCCGCGCCGATCTTGGGACCCTGGACGAGGAAGCCTTCGAGCGCTGGCGCGCCGAGGACCCTCGCCACGCCCTGGCCTTCATCCGCGTCTCCGACGCCGCCCGACGCGCCGCCTCGGACGGCGCCGAGGCCCCCGCCGTGGTCCGCTCGCGCAAGACCGCCCCGACGCGCCGGGGCGCCATCGCGGCGGGCCTGGCCCTCTTCACGCTGGGCGGCGGCGCGCTGGTCGCCGGCAAGGTCAACGCCCGCGACCGCGCCTCGACCCCGGTGGGCGGCATGCGCCGCGTGGACCTGGCCGACACTGGCGCGCTCACGCTGAACACCGACAGCGCCGTGTCGTGGAAATCCGGCCATGACGGCCTGCGTCTCTGGCTCGAGCGCGGCGAGATCGCGCTGGACATCGTGGCGAGCGGTCCAAGCGTCCAGCTCAAGGGCGGCCCTGTCGGCGCAAGTCTTGGACCGGGCCGCTACAACGCTCGCCTGCGCGAGGGTCTGCTGGACCTGGTCGTCCTCAAGGGCGAGGCCAGCGCCGAGGGCGTCACGGCCAGCGCGGACGGCTCGCCCGTTCACGGCCCCGTCGCCCTGGCCCTGACGCCCGAGCGTCCCCTGGCGCGGCCGCTGTCCGAGCAGGACGTCGCCGCGACCCTGGCCTGGCGCAGCGGCGAGATCCTGTTCGTGGACGAGCCCCTGTCGAGCGCCGTCGAGGAATATAATCGCCACCTGACGCGCAAGATCGTCCTGGCCGACCCGCAGCTGGGCGGCCTGCGCGTCGGCGGCCGGTTCGTGGCCGATGATCCCAGTGCGTTCCTGCGGGCCCTGGAAGCCACGATGAACGTCCGCGTGACGCCGTCGCAGCAGGCCATGCTGCTGTCGCGAAAAATTTCTTGAGCCGATTTGGAGGCGTTCCCGCCGCCGATCATCCTTGGAGATGAGGGGGCGCGACGAGCGCCTGGCCAGAGGATTTCAAAGCCATGAACCGTGGTGCTCACGCACGCACGCCGCTTTTCGCGGCGCTCTTTGTCACGTCCGCGATCGTGATGGCGCCCGCCGTCAGCGTCGCCGCCGAACGCGCCTTCGACATCAAGGCCCAGCCGATGGGCGAGGCGCTGAACCAGTTCGCGCGCCAGGCCGGCGTGCAGATCTTCTTCCCCGGTGAAGCCGCCGCGGGCCGTCGCTCGCCCGCCGTTCGGGGCACGATGGAGCCGCGCGCGGCCCTGACCCAGCTGATCGCCGGCTCCAGCCTCAGCATCGTCGGCGATGACGGCAAGATGATCATGCTGCAGGCTGGTCCCGCCAGGGACGACGCTCGGCTCGCCAGCGACGCGGCCACGGCCCTGGAGGAGATCATCGTCACCAGCGGCCCGCGCGCCGGCGACCTGAAGCGCAACAGCGACACGGTGGTCAACACCATCACCCAGCTGGAAATCCAGCGCCTGCCCAACCTCGACGTCTCCGACGTGCTGGCGCGCCTGCCGGGCGTGCGTCGCAACGAGACCCAGAGCGGCGAGAACCGCTACGTCCAGATCCGCGGCCTAAACAACGCCGCCGCCTCGCAGTCGATCGACGGGGTGCTGCTGACCGACTACGTCAACGGCTCGCGCGCCACCTCGACCGAGCTCCTGTCGGCCAACTTCATCAAGAACGTCACCGTCACCTCGACGGTGACCCCGGACCTGGACGAGAACGCCAACTCCGCCCACGTGGCCCTGACCACGATCAGCGGTCTGGACAATGACGGCCAGCACGTCGCCGACTTCCGCGCCTATGTCGGCGCCAACAACCGCGACGACGGCGTCATGGACACCCGCCGACCGGTGCGTCTGGCCGGTTCGTGGAAGGGTGGCCTAGATGCGGCCGGCAAGTGGGGCCTGGCCGTGGGCGCCAGCCTCGACCGCCTCGGCTCGCGCCAGGACGCCCTCTCGGTCGCCAGCTTCAGCGCGATCAATGGGATCCAGGTCCCCAACGGCGCCCTGACCAAGGGCGAGACCTACAGCGCCAGCCAGCGGGTCTCCGCCATGGCGCGCCTGGACTACAAGCCCAGCGAAGCGCTGTCGCTGTTCGGCGAGTACTTCTATCTGGAACACGACTTCCGCACGGAGCAGCGCACCTCGACGGTCACCGTGGCCGCCGCCGGCGCCGGCAACCCGACGGCCAGTGCCGGCCAGTTCAACGCCGGTTCGTCGACCTACGGCTTCAACGCCGGCCATCCCAAGCTGATGGACCACATCGTCCAGTTGGGCGGCGACTATGCGATCAGCGACAAGGACAGCCTGTCGGTCCGCCTGGGCGTGACCTACAACCGCGTGCTGTCCGGCTCGATCGCCACCAGCGGCTTCGTGCTGGCGTCCGGCGCCCTGACCACGCCCGTCGGCTACACGACCGACCATGACGAGCTGACCCTGACGCCGGGCTCCAGCGCCCTGACCGGCAACCCCGCCAACTACCGGCTGAACTCGAAGGTCACGGTCGGCGACACGTTGAGCCGCGACCAGAACTACTTCGCCCGCATCGACTACGCCCACAACATGGACCTGGCCGACAAGGGCCTGGGCTTCAAGGCCGGCGCCCAGCTGAAGACGCTGGACCGCAGCAACGTCCAGCGCGGCTACGCCCGCGTCCTGCCGACCAGCGGCGTGCTGCTGTCGGAGGTCACGAACGCCTCGAGCGTGACCCTCTTCCAGCCCGTGGACTGGAATCTCGACACCTTCCTGAACCTGGTGAACACGCGTGGCGCGCCCTCGCCGGACGCCAATCGCCTCTACGCGGCCGATCCCGCCGACAGCTACGGCCAGAACTTCAACGGCGGCGAGACGATCGGCCTGGGCTACGGCATCGTCTCGTACGGCTGGGACCGCGCCCGCCTGTCGGCCGGCGTCCGCGCCGCCCACACCCATCGCGAACTGGATCAGTACGAGCCCGACACCGTGGGCAAGTATATCCAAGGCCACTACGAGCAGAACTACTGGCACGTGCTGCCCAGCGCCTACGGCTCGTACGACGTAACCTCGAACCTGAAGCTGCGCGGCGCCTTCACCAAGACGCTGGAGCGGCCGGCGATCAACAGCGCCTCGCGCCGCCTGATCACCAGCTACGACGTGCCGGTCACGCGCTCGATCAGCTACAGCAACCCCTATCTGATGCCGATCCGCTCGACCAATTTCGACGTCTCGGCCGAGTACTATTACGGCAAGAGCGCCTATCTCTCGTTCGGTGGCTTCGCCAAGGACCTGCGCGACATCTCGGCCAGCAGCAGCAGCCAGTCGGTCGGCCCCGACGGCATCCGCGAGGTGATCACCTACACCAGCAACGTCCGTGAGGTGAACGGCAAGAAGGTCTACGGCAAGGTCCGCGGCCTGGAGGCCGTGTGGTCCGATCCGCAGCTGCCCTGGATTCCCGAGCGCTTCGGCAATCTGGGCCTGACCCTGTCCTATGACTACCTGGTCTACCAGGTCACGGCGATCAACGGCGGCGGCGGCACGCCGCCCAGCGACACCCGTCTGGTCGACGCCGCGCCACGGCACTTCTTCAACGCCACCCTGGCCTACAACAAGGGTCCGTTCGCGGCGAACCTGTACCTACAGGAACAGTCGTCGGTCCCGAGCCTCAGCTACAACCCGGCCAACGACCGGCGCACCAAGTACGACTCCCTGCTGGACCTGCAGGCCAGCTGGCAGGTCAGCCGCAACCTGCGGGTCATGGTTGAGGGCCGCAACCTGCTCGATCAGGACATCACCGACCGCTACGGCGTGACCAACTACGGCCCGGCCTACCAGATCAAGAACAACGGCCGCACGGTCTGGCTGGGTTTCCAGTTGACCACCTTCTAGTTCCCCGACGACTACGGGGCCGGCTCAAACCGGCCCCGCCTTTTTGCCTGGAAGACCTGATGATCCGAGATCGCGTCCTGGCCGCATCGGCGGCCTTCTTGCTTTTGACCGGCGCGGCCGCCGCCCAGCCCGTCACGGCGATCGAGCGCGCCCGGCTCGTCGATGTCCTGCCGCTGGATGGCGAGCTCTTCCACGTCCAGGGCATGGATCTGGACGCCCAGCACATCTGGGTCACGTCCGTCGATACGCGCGAACACAAGGGCTACATCCACCAGTTCGACCGGCGCAGCGGCAAGTTCCAGCGCCGGCTAGAGATCACCGACGGCGTCCGCTACCACCCCGGCGGCATGGCCATGCACGGCGGCAAGATCTGGGTCCCGATGGCGGAGTACAAGGCCAATAGCTCGGCCGTCCTGGTCGAGATCGACAAGCACACCCTGACCGTCCGGAGACGGATCAAGGTCGCCGATCACCTGGGCTGCGTGGCGGCATCCGGGCGCGGCCTTGTCGCCGGCAACTGGGACAGCCGGCTGCTCTACGTGTTCGACCGGCAAGGCCGGCAGGTCCGGGTGATCAACAACCCCTCCCCGACCCGCTATCAGGACATCAAGTTCGAGCGCGGTCGCCTGGTCGGGTCCGGCGCGCTGGGCCCCAAGGCCGGGGCCATCGACTGGTTCGCCTGGCCGTCAATGAAGCTGGTCGACAGCCGTGCGGCCGGCGCTACCGACCGGGGCATCCGATACACGGAGGAAGGCATGGCCTTGAAAGGCAATGACCTCTATCTCGTGCCCGAGGATGGCCCCAGCCGGATGTTCCGATTTAAGCTGACCAGCCGCTAGACGCTGGCCCGGGCCACGGCCTGGGCCTTCTGGAAGCTTTCCATCACCGCGGCGTAGTTGGGCGCCGCCATGCCGTAGAGCTTGGCCAGCTCGGCGGCCTCCGGACGCGCCCAGGTGCGATGCAGTTCGCTTAGCAGCGCGTTGGTCGAGGTCGGCTTGACCCCGCCCTGCACGAAGCGCGCGAGGCTGGTGCGCGAGGCCATCTCGCTGGGATCGCCCGAGGCGTCGATGATCGCATAGACCTCATAGCCGGCCGCCACCGCGTCCAAAGCCGGGAACATCACGCAGACGCTGGTCCAGACGCCGGCCATGATCAGGGTCTTGCGGCCGGTCGCCTCGACCTGGGCGACAAAGTCGCCGTTGTCCCAGGCATTCACCTCGCCCTTGCGGGGCACATAGACGGCGTGGGGCGCCTGCTCGTGGATTTCCGGCATCAGCGGACCGTTCGAGCCGTTCGGCTCCGAGGCGGTCGTGATCACCGGGAGGTTCAGCAGCGTCGCCAGCCGGGCGACCATTTCGACATTGCGCCGCAGGTCCGCCACCGGGATATCCTTGACGGTCTGGAACAGGCCCGCCTGGTGATCCAGCAGCAGGATCACCGCATCGGCGGGATCGATCAGGGCCGCGCCGCCACCGGTGGGCAGGACGCTCGATTTCGGGTTCGGCGACGTCGTCATCGGATATTCCTTGAATTTGCCTTGCACCGTTCGGCGCCCAGGTAGGCGCTCCGTGCAAATGGACATTTCACCGCCTGCGCCGCGCAGGCCAGTAAAGTCCGGTAAATTCCAGAACACGACATTCAGTCTTGTCCAATGATCTCGCGCTTTGGATTGAAGTTCATTCGCGATTTTCATCGATTGAAAGATTCAGACAGCGACCTTGACCGCGCTTTACCAGACATAACCCCACGAAATTCTCCGAGGGACTATTCCTTTGGTCAGCGCCCAAACCGGGCTCGGCCATCCCTTGGAGAACAGACATGAAGCGCGCCCTAGTTGGAATGATCGCGGCTCTCGCCGCCACCACGTCGGTCGGCGCGGCCCTCGCCGCCGAGAAGCCGGTGTCCATCGTCCTCGTGCACGGGGCCTTCGTCGACGCGTCGGGCTGGCGTCCGGTCTACGAGCTGCTCTCGAAGAAGGGCTACGAAGTCCTGGTCGTCCAGAACCCGACCATCACGCTGGAAGGTGACGCAACCGCTACCCGGGAAGCCATCGCCCAGGCCCGGCACCCGGTCATCCTGGTCGGCCACTCCTACGGCGGCGCGGTGATCACCGAGGCCGGCGGCGATCCCAAGGTCAAGAGCCTGGTCTATCTGGCCGCCTTCGCGCCCGACGCCGGCGAGTCCGTTCTGCAACTGGCCAGCACGCCGGTCCCCGGCGAGCCGTCCGCGCCCCTGCTGCCGCCCAAGGACGGCTTCCTCCAGGTCGATCCGGCCAAGTTCCCGGCGGCCTTCGCCGCCGACGTCGATCCGGCGACCACCCGTTTCATGGCCGTCTCCCAGGTCCCGTGGGGCCTCGGCGCCGTGGGCGCCAAGATCACCGCGCCGGCCTGGAAGGCCAAGCCCAGCTACTACCTGCTGACGACGCAGGACCTGATGATCCCGCCCACCGCCCAGCGCGCCATGGCGACGCGGGCCAAGGCCAAGCTGGTCGAAATGCAGAGCAGCCACGCGGTCATGCTCTCCAAGCCCGGCGCCGTCGCCGACTTCATCGCGATGGCGGCCGACGCCAGCCAGTAGGCCCGCCGCCTGACGAACTCGCCACGCGTCCCGTCGTGGCGAGACCCCCTCCCTCCCCGAAAAACCAAGGAAATACCCATGACTCGACTGCTCACGTCCGTGGCCCTGGCCGCCGTCTTCCTGGCGGCCGCGCCCCACGCCCAGGCCGCCCCGGCCCCGAAGGCCGCCGTCACGCGCCTCGCGCCACCGGTCATCCACTACCGGACCGCCACAGTCGATGGCGTGAAGGTGTTCTATCGCGAGGCTGGTCCGGCCGACGGCCCTGTCGTGCTGCTGCTGCACGGCTTCCCGACCTCGTCGCACATGTTCCGCAACCTGATCCCGCTGCTGGCCGACAAGTACCGGGTCATCGCGCCCGACTATCCGGGCTATGGCCAGAGCGACGCGCCGGACCACACCAAGTTCGCCTACACCTTCGCCAACCAGGCCGACATCATCGACAAGCTGGTCACCCAGATCGGCGCCAAGCACTACACGATGTACGTGATGGATTACGGCGCCCCGATCGGCTACCGCCTGGCCCTGAAGCACCCCGAGCGCGTCAGCGGCCTGATCGTCCAGAACGGCAACGCCTACAACGAAGGCCTGCAATCGCCGTTCTGGGATCCGATCAAGGTCTACTGGAAGGACCGCTCGCAGAAGAACCGCGACGCCCTGAACGGCCTGGTCACGCTGGACATCACCAAGTTCCAGTACACGGACGGCATGGGCGACGTCGCCCGCATCAGCCCCGACAACTGGGTCCACGACCAGGCGCTGCTGGACCGTCCGGGCAATCGCGACGTCCAGCTGGACATGCTCGGCGACTATGGCTCGAACGTGCCGTTCTATCCGGACTTCCAGAAGTTCTTCCGGGACAACCAGCCTCCGACGCTGATCGTCTGGGGCAAGAACGACAAGATCTTCCCCGAGGAAGGCGCTCATCCGTATCTGCGCGACCTGCCCAAGGCCGAGATCCACATCCTCGACAGCGGCCACTTCGCGCTGGAGGATCGCCTGAATGAGATGGCGCCGCTGATCCGCGACTTCCTGGATCGCAAGGTCGCCAAGTAGGCTTCAGGCTTGAGCCTATAGTGTCCGCGACGCTCAGTGCGTCGCGGACATCATGCGTTGAGGTTGAATGTGTTGGGACTGGGCGAACACGCCCTCGATCCAGGCCTCATCCCGCGCGGTCAGTTCGATGCACAGGACCCGGCGCGACGCCGCCGACGCCTCGCCGGGCAGGTCGATGACCGCCGAACGCATGGTCTGGGTCAGCAGCGTGACGAGATCCTGAAGACGCCCTTCCAGCGGCCCCGGTTGCACCTCGCCGAGCGGCAGCGGCGGCAGGGCCGTCGACGCCTCGCCGGTCTGGACGGGCGCGATGAAGCGATAGCCCCGGCCGGTCACGGTGGCGATGTACCTGGCCGACTCCGCGTCGTCGTCGAGCGCGCGACGCAAGGCGGCGATGTGGACCTTGAGGTTGCCTTCGACCACCGTCGTGGTGGGCCAGGCCTCTTCCAGCAGTTCCTGCTTGCTGAGCACTTCGCCGGGACGCTGGACGAAGGCGGCCAGCAGGTCCAGGGCCCGACACCCGATGCGAACGGCCTGGCCGTTCTTCAGCAACAGCTGGCGGCGCGGGATGAACACGAACTCTCCGAAGGCGTAGGTGACGGCGTGGGTCATGAGCACCCTCCTCTGATTGCGTTCGGGAGGTATGGCGGTGGCCGTCGGAGAGCTTCAATTCGTCCATGGTCGCGCCGCGATCCCCGCAAGACGCGCTGCACCCGACCTTCGTCTAGCCGGACTTCGCGCCCTTCGTGGCGCCGGCTCCTCGCCTCCGTTTCTCAGGGTCCGACTAGCCTATCGTCGAACGCCGCTAGACCTTCGTGAGGTGGCAGCCACGCCTGGGCCGCGCTAGCTTGAGATCACGCAGACAGCCGAAAGATCAGACCCTGGAACACCGCGACAACGAGCGCCGTCTGCAACACATGATCGACGCCTTGCGCGACAGCGAGGCGGCGCTGCGGGAAAGCGAGCGGCAACTCCAGCAGATCGTGGACTCGATCCCCGGCCTGACCTGGCGCGCCGACGCGCAAGGCAGCATCACCTACTGGAGCCAGAGCTTCATCGACTATGCGGGCGCCACGCTCGAGGAGATCATCGGCTACGGCTTCATGAACTACCTCCACCCGGAAGATCGCGACCACGTGATGGCGACCTGGGTCGGCATCCTGCAATCGGGCAAGCCCGGCGAGTCCGAGACGCGCATACGTCGGGCCGACGGGCAGTACCGGTGGTTCCTGTGGCGAGTCAGTCCATTCTTCGACGGCGACGGCAAGCTCACCCAATGGTTCGGCATCAATGTCGATATCGAGAACCGCAAGCGGGCCGAAGAGGACCTGCGCCAAAGCCAGAACGAGCTGGCCCACGTGACGCGCATGACCACCATGGGCGAGCTGGCGGTGTCGATCGCCCACGAGGTCAACCAGCCGCTGATGGCGGTCGTCACCAACGCCGGAGCCAGCCTGCGCTGGCTGAACGGCGACACACCGGACATCCCCATGGCGCGCCAGGCCCTCGAACGCATCGTGCGGGACGGCCACCGGGCGGGCGACATCATCACCAGCCTGCGAAACTTGGCGCGTAAGTCCGCGCCGCGCCTGGACCCACTGGCCCTGGACCAGGTCATCCCGGTGGTGCTCGACCTTTTGCGAGGCGAGCTCCAGCGCCACGGCGTCGTCGCCAAGGCCCAGCTGGGCGGGGCCATCACCATCCAGGGCGACAGCACCCAGCTCCAGCAGGTCGTCCTGAACCTGATCATGAACGCGGTCGAGGCGATGGCCGGTACCGACGCCAGCGCGCGACGCCTGACCGTGCGCGCCCAGGCCCGCGACGGCGAAGCGATCGTCAGCGTGACCGACACCGGGCCGGGCCTCGGGACCGACGACCCCGACAAGCTGTTCAAGGCCTTCTTCAGCACCAAGGCCGAGGGCATCGGCATGGGCCTGTCCATCTGCCGCTCGATCATCGAGGCCCATGGCGGTCGGATCTGGGCGACCAACAACGGGACGCGCGGCAGCGTCTTCAGCTTCACCCTGCCCCTGGCGGAAGGAACCGGCGCCGATGTCTCCAGTCTCTAAGGACGGCCAGGCCATCGTCGCCGTCGTCGATGACGACGAAAGCATCCGCGAGGCGCTGGGCGGGCTCTTCCAGTCTGTGGGTCTGGCGACCGAGCTCTACGGATCGGTGCAGGACTTCCTCGACGCCGGATCGCTGGCCCGCGCGGGCTGCATCGTCCTGGACATTCGCCTGCCGGGCCGCAGCGGCCTGGAGTTCCAGGAGGCCCTGGCCCGCAGCGGCGCGAACCAGTCGGTGGTGCTGATCAGCGGCCATGTCGACGTGCAGATGGCGGTCCGGGCGATGAAGGCCGGCGCCATCGACGTGCTGCCCAAGCCGGTGCGCGAGCAGGATCTGCTGGAAGCGGTCAACAAGGCCTTGGCCGCCGACCAGCAGCGTCGCGCCGACGCCACGCGCGATCAGGCCCTGCGCGAGCGTTACGAGACGCTCTCCGAGCGTGAGCGGCAGGTCTTCGCCCTGGTGGCGACCGGCCTGCTAAACAAGCAGATCGCCGACCGCGCCGCCATCACCGAAGCGACCGTCAAGCTGCACCGCAGCCAGGTCATGAAGAAGATGGAGGCCGCGTCCCTGCCGGAGCTGGTGCGCATGGCCGACCGTCTCGCCAAGGCCGAAGCGGGCCCGGCCCTTTAGGCCGAACCCGCCGCGACACCTCAGGCCTCGTTCATGAAGCCGCGCAGCAGGGCGTTATACTGCGCGGGCTTCTCGTTCATCGTCAGGTGCGAGCACCCGGTCATCACCGCCAGGCGCGAACCGGCTATCCCGTCACGCAGGGTCTGGTGGCAGTCGAGCGTGACCTCGTCGAACTCGCCGGTGGTGATCAGGGTCTTCTGGGTGATGGCCTTGAGGTCCTTGCGGCGATCCCAGTCCTTGATCTTGCCGACGATGGTGAACTCGTTGGGACCGTTGAGCACGCGGTAGGCGGGCGACTTGCCCAGCGATTCCAGGGTCGCCAGCACCTCGGGGCTGGGCGGCACGCGCAGCACGAAGGTGTCGTAGAACTTCTGGACCAGTTCGGCATATTCCGGCGTACCCGTCTTGCCGGCCTTCTCCAGCGCATGGATCTTGCCGCCCCAGCCGTCCGGCATGGTGGCGAACAGGCGCTCGAACCCGGCCATCGCCTGCGGGATGCTGGCCATGGCGCCGCTCAGGATCAGGCGCTCCACGCCCTTGCCGCGCCCCTGGCAGAGATACTCGACCGCCAGCAGCGCGCCCCACGAGTGGCCCAGCAGCACGACCCGGTCCAGGCCCAGGGCGGCGCGGACGGCGTCCAGTTCATCGGTCGAGCGCTGGATCGTGTAGACGCTGTCGTCCTCCGGCGCGTCCGCTTTGCCGCAGCCCAGCTGGTCGTAGAAGATCACCGGGCGCTCGTCGGCCAGGGCCTGTAGCGGCAGCAGGTAGTTGTGCGACGAACCCGGCCCACCGTGCAGCGTCAGCAACGGCGTCTTGCCGCCCGAACCGAACTTCCGCCAATAGACCTTGCCGCCCGGGACCGTGGCGTAGCCCTCGGACTGGGGCGCGGCGGCGAAGGCCGTGCTGGCCGAGGCGGCGAGCGCCGCGCCTAGGCCTGATTGCAAGGCGCCCCGGCGGGTCCAGCTGCTGGTGGTCATGGTCGATACTCCTGAGATTTACTGAAATGCTGCCCAAGCCGGGACAGCGGTCTAGCCCGCGCCGATGACGGTCACGAGTAAGGTTGCGGAAACTCAAGGTTTCCAAGCTCGCGCCCTTAGTGCAACTCGCGGGGCGCCGATGCCTGACGCCGCCATCGCGCAGGCGAGCAGCCCATCAGATTGCTGAAGGTGCGCGTGAAGTGCGACTGATCGGAGAAGCCGCAGACCAGGGCGATGTGACTCAGCTTCCCGGCGTCGGCCAGCATGAGATCCTGCGCGCGCTCGATGCGCCGGGCGGCCACGAACCGCGAGAAGGTGACCCCGAACGAGCGCCGGAATCGCCGCGAGAAATAGCCGGGGCTGAGCCTTGCATGGCCGGCCGCGACGGTCAGCGACACATGGTCGTGCAGGTCGGCGTCGACATAGTCGCGCACCCGCTTGGTTTGCCACGGGAGCAAGCCTTCCCAGCGCCCTTCCCGCGCACCTTCGGCGCGCCGCCCCAGGCCCAGCCCGAGACCAACGCCCAGGCCGAAGACATCCGCGCTCAGCTCGTCGAAATCGCGCGCCGAGGGCATGAACACCGCCAGGTCCGGGGCGTTCGCCGGCGTGAGCATGAAGCCTTCCGCCGCTATTTTCTGGGACTGGTGCATGGGCCGTCTCCGCTGTGATGAGTTCCCCAGCAGACTAGGAGAGACGCGCCCGATCGTGGCGTTAAGTGGCGTAAAGCGGCGTCAAGTTCGGCGTTCGAGCGGCGCTGGTCCATAGAGAATCTATTTTCCTACCAAGTCGATCTGGATTGCGCTGGCGGGGCGTTGACGCGCTTTCTGTCAGCATGGCTTCGCCCGATCCGACAGCGCCCGCCGACAGCGACCTGCCCGCCTCCGTGCGGCCGGTGCTGTTCTGCGGTTCGGTGCTGATGCTGGACCTGCTGCGGACCTATTCCAAGGCGCTGGCGCTGGACGCGGAGTCGATCTGGATCCTGCTCTACGTCACCCAGCAGTCGATGCAGCCGTTCCTGCTGGACCCCGACCAGGCCCGCGCCTGGAGCGCCGCGCCGGTCGTGGCCGACGAGGTCCGGGGCTGGGTCAGCCGCCGCGCGGTGGCCGAAGGCACGGGCCTGCCGCGCGAGACGGTCCGGCGCAAGATGGCCGTCCTGTGCCGCGACGGCCTGCTGGTCGAGGACGAGTTCGGCCGCATCCGCGTGCGTAGCGACGGTTGGGAAGCGGAGTATCTGAAAGACTTCGCCAACCAGATCTCGACCGCCGTCGATCGCTACGAGCGCCGCATGGCGATGATCGGCGACTTCATCAACCACGCCTGAGCAATCACCCGCCCCTTCGCACGGATAGATTTCTCGTATGCTCGTGCTCGCCGACCCATTTCAGGTCGGACTTTAGAAATTACGCTTACCCACACCAGTTTTACGGATTTGCCGGCCCGACAATTCAAAGCCTATCCATGAAATAGGTTTTAGAGGTCGAATGCGGACACGCAGATCGGCCCGATGTCGGGGATCTCATGTCGGTCATTCGTTCCAGCCACTCGCTCCTGCCCTTGCTGACCGCCGCCGCGGCGCTGGGGCTGGCCCTGCCCGCCTCGGCCAAGGACGCCGCCTCCGCGCCGCTGGTGGCCGCACCGGCCGCCGACGCCGCCGACGGTGCGGCCGTCGAGCAGGTGCTGATCACCGCCCGCCGTCGCGAGGAGAAGCTGCAGGACACACCGATCACGGTCTCGGCCGTCTCCGGCCAGGTCCTCAAGACCGAGCGCCTGGAGCGGGTGGCCGACTACGCCGCCAAGATCGCCGGCTTCAACGCCCTGCAGCAGAACACCCGCGTCTCGACCCTGACCATCCGGGGCGTCGGCGGCAACGCCAACAGCGACGGTTCGGAAGCCGGGGTCGGCCTGATCGTCGACGGCGTGTTCTTCACCCACCCGGGCTTCTCGTGGCTGGACTTCGTCGACCTCGACCACATCGAGCTGGCGCGCGGTCCGCAGGGCACGCTGCTGGGCAAGAACACCACCCTGGGCGCTCTGATCGTCACGACCAAGGCCCCGTCCTTCACGCCGGAAGCGACGATCACCGCCACGGCCGCCAGCCGCGACCGCTACCAGCTGCGCGCCAATGTCTCGGGTCCGCTGATCGAGGACAAGCTGGCCGCCCGCCTGACGCTATACGGCGACACCGGCGGCGGCTGGATCAAGAACAAGCACGACGGCAAGGACTATCTGGACAACCACCGCTGGGCGGCGCGCGGCCAGCTGCTGTTCACGCCCAACTCGGTCTTCACCGACCGCCTGATCGTCGAGCACTACGACACCCAGGAATACAACAACTACTACCCGGCCATCGCCGACCCGCTGACCTACGCCAACGGCACGCCCCGCAACGGCTGGGCGCGCAAGCTGGCCACGGCCTTCGGCTACACGCCGTCCTACGACATCGAGGACGCCAATGTGGACACCCAGGAGCGGCTGGTGTCGCGCACCGACGGCGTCTCCAACCAGGCCGATTTTAAGATAGGCGACTATCAGCTGACCTCGATCAGCGCCTGGCGACGCCTCTATTTCCGCCCCTACAACGACAGCGACGGCACGCCCTTCCCGATCTTCCGCGCCGGCTACGACGTCGATGTCGACCAGTACTCGCAGGAACTGCGCCTGGCCTCGCCGACCGGCGGCGCCGTCGACTGGCAGACCGGCGTCTTCCTGCTGAAGCAGAAGGTCACCAGCAACTTCCGCACCCTGTTCTACAGCGGGGCCTCGGCCTTCTTCCTGTCGCCCGCCCTGCCCGGCGTGATCCTGGACGGGCTCGAGACCGACCAGCTGGGCCAGTCCGACACCTCCAGCGCCGCCGTGTTCGGCCAGGGGACCTGGCATATCAGCGACAAGGCCGCCCTGACCGCTGGCGCGCGCTACACCCACGAGAAGCGCGAGGCGTCCAACACCAGCTTCGCCCTGGGCGGCGCGCCACTGACCGGCGCCCTGGCTCCCTTCGCCGTCTACCGCGCGGCCGTCACCGGCGCGCCGTTCAGCGTGGTCGGCGAACACAAGGGCGGCTCGCTCTCGTGGCTGATCAACCCCTCCTACAAGATCACCGACGACATCCTGGCCTATGGCAGCGTCTCGTACGGCGAGAAGTCCGGCGCGGCCAATCTGGGCGCCAAGCCGGGCGACGCGATCATCATCGGCCCGGAGAAGTCGACCGACTACGAGTTTGGCCTGAAGACCGCCTGGCGGGACGGCCGCGCGACGCTGAACGCCAACATCTACCGCAACACCATCACCGGCTATCAGGCCACGCTCAGCGACCCGACCGCCACCACGGTCCGCTCGTACCTGGCCAATGTCGGCAAGGTCCGCCTGAAGGGGATCGAGGTCGAGGGCGTGGCCCAGGTCACCTCGACCTTGAACCTGTCGTTCAGCACCGCCTGGGGCGAGTCGATCTACGTCTCGTACCGCAACGCCCCGCCGCCGCCCGAGCTGACCTATGCCGGCGCGCCGGTCGCGGTCGACCTGTCGGGCAAGCAGGTGCCGTTCGCGCCCAACTGGACCGGCCAGGTCAGCGCCCGCTGGGAGCAGCCGCTGTCGAACGGCTGGACCACCTTCGCCTACGCTAACGAGGCCTGGAAGAGCCGCACCTACCTGCATCCGCTGTCGTCGTACGGCCGCCAGGACGGCTACGGCCTGACCAATGCGGGCCTGGGCTTCCGCACCCAGGACGACCGGCTGTCGGTCACGGTCTGGGCCCGCAACCTGTTCGACAAGCGCTACGCCGCCGCCTTCGGCGCCGCCTCGGCCGTCACCCCGTACATCGCCATCCTGGGCGAGCCTCGCACCGTCGGCGTCACCCTCGCCGCCAAGCCGTTCTGAGGAGCGCGAGGATGAGCACCCAACGCCAGATCCGCCTCGGCGCCTTCCTGATGGGGGTCGGCCACCACCTGGCCGCCTGGCGCGCGCCGGGCGTCAACCCCGCCGACCTGCACGCCTTCGAGCACTACAAGCGCCTGACCCTGTCGGCCGAGGCGGCCGGGTTCGACGCGGTGTTCTTCGCCGACAATGTCGCCCTGGCCGGTGGCGCGGGTTCGGGCGTCGCGCCCAACCCCTACTATTTCGAGCCGCTCAGCCTGCTATCGGCCCTGGCGCCGTTGACCTCGCGGATCGGCCTGATCGCCACCGTCTCGGCCACCTATCTGCCGCCCTATCACCTGGCGCGGAAGTTCGCCTCGCTGGACCACATCAGCGGCGGCCGAGCGGGCTGGAATCTGGTCACGTCCGGCAGCGACGCCGAGGCCCGCAACTTCGGCCTTGAGCACCAGCTGGCCCACGCCGAGCGCTACGCCCAGGCCGAGGAATATGTCGAGGTCGTCAAGGGCCTGTGGGACACCTGGGACGACGACGCCTTCGTCTTCGACCAAGCCAACCAGAAGGCTTTCGACCCGGCCAAGGTCCGGGCGCTGGACCATGTCGGCCGCCACTTCTCGGTCCAAGGGCCGTTGCAGTCGGCTCGGCCGGTACAGGGCTGGCCGGTCATCGTCCAGGCCGGCTCGTCCGGCGCGGGCCAAGCCCTGGCGGCCATGACCGCCGAGGTGGTGTTCACCGCCCAGCAGACCCTGGAGGAGGCCCAAGCCTTCGCCTATGGCCTGAAGGCCCAGGCGGCCGGCTTCGGGCGGCGGCCGGACGAGATCCTGGTCATGCCGGGCGTCATGCCCTTCGTCGCCGAGACGGAAGCCCAGGCCCAAGCCCAATACGACAAGCTCCAGGCGCTCGTCGATTCGCGCCTGGGCCTGGGCCTGCTCTCGGCCATGGCCGGCGCCGACCTCTCGAAGTTCCCGCTCGACGAGCCCCTGCCTGAGCTGCCGCCCACCGAAGGCTGGCAGAGCCGCCAGAAGCTGTTCGTCGACCTCTCGCGCCGCGAGGGCCTGACCTTGCGCGAGTTGGTCGGTCGGGTCGCCGCCGCGCGCGGTCACCACGTGGTGGTCGGCGACGCGGTCCAGGTCGCCGACCGGCTGCAAGCCTGGTTCGAGGCCGGCGCCGCCGATGGCTTCAACATCCTGCCGCCGACCCTGCCGGACGGCCTGGACGCCTTCAACCGCCTGGTCATTCCCGAGCTGCGCCGCCGCGGCCTGTTCCGCGAGGCCTACGAGGGCTCGACCCTGCGCGAGCACCTGGGCCTCAAGCGCCCGGTCCGCCGCCCCGCGCCGGTCGCCGCCAACCCCGTTCTGCAAGCGTCCTGAGTAAAGGAACCGCCATGTCCGCCGAAGCCTCTTCCGAAGCCGGCAAAGGTCCCAGCTGGCTGCGTCTTTCGATCTTCGCCAGCCTGGCCATCCCGCTAGCCGGCGCCGGCCTGCCGCTGGCCGTCTACCTGCCGCCCTACTACGCCCAGGAGCTGGGCCTGGGCCTGACCACGGTCGGGGCGATCTTCATGCTGACCCAGGTCTGGGGCGCGATCACCGACCCGGTGATCGGGGCGCTGTCGGACCGGACCCGCACGCGCTTCGGCCGTCGCAAGCCCTGGATCGCCGCCGGCACGCCGCTGCTGGTCCTGGCCACGGCGGCGATCTTCCTGCCGCACCTGTTCGGCGTGGCGAAACCTGGCGCGGCCTGGCTGGCCAGCTGGCTGACGGCCTTCTACCTGGCCTGGGCGGCCGTGCAGATCCCGGTCTCGGCCTGGGCCGGCGAGATTTCCGGCCAGTACCACGCGCGCAGCAAGGTCCAGACCTTCTTCCACGTGACCACCGCGCTGGGCCTGCTGCTGGTGTTGATCCTGCCGGCGCTGCTCGACCGCATCGGCGCTCGCGACGGCGCGCCGGCCGACGGGGCCCAGAAGGTGGCGACCATGGGCGGCTTCATCTTGCTGACCCTGATCCCGTCGATCCTGGCCGCCCTGGCCTTCGTGCCCGAACCCGCCAGCCCGCCACGTTCCGCCGACGCCAAGCCGTCCCGCGCCGCGATCCTGGCCGTGCTGCGCGACCGCCTGCTGGTCAAGGTGCTGGCCTCCGACTTCGCCGTCACCCTGGCCCAGCTGACCCGCAGTTCGCTGTTCGTGTTCTTCGTCTCGGCCTATGTCGGCCGACCCGACCTCGCGGCCGGTCTCTTCCTGCTGCAGTTCGTGTTCGGGGTGTTCGCCGGGCCGATCTGGCTGGCCATCGGCTATCGCCTGGGCAAGCACCGCACCGCCATCGCCGGCGAGCTGACCCAGGTGGCGATCAATCTGGGCCTGCTGTTTGTCGCCCCCGGCGCCCTGCCGCTGCTGCTGAGCCTGACCATCGCCCAGGGCCTGGCCCAGGGTTCGGGCAACCTGATGCTGCGGGCCATGGTCTCCGACGTCGCCGACAAGCAGCGGCTGGAGACCGGCGAGGACCGCACCGGCCTGCTGTTCTCGATCTTCAGCCTGACCAGCAAGGCCGCCACGGCCGTGGCCGTCGGCGTCGCCCTGCCCCTGGTCGGCTTCCTCGGCTTCAAGCCCGGCGTCGTCAACACACCCGAGGCCCTGCTGTCGCTGAAGCTGGTTTTCGCCCTGGGCCCGGCCATCGCCCACGCCTTCTCGGCCCTGCTGCTGGGCGGCTTCGACCTCGACGAGGCCCGCCACAGCGAAATCCGCACCGCGCTGGACGCCCGCGCGACGCCCCTCGCCGCCGAATAACCCCTTCACCTCCGCTCAACCGCAAAGGACCTTCCCATGAGCGCCGACGGACACCTGCCCCTGAACATCGACACCGACCTTGGCCTGGAGATCCGCCGCGTCGGCGGCCGCATCGGCGCCGAAGTCGTCGGTGTGAACCTCTCGGCCGACCTGCCGGGCGACACCCTGCAGGCGATCGAGAAGGCCCTGCTGCGCCACAAGGTGCTGTTCTTCCGCGACCAGCATCATCTGGACGACCAGGGCCAAGAGGCCTTCGCCCAGCGCCTGGGCGAGCCGCAGGCCCACCCGACCGTGCCGGTCCGCGAGGGCACCAAGTACCTGCTGGAGCTCAATTCCGAGCACGGCGGCCGCGCCAACAGCTGGCACACCGACGTCACCTTCGTGCCGGCCTATCCCAAGGCCTCGATCCTGCGGGCCGTCGTCTCGCCCGAATACGGCGGCGACACCGTCTGGGCCAACACAGCCGAAGCCTATAACCGCCTGCCCGAGCCGCTGAAGACCCTGGCCGACGGCCTGTGGGCGATCCACACCAACGCCTACGACTACGCCGCCAGCCGTCCCGACGTCAGCAACGAGGCGCTGGAGAAGTACCGCGCCGTGTTCGCCGCCACCGTCTACGAGACCGAGCACCCGCTGGTGCGCGTCCACCCCGAGACCGGCGAGCGCGTCCTGATCCTGGGCCACTTCGTCAAGGCGCTGAAGGGCCTGTCGACCGCCGATAGCCGCCGCCTGTTCGACAGCCTGCAGGAACAGGTCATCAAGCTGGAGAACACGGTCCGCTGGCGCTGGCGCGTGGGCGACGTAGCCATCTGGGACAACCGGGCCACCCAGCACTACGCGGTCGACGACTATGGCGACCAGCGCCGCGTCATGCGCCGCGTGACCCTGGCCGGCGACACCCCGGTCTCGATCGACGGCCGCTCCAGCCGCCTGATCACGCCCGTCCAGGCCTAGGGACTACGCCGCCGCCGGCCGCTCTAGCCGGCGGCGGCTCTTAGGTTTTCTGGAGGCGACGTGAGAAGGAAACGTTCTGACCGCGCGCGAGCTTGCCGCAATGTAGGGCTCGAAGTCGCCGCCACGTCCGGTGTCGACGAGACCCCGGACACGCACGTGGACCTCAGCAACTGGGAAACCGACGGGCCGCCCGCCTGGGCGCGCAAGCCGCTGGCCTGGACGGCGTGCCTGATCGACGCCCTGCCGCTGACGATCGCGGTGCTGGCGTTCTTCCAATGGCAGGTCGGACCGGCCTCCGTGATCCTCGGCGCCGGCCTCTATCTCGTGATCGTCGCCCTGCTGGCCGTCGCGCTGCGTCCCTGGAAGGCCGTAGCGCCGGATCGGCGCTAGAAGATCGCCGTCGGCGCCGCCGAGGCCACGTCGCTGCGCGAGCCGACGAAGGCCAGTAGCGCGCCGACCTTGGGCAGTTCACACTCGAAGAAGAACCGGCAGGCCCGCAGCTTGCCCTCGACCAGGTCGTGGTCGTCCAGACCCGAAGCGACCGTCGCCTGATCCAGCCAGAGCCAGGCCACCACGACATGGCCGAACGCCTGGAGGAAGGCCGTGGCGTTGTCGAGCGGACGCTCGCCGCCCCGCAGGACCTCGATCGTTTCGGTCACCGCGCGCCAGGCGCTGGCCAGGGCTTCGGCGTGGGTCTCCAAACCCGGAACCGCCCTCGCCGCCTCCACGCTCCTACCGATCGACTGCTCCAGCACCGGCAGGCCGGCCCCGTCCGCCAGGATCTTGCGGCCGACCAGGTCCATGCCCTGGATGCCGGTCGTGCCCTCGTGGATCGGGTTCAGGCGGTTGTCGCGCCACAGCTGCTCGACGTCGAAGTCGCGGGTGTAGCCGTAGCCGCCGTGGATCTGGATGGCGATGTCGTTGGCGGCCAGGCCGTATTCCGACGGCCAGGTCTTCGCGACGGGGGTCAGCAGGCCCAGCAGGACGGCGGCCTCGGCGCTGTCGTCCTGGATGTCGACCAGCCTGGCGCAATAGAGGCACAGGGCCAGGGCGCCTTCGACATAGGCCTTCTGTTGCAGCAGCATCCGGCGCACGTCGGGGTGCTCGATGATCGCCACCGGCGGACCGCCGCGCTGGCCGGCCGGACGGCCTTGCAGCCGCTCGCGGGCATAGGCCACCGACAGGCGATAGCCGCGATAGCCCATGGCCGCCGCGCCCATGCCGACGCCGATCCGGGCCTCGTTCATCATCAGGAACATCTGGCGCAGGCCCTGCCCCGGCGCGCCGACGATCCAGCCGGTCGCCCCGCTCGCCTCGCCGAAGTTCAGCAGGCAGTTGGCCGTGCCGCGATAGCCCATCTTGTGATTGAGGCCCGCCACGCTGACGTCGTTGCGCGAGCCGTCCGGCAGGACCTTCGGCACGATGAACAGCGAGATGCCGGCCGTGCCCTCGGGCAGGGTCCCGTCGGCGTTCGGCACCTTGGCCAGCACCAGGTGGACGATGTTGTCGCTGACGTCCTGGTCGCCGCCCGAGATCCACATCTTGTTGCCGGCCAGGCGGTAGCGGGCGCCGAACCTGTCCTCGCCATCGGGCGTGGCCTTGGTGCGCACGTCGGCCAGGCTGGAGCCGGCCTGCGGCTCGGACAGGCACATGGTCCCGAACCAGCGGCCCTCGATCTGTGGCTTGGCGAAGGTCTCGACCTGCGTCGCCGAGCCGAAGGTGGCGATCAGCCGGGCGTTGGCCACGGTCAGCATCGGATAGGCGGCCGTGGCGGTGTTGGCGGCGGCGAAGAAGGCGAACGAGGCCGCGCAGACCAGGTAAGGCAGGCCGAGGCCACCCTGCTCCTCGGTGAAGCCGGCCGAGAACAGCCCCAGCTCCGCATATTGGGCCAGGGCGTCGTGGATCGGCGGACAGACGCGGACCTGGCCGTCCTCCAGCCGCGGCTCCTCGACGTCGCTGCGCTTGTAGTGGGTCAGGAACTGGTCGGTCGCCAGCTGCTCCGACAGGTCGAGGATGGCGTCGACGGTCTCGCGGTCGACCAGGTCCCCGGCCTTCAGCCAGGCATGCAGCAGGAAGTCGACGTCGCGGCGGTCCAGCAGGGTGGTCATCAGATGATCGTCGCGCCGCCGTCGATCACCAGGATCTGGCCGGTCATGTGGCCGCCGGCGTCCGAGGCCAGCAGCAGGGCCGGCCCCATCAGGTCGGTGTCGCCGCCCAGCTTGCCCAGCGGCGTGTCGCGCAGCATCCGCTCGCTGTGCTCGCCGATGGTGGCGGCGGTCATCTTCGACGGAAAGTAGCCCGGTGCCACGGCGTTGACGCGGATGTTCTTCGGCCCCCACTCGGCGGCCAGGGCCCGGGTCATGTTGACCACCGCGCCCTTGGCGGTGTTGTAGGCGATCGTGCCCAGCTGGTCGGGATGGTGACCCATCAGCCCCTCGATCGAGGCGACATTGACCACCGCGCCTTTGCCCTGTTTCAGGAACGCCTCGCGCGCCACCGCCTGGGTCAGCAGGAACAGGCCCGTGACATTGAGGTCTATGACCTTGTTCCAGCCCTCGATCGGATAGTCCTCGGCCGGCGCGCCCCAGACTGTGCCAGCGTTGTTGACCAGGATGTCGATGCGGCCGAACCGGGCCAGCACCCGCTCGGTCAGGGCCGTTGCGGCGTCGGCCGCGCCGAGATCGGCGGCGAAGCCCTCGGCCTGGATTCCCTTGGCGGACAGCTCGGCGACGGCGGCGTCCAGTTCCCCCTGCTTGCGAGCCACCAGGGCCAGGGTCGCGCCATATTCGCCCAGCGCGCTGGCGATCTGCAGGCCGAGGCCACGCGAGCCGCCGGTGACGATCGCCACCCGCCCGGTCAGGTCGAAGAGGCCGTTCAGGGTCTTGCTCATTTGCCGCCTTCCGGTTGGCAGATCGCCTTGAAGCCCGCGGCCATGAAGGTGGCCATGTGCTGGCGGATCGACTCGAAGTCGTTGGACGAGCACAGGCCGTGGGACAGGTCATCCAGGCGGCCGGTGCGGGCCATGTTGTGCGTCATGGCGCCCGAGACGAAGTGGTAGCCCCAGAAGATCGTCGCCTCGTCGCAGTCGGGCATCGCCTTCTTCAAGAGGTCGATCAGGGCCAGGACGACGGGGTTGAAGTACTTGCCCATCTTCTCCGCGCCCCAGCCGGCGGCGCTGTTGGCCTGGGCGCTGATCTGGCCGAAGGCCAGCCACTGCTCGGTGTCGTGGATCTGGACGTTGAGGTCGGTATCTATCCAGGCATGCAGCGCCCCCTCGACCGTGACCTTGTCGCCCACGGCCTCGGCGTAGCGCCGCATGGCGTCGAGACGGTTCTGCGCCGAGACCGGCGCGCGGCGCGCCCACACGGCCTCGAACAGGCTCTCCTTGCCGTTGAAGTGGTAGTGGATCAGCGTCGAGCTAACGCCGATCCGCGCGGCTACGTCCTTCAAGGTCACGCCGTGATAGCCAAACTCGGCGAACAGCTGCTCGGCGGCGTCCAGGATTCGCTCGATCGACTGCTCGCGGGCGCGCGCCTTGTGCTTGCCCGGACGCGGAGTCTTCGACTCTTGCATGTGATCGGTGTCGCTCATCGAGCCTCTGGTTGCCGGTTCGTGTCCGGGGCGTCAACGCTCACCGCGGGGAAGGCCGAGAAGCCGATGTCCAGCCGCCAGGGTTTGCCCTGGGCGCGGCGCTCGGCGACCAGGCCTTGCGCCCAGCCGAAGGCGGCCGGTTGCAGGTCGCGCTTGGCGGTCGGCCGTTGGTCGATGTCGAGGTAGCCGCGCTCCTGGGCTGAGAAGCGCGGCCACGCCGTCTCGCCGGGCGCCGTCGGAACGCCGGTACGGACGAACGAGACCCAGTAGTTCAGCATCGCGTCCGACAGCGCGGTCTCCTCGGCGCTCGGCGGCGGCTTGGGCCAATTGGGTCCCAACGCCGCGCCCTCGCCCACCTGGCCGAAGACATAGGGGATCTCGCTGGCGTGGAAGGCCACCAGGTCGCGGGCCTTCTGGGCTGGGGTGCTGTGGCGGAAATAGTAGAGGTAGCTCCCCTGCCCGATCGCCGCCTGCTGCTGGACAAGGTACTGCGCGGCGAAGCCGTAGAGCCCGTCGCGGATCGAGGCCATGACGTCGGCCTTCGGGTCCGCGCCCGGATAGACGGCGAGATAAGCGTCTGCCTTGGCCCCGAAGCGCTTCTTCACATCGGCGACATAGGCCTCCGAGGTCGCCGGAGCCTTCGGCATCAGGAACATCAGCGAGCGGATCTCGCCCTCGTTGAAGCCGGCCAGGACCTGGGCCTTGGCCTGCTCGCCGCGCGCGAAGGTGTCGGCCAGCTGGCGCTCCAGCACCACGCCGTCGATCACCGGCTCGGGCTGCCAGCCGGTGGCCACGCCGGCCATGAACAGCTTGACGATGTTGGCCGAGCGCAGCTGGTCGGCGGTCTTGGCGCCGGCCTTGTCGCCCAGGGCGACACCGGCGGCCTCGGCCGAGGGCAGGCCCAGGGTCTCGTCGCGCAGGGCGCGATAGGCCGGCATGTAGCCGCTCTCGACGATGGCCTTGTTGAACAGGCCCTTGGCCTGCGGGCTGGCCAGCAGGGCGATGGCGCTCAAGCCCCCGGCGGACTCGCCGGCGATGGTCACCTGGTCCGGATCGCCGCCGAACGCCGCGATATTGTCGCGCACCCACTTCAGCGCCGCGATCTGGTCGAGCAGGCCGTAGTTACCGGAGATGCGCCCCGGCGACTCCGCGCTCAGCGCCGGGTGGGCGAAGTAGCCCAGCAAGCCCAGGCGATAGTTGATCGAGACCAGCACGATCCCCTGCTTGGCCAGCTTGGTCCCGTCATAAAGCGGCTCCGAGCTGGAGCCGCCCATCAGCGCCCCGCCGTGGATCCAGACCATGACCGGCAGCTTCTTTGCTGAGTTCTGGGCGCCGGTCGGCGCCCAGACGTTCAGGGTCAGGCAGTCCTCGCTCACCGAAGTCATGCCGCCAGCGTACAGGCCCTTCGGGTCCTGCGGCGGCTGGAGGCAGGCATGGCCGAACGCCTTGGCGTCGCGCACGCCCTTCCAGCCCTCCGCCGGGACCGGCGCGCGCCAGCGTAGCGGGCCGACCGGCGGCTGGGCGTACGGCACGCCCTTGTAGGCCGCGACGCCGTCCGCCTGAACGCCTTGCAGGGCGCCCTGGCGGATCGAGACTTGCTGCGCCTGGACCGGCGCCGCCACGAGGGCGACGACGGCCAGGCTCAGAGAGGCCCAAAGACGACTTACAGGGGGACGGGTCACAGATTGTAGCCCAGGCGGACGCCGAACGTGCGCGGCCGCAGGATGGCGAAGCGGCTGTACACGAAGGCTTCCGGATGGATGTAGGTCGTGGCCCCGCTGTTGCCGAGGTTCTCGCCATAGAGGGTCACGGTGGTCCGGCCAAAGCGCGCGCCGGTCTGCAGGTTCACGTAAGTGTAGCTATCGGTGTTGCCGTAGAGCGGGCTGACAACCCCGGCCTTGCCCGGCGTATTGGGGAAGCCGTTGGGGAACGAGCCCACGTGCTGGATCTGGAAGCTGGTGAAGCCCTGAGTCTGGCCCTTCAGCGCGTAGCTGAACGTCCCGTAGAACGAGCCCTGCACGTGCGGCGAGGCCAGGCGAGCATTATCCACCGCGCCCGAGATCGTCGCTTCCTGCGTCGAGAGCTCGGTGACCTTGGCCCGGTTCAGCGAGCCGTTGACGCCCAGCAGCACGCCCTTGACCGGCGTGAAGCTGATCTCAGCCTCGACGCCCTTGGACGCCGCACGGCCGACATTGGTGGCGAACTGGATCGAGTCCGACTGGCGGTTGGCCTGCACCTGGATGTTCTTCCAGTCGATATAGTAGGCCGCCAGGGCCGCGGTCATCCGGCCGTCCAGGAAGCGGCCCTTCAGGCCGATCTCGTAGTTGGTCAGGTTGTCCGAGCCCGCGCCCGCCGGGATGATCAGGTCGCTGGGATTGACCGTGCTGACGCTGCCGGCGCGGCCGTTATAGACGGGCGTACGATAGCCGGTGGAGACCGTGGCGTAGGTCGTCAGGTCCCGCGAGGGCTTGTAGGTCAGGCTGACCTTCCACGACGCCTTTTCGGCCGAGGGGTACTTGGTGGTCGACGTCCCATTCGGCGTGAGGGCCAGCGGCCCGGAGATCCCCAGCAGCGCATAGGTGAAATAGGCCGAGTTGAAGCCGGCATAGGTGTCGACCGTGCCGCCGTACTTGCCGTAGCGGATGCCGCCCGTGGCCGTCAGCTTGTCGTTCAGGTGATAGGTCAGCTCGCCGAAGCCGGCCAGCTCGTAGGTCTTGGTGTCACTGCCGAACTTGGCGAACACGGTGCCCGGCAGGCCGGTGATGCCCCGCGCCGACAGGAAGGCGGCGGTGGAGCGGTCCTCGCCGTTCAGATCGAGCTCGCGGTGCAGGTAGAAGCCGCCCGCCACCCAGTCGAACTTGCCGCCCGGATCGGAGGCGATGCGCGTCTCCTGGACGAAGGTCTTCGTCACCGCGCTGTCGAACAGGTAGAACGGCACCGCCAGGTTGAAGGTGCCGCCCAGGTCGACATTGAACAGGCCGTCGGCGTTCGAATAGGTCGACGAGCTGGTCAGCTTCGCGCCGTCGAACTGGTATTCCAGCGTGCCGTTGAAGATCGAGGTCTTGGTCGTGTACTGGTCCGGCACCGTGCTGTAGCGCTTGCGCTCGCCCAGCGACGGCGAGGAGAGCGACGAGTCCTTGGGATCGCTGTCCTCGTACGAGCCCAGCAGGCGGACGCTGAGTTTGTCGTTCGGTTGCCACAGCAGGATGGCGCGACCGCCCCAGTCCTTCAGCTTGTTGGCGTTCTTGATCCCGGTGCCGACGTTGTCGATGTAGCCGTCTTCGTTGCGGTAGAAGCCGACCACCCGCAGGGCCAGCTCGTCCTTGACCAGCGGCAGGTTGACCATGCCGTTGAAGCGGCGGCGCACGCCCTCGCCGTCCGGTGTGTAGCCCAGGTCGACCAGGGCCGAGCTGTCATAGCCGGTCAGGTCCGGGCTCTTGGTCAGCACCCGCAGGGCGCCCGACAGCGAGCCGGAGCCGAACAGCGTGCCCTGCGGCCCGCGCAGGAACTCCACGCGCTGGACGTCATAGAGGTTGGGATCCAGCGTCACGGTGTTGCCGATCGTGGTGAGCGGCAGTTCGTCGATATAGACGGTGGTGGTGGTCTGCAGGCTCGCGCCCCAGCCGTTGGTCGAGATGCCGCGGACCGTGAAGCGGACATTGTTGCCGCTGGCCTGGTTCAGCACCACGCCGGGCGTCTCGCGGGCGATGCCGTCATAACTGACGATGCCCTTCTTGGTCAGTTCGGCTTGCGAAAAGGCCGTGACGCTGAGTGGCACGTCCTGCAGGCGCTCGCTACGGCGGGTGGCGGTGACGACGACCTCGGTCAGCTCCTCGGCGGCCTGGGTCTTGGACTTGGCCGACTCGGTCTGCGCCAAAGCGGGCGCGGCGATCGTCAGCGCGAGCGCCGACACGGTGTAGGCGATACGTTTCATGGTTCCCTCCCTGTCGCCGGCCGCGCCTTTTTGGCGCTGTTCCGCGAACGGTGGTCACCCTCTCATCACACTGACACGTGAGTCAATATTGACTTACTCGGCAGTCAGTATTCTTCGTCCGACGACGTTCTGGAATTCGCGCCTGCCCATCCCCACTTCATGCAACGAATGGGCCCTCAAGGGCCACGCTATGAAAGGGTTTGAGCCGATGAGCACCGAAACCGCCATCCTCGCCGGAGGCTGCTTCTGGGGCGTGCAGGACCTGCTGCGCCGCTATCCCGGGATCCTGAAGACCCGAGTCGGCTATTCGGGCGGCGACGTCCCCAACGCCACCTACCGCAACCACGGCGACCACGCCGAGGCCATCGAGATCGAGTTCGATCCGGCGGTAATCAGCTATCGCCAGATCCTGGAGTACTTCTTCCAGATCCACGATCCGAGCACGCGCAACCGCCAGGGCAACGACATCGGCCGCAGCTATCGCTCGGCGATCTTCTACGCCTCGGAAGAGCAGCACCGCGTGGCGCTGGACACCATCGCCGATGTCGACGCCTCGGGCCTGTGGCCCGGCAAGGTGGTGACCGAGGTCGAACCGGCCGGCGACTTCTGGGAAGCCGAGCCTGAGCACCAGGACTATCTGGAACGGATTCCAAACGGTTACACCTGCCACTTCATCCGTCCAGGCTGGCGCCTACCGGCGCGCGCGACGGCTTAGTTCGTCAACGGTCGCGGGCGGAGGCTATCCGGCCTTCGCTCGCGCCGCGTCCAGGCGGCCCATGGCGTAGAAGATCAGCCCGGCGGTCACCAGCAGCACCGCGGCCAGGGCCAGCATCGGCGCCAGGTTGCTGCCCGTAGCGTCGCGCACCATCGGCACCAGGTTCTGGGCGATGAACCCACCCAGATTGCCGATGGCGTTGATCGCCGCGATACCGGCCGCTGCTCTCGGCCCGCTGAGGAAGCTGGGCGGCAGGCTCCAGAACACCGGCTGGGCGGCGAAGATGGCCGGCGCCGCGATGCACAGCATGGCGAACTTCAGCACGGGTCCGGGCAGCACCACACTGAGGACCAGACATGCCGCGCCGATCAGGACCGGCCCAGCGATGTGCCAGGCGCTGGCCCCGTGCTTGGCGGCATGGCGCGGCACCCACCACAGCGCGACGGCGACCAGCAGCCAGGGGATGACATTGATCAGGCCGTTGGTCGTGTTGGACACCCCGAACGACTTGACGATGGTCGGCAGCCAGTAGCTCAGCCCGTAGGCGCCCAGCGGCATGCCGATATAGAGCCCTGCCAGCAGCAGCACGCGTGGATCGAAGATCGCCTTCCAGGCGCCGCGATGGTCATCGGGGACCCCGCCCCGCTCGGCGTTCAGCACGCCGGCAAGCCACGTCTTCTGTTCGTCGGGCAGCCAGGTCGCTTCGCCTGGGCCGTTGGGCAGTTTCCACAGCACATAGGGCGTCAGCAGCACGGCCGGCGCGCCGGTGGCCAGGAACACCCACTGCCAACCGGCCAGGCCCATCAGGCCGTCCAGATCCAGCAGCAGCCCGCCCAGAACCGCTCCGACGGCGTTGGCGATCGCGCTGGCGATCATGAACAGACCCACCATCCGCGCCCGGTGCGACTGCGGGTACCAGAGCGTCAGGACGTACAGCACACCGGGGAAGAAGCCCGCCTCGGTGACGCCCAGCAGGAAGCGCAGGACGTAGAACATTGTGGCGTTCTGGGTGAAGCCCAGCGCCAGGGTGACCAGGCCCCAGGTGAACATGATCCGCGCGAACCACACCCGCGCGCCGACCTTGGCCAGGATCAGGTTCGACGGCGCCTCGAACAGGAAGTAGCCGATGAAAAACAGAGACGCGCCAAGGCCATAGGCGGCTTCGCTGAGGCCCAGCGCCTGGACCATGTCCAGCTTGGCGTAGGAGACGTTCTGCCGGTCGATATAGGCGATCAGGTACATCAGGCAGAACAGCGGCATCAGCCGCGCGGTGACCCGCCGGACGGTGGCGACTTCCAGGGCCGGAGACGGGTCAGACATTCAATAGCCTCTCATCAACGCGTCGGGGTGGAGCGGTGGAGTCCCGCTGGACCAGGGCGTGGTCCAGCACGTGGTCGGCGGCCGAGGGCTCGGCCGAGCGCAGGGCGCGCAGCAGCCGGTCCAGCGCCACGGCCGCCATCTGCCGAACGGGCTGGCGGATGGTGGTCAACGGCGGCCACAGGGTGGTGGCGACGGTCGTGTCATCGAACCCGACCACGGTCAGGTCGCCCGGCACGTCCAGGTGGCGGCGGTGGGCGACAGACACGGCCGCGGCGGCCATGTCGTCGTTGCTGGCGAAGATCGCGGTGGGCCGCTGGTCGTTGTCGAGCAGCGCCGCCGCGGCCCGCAGGCCGGAGTCGTAGGTGAACGCGCCCTGGGCCAGGACCAGCTCGGCCCCCGGCTGCGTCGCGATCGCCGCGCGCGCGCCCTCCAGGCGCTCGGCGCTGGCGGTCTGGTTGGGATTGCCGGTGATGAAGCCGATCCGGCGATGGCCGAGGTCCAGCAGATGCCGTGTCATGGCTTGGCTGGCCCGGCGGTCGTCGATCCGGACATTGATCGCGTCGGTGGTCGGTTGCGCGGCGGCGACCACGGCGACGGGCAGACGGGCCGCGCGCAGGGCGTCCAGCACGGCGCCGGATTCGCCCAGCGGCGGCGCCAGGACGACGCCATGGGCGCCGCCGTTCAGCAGCGGCTGCAGGTCCTGAAGCGAAGGCGCCAGGCCGTTCTTGCCCCTCACGAGGATGAGGCGGGCCCCGGCGCTGGTGGCCTCTTCGAACACGCCGACCAGGAAGTCGCTCATGAAGGCGGCGCTGGGATTGGAATAGACGACGCCGATCCGCAGCTCGCCGGCCATGACCAAGTTGCGGGCGGCCAGGTTGGGCTGGAAGTTCAGATCGCGGATGGCGTCCAGCACCGCCTGGCGGGTGTCGTCGCGGACCCTGGCGGCGCCGTCGTTGATGACGCGCGACACGGTCATGCGCGAGACGCCCGCCCGCTGGGCGACGTCGGCCATGGTGGCGTCGCGGACGCGGTCCGGCCGGTTCAACGGATCACCAGGATGGTCATTCGAACGCGATCCTCCCGCGCCCACAGGCCACAGCCCGGAGCGCAAAGAAAGACGCCCGAGCCACGGTGCGGCGCTTGGCCGACCGGACCCGGGCGAGGCCGCCCCAGGGGAAGGAAAGGCGGAGGAAGCAGGACTAGAAGCTGTAGCGCAGGCCCACGTGGTAGAAGCGGCCCAGCAGGTCATAGAGCGCCGGGTTGGCGTCCAGGCCCGTATTGGTCTGCGGCGACGGCGTGGGATCGCGGTTCAGCAGGTTGTCGACCTTGCCGTAGAGCTGCAGGCCGTTGCCGAACTTGTACGAGGCGCTGATGTCGACATAGGTCGCGCCGCTCATGTGGTTGTAGTCGATGGTCGGGTTGCTGCCGGTCGAGACCGGGCAGCTGCCGACCTTGCACTCGATGTAATCGGTGGTCGTGCCGCCGAACCGGCCATCGCTGAACCAACGCTCCTGGACGCTGAAGGCGAACTTGTCGTTGTCCCAGGACTGGATGGCCAGGAACTTCCAATCCGGCGTGGCGCCGGAGTTCTGGCCGGCCGAGTCGACGGCGACCGCGCCGGGGATGCCTGGGTTGGTGACGAACTTGTGCGTGTTCGTCGCCAGGCCGCGCACCGTGAAGCGGCCCGGAACGCTGGGCAGCTCGAAGCGGTAGCTGCTCTCGATGTCGAAGCCGCTGGTCTTGATCGAGGCCAGGTTGAACGTCTGCGAGTTCACGAACGCCGACGGCGGGTTGAGATTGAAGGCGCCGCAGAACTGGGTGAGGCCCGCATAGCAGAAGTTGACGATCTGCTGGGCGCCCAGGCTGGAGATGCCGCCGTTGAGGACGATGTTGTACCAGTCGACCGAAACGCTGAAGCCCGGCAGCCATTGCGGGTTCGACAGAACCGCGCCGATGGTCACGTTCTTGGCGATTTCCGGCTTCAGGTTCGGGTTGCCGACCACGTTCTGCAGGACCGTCAGCGAACCGCCGGCCGGCTGGCCGGCTGGGGGCGCGCCATTCGAAGGGACGGTGAAGTTCGGCAGCGTGGTCGTCACCGGCGCGGCGAACAGTTCCGACAGGTTCGGCGCGCGGACGTCACGCGAGGTGACGGCCCGCAGGCGGACGCCGTCGATCGGCGTGTCCCAGGTGGCCCCGACCTTCCAAGTGTAGACGGTGCCCGAGGTGCTGTAGTCGGTCCAGCGGCCGGCCATGTTGAGGTTGGCCCGACCCGCGGCTTCCGAATTGACCAGCGGGATGTTCACTTCGGCATAGGCTTCCTTCACCGAGTACTCGCCGGCGCCGGAGTGGTAGTTGCCCGCGAACCAGTTGGCGCCCGACGCGGTCAGGACCGGATCGGCCGGGTAGTCGGCGGTGTTGGGCGAGTCGGTGTTGCCATCGCCATAGGGGTCGCCTTGGACGTGGTACTGCTCCTTGCGCCACTCGCCGCCGAACGCCAGGGACACCGGCCCGGCCCAGAGCGAGAAGGGCTCGCCGCTGAAGTTGATGCTGGCGACGTCCTGCTTCTGCACCGAGTGCTGGTACGGGCCGTTCTTGGGCGTGATGTAGGCCAGGGCCGCATCGCTGGGCGGCTTGCCGCCGAAGATGTTGATCGGCACGCAGCCGTTGGCGCGGGCGACCGGGTCGGCGCAGACGATCTGCCCGTTCACCGTGGTCGCCTGGACGGCCGCGCGGTAGCGCGGCGTCAGCAGGATGTCGTTGACGTGGATGTTCGTCGTGTTCTGGCCGTGGGTGAAGTAGGCGTCGTAGTGCCAGTCCTTGCCCAGGGCGTTGAACTTGCCGTTCGCGCCGATCACGCCGCGATACTGGGTCCGCGTCGGGTGGACCGAGATGTTGCGCGGCAGCAGGGCGTTGCTGGTGCCGAAGGTGAAGGTCGTGATGTTGTTGGCGGCGCAGGCCGCCACGATCGACGCCGGCAGGTAGGGGTTCGAGCACGACATCGTCAGGCCGGTGGTGGCCGCGCCCGGGTTGGGCTGGTTGCTGCTCTTCACCTGGGCGGCGTTGAAGGTGGCGTAGATTTCGTTGTTGGCGTCCAGGTCGTAGCCGATGCGGCCGTAGGTGCCCATCCGTTTGATCCGGGACTGCAGCGAGGTGCCGACGCCGACATTGCCCGACAGATCGCCGCCGACGCAGAAGCCGCCGTTCGTGTAGCAGCCGCTGACCGCGCCGTTGGCCGCCTTGGACGGCACACCGCCGCCGCCATACTGGAACTGGAACGGGTTGCCGTTGATGTCGAAGGCCGTGCCCTGCAGCGGACCCGCGCTGATCAGGCCGTACTTGGTGTACTGGTAGGCTTGGGCGTGCTCGCGATAGAGGTACTGGGGCGAGCCGTCATTGGTGACGCCGCGGTTGACCAGGGTGGCGGTCGTGTACCAGTCGCGGCTGCCCGGCGCGTCCTCGCCGAAGCCGCCCGCCGGGACGCCCTCTTCCCAGTCGTATTCGCCGCTGACCTGCACGTGCAGGCGGTCGTTCAGGAAGTTCTTGCCGGCCGCGACCTGGGCCAGCCACTGGTGGTTGTCGCCATAGGTCGTGACGCCGGTCAGGACGTTGGCCTTGAAGCCCTCGAACTTCTTGTTGGTGACGAAGTTGACCACGCCGCCGACCGCGTCCGAGCCGTAGGAGGCCGAGGCGCCGCCGGTGACCACGTCGACCCGTTGGACCAGCAGCTGCGGGAACAGGCTGATGTCGGGGACGCCGGTGACGTTGGCCGGCACGACCCGCTGGCCGTCCAGCAGGGTCAGGGTGCGAATGGTGCCAAGGCCCCGCAGCGAGAACGAGCTCAGGCCCTGCTGGCCGCTCGAGGTGCTGAACGTGCCCGTGGTCGCGCCGCTGGAACCTTGCAGCGAGGGCAGCTGGGTGATGGCGGTGAAGATGTTCGGCTGGGCGGCGCGTTCCAGTTCCGCCTGGCCCAGCACCTGGGTCGGGGTCGGGGCGGTGAAGCCCTCGGACCGGATCCGCGTACCCGTGACGACGATTTCCGACAGCGCTGTTTCGCTGGACGGCTCAGCGGCCGGGGCCGTCTGCGCCTGGGCCGCTCCGGCTGTCATGACGATCGCGACCGCGCTGGTCGCGAGCAAGGCGCTCATCATAGGGGACCGTCCCCGCGCGCTACCGACAACGCTCATCCTACACCCTCCCAATTTTTCATTGAGACCATCGTTCGATGATCTGAGGGAGACTGTGTCAGACGATGGGAGCGCTAACTATACGACCATGGTCGTATGCCTCCGCAGACTGGGGACGCGCACAAAGGAAAGCGGCCCGGACGCGACGCGCCCGGGCCCGAAAAGCGTTCGTGTTCAGCGGCCTAGCGCGGACGGACCGCGTAGAGCGCGTGGTGGCTCAAGACGTACAGGGTCTGCCCATCGGTCCCGCCGAACAGCAGTTGCAACGGCCGCTCGGGCGTATCGATGCGGCCCAGTTCCTTGCCGTCCGGCGCGTAGACGAACACCTGGCCGTTGGCGACATAGACCCGCCCCCGCCCGTCCGTCGCGACACTCTCGCCGCCCCGATCGGCGAAGGGCTTCAGGTCGGTGACCGCCCCGCCCTTCCCCACGACGCCGCTATAGGTCTTGTTCTCCGAACTGTTGGTCAGGAACACCCGTTGGCCGGGCTTCACGGCGGTGAAGCCGTACGTGTCCAGCGAGTCGGAGAAGCGCAGGCCGCGATAGTCCGGCGGCCCCTGCTGGAAGACGCGATAGGCCGGCAGGACCAGGCTGCCGTCCGGCGAGACATATTCCTTCGGCTTGGCCAGCGCCATGTCGCGGACGAAGAGCTCGGCCAGGGTCGGATACTGGTAGGTCTCCGGATCGATCTGGTCCTTGAACTCGCCGTTGTTCCACCAGTTGACCGGCAGCACCGTCGCCGCGCTGGCGTGGTCAGCGGCCGGGGTCGCGGCGATCAGCGTCACTTGGTCGTCCGGACTGCCGGGCTTGAAGCTGTAGACCGAACCGTTGCGGCCGTCCGATGACAGCACCAGCAGGTTGCCCGAAGCGTCGACCGCCAGGTTGATCGGATCGAGCGTATTGTCGCGCACGATCGACAGCTTACGCGCGTCCGACCAGCTGTAGATGCGCTGGTGCTTGCGGTCGGCGAAGTAGAGGGTTCCGCTCGCATCGACAGCCCCGCCGCCCAGCGAGAAGAAGCCGTCGGCCAGCTTCTCGACCTTGGCTCCGGCGATGGTCGCCGGCGCGACCGGCGGCGGGTTGGCCTTCAGGTCCAGCACCGCGAACTGGCGCTCGCGCACCTCCAAACCGCTGGTGACGTCCAGGATCGCGTTCTCGTACGGATACTTGGTCAGGCGCGTGAAGGTCGCGCAGCCGTTCTCGTCGCAGGTGCCCAGGCCGCTCTCGCCATTGACCGCCACGTTGCGGAACCGGATGTCCTGCGAGTTGTAGACCCGCACCGCGGCCGCTGCCGGCTTGCGCGTCCGGGTGACGCGATAGCCGTGATAGTTGGCCAGCAGAATGTTCCTGGAGTCGCGGATTTCCAGCGAGACGGTGTCCTCGCCCTCCCCGGCCTCCTCCTCGGTCTGCGGAGCCAGAAACTCCCAGTTGGCGACGCGGTTCAGGGTGATCTCGGTGCGCACATGGTGCTCGACCGACGCCTGGTAGACGTGGCCGGGCGTTTCCGTGTCGGAGACGTAGATGCCAGTGTAGGCGTAGGTGTTGGGGCTCCAGACGTTCGAGAACGTCCCGCCGCCGCCATTGGTCACCCACAGGCTGGGATACTGCCCCGCCCAGCGCTTGGCCGGATCGGCGTCGGCGGTGCCGTTGGCGTTGTAGGGGATGACCCGCGTGCCATCGAACAGGTTGGTGCCGTGGCCGCCCTGGAACTTGACGTCATTGACCATCGAGGTCGCGCCGGCGGTCCACAGCAGGGCCGTCGCGCGCGGGTTGGCGCCGTCGGTATAGAGCCCCAGGCCAAAGACGATGTTGTCCCCGCCCTTGGCCGACTCCACCAGCGCCTTGGGCGCGCCGACGCCTTGATAGGCCGGCGTGGCGTGGGGCAACACGATTTGGGTCAGGCTGGGGTGCAGGCCGATCAGCACCGTGTCGGACTTGAGCTTCAGGGTGTCGGTGACCCGGTAGAAGCCGGTTGGGAAGTAGACCACCCGGTGACTGTCGATCGCCTTCTGGATGGCGGCGGTGTCATCGGTCGTGTTGTCGCCCTTGGCCCCCAGCGTGCGGACATTGGCCCAGTCCGCCGTCGCCGGCAGGGCCCTGATCGCGGGCGCGTTGGGCTTGGGCAGCGCGCTCAGCGGCTCGGCCTGGAAGGTTGTCTTGTATTCGCCCATCTGGCCTTGCGCCGGGACAGTCAGGCCGTGGTTGAAGGCCGACACGCGATAGGTCTTGCCCTTGCCGGCCGTGGTCTTACCGCTGTCGCGGAAGCGAGCGAACACCGGGGTGTTGGACGCCACGGCGTTCTCGAAGCCGACCTGGGTGTAGACATTGGCCTCGTTGGAGATGACGACGCCGGCCTTGGAGACGTTCTCGAAGCGGACGTCCTTGCCCCAAAGCCAGTCGCCGTAGCCCTTGTCGATCTCGATGCCGACGGGCGTGTCCTTCATCGCCACATTGACCAGGGTGAGGCCGGCTTCATGCTCGCGGATGGCCGCGTCGCGCTGGCCCTCGAAGGTCGAGTCGAGCAGCACGAAGCCCCAGGCCGGCGACGGCTTCTCGGCCAGGATGCCGTAGCGCCCGCCCTTGAAGTGCAGGTCCTCGGCCTCGTTGGCGACGTGGTAGAGGCCCGCCAGACCCGAGCCGATGTCGAAGTCCATGTGGGTCAGCACGGCGTGCTGGGCGGCGTGGAAACGGATCGCCGTGGCGGCCGGATTGCCCTTGCCGATCTTGAAGTCGATGTTGCTCATCGCGCTGTAGAAGGTGCCCGGATTGGCGTCCGGCACGGTCTTGTCGAACGGCACGCTGCCGGGCGGCGGGAAGGCCACCGGACGGCCCGCAGGATCGCGCTTGGCCCCGGCGAAGATCACCATGTTGGCCACGCCCTTCTGGAAGCCCGGCGTGGCGTCCGGCAGCTCGATCAGCGGCCGCGTGGCGCCGACGCCGAACACCCGCACGCCGGGCCACAGGAACAGGGTCTTGGTGATCCGGTAGCGGCCCGAGGGCAGGAAGACGAGACCACCGCCCGGCTTGGCCGCCGCCGCGTCGATCGCCGCCTGGATGGCCGCGCCGTCGTCGGTCTTCCCGTCGCCCTTGGCCTTGACCACGATGGCGGCCGGGTCGTCCGGGACCGTGGCCAGGACAGAGGGCCCGGCCCACGCCGGACCACCCGCCAAGCCCAGCGCGATCGAAGCCGCGCCCATCGCCAACCAATGCTTCATGACAAACTTCCCCACCCTACGGATTCACAGCGTAGAGCGAATGATGGGTCAGGACGAACAGCGTCTTGCCGCCCTCCCCGCCGAAGATCAGTTGCAGCGGCCGCTCGGGCACGTCGATCCGGCCGACCTGCTTGCCGTCGGCGCCGTACTGGAAGATCTGGCCGTTGGCGACGAACACCCGGCCCTGGCCGTCGACCGCGACGCTCTCGCCGCCGCGATCGGCGACGACCTTGAGGTCGGTCAGCGTGCCGCCGGGACCGACCTGGCCGCTATAGGTCTTGTTCTCCGAGCCGTTGGTGAAGACCAGCCGCTCGCCGATCGCGCCGGCGATCAGGCCGTTGGTCTGCAGGCTGTCGGCCCAGCGCCAGCCGACATGGTCCGGCGGCCCTTGCTGCCAGACGCGGAAGGCGGGCAGCGACACGCTGCCGTCGGGCGAGACATATTCCTGGGTCTTGGGCGTGCCGACATCGCGGGCGAACATCTGCGCCAAGGTCGTGAACTCGCCCTTGGCCGGATCGTACTGGTCCTTGAACTCGCCGTTGTTCCACCAGTTGACCGGCAGCAGCGTTTTGGTCCCGGCGCGCTGCGCCACGGACGTCGGTGCGATCATGGTCATCTGGTCCTTTGGACCGTTCGGGTCGATCGAATAGACGGATGCCTGCGGGCCGTAGGATGACACCACCAGCAGGTTGCCCGAGCGGTCGATCGCCAGGTTGGTCGGGTCCAGCGAGCTGTCGCGGACGATCTCCAGACCCTTGGCGGCCGTCCAGCGATAAATCCGCTGGAAGCGCTTCTCGATGAAGTACAGCGCGCCGTCCGCGCCCACCGTCCCGCCCGAGATCGACCAGAAGCCGGTCTCCAGCTTCTTCACGTTCGGGCTGGCCGGCGGCGGAGCCGGCTGGTCGTTCTTGACGTCCAGCACCGCGAACTCGCGCTCGCGCACCTCCAGCTTGCGGGTCTTGTCCTGGATGGCGTTCTCGAACGGATACTTGCTGGCTCGAAGATAGGTGCCGCAGCCGATGGTGTCGCACAGGGCCACGCCGCTCTCGGCGTTGATGTGGACATTGCGGAAGCGGATGTCGGTCGAGTTGAACAGCTTCACCGCCGTCTCGGCCGGGTGGTACGAGCGCGTCACCCGATAGCCGTGATAGTTGGCGAACAGGATGTTCTTGGAGTTGCGGATCTCCAGCGACACCGCGTCGGGGCCGTCGCCGACCTCCTGCTCGGTCTGGGGCGCCAGGAATTCCCAGTTCTCGACATTGTCGAGCACGAACTCGTTGCGCACATGGTGCTCGACCGAGACCTCGTAGATGAAGCCCGGGGTCTTGGTGTCGCTGATGTAGAAGCCGGCCGAGGCGAAGGTGTTGGGGCTCCAGACATTGGCGAAGGTGCCGCCGCCGCCGTCGGTCACCCAGATGCTGGGGTACTGAGCGTCCCAGCGACCGTCGGCCACCGGATCGCCGCTGCGGGCCTGGGCCGCGCCCAGCGGCTTGCCGTCGGCGGTGGGTGTGCCGCCGCCGCCCATGATCTTGACGTCGGTGACCAGCGACTTCTCGCCCGACCGCCACAGCAGCGCCGAGGCGCGCGGGTTGATGCGGCCGGTGAACAGCCCGATGCCGGACAGGATGTTGTCGCCGCCCTTCGGCGTTTCCAGGATCGGCTTCACCGCCCCGACGCCGGCGTGGCGGGAATTGCCGTCCGGGATGACCAGCTGGGTCAGGGCCGGATGCAGGCCGATCAGCACCGTGTCGGCCTTCAGCTTCAGCGTGTCGCTGACCATGTAGAAGCCGATCGGCAGGTACAGCACGCGGTGGCTGTCGATGGCCTTCTGCAGGGCGGCGGTGTCGTCGGTCGTGCCGTCGCCCTTGACGCCCAGCGTCTTGACGTTGGTCCACTCACCGATCGGCGGCGTGGCCCGCAGCGCCGGCGCGCCCGCCTTAGGCAGCGCCTTCAGCGGCGCGATGTCCGAGATCGTCTTGTACTCGCCCACATGGCCCAGGCCCGGCAGCGTCAGGCCGTAGGTGAAGTTCTCCACCCGATAGGCCTTGCCCTTGCCGTCCACGGTCTTGCCGCTCTCACGGAAGCGGGCGAACACCGGGGTGTTGGAGGCCACGGCGTTGTCGAAGCCGACCTGGGTGAAGACGTTGTCCTCGGCCGAGATGACGACGCCGGCCTTCGAGACGTTCTCGAAGCGGACGTTCTTGCCCCACAGGCTGTCGCTGTAGCCCTTGTCGATCTCGATGCCGACGGGCGTGTTCTTGATCGCCACATTGACCAAGGTCAGGTCGACCTCGTGCTCGCGGATCGCCGCGTCGCGCTGACCGTCGAAGGTGGAGTCCAGCAGCGTGAACTGCCAGGCGGGCGAGGTCTTCTCGGTGACGATGCCGTAGCGGCCGCCGTGGAAGTGGACGTCCTCCATGATGTTGCCGGCCTGGTAGACGCCGGCGAAGGCCGAGCCCAGGCGGAAGTCCATGTGGCTGAGGAAGGCGTGCTGGGCCATGCGGAAGCGCACGCCGGCAGCCGCCGGATTGCCCTCGCCGATCTCGATGTCGACATTGGCCATCGACGAATAGAAGGTGCCGGAATTGGCGTCGCGGACCTTCGTGGTCGCGGGCCGCACGGTCGGGACCGGCACGGGGATATCGCCGACCTGGTACTGGTCGCCGCCGGTGAACACGACCATCGTGCCCACGCCCTCCTGGAAGCCCGGCGTGTTGGTGCCCAGCACGAAGGTCGGACGGGTCTTGCCGACGCCGAACACCCGCACGCCCGGCGGCACCAGGATGCTGCGGGTCAGGCGGTAGCGGCCCGAGGGCAGGAAGACTAGGCCATGGCCCGTACCGTCGCGGGCGGCGTCGATGGCCTTCTGCACGGCGTCGGTGTCGTCGGCCTTGCCGTCGCCCACGCCCTTGACGGTGATCGCGCGAGGATCGTCCGGGGCCTTGGGCAGGAAGGATTCCGACGCGGCGGCCATCGCCGCTCCGGAGCACGAGGCCATCAAGACCGCCGACAACAGGATCGCTCTCATGCCACTCCCCAAATCTACTTTGGGAACAGTGATAAGGCCGCGCGCGTCCGCGACCACCGCGACCATGGTCGTAGTTACGGCCCGGCGACGCACCGCTAGAACCCCAATTCCCATTCGCCTCGAAGCCGAGGATCCCGCTTGCCGTCGTCGCGCCTCGCTCCTTCTGAAGGCCTCGCCGTGATCGTCATGGGCGTGAGCGGCTGCGGGAAGTCGACGCTGGGCGCGCTGCTGGCCGGCGCGCTGGACTGCCCCTTCCTGGAGGGGGACGACTTCCACGATGCGCGGGCGGTGGCCAAGATGCGGGCGGGCCAGCCCCTGGTCGACGACGACCGCTGGCCGTGGCTGGACCGGCTGGGCGCGGCCATCGGCGAGGCTTTGAATACGCAAGGCCGAGTTGTGGCGGCTTGCTCGGCGCTGAAGCGCGGCTATCGCGAGCGGCTGCGCGAGGCGATCGGCGGTTCCGTCGATTTCGTCCTGCTGGACGCCAGCGCCGACGAGCTGCAACGCCGCCTCAGCCAGCGCGCGGACCACTACATGCCGGTCAGCCTGCTCACCAGCCAGCTGGCCACGCTGGAGTTGCCGCACGCCGACGAGGCCATCGTCACCCTCGACGCGGCCCTGCCGCCCGAACAGCTGAGCGTGCTGGTCCAGGAACAGCTCGACGCCCGGATCCGGACGATCGGCGCCGCCGCGTCCCTAGGGCATCAACCGCTTCCGCCCGCGTGAAAGATGCCAGCGCATGGCCAGGGCCGCGCCGTCGCCGTCCTGGGCCCGGATCGCGTCCACGATCATCTCGTGCTCGCTCATCATCTCGGCGATCGCTTCCGGCGGCCGCGAGCGCGAGATGTCGACGCCGGCCCGCATGATGCGGTCGACATCGGCCTCCAGCGCCTCGAAGGCGACCAGGAAGGCCGGATTGGCGGTGGCCAGCACGATCTGGCGATGCAGCTCCATGTCCTCGACGTGGGCCGGGGCGCTGGACATCAGGGCCGTGCGCAACGCCGACAGCGCCGCGTCGATGGCGACCATCTCCTCGGCCGAGCGCCGCACCGCCGCCAGCCGCGCGGCCTCGGACTCGAGCACGAAACGCACCTCGTAGCTGCCCATGGTCGAGGGCAGTTCGGACAGCGGCATGTAGGCGCCCAGCTTGTCGGACGGCCGGTTCTTGATGAACGAGCCCGCCCCGCGCCGGGCCTCGGTGATGCTGTCGGCGGCCAGGCGCACCAGGGCCTCGCGCACGACGGTGCGGGACATGCCGAACATCTCGGCCAGGCGCGCTTCCGACGGCAGCCGGTCGCCGATCTCCAGGCCGTCGCTGTTGATCATCTCGACGATGCCCGTATAGGCCCGGTCGGCAAGGCGCCCCTCGCTCATCGCTCTCCCCTTCGCTGACGCCACCATCGGGCCATTCGCGTCGCGAGGCCAACCCCTGCGCGTCATAGCGCCGAAACCTGTATGACAGATTTCGAGGATATGGCGATACGGGCGCGATGTTCACGCTCACATCGCCAAAACCTCTTGAACTTGTCTAACAGATAACGCAAACATCTGAAATCAGCGAACCGGACCAGCCGACTCAGAGCGGCAGCCATCACGATCCGGTCGCCGCACCTCCGAAGACGGGGGCGCAGGGAAGAGATAGAGGGGTTCACGCATGACCACGATGGACGTCCGCGACGCCGGCCAGCACACGGAAACGATGCTCGGCGCGCTCACGCCGACCCAGATGAAGGTGCTGGAAGGCGTCAATCTGGGCCTGCTCAACAAGCAGATCGCCCACGACCTCGGCATCGCCGAAGCCACGGTCAAGGCGCACATGACCGCACTGATGCGCAAGCTGAACGTCCATAACCGCACCCAGGCCGCGATCGCCGCCCAGTCCCTGACCCAGGCCGCTCGCGCCGCCAGTCGCTAGGGCCGCGCGCCGCGCGAACGGGCGCGGCGACGCTGAAACTGTCATGAAAGCCGGCTAGCAGCGCCAAAGCGGGGCTGATGGTCCAAGCGCGCTTGCCGCGCCGCCGATCATCGCCTCTCTATCCGCCGTCTGGAAAGTCGCGCCCGAGCCATGCCTGCGATCACACCCGAACGGTCCCGATGGTTCGCGCGGCACGTCCTGCCGCACGAGCACATCCTGCGCGCCTGGCTGAACCGCCGGCTCGCGCCCGGCCTGGACGCCGACGACGTCATCCAGGAGGCCTATACGATCCTGGTCTCCAAGGAGAGCGTCGAGGATATCCAGAACCCCAAGGCCTACCTGTTCCAGGTCGCCTATTCGCTGCTGGTCCGCCACGTGCAGCGCAGCCGCATCGTCTCGATCCGCGCCGTCGCCGACCTGGAACGCCTCGACCTGGCGGCCGAGATGGCCTCGCCCGAACAGATCCTGATCGACCGCGACGAGCTGCACCGGCTGGCCGAGGCCATCGCCGAGATGCCGGACAAGACCCAGGAGGCCTTCATCCTGCGCCGCGTCGAGGGCCTGTCCCAGCGGGAGATCGCCGCGCGCATGGGGGTGTCGGAGAACACCGTCGAAAAGCATATCGTCAAGGGCATCCGCCTGTTGATCGATCGCTTTGGACGTGGCGGAAAACGCGCGCTCGGCGCATCTAGGAATGACGACACGGGATTGAAGGGTCTTGATGGCAGAGCGAGAGACAAGTCGGGCGGTTGACGACGCGGCGGCCGCCTGGGCCGGACGCCTCGATCGCGGCCCCTTGTCGCCAGCGGAAGACGCCGCGCTCGAGGCCTGGCTTTCCGGCGATCCGCGCAGGCTTGGGGCTCTGGCTCGCGCCCAGGCGCTGTACGACGGCACTGACGCCGCGCGCGCTTTGGGTCCTGAATTCGATCCCACCGCCTTCACGACCAAGCCCCCTGCTCGACCGTCGCGCCGGAACCTGATCGGCTGGGGCGGCGGTGCGATCGCCGCGGGCCTGGTCGCCGGCGTCGGCGCGCTGGGCGTGTCGACCTACGCCTCGCGCGCCTATGCGTCCCAGCGCGGCGAGGTGCGGCTTATCCCGCTCGACGACGGCTCGGCCATCACGCTGAACACCGACAGCAAGGTCCGCGTCCGCCGGCGCACGGTCGAGCTCCTGCGCGGCGAGGCCCTGTTCGAGGTGGCCAAGGGCGAGCAGCCGTTCATCGTCTCGGCCGACACCCTGTCGGTCATGGCGACCACCGCCGCCTTCGTCGTCAAGGCGATCGCCGGCGAGCCGGTCTCGGTGGTGGTGCGCGAGGGCCAGGTCAGCGTCACCGATCGGGGCCAACGCACCCAGGTCGCCGCCAACCAGCAGATCGCCCTCTCCACTGAAAAAGCCAAGGTCGAGGCCGTCGCGCCGGCGGCCCTGTCGCGGCAACTGGCTTGGCGCGAGGGCAAGATCGCCTTCGAGGGCGAGACCATGGCGCAGGCGGCCCGCGAGTTCGCCCGCTACAGCGACACGCAGCTGATCATCGACGACCCGGCCCTGGCCCAGGAGCCGGTCAGCGGCCTGTTCGCGGCCAACGACCCGGTCAGCTTCGCGCGCTCGGCCTCGCAGGCCTTCGGCGTGCGCCTGGATATCGAGGGCCGCACGGTCCGTCTCAGCCGGCCTTCCGCGTAAAAGTTCCGTGACACATGGCGGAGACGTCGCCGCGACGTCTCTTGGCCTCGGAAATCGCGCCGCGACTGGCGCGCGAGAGGGGCGACATGGCTTTGAACAAGACGAAAGCGATCCTGGTCGGCGGCGTAGCCGCCCTGGCGCTGTGCATCGGCGGCTCGGCATCGGCCCAGCAGCGGACCTTCAAGGTGCCCGCGCAGGACGCGGTCAGCGCCATCCCGCTGTTCGCCCGCCAGGCCGGCGTGCAGATCTTCGCCCCGGCCGCCCAGCTGAAGGGCGTGCGCACCGTGGCCATCGAAGGCGAGATGGACCTGCATGAGGCGCTGAGGAAGCTGATCGCCGGCACGGGCCTGGAAGTCGCCGCCGACGACGGCCGCATCATCACCCTGCGCATCGCCCGCCCGGCCGCCGCCGACGTCGCCGCCGAGCCGACCGCGCTGGACACCATTATCGTCACCGCCCAGAAGCGCGAGGAAGCCGCCCAGGGGGTGCCGATCTCGCTGACCGCCTTTTCCGGCCGCGCGGTCGAGACCTACCGCCTGGAAAGCCTGCGCGACATCTCGCGCCTGACGCCGGGCCTGCTGGTCTCGGCGTTCAGCCAGTCCAGCCCGACCATCGCCATTCGCGGCGCGACCAACACCTTCACCCAGATCGGCGCCAACAAGCCGGTCGCCGTGGTGATCGACGACCTGTTCATCCCCCGCAACAGCGCCGCGACCTTCGAGCTCTACGGCCTGAACTCGGTGCAGGTGCTGAAAGGCCCGCAAGGCACGCTGTTCGGCCGCAACGTCACCGGCGGCGCCATCGTGCTGGACACCGGCAAGCCGGCCTTCGGCGACACCGCCGGTTCGGTGCGGATCGGCGGCGGCGACTATGACCTCAAGCAGGTCGATGGCCGCGTCGACATCCCCGTGGGCCAGGATGTGGCCCTGCGCCTGGCCGGCTCGCTGAAGCAGCATGACGGCTATGGCAAGGACCGCCTGACGGGCCGCGAGCAGGACGACCTCGACAGCCGCAGCCTCCGCGCCCAGGCCCGTCTGCGCGCCAATGACGATGTCGAGGTGCTGCTGGGCGCCGACTACGCCGAGGACCACAACGGCGGCCGCACCCTGTCGTCCAAGGCCGCCGGTTCGGACGGCGACCGCCGCACCTCGGAGCTGGGCTACGTCCAGGGTTTCGGCCGCAACCAGTGGGGCGCCTCGGGGCGGGTCTATTGGGACGCGCCGGTCGGCCAGGTGACCTCGGTCACCGGCTATCGCTGGTCGCAGTCGGGCGAGGACTATTCGGGCACCGGCGCCAGCTACGCCTTCCTGACCGGGACCAACACCCAGAGCGTCAACCGCGACGTCGACGATGTCGGCCTGTTCTCGCAGGAGGTCCGCTGGGCCAGCCCGAAATGGGAGCGCGGCGACCTGGTGGCCGGCGTCTATTTCGCCGACGAGGACGCCAAGCGCCAGCTCCGCACGCGCGGCCTAGCAGCCGTCACCGGCGTCGCCTCCTCCGACGTCCTGACCGACCAGGCCGTGAAGACCAAGAGCTACGCCGCCTTCGTCGACGGCACGGTGCACCTGCCGGCCGCCTTCGACCTGACCGTCGGCGCGCGCTACACCCACGACGAGAAGACCGCCGACCTGGTCCGCACCGACTTCATCCGCCCGGCCACCGGCAGCTTCACCGCCCGGGGCCTGAAGGCCGACTGGAGCGAGGTCACGCCCCGCGCCGTGCTCTCCTGGACGCCGAGCGACGACCTCAAGGTCTATGGCAGCGTCACGCGCGGCTACACGGCCGGCGGCTTCAACACCGACGCGGCGGTGATCACCGCTCTGGCCCAGCCGTTCGAGCCCGAGACCGTCACCAACTACGAGCTGGGCGTGAAGTCCCAGTGGCTGGCCGACACCTTGCGGATCAACGCCTCGGTCTTCCACATGGACTACAAGGACAAGCAGGAGCTCTTCTTCAACAACCTGACCCGGGTGCTGACCATCACCAACGCCGGCCAGGCCACGGTGAAGGGCGCGGAGCTGGAGGTGACCTGGCGCCCCGTTCCGTGGCTGAACCTGATGGCCAATTACGGCCTCCTGGACACCGTCTACGACGATTTCGTCATCCCGGGCGGTGCGGTGAACACCGGCAATCCGCTGGGCTCGTCGCCGAAGAACAAGGGCGCTCTGGCCGCCGACGTCCGCATCCCGCTGGCCGGCAAGGGCTACCTGACCGGCGCGCTGAGCTGGGCCTATACCGACGGCTACTACACCGGCGCGACCAAGGACCCGAACCTGCACATCGACAGCTACGCCCTGACCAACCTGTCGCTGGGCTATGAGAGCCAGGACGGCCGCTGGGCGCTGACCGCCTGGGCCAAGAACCTGGGCGATGTCGACTACCTGCTGACCCCGTCCACCCAAGGCGTGCTGGCAGAGTATCTGGGCGAGCCGCGCACGGTCGGCGTCATGCTGTCGGCGAAGTTCTGATGCCGGCGGTCGTGACCCGGCGGGAGCTGCTGCTCGGCGCCGCGGCGCTGGGCGCGGCCGCCCCCCTTCCCGACGAAGACATCGTCGGCCAGCCGCTGCGCCCCTGGCGGCGTGGCGGCGTGGACATCCACCACATCGCCACCGGCAAGGGCGACTCGACGCTGATCATCGGGCCGGACGGCTCCAGCCTGATGATCGACGCCGGCGCCTCGACCACGCCGCCGCCGGCCAGCCTGGACGCCCGCCCCAGCGCCGACCGTCGGCCCGGCGAGTGGATCGGCCGCTACGCCCGCCGGCATCTGGCCGCCACGGGCGAGCGCAAGCTCGACGCCTTCCTGGTCAGCCACCTGCATCCGGACCACATCGACGGCCTGTACGACGTCGCCGCCCTGTTGCGGATCGGCGTCCTGGTCGATCGCGCCTATCCCGACTACGCCTATCCCACCGCCTCGGACGCGCCGTTCGCCAAGGCCTATGTCGCCTTCGTCCGCGAGCGGGTCCGGACCGGCGGCCGGGTCGAGCGCTTCCGCGTGGGCGCGGCCGACCAGCTGAAACTCCCCGGCGCCGAGGTCCGCAACCTGGCGGCCAATGGCGAGGTCTGGACCGGGCGCGGGACCGAGACCCGCCGCCTGTTTCCGGCCGACATGCCGGCCGCCGACATCCCCGACGAGAACGCCTGCTCGGTCGCCCTCCGCCTACGCTATGGCGCGTTCGGCTATTTCGCGGCGGGCGACCTGACCAGCAACAGCTTCGACGGGACCCTGCCCTGGCGCGATGTCGAGACGCCGGCCGCCCAGGCCGCCGGCCCGGTCGATGTCGCCGTCGCCGCCCACCATGGCATGTTCGACGCCACCGGGGCCGATGTCGTGCGGGCGCTAAAGCCTCGCGCCTGGATCATCTCCGCTTGGCACGTCGCCCATCCCAGCTCCGACGTCCTGGAACGGATGCTGAGCCAGCGCCTCTATCCCGGTCCGCGCGACGTCTTCGCCACCGGCCTCTCACCGGCCAACGAGCTGGCCCACAAGTGGCTGACCGACCGCCTGGCGTCACGCGGCGGCCATGTCGTCGTCCGCGTCGCGCCGGGCGGCGCCAGCTACCGCGTGGTGGTCACCGACAATCGCGACGAAGGCGACCGGGTGATCTCGCAGTCAGGTCCCTGGCCGGCGTGAATTGCGCGCCGCCAGGCCCGCGTCGCGCAGCCGGTCGCGGATGAACAGGCCGGCGGAGACGGCCGGGGTCGGGGCCAGCACGGCGTCCAGCGTGTGCTGGCCAAGGCCCGTCAGCGACATCGCCTGGCTGGACAGCGCATCGAACACCTTCTCGCCCAGCTGCCGCTCCAGATAGCCGACATAGTTCTCGCCGCGACGCCGGCGCAGGTCGGCGGCCACCGCCTTCAGGCTGGGCATGCGCTGGGTCACCAGCGACACGGCCAGCGTGGCCCGGGCGCTCTGGATCGAGGTCAGGTAGAACTCCGGCATCGTGTCGGCCGCGATCGTGCCCGAGGCGCTGCGCACGCGGGCGACGACGTCGTCCAACCCCGCCCGCAGCAGGTCCTCCTGTCGGGGGAAGTGATAGGCCAGGGTCGAGTTGGCCAGGCCCGCGCGGGCGGCGATGGCCCGGTGGGTCACCGCGTCGGCGCCCTCGGCGATGATCAGTTCGGAGATGTAGCCCACGGCGCCAGCCTGCCACTCGGTCATCGGCGCATTGGCCGGCTGATCGTCGAGCAGCTCGCCCAGCGCCGCGCTGAAGATGGCGAACTCGCGCAGATCCCGCGCCCCATCGGCCGGGACCAGCCCGCAGCACAGGCGGCGCAGGTTCAGCCGGCGCAGCCAGCGATAGGCGGCCATGTCGCCCAGGGCCAGGCCATAGCCCGCCTCGCCGACGCTGTAGGCGTGCAGGATCTCGCCCGCCTCGGCCAGGTCCAGCCCTTGCGTCGCGTCGGTCCAGAAGGCCAGCCGGCGCGCCGACCAGGCCGCGACGCTCTCGGCGATCTCGGGCCGGGTCGCGGCGGCCAGCAGCAGTTCGCAATAGAACCGCGCGCGGGCGGCCTCGGGACCGGCCAGGTCGGACATCACTGCCTCGGCGATCTCGACCATCCGCTCACCGTCGCGCACGTCCAGCGCCCGGATCCGCGCCAGCCAGCCATCGAGGAAGACGCCCTCCTCCGCCACCGCCGCCTCGACCAGCAGGGTCAGCAGCTCGTCCTTGCTGCCATAGCGGCGGATCAGGGCCGGGGCCGTCGTGCCCAACTGCTCGGCCAGGGGGCGCAGGCTCAGCCCTTTGAGGCCATCGGCGTCGACCAGCCGCAGGGCCGCTTGGAGAACCGGCTGCAGGTCGGCGGGCTTGCTGTCCATGGCGTCACTCAGGCGTCGGTAGAGCGTCGCACAATAGTTTCGAGAACAGCATTATCCACTGAAAAGATAGATGACTAAGTCCGTACATTCGTACCAAGACTGTCACACATCGGCGCTAGACGATCCGCCCTCGATTCAATGCCGGGCGCGCGCCGCCCCTCTCGACTACCAGCCCCGCAAGGCCGATGTCCACAGGGGCGGCGCGCTCGAGGCTCAGGCGTCGCGCCAGCCGCCGCCCAGCGCCCGGAACGAGCGCACCGCAGCGCGGGCGGCCTCGGTGTCGGCCTGGGCGCGGGCGTCGCGGGCCGCCAGCAGGCGGGCGTCGGCGTCCAGCACCTCGATCAAACTGACCGCGCCGGCCTTGTAGGCCAGCTCCGACGCCGAACGAGCCTTGGACAGCGACTGCTCGCCACCGACCAGGATCCGCGCCTCATCCTCGCGCTTGACCAGGCTGGAGAAGGCGTCCTCGACATCGGCCGTGGCCCGCAGCACCGACTGCTGGTAGGCGGCCAGGCTCTCGGCGTTGCGGCCCTTGGCGACCTTGATCTCGGCATTGACGCGGCCGAAGTCGAACAGCCGCCAGCGCAGACCCAGCACGCCCTGGGCCTGATTGGCCGAGCCCGTGAACAACGAGCCGGTGGCCGTCGAGGCCGTGCCGACCAGGCCGGTCAGCGAGAACTTGGGATAGTATTCGGAGACCGCCGCGCCGATCGCGGCGTTGGAGGCCTTCAGCCGCCACTCGGCGACCGCCAGGTCAGGCCGGCGGCGGATCAGGTCGGCCGGACCGACGGCTTCGGTGATGGCCGGCGCCTGCGGCACCGGCGCGGCGGCGGCCAGCTGCGTGCGCGTGGCGCCGGGCTGGGCGCCCAGCAGCACGTCCAGCGCGTTCATCGCCGCCTCGAGCCCTTCCTCCAGCACCGGGACCTGGGCGCGGGTCTGGGCCAGCGCGCCCTCGGCCTGATGCAGTTGCAGTTCGGAGGCGACTTGGCGGCTCTGTTGCAGGCGCACCGTCTCGACAAGTTTCGATTGGGTCTCGACTTGGCCTCGGGCGACGGCCAGCCGCGCCTGCAGACCCCGGATGACTAGATAGGTGTCGGCCGTCTGGGCCGCGACCGACAGGCGGGCGGCGGCGACGCCGACCTTGGCGGCCTGATAGTCGGCCACGGCCGCCTCGCGATCGCGCCGCAGGCCGCCGAACACGTCGATCTCCCAGCCGGCGGTGACATCGGCCTCATAGAGCGAGCCGTCGCGGTCGAAGCCGGGCGCACCGGACGCCAGGCGGACCGTGGGCGTCTGGGTCGAGAGGTGGAATCGGGCCGCGCTGGCCTGGACACCGCCCGACGGCAGCAAGGCAGCGGTGGCCGCCGACAGCCCCGCCCGCGCCTGGGTCACCCGGGCGGTGGCCTGGGCCAGGTCGAGGTTCTGGGCCAGGGCGCGATCGACAAGGCCGTCGAGCACAGGGTCGTTGAAGCCCTTCCACCAGGCCGCCTGATCGACCGGCGCGGGCGGGGCCGCGCGCTGGGCCACGGCGTTCGCGCCGATGAACGTCCCGGACACCGCAGACGGCGGCGCGACATAGTTGGGGCCCACGGCGCAGGCGCCAAGGGTGACGCCGGCGAGGGCCAGCAGAGCCAAGCTCGAAACCGATCGCATCGCGACCTCCTCGTGAATTGTAGTGACCATATGCTAATACAGTCACTCGTTGTCAATCACGACCCTCGATGCTACCTATCTGGGCATGACCATCGACACCTCGACCCATGACGCCGCCGCGGGTCGCCGCGGGCCGGCCGACCACGCCATCCGCCAGCAGATCATCGACGCCGCCGACGCCCACTTCGCGCGCTTCGGCTACGGCAAGACCACGGTCGCGGACCTGGCCAAGGCCGTCGGCTTCTCGAAGGCCTACATCTACAAGTTCTTCGAGTCCAAGCAGGCGATCGGCGAGGCGATCTGCGCCCAGTGTCTGGACAAGATCATGTCGGCCGCCTTCGCCAGCGCCGCCGAGGCCCGCACGCCGACCGAGAAGTTTCGCAAACTTTTCAGCGTCATAACGGCGAAAAGCACCGAACTCCTGTTCCAGGAAAAGCTGCTCTACGATCTGGCCGCCAACTCCGCGACCGAGAATTGGCCCTCCGCGCTGGCCTATCTCCAGCGGGTCGAGGCGGCCCTGCGCGAGATCATCCTGCTGGGCCGCGAGGCGGGCGAGTTCGAGCGCAAGACGCCGATCGACGAGACGTGCTCGGCGATCATGCTGGCCATGCAGCCGTTCATGCATCCGCTGCTGCTGGAGTTCAATCTGGACGGCCTGCCGGAGACCCAGACCATGGTCATCAACATGATCCTGCGCAGCCTGGCTCCGTAGTCGTCTTCAAAAATCGATAGTGACCAATTGACAAATTGGTCACTGGGCACGAAATGAGGGTCACCGCTCAAGGCAGGACCCCTTTCGCCATGTCGCATCGCTTGCTCCTCGCCGCCGTCATCGGCGGCCTGACCGCCCCGCTCGCCGCCTGCGGCGGCCATGACGCCGCCGTCGATCCCCGCACTCAGCCGCCGGTCGTGCGGGTCGCCACCGCCCCCGCTGCGATCGACGGCGAGCGCCAGTTCACCGGCGTCGTCTCCGCCCGCATCGAGAGCCAGCTTGGCTTCCGCGTCCCGGGCAAGATCGTCGAGCGCCTGGTCGACACCGGCCAGACGGTGCACCGGGGCCAGCCCCTGATGCGCATCGACGCCGCCGACTACGCCTTGGCCCAAGCCGCCCAGGACCAGACCGTGGCCGCCGCCAAGGCCCGGGCCGTCCAGGCCGAGGCCGACGAGGCCCGCTATCGCGACCTGGTCGGCGCCGGCGCGGTGTCGGGCTCGACCTACGACCAGATCAAGGCCGCCGCCCTCGCCGCCCGCGCCCAGCTGCAGGCCGCCGAGGCCCAGGCCCGGGTGTCACGCAACGCCGCCGGCTACGCCGTGCTGGTCGCCGACGCCGACGGCGTGGTGGTCGAGACCCTGGGCGAACCTGGCCAGGTGGTCGCCGCTGGCCAGACCGTCGTGCGCCTGGCCCATGCCGGTCCGCGCGAAGCGACGATCGCCCTGCCCGAGACGCTGCGTCCCGCCGTCGGCTCGACCGCCACCGCCTCGGTGTTCGGCAACGACGCCGCCGCCCCTGCCCGCCTGCGCCAGATTTCCGACGCCGCCGATCCCCGCACCCGCACCTTCGAGGCGCGCTACGTCCTGGACGGCGCCCTGGCCTCGGCCCCGCTGGGCGCGACCGTGAGCATCGCCCTGCCCGGCGCTGGCAAGACCGGCGGCCGCGTCGTGCCGCTGGGCGCCCTCTATGACTCGGGCAAGGGCCCGGGCGTCTGGATCGTCGACGCCAAGACCTCGACGGTCAGCTGGCGCGCCGTGCAACTGGCCGCCATCGGTGAAGAGACCGCCACGGTCACGGCCGGTCTCGCCGCCGGCGAACGCTTCGTGGCCCTGGGCGCGCACATGCTGCACCAGGGCGAGCGCGTCAGCCTGCAAGCCGGAGCGGCGCAATGAGCTTCAACCTCTCCGCCCTGGCGGTGCGCGAGCGCGCCGTCACCCTGTTCCTGATCATCGCCGTCGTGCTGGCCGGGACCTTCGCCTTCTTCAAGCTGGGCCGGGCCGAGGACCCCAGCTTCACCATCAAGGTGATGACCGTGGTCACCGCCTGGCCGGGCGCGACCGCCCAGGAGATGCAGGACCAGGTGGCCGAGCCGCTGGAGAAGCGTCTGCAGGAACTGAAGTGGTACGACCGCGCCGAGACCTTCACCCGTCCGGGCCTGGCCTTCACCACCCTGACCCTGAAGGACCCGATCCCGCCCAAGGAGGTGCAGGAGCAGTTCTACCAGGCCCGCAAGAAGCTGGGCGACGAGGCCGCCAACCTGCCGCGCGGCGTGCTGGGTCCCTTCATCAATGACGAATATGGCGACGTGACCTTCGCGCTCTACGCGCTGAAGGCCAAGGGCGAGCCCCACCGCCAGCTGGTGCGCCAGGCCGAGACCCTGCGCCAGCGCCTGCTGCACGTGCCGGGCGTCAAGAAGGTCAACATCATCGGCGAGCGGCCTGAGCGCATCTTCGTCGAGTTCTCGCAGGATCGCCTGTCCAATCTGGGCGTCAGCCCGCGCGAGATCTTCGCCGCCCTGAACGAGCGCAACCTCGTCACGCCGGCCGGCTCGATCGAGACCAACGGCCCGCAGGTGCAGATGCGCCTGGACGGCGCTCTGGACGACCTCCAGACCATCAAGGACACGCCGATCGTGGTCGGCGGCAAGACCCTGAAGCTGTCCGACCTGGCCGAGGTCAAGCGCGGCTACGAGGACCCCGCCACCTTCTTCATCCGCAACGGCGGCGAGCCGGCCCTGGAGCTGGGGGTGGTGATGAAGGAGCGCTACAACGGCCTGCAACTGGGCAAGGACCTGGAGAAGGAAGCCAAGGCCATCGCCGGCGAACTGCCGCTGGGCCTGACCTTCGCCAAGGTCACCGACCAGGCGGTGAACATCACCGAGGCCTATGACGAGTTCATGCTGAAGTTCTTCGTGGCTTTGGCCGTGGTGATCGCCGTCAGCCTGCTGAGTCTCGGCTTCCGCGTCGGGGTCGTCGTGGCCCTGGCCGTGCCGCTGACCCTGGCGGCGGTGTTCGTGATCATGCTGGCCACCGGCCGCGACTTCGACCGCATCACCCTGGGCGCGCTGATCCTGTCGCTGGGCCTCTTGGTCGACGACGCCATCATCATCATCGAGACCATCGTGGTGAAGATGGAGGAAGGCCGCGACCGCATCGCCGCCTCGACCTACGCCTGGGGCCACACGGCCGCGCCGATGCTGGCCGGCACCCTGGTGACGATCATCGGCCTGATGCCGGTGGGCTTCGCCAAGTCCAGCGCCGGCGAATATGCCGGCAACATCTTCTGGGTCGTGGCCTTCGCCCTGATCACCTCGTGGTTCGTGGCGGTGATTTTCACCCCGTATCTGGGCGTGATGCTGCTGCCGAAGATCAAGCCCGTCGAGGGCGGCCACGCGGCCATCTACGACACCCCGCGCTATCGCCAGCTCCGGCGCCTGATCGGCTGGACCGTCGCCAACCGGCTGAAGGTGGTGCTGGGCGTCGTGGCGGCGCTGGTCGTGTCCTTCCTGATGATGGGCATGGTCAAGCAGCAGTTCTTCCCGATCTCCGACCGCCCCGAAGTGCTGATCGAGGTGCAGACGCCCGAAGGCTCCAGCATCGAGACCACCAGCCAGGCGACGGCCAAGGTCGAGGCGTGGCTGAGCAAGCAGCCGGAGGCCAAGATCGTCACCAGCTATATCGGCCAGGGCGCGCCGCGCTTCTTCCTGGCCATGTCGCCGGAGCTGCCCGATCCGTCCTTCGCCAAGATCGTGGTGCTGACCGGCAACGAGAAGGCGCGCGACGCCCTCAAGAGCCGGGTCCGCCAGTTCGCCCAGCAAGGCTCGGTCGCGGGCGCGCGCATCCGCGCCACCCAGATCGTCTTCGGCCCGCCCTCGCCCTGGCCCGTGGCCTTCCGCGTCATGGGGCCCGACCAGACCAAGGTGCGGGACATCGCCGAACAGGTCCGCGGCGTCATGCAGGCCAACACGTCCCTGCGCCAAGTCAATACCGACTGGGGCGAGCGCGTCCCGAGCATCCACTTCGTGCTCGACCAGGACCGCCTGCGCGCCATGGGCCTGTCCAGCCACGATGCGTCCGAGCAGCTGCAGTTCCTGCTGACCGGCGCGCCCGTGACCCAGGTCCGCGAGGACATCCGCACCGTCGAGGTGATCGCCCGCACCAGCGGCGCCGACCGCCTGGACCCGGCCAAGCTGGGCGCCTTCACCCTGCTGGGCTCGGAAGGCCAGCGCGTGCCGCTCGACCAGATCGGCAAGGCCGAGATCCGCATGGAGGACCCCATCCTGCGCCGTCGCGACCGCCTGCCCACCATCACCGTCCGCGCCGATGTCGGGGCCGAGTTCCAGCCGCCCGCCGCCTCCGCCGAGGTGATCAAGGCGCTGGCGCCGATCCAAGCCAAGCTGCCGGCCGGCTACCGGATCGAGGCCGGCGCCGACATCGAGGAAGCCGGCAAGGCCAATGCGGCCCTGGCGGCGGTCTTCCCGCTGATGTTCATCCTGATGATGATCGTGATCATCTTCCAGGTGCGGTCGCTGTCGGCGATGTGGATGGTGCTGCTGACCGCGCCCCTGGCCCTGGTCGGGGTGGTGCCGACGCTGCTGATCTTCCACCAGCCGTTCGGCTTCAACGCCATCCTCGGCCTGATCGGCCTGGCGGGGATCATCATGCGCAACGGTCTGATCCTGATCGGCCAGATCCACACCAACGAGAAGGACGGCCTGGACCCGTTCCACGCCGTGGTCGAGGCCACGGTCCAGCGGGCCCGGCCGGTGATCCTGACCGCCCTGGCGGCGGTGCTGGCCTTCGTGCCGCTGACCTTCTCGGTGTTCTGGTCGTCGCTGGCCTACACCCTGATCGGCGGTACGATCGGCGGCACCGTGCTGACCCTGGTGTTCCTGCCGGCGCTGTACGCCCTGTGGTTCCGCATCCGCGAGGGGTCGATGACCGACGCCTCCACGCCCCCGGCCCTGGACGCCGTTCCGGTCTAGGGCCCGTCGTCCCCGGCGCCGCCCTCCCGCGCCGGGGACGACCTCCATGCGAGGCGTGTCATGACCGACCAGAGCCGTTGCCTCTCGACCCGCGAGCGCCTGATCAGCGCGGCGACCACGCTGTTCCACCGCGCCGGTGTCCACGCCACGTCGGTGGACGAGATCGCGGCGACGGCCGGCGTCACCAAGCCCACGCTCTACCGCCACTTCCCCGGCAAGGAGGACGTGGTGGTCGCGTGTCTGGAAGCGGAAGGCCTAGCGCGACGCCACGAGGTGGCGTCGGCGGTCGAGTTGAGCAACGAGCCCGCCGCGCGCATCCGGGCCATCGGCCGCCACTTCGCCCGGGACCTCGGCGATGCGCCGGATCGCGGGCTGCTGTCCCTGAGCGTGTCCGTGGAATTCCCAGAGGCCGGCGGCCGGGTGCGGACGGCGATCCGGGCGCAGGCCCAGGCGCTGCAGGACCAGCTCGTGGCCCTGATCGCCCCGGGCCAGCCGCAGGCGGCCGGTCCGGTGGCTCAACAACTGATCCTGGCCATCTGCGGGGCCAGCGCCGGGGTCAGGGCGCTGGGTCCGACGGCCGCCGACAGCCTGGTGGGCTGCGTCGAGGCCATCATCGCCAGCGCCGATCTTTAGCGCCTAGGCCTGGGCCGAAGGCGCGGCCAGGAAGCTCTTGCGGCGTCCGTACAGCAGATAGACGACCAGCCCGATCAGGTTCCAGACCAGGAACCGGCCCAAGGTCGCGGGCGGCAGGCTGATCATGAAGTAGAGACAGCCGACCACGGCCAGCGGGCCCACGACCCACACCGCCGGGCAGCGGAACAGGCGCGGCAGGTCGGGCTTGGTCACCCGCAGCACCATCACGCAGACGGCCACGCAGATGAAGGCCAGCAGGGTGCCGGCGTTCGACAGCTCGGCGATCTCGTCCAGGCGGAAGAGACCCGCCACCACCGCCACGAAGGCGCCGACGATCAGGGTCAGCTTGACCGGCGTGCCGCTACGCTCATGTAGGCGGCTGAGGCCGTGCGGCAGCAGGCCGTCGCGCGACATCACGAAGAACACCCGCGTCTGGCCGAACATCATCACCAGGATGACGCTGGGCAGGGCGATGACCGCCGCCGCGGCGATGGCGACCGCCGCGAGCGGATGGTCCAGGCTGCGCAGGATGAAGGCCAGCGGCTCGCCGCTGCGGGCGAAGTCACCGAACGGCCAGGCGCCGACCGCGCAGGTGGCGACCAGCATGTAGATCAAGGTGCTGACGATCATCGAGCCGACGATGCCGATGGTCAGGTCGCGCTTGGGGTTCTTGACCTCTTCCGCCGAGGTCGAGACGGCGTCGAAGCCGAAGAAGGCGAAGAACACGATGGCGGCCGCCGCCATGACCCCGCGCGTGTGGCCGTTCACGGTCTCGGACGCGAAGCCGTAGGGCATGAAGGGCGTGAAGTTCTCGGGCTTCAGCGCGGTGATGGTCAGCAGCACGAACACCGCCAGGGCCAGGATCTTGATGGCCACCAGCACGATATTGACCACGGCGCTTTCCTTGGCGCCCCGGATCAGCAGGGCCGTGACGGCCACCACGATCAGCACGGCGGGCAGGTTGACGATGCCGCCGCTGTGCGGTCCGGCCAGCAAGGCCGCCGGCAGGCTTATCCCCGCGCTCTTGAGCAAGCCGACCATGTAGCCGGACCAGCCCACCGCCACGGCGCTGCAGGTCACGGAGTATTCGAGGACCAGGCTCCAGCCGACGATCCAGGCCAGCCCCTCGCCCAGCACGGCATAGGCATAGGTGTAGGCGCTGCCGGCCGCGGGGACCAAGGTGGCCATCTCGGCATAGGTCAGGGCGGCGAAGACGCAGAGGACGCCGCAGGCCCCGAAGGCCAGGATCACGGCGGGGCCGGCGCGCTCGGCGCCGATGCCCGTCAGGGTGTAGATACCGGTGCCGATGATCGCGCCGATGCCCAGGGCGATCAGGTGCGGCCAACTCAAGGTCGGCTTCAGGCGGCGGTTCTCCTCGACCCGGAGCACCGCATCCAGCGCCTTTCGGCGCGTCCAAAAGCTCATGATTACAGTCCCCTCTCGTTGTTATCCGCGACCCCGGCCCCCTCGCCGGTCCGCGTCTTAGGAAAACGGCCTGTCGATCGCGGCCGAAGGCGTGGTGAACCAGGCCGCGCCGCTCGGCGTGACATGGAAATGGTCTTCGAGCCGGACGCCGAACTGGTCGGGCAGCACGATCATCGGCTCGTTGGAGAAGCACATGCCGACCGCCAGCGGGGTCGTGTCGCCGCGCACCAGGTACGGGCCTTCGTGGATCGAGAGGCCGATGCCGTGGCCGGTGCGATGCGGCAGGCCCGGCAGGGCGTAGTCGGGTCCGAGGCCGTGGCGCTCCAGCACCTCGCGCGCGACCTGGTCGATGACCTCGCAGGGCACGCCGGGCTTGACCGCCGCGAAGGCGGCCGCCTGGGCCTCATGCTCGATCGCCCAGATGCGGCGATGCTCAGCGCTAGGCGTTCCAAAGACGTAGGTGCGGGTGATGTCGGAGTGGTAGCCGTCGATCTGGCAGCCGGTGTCGATCAGCACGAGGTCGCCCTCGGCCAGACTCTGCTCACCAGGCACGCCGTGCGGATAGGCGCTGGCGACGCCGAACTGGACGGCGCAGAAGGTCGAGCCGTTGTCGGCCCCGCAGGCGCGGTGGGCCTGATCGATGAAGCGCTTGACCTCGCCCGTGGTGATCCCCGGCCGCAGGATCGCGGCGGCCCGGCGGTGGACGTCCAGGGTCAGGCTCTTGGCGTATTGCAGCAGGGCCAGCTCGGCCGGCGACTTGACGCCCCGGCAGCCGTCGACGACCGGCGCGGCGTTGATGACGGTCAGGTTCGGCGCGGCCCGGCGGACGTCGTCGAAGGCCTGGAAGGACAGGGCCGGATCGAAGGCCAGGGCCGTGACGCCCAGCGTCTTCAGAGTCTCGGCGACCAGCGCCCCGGGCGGCTCATCCTCCTGCCAGAGGCGGATCTCGGCCTCGAGCCCGAGGCTGGCTTCCAGCGAACCCAGCTCGAAGGCCGGGCAGATCATGATCGGGTCGCCGTCGACGGGCAGCAGCATGGCGACCAGACGCTCGGTCGCGCCCCAGGCCACGCCGGTGAAGTAGCGCAGGCTGGCGCCGGCCCCGATCAGCAGCGCCTGCGCGCCCAGGCTCCGCGTCAGGTCGCGCGCCTTGGCCAGGCGCGCCCGGCGCTCGGCGACGTCGATCGGCGCGGGCCGGGCCGGCGGCGGCGCGAGGTCGGCGAGTTCTTGTTCCGCGGTCGAGCCGCCGATGCCGGTGGTCATGCGGCCATCTCCTTGCGGCGCGCGAAACGGTCGAGGTCGAAAGGCGTCAAGTCAACCGCCGGCTTGCCGCCGCCGGCCAGGGCGGTGACGATCTCGCCGGTCGTGGCCGCCAGGGTCAGGCCCAGATGCTGGTGCCCGAAGGCGTAGATCAGATTGCCCGCGCGGCGGCTGACACCGATCGCCGGCAGATAGTCGGGCAAGGTCGGCCGCGCGCCCATCCACTGGCTGCGCGGCTTGGCCATCGGCAGGCCCAGTTCGTCGACGTGGCGATGCAGGCGCGCCCACTTGCGTGGATCGGCCGGGGTCTCGCGGCGCGCGAACTCGACGAAGCTGGCGGCCCGCAGGCGGTCGCCAAACCGGGTGACGATCATCGAGCGATCCTCGAAGACCACCGGCGGCAGGTCGCCCCAGGCGCCGACATCGCCTTCGATGTGATAGCCGCGCTCGGCGACGATCGGCGCGACATGGCCCAGGTCTCGCATCAGCGCGCCGCTGCCGACACCGGCGGCCAGCACCACTTGGTCGGGCCGTAGCACCTCTCCGTTGTCGAGCGTCAGGACGGCGCGGCCGTTCTCGACGCCCAGGGCCTTGATCCTGGCCGACCGGGTTTCGCCGCCCTGGGCCTCGAAGGCCTCGCGCAGGGTCCGCAGGGCCAGGCCCGGATCGCTGATCTGGCCGCTGTTCTCGAAGCGCAGGCCGCCGGCCGGCGCAGCGTTCAGGCGCCTGGCGACGTCTATCAGTTCGGCGCCCTGCAGGTCGCGCGTGCGGGCTTGGCCGATGTCGGCGGCGCGCCAGGCGGCCCTGCCCTTCTCGGCGCTGGCTAGGCTTTCCCAGACGACGATGTGGCCGTCCAGGCGCAGCAAATCCGGTCGGCCAGCCGCTTCGACGAGGCGCCGCCAGGCTGGCGCTGCATCATTGAGCAGCGCGCCCAGCGCCACCCTGCCGTGTTCGAAGGCCTGCGGCGAACAGGCCTGGACATAGCGTCCCGCCCAGCCGCCCCATGTGAGGATGTCGCCGAATCTGAAGTCCAGGGCCCCGCCGCGCGGGAACCACCGCGCCGGCGCCGATTTCAGCGCCTTCATCGAGGCGATCGGCTCGACCTGTTCGATGGCGATATGGCCGGCATTGCCCCAGGACGCCGACGGCGCGGCGGCCCCTGTGGCTCCTTCATCGATGAGCAGAACGGATGCGCCCGCGCGTCGAAGATCCAGCGCGCAGGCAAGCCCCACAACGCCTCCGCCCACAACAACCAAACTCATTGGATAGCCACCAGGCCTTTACCTCCAAATCCAATATCGTATATGGTAGACGAACATCACAGAGGTGCAAGCGGTATGAATTCGATCTCCTGGTCCGGCGTCTATCCAGCGGCGACCACTCAGTTCAATGCGGACTCGTCCATCGATTTCGAGGCGACTCAGGGCGTCCTCGACGCGCTGATCAAGGATGGCGTCCACGGTCTCATCGTGCTCGGCACCTGCGGCGAAAACAACTCGCTTGAAGCCGATGAGAAGCGCGCGGTGCTGAAAGCCGCCGTCGAAGTGGTCGCCGGGCGCGTCCCCGTCGTCGTCGGTGTCTCGGAAATGACCACCGACCGCGCCGCCAAGTTCGCCAAGGACGCCGAGGCCATCGGCGCCGACGCCCTGATGGTGCTGCCGGCCATGGTCTATGTGCCGACCGAACTGGAGCTGGAGCACCACTTCCGCACGGTCGCGGCGGCGACGAACCTGCCGATCATGCTCTACAACAACCCGCCGGCCTATCGCGTCTCGATCACGACCAATGTGCTCAAGCGCCTGGCCGATGTGCCCAACATCGTGGCGGTCAAGGAAAGCGCGCCCGACACCCGCCGCTTCACCGATCTGAAGAACGCCTTCGGCGATCGCTACATCCTGATGGCCGGCCTGGACGACGTCGCCCTGGAAGGCCTGATCTTGGGCGCCCACGGCTGGGTCTCGGGCCTGACCAGCGCCTTCCCGCAGGAATCGGTGGCTCTGGTGGCCGCGTTCGACAAGGGCGACATGGCCGAGGCCCTGCGCATCTACCGCTGGTTCATGCCGCTGCTGCACCTCGACGCCGAACATGATCTCGTCCAGTCTATCAAGCTGGCCGAGCAGATCATGGGCCGGGGTTCGGAACGCGTCCGCGCGCCGCGCCTGCCGCTGGAAGGCGCTCGCCGCGCCGAGGTGACGGCCATGGTCGAGAAGGCCGCCGCGACCCGTCCCGTCGGCTAGCAGGACCCCCGATCAAGTAAGGACTGGCGATCAGCCATGCGTCACATCTTCTTCTGCATTGACGGCCACACCGCCGGCAATCCCGTACGGCTGATCGTCGGCGGCGCGCCCCTCTTGAAGGGTGCGTCGATGAGCGAGCGTCGCCAGGACTTCCTGGAGCGCTTCGACTGGATCCGCACCGGCCTCATGTTCGAGCCTCGCGGCCACGACATGATGTCGGGCGGCTTCCTCTACCCGCCCACCCGCGACGACACCGAGGCGGGTATCCTGTTCGTCGAGACCAGCGGCTGCCTGCCGATGTGCGGCCACGGCACCATCGGCATGGTCACCTTCGCGCTGGAGAACGGCCTGATCACGCCGCGCACGCCCGGTCGCCTGAAGCTGGAGGTGCCAGCCGGCGTCATCGACATCGAGTACCGGACCGAAGGCGACAAGGTCACGGCGGTGAAGATCGTCAACGTACCGGGCTATCTGGCCGTCACCGACATCGAGATCGACGTGCCGGGCCTGGGCCCGCTGAAGCTGGACGTCTCGTACGGCGGCAACTTCTACGCCATCGTCGAGCCGCAGGGCGCCTACAGGGGCCTGGAGTCGTTCAGCGCCCAGGACATCCTGCACTACAGCCCCATCGTCCGCGAACTGGTGCGCGAGAAGACCACGCCGATCCATCCGCTGGACCCGACCATCCGCGGCGTCAGCCACGTGTTGTGGGCCGACGGTCCCAGCACCGAGGGCGCCAACGGCCGCAACGCGGTGTTCTATGGCGACAAGGCCATCGACCGCAGCCCCTGCGGCACGGGCACCTCGGCCCGCCTGGCCCATCTCCACGCCAAGGAAAAGCTCAAGGTCGGCGAAACCTTCGTGCATGAGAGTTTCATTCGCAGCCGTTTCATCGGCAAGGTCGAAGCCGAAACCGCGATCGGCAGCCAACGGGCGATCATCCCGTCTGTCGAGGGCTCGGCGATCTCAACTGGCTTCAATACGATCTGGATTGATCAGGCCGACCAGTTCTGGCGAGGTTTTCAAGTCGTTTAGGGTGAAATCTACGATTTCTTATTTGCACTGGCCGGTTACAGGGACCTATGACCGTTAAAGGCGCGCTTCGCGTCGCCAAGCCTTTGCGCTTCTTGAGAGATACGCCCACCCGATGACCATCGTCGTCCGCACCCTCTCCGACCAGACCTACGAGCTGGTCCGCAAGCGCATCCTGCTGGGCCAGATGGCTCCAGGAACGCCGGTGCGACAGGACACGATCGCCGAGGAGCTGGGGGTCAGCAAGATCCCGCTGCGCGAGGCCCTGAGCCGGCTGGAGCAGGACGGCCTGCTGAGTTCGTACCCGAACCGTGGCTATGTCGTCCGCCCGCTGTCGGTCGATGAGGCCCACGAAGTGTTCGACCTTCGCCTGAAACTGGAGCCCGCCGCCACGGCCGCCGGCTCCAAGAAGGCCACGCCGGAGGATCAGCAGGCGGTCAAGGCCGCCCTGGCCGCGCTGGAGACCGCCCAGCAGAGCGGCGCGCCGGGCGACCACGTGTCGATGAACCGCGCCTTCCACATGGCGATGATCCGCCCGTCCGGCGGTCTGGTGACCTTCCAGCTGCTGGAGCGCCTCCAGGTCCTGGCCGAGCGCTATGTGCGCGTCCACCTGGAGCCGTACGGCCGCGAGGCCCGCGCCGCCGAGGAGCATCGCGAGCTGCTGGACGTCTGGCTGAAAGGCGACGCCGCCAAGGTCGAGTCCCTGACCGCCGCCCACATCCGCGGCACGATGAAGGACCTGCAGCAGCAGCTGTCGACCTAAGCGCCGCGCTTATTGCACGCAATCTGATACCGTATACAGTCCTGTGTTCTGGGAGCACGAGGGCGGACCATGGTGCGTGGATGGACGATCGGGCTGGCCGTCTGGCTGGCGGGGTTCTCGGCGCAGGCCGCGCCCAAGCCGCCTGAGCCCCTGCTGATCACCAACGTCACGGTGATCGACGGCACGGGCGCTGCGCCCCGACCCAGCGCCGCCGTCCGGATCGAGAACGGCCGCATCGTCTCGATCGGCGATGCACCCGCCAAGTCGCCGAAGAAGGTGCGGGTCATCGACGGCAAGGGCCGCTATCTGCTGCCCGGCTTCGTCGACAGCAACGCCCACGTCTCGGTCTACGGCACGCCGGCGCGGCGCGACACCTCGCTGAAATACGCCGATCGCGGCGAGGAGCTGGCGCTGGAGTTCGCCCAGCGGGCCCTCAAGTACGGCGTCACCACGGTGCGCGACAGCTATGGCGTCCTGCCGCCGACCCTGGCGGTGCGCGACCGGATCGATCGCGGCGAGGCGGTCGGGGCGCGGATCAAGGCGGCCGGCAACATCCTGGGCTGGAGCGGCCCGTTCTCGCTGTCGTTCTCGCTGACCAAGGACAGCGACCTGTCAGTGTTCCAGGAGCAGTGGAACGACCTGCTGGCCCAGGACATGGGCGAGGAGATCATGGACATGACCCCGGATGAGCTGCGGGTCGCCATGAACCGCTATCTCGACAAGGGCGTGGACTTCATCAAATACGGCGGCACCAGCCACTTCATCCGGCCGTCGCTGATCGGCTTCTCGCCCCGCCAGCAGGCGGTGATCGTCGCCGAGGCCCATAAGCGCGGCAAGCCGGTCGAGACCCATGCCACCAGCTCCGAGGGCCTGCGCCTGGCCGTCGAGGCCGGCATCGACCTGATCCAGCATCCCGAACTGATGAGCCGCGACCTGCCCGACGACCTGATCCAGCTGATCGTCGAAAAGAACGTCCTGTGCGGCATGCGCGCCAATATGATCACCGGCGCGGCCCGCCAGAAGCACCTGGCTCAACGCGCCGAGGCCCAGGCCAAGATCGACAAGCTGCCGGCCGCGACCACCAGCGCCGAGCGGTGGCGGCGGCTCGACCAGTTGGGCGACAACGAGGACGTCCAGCGCCGCAACGCCGAGCGGCTGGTCAAGGCCGGTTGCCGGGTGACGCCCGCCACCGACGCCTTCTTCGGCGACGCGCCGGAGTTTCGCCGCACGCCCAAGCCCGACGCGGCCGAGCCCGGCATCGGCACCCTGCGCGCCATCGAGGGCTTCGTGGAGCTGGGCCTGACGCCGATGCAGGCGATCGTGGCGGCGACCAAGAACGGCGCGGCGGCCGCGGCGATGTCCAACGACCTGGGCACGATCGCGCCCGGCAAGATCGCCGACATGGTGCTGCTGTCGGCCGATCCGCTGGCCGACATCCACAACATCGAGAAGATCGACAGCGTCGTCGCCCAGGGCCGCTGGGTCGATCCGGCCACCCTTCCCGAGCGGCCGGTCTTCTATGGCAAGGCTAGCGCCGCCGCGCCGTGATGATGGTGTCGATCTGGTCGACGCGCGGGTTGATGAACTCCAGCTGGACGCGGCCGTCGGCCATGGTCTTGACCGTCGCCGGGACCGAGCTGTTGGTCAGCACCCAGCCGGCGGGCAGCACCACGGTGTTCAGCGGCCTGCCAAACGAGCGCCGCCAGACCAGCTCGTCGCCGACTAGCTTGTAGCGCTCGGCGTCGGTATAGGTCTCGCTGAAGCGCAGACGGGCGCTCTGGCCGGGCTTCACCGGATCGAAGTGAAAGACGATGGCCTCTGTCTCCGGCTTCACGCCCTTCTCGTCGGGCGCGGCCTTCAGGATGGCATCCCCCTTCAGCATCTCCCACTTCAGGGCCGCGCCGGTGTCGAGGTTGCGCGCCGAGGGCTTGGACGCCGCGCTGCCGGCCCGCACGATGTTGACGTAGACGCCCACGCCCGGACGGGTCTCGGTGTAGTCGTGATAGAGATCGAAGCTGTGGGTTTCCGGCGGCTGCAGGAAGTACATGATCTCGCGGTTCTGGTAGGCGCGCTCGTCGAACTCCTTGGCCTGCGACGAGGCGCCGGCTTTCAGGTTCGGCGAGGGCTTGGCCTTGATGATCAGCGGCGCCTGGGCCGGGGTGTTGTTCCAGAAGGCGATCTTGATGCGGCCGTCTGCTTCTTGCAGCACCTGGGCCGGGTAGTTGCAGGACACCAGCTCGTAGCCCGCCGGCAGCACCACCGCGTTGCGCTTCACGCCCAGCGGCCGGTCGAAGACGATCATCTCGCCGTCCTGGTAGTAGCTCTTGGCGTCCTCGTAGGTCTTGTCGATCAGCACCCGGCCCTCGCCGCCGTCGGCCGGCACCGGATGAGCCAGTTCGACGCGGATGTAGCTGCCATCCGGGGTCGCGCCGCGCACGCCGCCGGCCTTGGCCACGTCGCCGGGCACGACGTCGAACTTCAACGGCTTGCCGGTGGCGCGGTCGTTGACGCTCTCGTCGGTGGCGACGCTGCCGGGCCGGATGGGGTTGTAGTAGGCGGTCGCGCCGGACGAGCTGGCGGTGATCTCGTAGACGATGCGGAACTTGTGGCTGCCCGGGCCAAGCAGCTCATAGCGGGTGTAGCCGTCGGACTCGGTCTGTTGCGGCGGCGTCGCCGCCGTCTGGGCGTGCAGCGGGCCCGCCAGCAGCAGCGTCAGAGCCGTCCCGGCCAGCGCCTTGCGAAATACCGACATCTTTCCCCTCCCCTTTGGCTTCACGATGAGCCCTGCCAACGTATACATAATACGATAACAGCGGTAGCGCTTTGGGGACTGTACATGCGGACTGGCGGATTGATCGTACTGGCGTTGGCCCTGACGGCAACGCCTGCTCTCGCCCAGGTGACGGCCGAGGACATGGCCCACTCGCTGCACCTGCGCGAGAAGCTGATGTACCTGACGCGCGACGTCGCCGATCCGGCCGCCTGGTCGGGCGATGACAAGCTCTTCTACCGCAAGACCGTCGAGGGCGGCTTCGCCTTCGTCACCTATGACGTCAAGAGCGGGGCCAAGACGGCGAGCTTCGACCAGGCCCGCATCGCCGCGGGCCTCGGCAAGGCGACGAACACCGCCTACGACCCGCTGCGGCTACCGTTCGAGAGCTTCACCTTCGCCGACAACGGCGCGGCGATCCGCTTCTCGTTCAACGAGGCGGGCTGGCGCTGCACGCTGACGGACTACACCTGCGCCGAGGCGCCCCGGCAGGGCCGCCCCAGCGGCTTCGGCGTCGTGCGCGACCTTTCCGTCCCCGCCGCCAATCCCCCGCGCCGCTCGCCCGACGGGAAGTGGGAGGCGCATGTCGAGAACTTCAACATCGCCGTGCGCCCGGTCGGCGGCGCCTGGAAGCGGATCAGCACCGACGGCTCGGACGCCAACTTCTACGATCCGGAATCGATCGTCTGGTCGCCGGACAGCGCCAAGCTGGCCGCCTACCGCGTGCGCCCCGGCTTCCGCCGCATCGTCACCCGCGTCGAGAGCAGCCCCGCCGACCAGGTGCAGCCCAAGCTCCAGACCCAGCTCTATCCCAAGCCCGGCGACGCGGTGGACATCGAGCAGCCGGTCGTCTTCCTGGCGGCCGAGGGCAAGCAGCTGGCCACGCCCGGCGACCTGTTCGCCAATCCCTACGACCTCTCCAAGCTGGAATGGCGCAAGGACAGCGCCACGGTGTCATTCATCTACGAGCAGCGCGGCCACCAGCTGGCCCGCGTGGTCGAGATCGACGCCAAGACTGGCGCGCCGCGCGCCGTGGTCACCGAGGCGGCCAAGACTTTCATCAACGAGGGCCGCCGCTTCCGACAGGACATCGACAACGGCCGCGAGGTCATCTGGATGTCCGAGCGCGACGGCTGGAACCACCTCTACCTGTTCGACGGCAAGACCGGCGCGGTGAAGACCCAGATCACCAAGGGCCCGTGGGTAGTGCGCCAGGTGCTGAAGGTCGACGAGGCCAAGCGGCAGATCTACTTCGCCGCCGGCGGCATGGTCGCGGGGCAAGACCCCTACTTCCAGCAGGTCTACCGCATTGGCTTCGACGGCAAGGGCCTGACCGCCCTGACCACCGCCGACGCCTATCACGACGTGGCGCTGTCGCCGGATGGGAGCCTCTATGTCGACACCTATTCGCGGGTCGACCTGCCGCCGGTCTCGGAGCTGCGCCGCACCAGCGACCAGAGCCTGGTCGCCACGCTGGAAAAGCCCGACATCAGCCAGCTGGTCGCCGCCGGCTTCAAGCCGCCCGAGCCCTTCGTCGCCAAGGGCCGCGACGGCAAGACCGACATCTACGGCCTGATCGTCCGCCCGACCAATTTCGATCCGGCCAAGCGCTATCCGGTGATCGAGAACATCTATGCCGGCCCCCATTCCAGCTTCGTGCCCAAGACCTGGTGGCCGTTCGGCTATCACGCGGGCGGCGACAAGGTGACGGGCATGCAATCGCTGGCGGACCTGGGTTTCATCGTCGTGCAGATCGACGGCATGGGCACGCTGAACCGCTCGAAGGCCTTCCACGACGTGGCCTGGAAGAACCTGGCCGACTCCGGGTTCCCCGACCGCATCCTCTGGCACAAGGCCGCCGCCGCGAAGTATCCCTGGTACGACGCCAGCCGCGTCGGCATCTATGGCGGCTCGGCCGGCGGCCAGTCGACGGCGCTGGCCCTGCTCTACCATCCGGAAATCTACAAGGTCGGGGTGGCCTTCGCCGGCTGCTACGACAACCGCATGGACAAGATCAGCTGGAACGAACAGTGGCTGGGCTGGCCGGTCGACCAGAGCTATTCGGCCGCCTCGGCCATCGACAACGCCTGGCGGCTGCAAGGCAAGCTGCTGATGATCGTCGGCGAGCAGGACAAGAACGTCGACCCGGCCTCGACGATGCAGGTGGTCGACGCCCTGATCAAGGCGGACAAGGAGTTCGACCTGCTGGTCATGCCGGGCGAAGGCCACTCGGTCGGCCGCTCGACGGGCCCGATCGACTACGGCCAGCGCAAGGAGTTCGAGTTCTTCCTGCGCCACTTGGCCGGCCAGGAGCCGCCGAACTGGAACGCCCGCTCGATGGTCACGCCGGTGGCGGCGCGCTGAACGAAAAGAGGCTCCCGATCGGCCTGATCGGGAGCCTCTTCAGCTAGCCTAGATGAAGCTTAGTTGGCCTGGGCGGCGCTGTCGTAGAACCCGTCCAGGTCCTTCTTGAACTGCGTCGTCACCGCCGGGTTGATGTAAACCATGTGCCCGGACTCGTAGTACTTGTAGCTCAGGTTCTTCTGCAGGGTCGGGTCGATCTGCATGTGCTTGAGATCGTACTCGGCGCCGAAGAACGGCGTGGCCATGTCGTAGTAGCCGTTCAGCGACAGCACCTTCAGCTTCGGGTTCTGGCGCATGGCCATCGACAGGTCGAGGGCCGTGTCGGCCAGGGCCATCTGGCCGCCGCCACCGCGACCGCCCGGGGCCTTGTGCTTCTGGTCCCACTTCCCGCCGCCGATCTGGGCGTAGTAGTTCGGGCGGTAGCTGAGCTTGGTCTTATAGCCCAGCGTGCCGAACAGGTACTTGTTCAGCGCGCCGATATAGGCCCCGCTGATCGAGGTGTCGGTGGCGTCGTATTCGGGGCCGTCGCCGCCGGCGTCGACGTCGATGCCCTTGAAGCGCGAGTCCAGGCGGCCGACCGTGCGGGCCTGGTCACGCAGCAGCTCCTTGCGGAACCGGCCAAGCTCGACGCGCAGGTCGACGCTGAGCAGGAACTTCTCCGACAGGCCCGTATAGGCGCTCATCTGCTTGGCGATGGCGGCGCGTTCGGCGTCGCTGAGGTCCGAGCCCTTGGCCATGGCCGTGGCGTAGGGACCGCGCGCCCACTCGCGCACCTCGGTCAGGAACGGTTCCAGCGCCGCCGGGCGGTTCTGCAGGCGGTTGTGGTACCAGGCCGTGGCCGCGTAGCTGGGCAGGTAGGTGACGAAGATCTGGTCGAAGCCCGGCTGACGGACGCCGTAGTTCAGGATCGACGACAGCAGCACCACGCCGTTCATCTGCACGCCACGCTCTTGAAGAGCGTGCACGAGGCCCGCCGAGCGCAGGGTGCCGTAGCTTTCGCCGAACAGGAACTTGGGGCTGTCCCAGCGGTCGTTGATCGTCAGGTAGCGCATGATGCCGCGCGCGAAGGCGTCGATGTCCTGGTCGACGCCGTAGAACTCCGGCCCCTTCGACTTGCCGATCGGGCGCGACAGGCCGGTGCCGATGGCGTCGATGAAGACGATGTCGGTCTTGTCCAGCATCGTCTCGTGGTTCTCGGTGATCCTGTACGGCGCCGGGGCGGCGACATCGACCAGCGGGGTCTCGACGTGGACGGGACCGATCGAGCCCATGTGCAGCCACATGCTCGAGGAGCCCGGGCCGCCGTTATAGGTGAAGGTGATCGGACGCGGCGCCGAACCCTTCGGACGGTCGGCGACATAGGCGACGTAGAACATCGAGGCGATGGCCTCGCCGTCGTCGTTGCGGATGACGACGGTGCCGGGGGTGACGGTGTAGCCGATGACCTTGCCGGCGACCGTGACCGAGCCGCGCTTGGGCTGGGCGTCTTCTTCGGCGGTGGCCTGGGCCAAGTCCGGGGCGTCGGCCTTGCCGGCCTTTTCGGGACCCTTGGCCGGGGCCTCGACGGCGGGAGGCTTCTCCTGGGCCAGGACGGGTTGCGCCGTCAGGGCGGCGAGGCCCAGGGCGGCTACGAGAGGATACGCACGCATCAAATTCTCCAGGTGGAATACGGTTTTCTGGACTGCGGGGAGGTCTTAGGACGCCGGCGTGGTCGGGCTCTGCCCGCCGTCGGCGATGTACTGGTCGAGGCGCGCTTCCAGCACCGGCAGCGGCACCGAGCCGAGCGCCAGGATGACGTCGTGGAACTTGCGCTGGTCGAACTTGGGACCCAGCTTGGCCTCGGCTTCCGCGCGCTTCTTGCGGATGCTCAGCTCGCCCAGCTTGTAGGCCAGGGCCTGGCCGGGCCAGCTGATGTAGCGGTCGACCTCGGTCTCGATGTCGTGCTGGGCCAGGGCGGTGTGGCTGGCCAGGTAGTCGATGGCCTGCTGGCGGGTCCAGCCGTCGTGATGGATGCCGGTGTCGATGACCAGGCGCGCGGCCCGCCACATCTCGAACGACAGGCGGCCGAAGTCCTCATAGGGCGTGCGGTAGATGCCCATCTTGGTGCCCAGCCACTCCATGTAGAGCGCCCAGCCCTCGCCGTAGCCCGAGAAGTAGGTCTGCTTGCGGAAGGCCGGCCGGCCGGTCTGCTCCAGGGCCACAGCGGCCTGGAAGCTGTGGCCCGGATTGCACTCGTGCAGGGTCAGGGCCGGGATCTGGTACAGCGGCCGCGACGGCAGGTCGTAGGTGTTCATCTGGCAGGACTCGAGCCCGCCACGACCGGACGTGTAGTACGGCGCGATCGCCGCCGGCACCGGCACGATCGTGAAGCGGTAGCGGGGCAGCAGGCCGATGGTGTTCTTCAGCTGGCCGTCCACGCGCTTGGTCACATAGGCCGACACGCCCAGCAGCTCGTCGGGGGTCTTGGCGTAGAACTGCGGGTCGGTGCGCAGGAACTTCAGGAAGGCGGGCATGTCGCCCTTGAAGCCGCTCTGCTCCTTGACCTTCTCCATCTCGGCCGAGATGCGGGCGACCTCCGACAGGCCGATCTGGTGGATCTGCTCGGCGGTCAGGTCGGTGGTCGTGAACTCCTTGATCTGCGCCTGGTAGTAGGCCTTGCCGTCCGGCAGGGCCTCGGCGGCGATCGTCTTGCGGGCCTTGGGCAGGTACTCGGTGCGGTAATAGGCCAGCAGCTTGGCGTAGGCCGGGGCCACCGACTGGGCGATCACCTGCTTGGCCTCGGCCCGCAGCTTCTCCTGCTCCTCGGCCGGGATCGACGCGGGCATGTTGGCGAAGGCCTCGTAGAAGCCGTTCTTGGCCGGATCGGTGTCGGTGAAGGCGGCGATGGTGGCGTCGCGACCGCTCAGGGCCTCGCGTGGCACGGTGTAGCCGCGGGCCACGCCGGCCTTCATGTTGGCGATCTGCTCGTCGAAATAGCGCGGCACGTCGCGCATGCGGCCGATGTAGCGGCGATAGCCTTCGGCGCTGGAATAGCTGCTGCGCGCGGCCAGGCCCGACCAGAACTGGCTGTCGGCGTTGAACGGCGCTTCCCAGGTCCGGTACTTGCCCTGGGCGACGAAGGCCTCGAGGCTGGTGCGGAAAACCGCCGCGTTGATCTTCTCCTCGGGCGACAACTGGTCGACGGGGATCTTGTTCAGCTCGGCCAGGGTCTTGGTCCAGTAGGCCAGGCGGGCCTCCTGGGTGGCCGCGTCGACATGCTGCAGCTGGCCCGCGCCGCCGCTGAACGGCGCGTCGCTGGCCAGGCGCCCGAACTCCTTCTGCCGCCAGGCCCACTCGGTGTCATAGAGCGCCTTCAGGCGGCTGTCGGCGTCGGTGGCCGTAGCCGCCGTCGGGGCGGCGGTCTGGGCCAGCGAAACGGCCGGAGCCCCGGCCATCAGGGCCAGGGCGGAAACGAGCATCAGGGACCGAACGAACAAGGGAAGTCTCCATCCAAAACTTGGAAAGGTGGGATCAGGATTTGGTCGGGTTGGGGTTCTTGCCGCCGCCGGCGATCCAGTCGTCGATGGCTTTCTCCAGGGTCGGCAGCGGCACCGAGCCCAGGCCCAGGATCGTGTCGTGGAACCAGCGCTGGTCGAAATTCGCGCCCAGCTTTGCTTCCGCCTCGGCGCGCTTGCGACGGATCAGCATCTCGCCCAGCTTGTAGGCCAGGGCCTGGCCCGGATCGTTGATGTAGCGATCGACCTCGATGGTGACCTCGTGGTCCGACAGCGCGGTGTGGCTGGAGAGGTAGTCCAGCGCCTGCTGACGCGACCAGCCCATGTGGTGCAGGCCGGTGTCGACGACGAGGCGGGCGGCGCGCCACATCTCGTAGGTCTCGCGGCCGAACTCGTCATAGGGCGTCTCGTAGACGCCCATCTTGGTCCCGAGCCACTCCATGTAGAGCGCCCAGCCCTCGCCATAGCCGGAGAAGTAGGTGCGCTTGCGGATCGCCGGGCGATTGGGCCCCTCCAGCGCCAGGGCCGCCTGGAAGCTGTGGCCCGGCACGCACTCGTGCAGGGTCAGCGGCGGGATGGTGTAGAGCGGCCGGGCCGGCAGGTTGTAGGTGTTCATCAGGCAGCTCTCGAGGCCGCCATTGCCACCCGTCCCGAACGGCGCGATCGCCGCTGGGGTCGGCACGATGGTGAAGCGGTAGCGGGGCAGCAAACCGATCGTGAACTTCAGCTGGCCATTGGCCTTGTTGGCCACATAAGCCGACTTGGCGATCAGCTCGTAGGGCGTCTTGGCGTAGAACTGCGGGTCGGTCTTCAGGTACTTCAGGAAGCCCTGGAAGTCTCCGGTCCAGCCAGCCTGCTTCATCGTCGCCTGCATGTCGGCGTCGATGCGCGCCACCTCCTTCAGGCCGATCTGGTGGATCTGGTCGGCGGTCAGGTCGGTGGTCGTGTATTCGCGGATCTTGGCCTGGTAGAAGGCCTTGCCGTCCGGCAGGCTCTCGGCGGCGGTGTTGGTCCGCGCGTGCGGGATGTAGTCGTCGCGCACATAGGCCAGCAGCTTGCCGAAGGCCGGCGCGGCGCTGCCGGTGACGGCCGCCCTGCCCTCCTCCATCAGCTTGTCGCGCTCGCCGGCCGGGATCGACGACGGCATGTTGGCGAACGGGCCGAAGAACGGATTGGCCGCCGGATCGCCGGCCGCCAGCGGCGCGATCGTGGTGTAGCGTCCCTCGATCGAGGCCCTGGCCTTGGTGAAGCCTCGCGCCTGCCCGGCCTTCATGTTGACGATCTGCTCGTCGACATAGCGCGGCATGTCGCGCAAGCGGCCGAGATAGGCGCGGTATTCGGCGACGGTCCCAAAGCCGGCGCGCGGGGCCATCCAGGTCCAGAAGCCGAACGGGTCCTCGTACTCCTTGAACTTGATCTGGCTGACGAAGGCCTCCAGCGCGGTGCGGAACACCGCGGCGTTGACCTTCTCCTCGGGCGACAGCTGGGCGACGGGGATCTTGTCGAGTTGGGCCAGCGCGTTGGTCCAGTAGGCCAGGCGGCGCTGCTGGCTGGCCGCGTCGACATGCGGCAGGCTATCGCCCAAGCCGCCGCCCTCGTCGTCGGCGTCGCGGCCGAACTCCTTGGCGCGCCAGTTCCACTCGGCGTCGTAGAGGGCCTTGAGGCGCGCGTCGGCGCTGGTGGCGGTAGCCGCCGGCTTCGCCGTCGACCTAGCCACTTGCGCGTGCGCCAGCATCGGCTGGCCCGCTAGCGCCAGCGAGATCACCACTCCGGAAACTCTTTTCATACGCCCCTCCTCCCCATGCCCTGGTCAGGTTGTTCTTGAAGACCCCGCCGGCGCATAGACCCGCACGCCGAAGACCGGACCACAGCGGGTCGTGTCGTCGGCGGGCTGGAAGCGCACGGTCACGCTTTCCTTGCCCCGGGTCAATTCTTGCGGGATCGGATAGTCGACATCGAAGAAATCGCCCGGATGCTGACCGGTCAGCGCCTGGGTCGCGATGCGGACGCCATCGATCAGGATGTCGAAGCGCTTGTTTCGCTCCTCACCCCAAAAAGTGGCTTGCAGGATCAGCGGTCCCGGCTTCACCGCGGCCTTGTATTCGAAGAAGCCGAAGGTGCGCGCGTCGCGCCCGTGGCGGCCGCGATAGGTGACCGCATAGCTGTTCTTGGCGGTCAGACCGTGGTCGCGCTCGGCCTGCATTTCGCCCAGGTGCATGACGTCCACCGACCGCCGCGCCAGGTCCTGCAATCGCGCCTGCTCGGCGGCGTAGGCGACCTGCTGCGCCTTCCAGCCGGCCTCGTCGAAGGTCGCGAAATAGACGGCCGTGCGACGGTCGCGCTGCTGGTAGAACGGTGCGAACGACAGGTCGGCGGGCTTGCCGATGCCCTTGGTCCGGTACTGGCCCAGCGCCGGCTCGACGGGAACGAAGCCCGTCAGCGGATCACGCGCGACCAGCGCCGGAGCCGGCCCGTCATAGGGCTGGCTGGATGGTCCCAGGTCGGCGGCCAGGACCACCGGCCCCTTCAACACGGCCAGCACCGAGGAGTCGTCGTTGGTCGGCTCGGTCCGCAGCTTCATGGGCAGGTCCAGCGCGATGCGGTCGCCCTTGCGCCAAGTGCGGCGCAGGACTGTGTAGTCGCCAGCCGGGCCGGCCGACATCGCCTCGCCGTTGACGCTGACCTTCGCGCCCTGGCACCAGCCGGGCATGCGCAGGGCGACGCCGAATTCCTTCGCGCCGTCCAGGTCGTCGACCACGATCTCGATCCGCTCGCCGAACGGATAGGCGGTCTCCATCCGGAGCCTCGCCCCCTGCTCGGCCCAGCGGGCGGTCGAGGGGATGTAGAGATTGACCAGCAGGGTGTCGCCGCTGCGCCACCAGATGGAGTCACCATGCTTGGCGTGGCTCTCCATGCCTGAGCCCACGCAGCACCAGAAGTCGTCGAACGGCCGCGAGAACTTGCGCGCCGAGCCCGACATCAGCGGGACCATGTAGGCGAACATGCCGGTCGCCGGGTCCTGGTGGGCCAGGATGTGGTTGAGGTGGGCGCGCTCGTAATAGTCGAACATCGCCGCACGCGGCTGCCAGCCATAGAGATGCCGGGTCAGCTTCAGCATGTTGTAGGTGTTGCAGCTCTCGCAGGTCTGCTCGGTGATGTGCCGCGAGATGGTGCGGGGCGCGGTGAAGTACTCGCGGTCGGCGTTGCCGCCGATCACGTAGCTGTAGTCGCGGGTCACCGTCTCCCAGAAGAAGTGCGCCGCCACCGCCTGGTCGGCCCTGCCGGTCAGCTCGTGCAGCCGCGCCAGGCCGATGATCTTGGGGATCTGGGTGTTGGCGTGGATCCACGGCAGAGAGTCGCGACGCTGGGCCAGCGGGTCCAGGACCTTGGCGTGATGCAGGCGCTCGGCCAGGTCCAGCCAGCGCGGGTCGCGGGTGCGGGCGTAGAGCTCGGCGAAGCTCTCGTTGATGCCACCGTGCTCGCAGTCCAGCACCGTCTGCACCTGGGCGTCGGTGAGCTTGGCGAAGACGCCGTCGATATAGCCGCCCAGGGCCACGGCGACCTTCAGGGCCTGCTGGTTGTCGCAATAGAGCTGGGCGTCGAACAGGCCGGCGAACAGCTTGTGCCAGTTGTAGAACGGCACCCAGCAGCCGTTCAGATCGAAGCCCATCGAGCGGATGTCGCCGGCGATCAGCTCGGGGAAGATCGCCTTGCCGTCCTCGACGATGTCGCCGCGCTTACGGGTGAAGCCGGCCACGTAGCCGTCGCCCTGCTTGGCCTGGACCACCGCCAGCTCGCCGACGATGTAGTCGACCCGCTGCTTGCACTCGGCGTCGCCGGTCTGGGCGTACATCAGCGACAGGGCCGTCAGATAGTGGCCCAGGGTGTGGCCGGCGATCGTGTCGCTCTCCCAGCCGCCATAGACCGCGCCCTTCGGCTCCAGCCCGGCGCTGGTGCGGAAGTTGTGCAGCAGCCGGTCGGGCTCCAAGGCGTGGAGATAGCGTTGGTTAGCCTCCACCGCCGTCAGCCACGGCGAGTCCAGCAGCCGCACGTCGGACAACGGCAGCGGGCTGGCCGGCCCCAGCGGGGCCAGCGGCGCGGCGCTCAGCAGCGACGGGGCCGAGGCGGCCGCACCGGCCAGCGCCAGCAACATGCGACGATCGATCAACTCCACGCGCCCCGCCCCTACTTGGTCTCAGGCAAGGCCGGGTTGAAGCCGGGCGGATTGACCCCGCCATCGGCGATGAACTGGTCGAGGCGCTCTTCCAGGGTCGACAGCGGCACGGACCCCAGCGCCAGGATGGCGTCGTGGAAGTCGCGCTGGTCGAACTTGGCGCCCAGCTTGGCCTCGGCCTCCGCGCGCTTCTTGCGGATCACCATCTCGCCCAGCTTGTAGGCCACGGCCTGGCCGGGCCAGGCGATGTAGCGGTCGATCTCGGTCTCGATCTCGTGCTCGGACAGCGCGGTATGGTCGCGCAGATATTGCTGGGCCTGCTCGCGGGTCCAGCCGTCGTGGTGGATGCCGGTGTCGATCACCAGGCGGCTGGCGCGCCAGATCTCGTAGGACAGCCGGCCGAAGTTCTCATAGGGCGTGTCGTAGACGCCCATCTTGGTGCCCAGCCACTCCATGTAGAGCGCCCAGCCCTCGCCATAGCCCGAGAACGAGGTCTGCCGGCGGAAGTCGGGGCGGCCCTTGGCCTCGGCCGCCACGGCGGCCTGGAAGGCGTGGCCCGGATTGCACTCGTGCAGGGTCAGGGCGGTCAAGGTGTACAGCGGCCGCGACGGCAGGTCGTAGGTGTTCATCAGGCAGCTGTCGAGGCCGCCGCGACCGCCGGTGTAGATCGGCGCCAGGGCCGGCGGCACGGGCAGGATCGCGAAGCGCCGGCGCGGCAGGAAGCCGATGGTGTCAGCCAGCTTGCCGTCCACGCGCTTGGCCACATAGGCCGAGAACGATAGCAGCTCCTTGGGCGTCTTCGGATAGAACTGCGGGTCGGTGCGCAGGAACTTCAGGAACTCCGGCATCGTGCCCTTGAAGCCGGTCTGGGCCTTGACCGCCTCCATCTCGGCGCTGATCCGGGCGACCTCCTCCAGGCCGATCTTGTGGATCTGCTCGGGCGTCAGCTTCAGGGTCGTGAAGCCCTCGATCTGCGACTGGTAGAAGGCCTTGCCGTCCGGCTCGGCCTCGGCCGCCAGGGTCGTGCGGGCCTGCTTCATGTACTCGTCGTGGATAAAGGCCAGTAGCTTCGTATAGGCCGGGATCACCGACTGGGTGAGCACCTGCTGCCCCTCGGCCTTGAGAGCGGCCTGCTCCTCGGCCGGGATCGAGGCCGGCATGGTCGCGAACGGGGCCAGGAACGGGTTGTCCGCCCCCGTCGAAAGGTTGGGCTCCATGGTCTTGTCACGGCCGGTGACCACCACGCGCGGCACGCTGTAGCCGCGCTTCAGGCCGGCCCGCATGTTGGCGGTCTGCTCGTCGAAATAGCGCGGGATGTCGCGCATCCGGGCGATGTAGTTGCGGTAGTCCTTGGCCGTCTTCAAAGCGCCACGCGGGGCCAGGCCCGACCAGAAGAAGGTGTCGGCGTTGAACGGGGCCTCATAGGTCTTGAAGCGGGCGTTGTCGGCCAGCGACTTCACCGAGGCGCGGAAGATCTCGCCGTTGATCTTCTCTTCCGGCGACAGCTGGGCGACCGGGATCTTGTCCAGCTCGGCCAGAACGGCGGTCCAGTAGGTCAGGCGCGCGGCCTGGCTCTTGGCGTCCACCTTGGGCAGATGGTCGGCGCCGTCGCCCCAGCGGCCGGTCTCGTCGCGGACCCGGCCCAGCTCATTCTGTCGCCAGGCCCATTCCCGCTCGTACAGCGCCTTCAGCTGCGTATCGGCGGCGGACACCTGGGCGGCGGCATGACCCGCCCCCGCCAGCACCGTCGCGGCCAGCAGCGCCGCGATCATCGAACCCTTGTTCATGCCCCTACTCCCACTTCACGCGAACCATGGAAAATCAGTGTGTCAGGTCGATTGCTTCGATCGGCATCGGACCGGCGGGCATCCCGCGCGCGGCCTTTTCCTTGAGAACCGACTGGCGGATCTCCTCGCGCAGCTTGCGGGCGTCGTAGAGGATGCCGTCCTTGATGGTCCAAGCCACGCCGCCGACGCGCTCGACCTTGCCAGTGTCGTCGTTGAGGTGCAGCGAGCCGGTGCCGAACAGGAGCTTCATGTTGGCCAGCGGATTGCCCTGGACCACCACGAGGTCGGCCTTGCGACCCACGCGGATGGTGCCGACCTGGTCTTCGTGGCCCAGCAGGCGCGCGCCTTCCTGGGTGGCCGAATGGATCACTTCCAGCGGCGAGAAGCCGGCCTCGCGCAGCAGCTCCATCTCCTGGATGTAGCCGAAGCCATAGAGGTTGTAGATGTAGCCGCTGTCGCTGCCGACCGTGACGCGCCCGCCGCGGTTCTTGTACTCGTTCACGAACTGCATCCAGAGGCGGTAGTTGTCCTTCCAGGCGACCTCGTCCTCGGTGGTCCAGTCGAACCAGTACGAGCCGTGATTGACGCGGCTGGGGCGGTAGTAGTCCCACAGCGCCGGCATGGTGTAGTCGTCGTGCCAGGTGGCGCGGCTCATCCGCATCAGGTCGCGGCTGGCCAGATAGGCGGTGAAGGTCGGGTCTAGCGTGAACTTGCGGTCCAGCAGGGTCTGCATGACCTCTTCCCACTTGGCCGAGCCCGGCGCGGCGGTCTGAGCCCACAGGCGGCCGGACTCGCCGAAGCGGTCCTGCTCGTCGTTGTTGACGAAGTCGTTGGGCCAGCGCTGCAGGCGCTTGTCGGTGAACATCGCCTCGGGCAGGCCGTACCAGTGCTCCATCGACTCCAGCCCGTGGGCCGAGGTGGTCAGCACGTTGGCGTAGGCCACGCTGGGCTGGGCGTGGTGCATGGTGGTGTGGAGCCCCAGCTTGTGGGCTTCCTCGATGGCGGCGAACAGCACGTCCTCGGAGCCGCCGATGAACTTGATGCCGTCGGCGCCGCGCGCCTTGGCTTCCTGCACGGCGAGGCGCGCCTGGACGGGATCGTTGACTGGCGTGTTCCGGATCTTGTGGAAGAACGGATAGATGTCGATGCGCGGCGCGACGATCTCGTTGCGGGCGCTGCGGGCCTTGATGTCGGCCAGCCACTCGATCGGCCGGCTGGAGCCCACCTCGCGCACCGAGGTGACGCCGTTGGCGATCCAGAGCTTGAGGATGTAGTCCGACGGTACGTGCTGGGCGTCGTTCAGGCTGTGCAGGTGGACGTGGGCGTCCACGAAGCCCGGCATCACGTAGTAGCCGGTCAGGTCCAGCTCGTAGTCGCCCTTGGCCGCGCGGGCCGAAGGATCGATGGCCTTGGGCGCGCCGATGCTGCGGATCTCGGCGATGCGGTCGTTGACCAGGACGATGTCGACCGGCCCCTGGGCCGGGGCGCCGGTGCCGTCGATCATGGTGACGTTGCGCAGCACGACGCGGTTGAACGGACCGATGCCTTCCGTCCGCTTCGGGATCGGGTCGGCGACCTTGCCCGCCGCCACGGACGGCGCGTCGTCCAAAGGCGCCGCGATCGTCGCGGTCGCCATCATCACGGCCGCCACCGAGGTCAGCAGCGTCAGGGCCAGTCTCTTCATCGTTTCCCCCTCCCAAGGTCTAAAGGCCGCGAGCGCGTCGCCCGCGGCCCTCCGAGTATTCATCTAGAAGCGCAGCCGCGCCCCCATGAAGTAGCGTCGGCCCAGCGTGTCGAAGAGCGACACGTCGGTGTTGGCGTCGCCGACCAGGGTGGTGCCCAGGATCGGCGGCTGCTTGTCGAAAAGGTTGTTGACCCCGCCGAACAGGTTCACCGACTTGGTCACGTTCCACGAGAACGAGCTGTCGACGTACCAGGTGGGATCGACCGACTTCACGACGTTGGTCGCGGTCGGATAGAGCTCCAGCTTGCCGATCATCCGCGCGCCGAGGCGCAAGGTGACGTCGCCACTGGTGTAGGTGCCCGACAGGTTCAGCTTGAAGTCCGGGGTGATGAAGCCGCCGGTGCCGCTGGAGCAGCCCGCGCCGTAGTAGCCGGCGCAGTCCTGCGCCTTCTGGCTGACCAGCACCTGGGTCGAGCGCTCCATCAGCCAGCTGGCCACGGCGGTCAGCGACAGGTTGGCCGGCCCGCCCAGTTCCAGCACTTCCGGCAGCGGCAGCTTGTAGTCGACCTGGGCGTCGATGCCGCGCACCTTCAACAGGCCGATATTGCTGTTGCTGGTGCGGACGAAGTCGATCTGGCCGCTGGAGAGGCGCTTGACCGCCTGGCAGGTGACGCTGCTGGCGTTGAGGTTGGTGAAGCAGTCGTTCAGCGTCTGCTGGGCGTTGATCGTGGTGATGGCGTTCTTCACCTCGACGCTGAAGTAGTCGACCGTGACGTTCAGGCGCGGGATGATCGGCGGCGAGATCACGGCCCCGATCGTGAAGGTGCTGGACTTCTCTTCCGTCAGGTTCGGGTTGCCGCCGCTCTCCACCGTCAGGCCCAGCGTGGCCTGGGTGAAGGTCTCGATGTCGGCGGCGGGCACGCCCTGGGCGATGCAGAGCTGCTTCTGGGCGGCCGTCGGCTTCTGCGCGGTGGCGCATGGGTCGGTGCCGCCGGTGAAGCCCTGGGCCCGGGCCGAATAGAGCTCGGCGATGTTCGGGGCGCGGATGGCGCGGTTGTAGGCGCCGCGGAACCGGAACCAGTCCAGCGGGGCGTATTCGCCGCCGGCCTTCCAGGCGAATACGCCGCCGATCGACGAATAGTCCGAGTAGCGGGCCGCGCCCTCGACTGACAGCGACTTGATGAACGGCAGGTCGGCCAGGATCGGCACGCGCAGCTCGCCGAACACTTCCTTGACGTCGAACGAGCCCTTCAGGGCGTTCGAGGACGCCGCCCCGTATTCGCCGTTCAGGTCGAAGGCGCTGGGGGTCGAGGTGTACTGGTCCTTGCGGTACTCGGCGCCGGCCGCCATGGCGACCGGACCGGCCGGCAGGGTGAACAGCGTGCCGCTGAGCGAACCGCCGGCCACCTGGCGCTCGAAGATGTCGTGAGCGTCGCGGTCGGGGGTCAGGAACTTGCCGGCCGCCGGGCTGATCGAGGCCAGGCCGAAGATCGACACCGGCACGCAGCCTTGGGCGCCGCTGCGGCAGACCACCTGGCCGGCCCCGTTGACGATGGCGTCCAGACCCTGACTCAGGCGCGTCTGGTTGATCGTGCCTTCGTTGTGGGTGTCGGTGCGGTTGCGCATGTACTGGTAGAAACCGTCCCACCGCCACGTATGCCCGGCGATGTCGAAGTCGCCGCGCAAGCCCGTGGTGATCTCGTAGGACTGGCGCTCATAGAACGAGTTGCGGGTGCCCAGCTCATCGGCGCGCCGTCCGCCCCCGACCACCGAGGCCGTGCCGGTGCGAGCCGGATCGAAGATCGCGGCGTTGTCGGCGAAGAACTTCCGCAAGGCTGGCGTCAGCGCCGCGTTGGTGGCGTAGTTGGGCACCAGCAGGGTCGACGAGGCCGCGCCCGGCGTCACCGGCGTGAACGAGTCCGGGGCCAGGATCGAGTTGTTGCGCGAATTGACGAAGAACGCCTCGGCATAGGCCGTGACGTGGTCCGTCAGGTTGTAGTGGCCGATGGTCGAGAGGTTGTAGCGCTCCAGCGGACGCTGCAGCAGATTGAAGGGCGCGTAGTTGTAGGTGTCCTCCGGCTGGCAATAGGGCAGCACCACGCCGCCGGCGCCGAAGCGGATGCCGGTGACCGAGGTGCAGGTCCCGCCGGGGGTCAGGTTAACGCCGACCAGCGCCGCGCGCTGGCTGGCGCTGAGCGGCACGCGGGTGCCGGGGATGCTGCCCGAGCCCGAATAGACCAGAGCGCCGTTCACCTCGCCCAGCGGGACCTTGGCGAAGTCGCGGTCGTTCTGGGTGATCGGGTCCTGCTTGGTGTAGGACAGCGACATGGCGACATTGCCGCGCCCGCCGTCCAGGTTGGCGCCCATGGTCAGGTCCAGCTTCTGGGACTTGGCGTCGCCGCGGTCGGTGATCCCGTACTGGCCCGCGGCCTCGAAGCCCTCGAAATTGTCCTTGAGGATGAAATTGACCGCGCCGGCGATGGCGTCCGAGCCATACACGGCCGAGGCGCCGCCGGTAATGATCTCCGTGCGCGCGATCAGCGTGTCCGGGATGCTGGCCAGGTCGACGTCGGCCGCCGAGTTGGCCGGGATGAAGCGCCGGCCATTGACCAGCACCAGGGTCCGAGTCGAGCCCAGGCCGCGCAGGTTGGCGGTCAGGACGCCCGAGCCGCCGCCATTGTTGACAGTGGAGGTGTTGCCCGAAGCCAGCTGCGGGAACTGGTTGAGGGTCTTCTCAAGCGTGACGTTGCCGGACTGCTTGATCTCCATGTCGCCGACCACCGTGGTCGGGCTGGGCGCGGTCAGGTCGGTGCGCGGCAGGCGCGACCCGGTGACGATGATCTCCTCGACCGTCGCGGGCGCGTCGCCGGACTGGGTCTGGGCCAGCGCTGGCGCGCCGAGCGCCAGGAAGCCGCCGATCATGCTGGAACAAAGAACGATGGAGCGGAGATTCTTCCGAACCACGCTCGTGCCTTGATCATTAGTTCTCATGCTCAATCCCCCAATCCTGGTCGAGTGTTTAGGTATTTATCGGACCGTTAGTTCTCACCACTGTTTGCGAATACGGCCGTGCGCCACGCCTTTGGCGCACGAGGAAGCGCTCGATACCCGCCACTTGACCGGCCGGCATCGTTGAAGACAGATTTCAAGACCGAGGATGACCGCGATCAGCAACCGTATACAGAATACGGTATATAGGATCGGAAAATGGTCAACCCCCGTGTTTCCAATTTGTGAAGGCCTGTGGATCACCCCTCAGGCCTGCCTTTCGAATAGTCAGATGGCGCTCGCGATCGAGCCTTCCGGCGCCCTCTCCTCTGGCTGATCGGTCACGGAAAGACGGCGCGCGAGGGCGCCCTTGAAGGCCAGGCACGCCGCCACGCCGAGCGCGCCGATCGCGGCGTGGCCCAGCCAGAAGGCGGTGTGCGACGTGGTCTCGTAGAACCGTCCCAGCCAGCCGACGGTCAGGTTGGCGGAGAACAGGCTGAGGAACGCCACACCCATCAGGGTGGCCTTCAGCGACGGCGGCGCGCTCTGCGCGACCAAAGCGAGGACGATCGGCCAGGTGAACAGGTAGCCCCAGTCGCAGATGGCGAAATAGACGAAGCCCCACAGCACGTGCAGCGTCCCCGGCCCGGCCGAGGTCGCCTGCAGCAGGGCCAGCAGGACGTCGGCCACAGCCACGCAGCCGCACCCCAGGGCGATGCTGCCGATGGCGCTCAACGGACGCCCTTGCGCGGCCAGTCTTCCGGTGAAGGCCAGGGCCAGCGGCGTGAAGGCCACGGTGAACAGGCCGTCGGCGGCCAGGTACCAGCTGACCGGGACCTGGAAACCGAACACCTGGCGGTCGGTCATCTCGCGCAGCCACAAGGGCAGGACATTGGCGCTCTGACCGAACGGGATGTTGTACAGCGTCGCCAGGACAAAGACACCGATCAGGGCCAGGACGGTCACGCGCTGATTGCGGGTCAGTGGCGCGGCGGCCCCCGCTTTCTGGATAGGCGGATCGACCGGCAGGTGCTTGGCGCCAGCCAGATAAACGATCATGCCGACGAGCATGCCGATCCCGGCCGCGCCGAAGCCCCAGTGCCAGCCCAGGGTCTCGCCCAGCGCGCCGCAGATCAGCGGCCCGGCCATGGCCCCGGTGTTGATGCCGACATTGAACAGCAGATAGCCGCGCCGCCGGCCCTCAGCGTCCTCGGGCGGATAGAGCAGGCCGACCTGGGTGGAGATATTGCCCTTCAGGCAGCCGCAGCCGACGATCAGCAAGGCCAGCGCGATCAGGAACCCGGCGTTGGTGGCCAGCAGCAGATGCCCGGCCGCCATCAGCACCGCGCCCAGCACCACCGTGCGCCGCCGTCCCAGGATCCGGTCGCCGATGATCCCGCCGAACACCGGGGTCAGGTAGACGAGACCCGCATAGAGCCCGAAGATCTGCGAGGCCAGGGCCTGGGTCGACAGCGGCCCGGTCACCGACTCCAGCGCGTGGCGGAACGGACCGAAGCCGACGACCTTCCGCTCGACGTCGCCGCGCAGCAGGCTGTCGACCATGTACAGCACCAGCAGCGCCTGCATGCCGTAGAAGGAAAAGCGCTCCCAGACCTCGGTAAACGCGAGATAGAACAGGCCGCGCTTCGAGGCGGGCCGGACAGTCGGCATTCTCACGCCTCCCCAGACGTGGTTATTTATAATACCGTATACTGTATCTATAGCGACGCAAAGCAGGGAGTCATTACAAATGGCCGGATCGATCGAAGGCGCCAGCCGGCGCGGCCTGGCGGCTCTGGCCCTGGCGATGACGGCGGCTCCGGCCCTGGCCGCGCCCAAGGCGTGCGCGAACGTCGATGCGGCGGTCGAGACCAGCGCCATCCTCAAGGTCATCGCCGACATGCAGGCGGCGTGGAACCGCGGCGACTTCCACGGCTACATGGCCGGGTTCCTGAACCCCGGCGTGGTGTTCGTGTCGAAGGGCCGCTTCCAGAGCGGCTGGCAGGGCACGCTGGACCACTACATCCGCGACTACGGCGCCTCGGTCGAGACGCGCGGCGAGGTGCGGTTCTACGACATCAAGGTCGAGATGCTGGGCCCGGACGCCGCCCAGCTGATCAGCCGCTATGAGCTGAACCGCCCCAAGGCGGCCCAGCGCGGGATCAACACCCGGCTGATGCGCAAGGTAGACGGGCGATGGGTCATCGCCCTGAACCACGTCTCGGCCGAGGAAGCCCCCTCGCCTGCCTAGGGTTTGGCGCCTAGCGCTTCTCGGACTTGGCCAGCAGCTCGACCAGGTCCTTCTTCCAGAACTTGGCCCAGGTGTGGGTGCCGTGGCCCCGCGTGTCGGGCGTGGCCTGGATCAGGATGAACTTGCCGTTCTTCAGCCGCTTGGCCGCCGGCTCGGCGATGCCCAGGCTGGGCGGGTTGATGAAGTCATCGCTGGAGTTCACCCAGGTCATGGGCGCGGTGATCTTCTCCAGGTCCTTCGAGGGGTCATAGTCGCTGGACGCGGCGATCTGATAGAGCATGTCGTTGGCGTCGCGCGTCGGCAGGTCCTTGGCGAACCGCTCCTCGAAGAAGGCGTCGGCGGCGTCGCGGGTCGGCGCTGCCGCCTGCCAGTTCGGCGGGGCCGAGCCGGCGACGAGCAGCAGGCTGACCGCCCCGCGCAGGCCCAGCACCGGCTGCTGCTGGTAGTCGCCGCCCATCCAGGCCGGATCGGCCTTGATCGACTCCATGGCCGCCTTGCGCCAGACGCGGTTCAGGCCGGCGATCTGCACCGGCAGGCAGGCCATCGGCATGATCGCCTGGGCGAAGTCGGGATGCAGCTCGCCCCACATGAAGCCGTGCATGCAGCCCATCGAGGTGCCCATCAGCAGACGCAGATGGTCGATCTTCAGGCCGTCGACCAGCAGCAGGCGCTGGGCCTCGACCATGTCGGCATAGCCGTAGTGCGGGAACTTGGCGCGCAGGCCGTTGCTGGGCTTGGACGAGGCGCCGTGGCCGATGCCGTCGGGCAAGATGATGTAGTAGCGGGTGATGTCGAGCGGCTGGCCAGGACCGTACAGCTCGTCGGCGAACTGCGGCGACAGGAACTGCGCGCCCGAACCGCCGGTGCCGTGCAGCACCATCACCGCGTTGGTCACGTGGCCTTGCGCGTCGCGCTTGGGCTGGCCCAGCGTGCGGTAGTGCAGCTTCAGGTTCGGCAGGCTCTCGCCCGACTTGAAGGTGAAGTTCGGGACGACATAGTCGCCTTGCGTCACCTGCTCCGCGTACGGCGTCGCCGCCATGGCCGAGCCGGCCATCGCCCCAACCGTAGCCAAGGCCAGCGCACTGAAGGCCGCTGCCAGGATCCTCATGCGCTTCTCCCCTTACGCCGCTTGTGTTTCGAACAATCGTATACGTTATGGAATTCGGCAAGGTCCATAGCCAAGCGAGGCGCGCATGAACATCTGGCTGATCGGCTGCGGCAATATGGGCGGCGCATTGCTGCGCGGCTGGCTGGCCCAGGGTCTGCGCGGCGTGACGGTGGTCGATCCCAAGCGGCCGGAGGGCGACGTCTCTTACTTCCCGCAGGTTCCTACCGACGCTTCCCCGGCCGCCGTCGTGGTCCTGGCCGTCAAGCCGCAGAAGCTGGCGGAGGTCATCGCGCCCCTGCAGCCACTGATCGGACCCGAGACCGTGATCCTGTCGGTGCTGGCCGCGCCGGGGATCGCCGCGCTCAAGGTCGCCTTCCCTCGCGCGGCGGCGATCATCCGCACCGTGCCCAATCTGCCCGCCTCCATCGGCAAGGGGATCACGTCGGTGTTCGCCGAGCCCGCCTCGCCCGAGATCACCGACCTGGCCGAACGGCTGCTGGCCCCGCTGGGCCAGGTGCTCTGGCTGGACAACGAGGCCCAGTGCGACGCCGTCACCGCCGTGGCCGGCTGCGGGCCCGCGTTCCTGTTCCGCTTCACCGACGCGATGATCAAGGCGGGCCAGGACCTCGGCCTGCCCGCCGCCATGACCACCAAGCTGGTCGAGGCCACCCTGTCGGGCTCCGTTGAACTGATGCTGCGCTCGGACGAACCGCCCAGCCAACTGGCCGCCCGCGTGGCCAGTCCGGGCGGCGTCACCCAGGAGGGCTTGAAGGTGCTGGATCACGACTCGGCGCTCGAGATCCTGATGCGACGCACCCTGACAGCGGCCCGCGATCGCAGCATCGCGATGCGTGAAGACCTCAACTAAACAGCGATCGGATGGAACCTTCACCGTTGTGCGCCGTTAGAGGCTCGCTTTGGGGCGTGCGGTTCGGGGATATCCAGTGGTTTTCAAGCGTATGAGCGAGCTATGCGTCGGCAGGCCGACCGTCCGCGTGCGCGAACCTCATTATCCCGCGCCGCGCTCACGCTGACCTCCGCTAGATCGCCTCACCGAACAATCCCGACGTCGAGAATCCCATGGCTTTGATCGAACCGCGCAACGCGTCCATGACCCGCACCCGAGCGGAGCTGTGGTCGGCGCTCGGCATGGCGCTGACCCTGGCCTTCTTCCTGATCAGCGGCACGATCGCCTACCGCAACATCGAGACCCTGCGCACCAGCAGCCAGCAAATCTGGCACACCCACGAAGTGCTGATGGCGCTGGACGACCTGCTGTCCACGACACAGGACGCCGAGACGGGCCAGCGAGGCTACCTTCTGACGGGCAACGACCGCTACCTCGAGCCCTACCAGCAGGCGGTGACGAACGTCGGCTCGCGCAGCGAAGCCCTCGTGGCGCTGACCAAGGACAACCCCATCCAGCAGGCCAACCACGTCCAGCTCAAGCGCCACCTCGACGCCAAGCTGGCCGAGTTGGCGGAAACCGTCGAACTGCGTCGCACCACGAGCGCCGCGGCCGCGTTGGCCGTCGTCACCACCGACCGCGGCAAGGCCGAGATGGACGCCATCCGCCAGCAGATCGGCGTCATGCGCACCGAAGAGAACCGCCTGCGCGACATCCGCTTGGCCGAGATGGACGTGGCCCACCGCACCGCCACGGTCAGCAGCGTGCTGTCGGCCGTGCTGGGCGGCGTGCTGACCCTGGCCATCTTCGCCCTGATCCGCCGCAGCAGCCAAGCCCGCGCCCGCCAGCAGTGGCTGCAGGCCGGCCAGGTCGGCCTGTCGGAAGCGATGATGGGCGACAAGACCGTCGAGGAGCTGAGCGACAGCATCCTGCGCTTCCTGTCCCAGTACGTCGGCTTCCAGGCCGGCGCGCTGTTCAAGGGCGAGAACGGCCACTTCTATCGCGCCGCCGCCTTGGGGATTCCGGCCGACGCCGACACCCCGCTGCGCTTCGACATCAAGGAAGGCCTGCTGGGCAAGGTCGCCGCCGAGGGCTATGCGACCATCGTCCGCGACGTGCCTGACGGCTACCTGACCATCGGCTCGGCCCTGGGCCACGACAAGCCCAAGCACCTCGTCCTGGTCCCGACCCACGCCGACGAAATCGTCAACGCCGTCATCGAATTGGGCTTCCTGCACGCGGTCGATGACCAGGTGCTGGAGCTGCTGAGCCAGGCCTCGACCTCGATCGGCGTCTCGTTGCGCTCGGCCCGCTACCGCACGCAGCTGCAAAACGCCCTGGAAGAAACCCAGCGCCAGTCCGAGGAGCTGCAGGTCCAGAGCGAGGAACTGCGCGTCTCCAACGAGGAGCTGGAGGAACAGGGCCGCGCCCTGAAGGAATCCCAGACCCGCCTGGAGCAGCAGCAGGTCGAGCTGGAGCAGACCAACAGCCAGCTGGAGGAACAGGCCCAGACCCTGGAGACCCAGCGCGACGAGCTGGAGCGCACCGGCGCGGCCGTGCAGCTGAAGGCCCGCGAATTGGCCCAGGCCAGCCAGTACAAGTCCGACTTCCTGGCCAATATGAGCCACGAGCTGCGCACGCCGCTCAACTCGCTGCTGATCCTGTCGAAGCTGCTCAGCGACAACACCGCCGGCAACCTGTCGAGCGAGCAGGTCAAGTTCGCCCAGACCATCGAGTCCTCGGGCAACGACCTGCTGACGCTGATCAACGACATCCTCGACCTGTCGAAGATCGAGGCCGGCCATATCGAGGTGCGGCCCGAAAGCCTGCCGCTGCAACGCCTGACCGGCGACCTGCGCGCGCTGTTCCAGCCCGTGGCCGACGAGCGCAAGCTGGACTTCAAGATCGAGCTGGCCAACGACGTCCCCACTCTGCTGGAGACCGATCGCCAGCGGCTGGAGCAGATCCTCAAGAACCTGCTGTCGAATGCCTTCAAGTTCACGCAAGGCGGCGTCGTCACCCTGGCCATCGCCCCGGCCGGCGGCGACGAGATCGCCTTCGCGGTGACCGACACCGGCATCGGCATCAAGCCCGAGCAGCAGGAAAGCATCTTCGAAGCCTTCCGCCAGGCCGACGGCACCATCAGTCGCAAGTACGGCGGCACCGGCCTGGGCCTCTCGATCAGCCGCGAGCTGTCGCGCCTGCTGGGCGGCAGGATCGCCCTGGCCAGCACGCCGGGCGAAGGCAGCACCTTCACCGTCACCATCCCGCGCTCGTACGATCCGGCCCGCGTCGCGCCGCGCCCCGAGCCGTCCTCGTCTCCCGCTCCCGCGCCGAGCGCGCCGGTCCGGGCCAAGGCCGCCAAGCCGCTGGCCATGACGGTCGACGACGACCGCCACGACCTGACCACCGGCCGCCGCGTGCTGCTGGTCATCGAGGACGACGACAAGTTCGCCGGCATCGTCCGCGACCTGTCGCGCGAACTGGGCTTCCAGTGCCTGGTCGCCGGCACCGCCGAGGACGCCCTGAAGCTGGCCCGCCAGTTCAAGCCCAGCGCCGTGGTGCTGGACGTCGGCCTGCCGGACGAGTCCGGCCTGATGGTGCTGGACCGCCTGAAGCGCGACGACGCCACCCGCCACATCCCGATCCACGTCATCTCGGGCTCGGACCACAGCCAGACCGCCCTGTCGCTGGGCGCGATCGGCTACCTGGTGAAGCCGGTCAAGCGCGAGGCCCTGGCCGAGGTGCTGACGAACCTTCAGTCCAAATTGGCGAGCACGGTGCGCCGCGTCCTGATCGTCGAGGACGACGATGTGCAGCGCGACGCGGTCGGCAAGCTGCTGTCCTCGGGCGATGTCGAGACAGTCGGCGTCGGCACCGCGGCCGAGTGCCTGGAGCTGCTGAAGACAGAGACCTTCGACTGCATGGTGCTGGACCTGTCGCTGCCGGACGCCTCGGGCTTCAGCCTGCTGGAGACGCTGAGCCAGGACGGCGAGCACGCCTTCCCGCCGGTCATCGTCTATACCGGCCATGACCTGTCGGTCGACGACGAGCAGCGCCTGCGCCGCTATTCCAACTCGATCATCATCAAGGGCGCCAAGTCGCCCGAGCGCCTGCTGGACGAGGTGTCGCTGTTCCTGCACCAGGTGGTGTCGGAGCTGCCGCCCGAGCAGCAGAAGATGATCAAGAAGGCCCGCAACCGCGACGCCGTGCTGGAAGGCCGCCGGGTGCTGATCGTCGAGGACGACATCCGCAACGTCTACTCGCTGACCAACGTGCTGGAGCCGCGCGGCGCTATCATCGAGATCGCCCGCAACGGTCAGGAGGCCATCGAGGCCCTGGCCCGCTCGGCCGAGGGCGACCCAGCCAACGCCGTCGATCTGGTCCTGATGGACGTGATGATGCCGGTGAAGGACGGCCTGACCGCGACCCGCGAAATCCGCGACGACCCGCGCTGGGCCAAGCTGCCAATCCTGATGCTGACCGCCAAGGCCATGCCCGACGACCAGGAGCGCTGCATCGCCGCCGGCGCCAGCGACTACATGGCCAAGCCCATCGACGTGGACAAGCTGCTGTCGCTGGTCCGGGTCTGGATGCCGAGGTAGGGCGTGTCAGACCAAGTCGAAGACCTCGAGATCCAGCTGCTGCTGGAGGCGCTTTTCCAGCGCTACCACTACGACTTCCGCCACTATGCGCGGGCGTCGATCAAGCGCCGCCTGATCCAGGCGCGCCTGCAGCTGGGCTATCCGACCATCTCGGCCATGCAGGACCGTGTGCTGCATGACGCCTCCATGCTGCCGCGCCTGCTGGACTTCCTGACCGTGCAGGTCAGCGAGATGTTCCGCGACCCGACCTACTTCAAGGCCCTGCGCGAGAAGGTGCTGCCGCACCTGCGGACCTATCCGTCGCTGAAGGTCTGGATCGCCGGCTCCAGCACCGGCGAGGAGGTCTATTCGATGGCCATCCTGTTCAAGGAGGAAGGCCTCTACGACCGGACCATCTTCTACGCGACCGACATCAACCCCGAGGCGCTCGCCGCCGCCGAGGCCGGCGTCTACGCGATCGACCGCATCCGCAAGTTCACCGAGAACCACCAGAAATCCGGCGGCAAGTCCTCGCTCTCGGACTACTACACCGCCGCCTATGGCCGGGCCGCGTTCGACAAGAGCCTGCGCGAGCACGTCGTGTTCTCCGACCACAGCCTGGTCACCGACGCGGTGTTCGCCGAGATGCATCTGATCTCGTGCCGCAACGTGATGATCTATTTCGATCGCCCGCTGCAGGACCGCGCCATCGGCCTGTTCCACGAGTCCCTGGCCCGCAAGGGCTTCCTGGGGCTGGGCTCGAAGGAGAGCCTGCGCTTCTCCAGCCATGTCGGCGGCTTCAACGACTTCGTGCCCGGCGAGAAGATCTACCAGAGGCGCGAGCCATGACCGCGACGCCGATGAAGGCCGTGGCGATCGGAGCCTCGGCGGGCGCGGTGCAGGCCCTGCTGACCATCCTGCCCGCCCTGCCCGCCAGCTTCCCTCTGCCGGTGCTGGTGGTCGTGCACGTGCCGGCCGACCGCTCGAACGTCCTGGTGCCGCTGTTCCAATCCAAGTGCCGGGTCACCGTCAAGGAGGCCGAGGACAAGGAGCCGATCGAGAGCGGGATCATCTATTTCGCGCCGTCGGACTACCACATGCTGGTCGAGACCGACGGCTGCCTGGCCTTGTCGACCGACGAGCCGGTGAACTATTCCCGCCCCTCGATCGACGTGCTGTTCGAGAGCGCGGCGGACTATTATGGCGACGGCCTGGCCGGAGTGATCCTGACCGGCGCCAATCACGACGGCGCCGCCGGCCTCAAGGCCGTGATGGATATCGGCGGCATCGCGATCGTCGAGAACCCGGACGGGGCCTACGCCTCGGCCATGCCCAACGCGGCGCTGGAGGCCACGCCCTCGGCGACGATCATGAACCACGCGCAAATCGTAACCTACCTGTCGAGTCTGGGGACCGCACGATGACGGCGGACAAACCAATCAACTTCCTGCTGGTCGACGACCTGGAGGAGAACCTGCTGGCGCTGGAGGCCCTGCTGCAGCGCGAGGGCCTGACGTGCCTGAAGGCGCGCTCCGGCGAGCAGGCGCTGGAGCTGCTGCTGGTCCACGACGTGGCCCTGGCCCTGCTGGACGTGCAGATGCCGGACATGAACGGCTTCGAGCTGGCCGAATTCATGCGCGGCAACACCCGCACCAGCCACGTGCCGATCATCTTCGTCACCGCCGGCGTCGCCGACGCCACGCGCCGCTTCCGGGGCTACGAGGCCGGCGCCGTCGACTTCATCCAGAAGCCGGTCGAGGCCGACGTGCTGCGCAGCAAGGCGGCCGTGTTCTTCGACCTCTATCGCCAGCGCCAGCAGATCGAGGCCCAGCGCGACGAACTGGAACTGGCCGCCCAGGCCCTGCGCCGCGCCGATCGCCACAAGGACAGTTTCCTGGCCGTCCTGGCCCACGAGCTGCGCAACCCGGTCGCGGCCCTGAGCGGCGGCCTGCATCTGCTGGGCAAGGACCTGGCCCCAGAACGCGCCACCGACATCCGCACCCGCATGGACCGGATGCTGACCCACCTGTCGCACCTCGTCGACGACCTGCTGGACGTCTCGCGTGTCAGCCAGGGCAAGATCTCGCTGCGCAAGGCGCGGATCGAGCTGACCGAGGTCCTGAACTCGGCGATCGAGGCCAGCCAGCACAACCTCGACGCCGGCAAGCACCAGTTCATCGTCGAGATGCCGGCCGAGCCGGTCTGGCTGGACGCCGACCACACGCGTCTGGCCCAGGTGGTGTCCAACCTGCTGAACAACGCCGCCAAATATACACCCGAGGGCGGGACCGTGACCCTGACGGCGGTCGCCGACGGGGCCATGGCCGAGATCCGCGTGTCCGACACCGGGGTCGGCATCCCGCCTGAGATGCAGTCGCGGATCTTCGAGATCTTCGCCCAGGTCGAGGACCACCTGACCAAGGCCCAGGGCGGCCTCGGCATCGGCCTGGCGCTCGCCAAGCAGCTGGTGTCGCTGCACGGCGGCACGCTGGGCGTGGCCAGCGCCGGTCAGGACCAGGGCAGCGTGTTCACCGTCCGGGTCCCGATCGCGGTGGACGAAGCCTAGGCGGCGAACACCTTCCGCCCCTTCTCCACCGACATCCGGTGCGTCCCGGCGATCTCCAAGCTGCGCGCCTTGATCGTCTGCATGAACAGCCACTCGCCGGTCACGCGCTGGGGCGTGATCTGCAGCATCATGTAGCCGCGCTGGCTGGTGTCGGCCCACTTCATCTCGGGATTGGCGGCCATGAAGCCCGCCGCCACCACCTTGGGATCGGCGCCCATGTCGCCTTCCAAGCCGTTGGAGGTCACGCCCTGGCCGGCGAACTCGACACCGGCGGGCTTGCCGCCCTCCATCAGACCGTAGGCCCAGGCGTTGTGGCTGTCGCCCGACAGCATGACCAGATCGGCGTCGGCGGCCTGGGCGGACTTCAAGAGACGCGAGCGCGCGGCGGGATAGCCATCCCAACGGTCCATCCACATCGGCAGGCCTTGGGCCGCGGCGCGGATGTTGTTCTGGTAGCTGGCGACCTTGCGGGCGTTGGTCTCGGGCCTTAGCCAGTCGACCGCGCCCTTGGGCATGACGGTGCGGCCCAGGATGGTGCCCATGCCGATCATCTGCCAGCCGCCGGCCTTGGCGTTGGCCTTCATGCTGTGGGCCAGCCAGCTTTCCTGGGTCGAGCCCATCATAGTCGCCGACGGGTCCTGCCACGGGCCGTCGCGGAACGCTTTCAGGGCGGCGTCGGGGTCCTGCGCCTTGAAGGTCGCGCCGATGTCGGCCTGCTGGGTGCGGGCCAGCAGCCGCGATTCCGTGCGGTACAACGTGGCCAGGGTCCCGATCGGATAGGCCTTCCACGGCTCGTCCGAGACCGGCATCCACTCGCGATAGACCTGCATGGCGGCGGCGCGGCGGACGTTCCAGTCGCCCTCCTTGGCCGGCTGGTGGTTGGCGGCGCCGCCCTCCCAGCTGTCATTGGCCGACTCGTGATCGTCCCACAGCGCCACCATCGGCGCGACCTGGTGCAGGCGCTGCAGGTCCGGGTCCGCGCGGTAGAGGGCGTATCGCATGCGGTAGTCGGCGATGGTCAGGATTTCGGTCGCCGGCAGCAGGGTGCGGCCCGGGCCCCACTCGCCGTCCTTCAGCGAGGCGACGCCGTTCTCATAGAGGTAGTCGCCGGTGTGCAGCCACAGGTCCAGATCCTTGCGGTCGGCGGCGTGGCCATAGGCGTTGAACAGGCCGTACGGCAGGTTCGAGCATGAGAACACCGCCAGGCCAAAGCGCGCCGTCGGGCCGACCGGCAGGGTCTTGGTGCGGCCGACCGGCGACTTGCCGCCATCCGGCGCGACGAAGCGGAACCAGTAGATGGTCGCGGGCCTCAGCCCATCCACCGTGACCTTGGCGGTCCAGTCGCGATAGGCGCCCGTACGGACGCTGCCGCCGGCCACCACCTTGCCGAAGTCCGGGTCCAGCGAGAGCTCGACGTCGAGGCGCACGGTCCCCTCGCCCGCCGCCGGGACATAGCGCGTCCACAGCAGCATGGCGTCGGACGCGGGCTCGCCGCTGGCCACGCTGTGGGTGAAGCCGGTGGCGGTCAGCAGCTGGCGCGCCAGGGCCGCGCCGGCGGGCAGAGCCAGGGCGGCAAGGCCCAGGCCCCCGCCCAGCACGAGGTTGCGACGATCGATCTTCAGAACCATGACGCGGCCCTCAGGCTTTGAATTGGAAAGAGAAATGGCCGCGCCGAAGGGGAAGACGGCGCGGCCATGGACGGGACCTGAGCGACCTAGAAGGTGCCCTTGATCCCGACGTTCCACATCGAGCCGTAGATGCTGTACTGCTGCACCCGGCTGCGATCGTTCGAGTAGATGATGTCCGGCGCGTTGAAGATGTTGCGGCCGGCCAGCATGACCTCGAACTGACGGTTGATCTTGTAGCTGGCGCTGACGTTCCAGAGCTCGCGCGGGGCGTGATACAGGATGCCGTTGTTGGCGGTCGTCGGCGTGTTGCTGAGCGCGCTGGTGCGGTACTTGCCCTGGGCGTTGCCGGTCAGCTGGAAGTCGAACTTGCCGTAGCTGTAGCGCAGGCCCCAGTTGGCCGCCGTCTTCGGCGTGTTCACGCGCTCGCCGTCCGGATCCAGCTTGGTGATCGAGCCGCGCAGGCCAAGGCCCCGCAGCATGCCCGGCAGGAAGGTCAGCTGCTGGTCGTATTCCAGCACAATGCCCTTGTTGGTGCTGGTGCCCGGCAGGTTCTGGGCGCTGCGGAAGGTATAGCCGGCGTAGTCGGCGGGATTGTAGCCGACGTCTTCCGGGTTCACCGTGATGCCGGTGACCTGCATGTCCTTCACGTCCAGCTGATAGGCCGAGATGCCGATCACGCCCGACGGCTCCAGATAGTACTGCAGGCTGGCGAAGTACTTGGTCGAGTGCTCGGGCTTCAGCAGCGGGTTGGGCACGGTGACGAACAGGTTGGTGTCGTCCACTGCTACGACGCCGCCCAGGTTGCCGTAGTCCGGGCGCAGGATCGACTGGCTGAAGGCCAGCTGACCGACCAGCTTCTTGGTGAAGTCGTACTTGGCGCCGCCGCTCAGGAACCAGTCGTCGTACTCGCCGTGGCGGGTCGTGTAGGTGCCGTTGCGATACTGATAGAGCAGGCCCGGCACCGTGCTGACCGACAGGCCGGCGGCGGTGACTTCCTTGGCCGAGCGGATGTCGGCGACGCGGGCGTCGGTCTGGGTCTTCTCGTAGCGCAGGCCAAGGTCGAACTGGGCCTTGCCGACGCGCGGCTGCACTTCGAAATAGGCCGCCTGGACCGTCTCGCCGACCTTCTTGTTGTTGTCCAGCTGGCGCTTCAGATTGCCCACGGTGTCGGGCACGAAGTACTCGGGGTGCTGAGCGTAGATGTCGTACGTGCCATAGTTGCTGTCGGCGCGCCAGTGCTGGTCGTTCAGGTTGCCGGCGTCGAAGCCGTGGATCAGGAACTGGTAGCCCTTGGTCCACGGGATGACAGCTTCCGGGGCCTTCTGGGTCAGGTCGCCCGTCGGGCCGACATACTGGAACTGCTGGAACGAGCCCTCGTTGGTCTTCCAGACGTTGGTCCGGTAGGTGCCGCCGGCCAGGATCTTCAGCTGCACGTCGCCGAGGGTCAGCTTCTTCTTCAGGTCCAGATTGGCGCCGTACATGCGGTTGCCGGCGTCGGATTCCGACGTGCGGATGTTGTTGCCGATGTCGTCGTCACGATTGAAGCTGGTCGGGTCGCCCCAGGGACGGCCGGCGGTCTGCTTCAGGGTCCATTCGTTGGACTCCGTCGACGCGCGGTCCAGCGTGAAGCCGATACGGGTCAGGTAATCGTCCGTACGCTGAAAGAAGCCCTTCGAATTGTCCCGGAAGTTGAACTCCGAGCTGGAATAGCTGCCGCGCAGCAGGGCCTCGAAGGTGTCGCCGCGATATTCCAGCTTCGGCGAGAACACCCACGAGGGCGTGCCGGCGTAGCGGTGCGAATACTGCGTGTGCAGGCGGGTGTTGGTGCCGTTCGGATTGACCACGATGTGGGTCGGGGTCGAGTCCGCCGTGGTCTGCGAGGCCGTCGTCGTGCCGAAGATCAGGTAGGTGTACTGGTTGAAGTACTCGACGTCGTAGAACGAGTAGCTCGAACGCAGCGACGCGGCCCACTGGTCGTTGATCTTGTAGTCGACGCTGAGGTTGGCGGCCTTGCGGTGGGTCAGCTTCGGACCCGGACGCCACATCACCTGATAGGGCATCACCCGACCGTTGGTCAGGTACGACCAGTCGGTCTGGATGCGGTCCTGCTGGACGAAGTTGGCGTTGTAGCTGGCGTTGAAAGCGATCCCCAGACGGCCGTTCAGGAACACGTCCGCGTAGCCCACCTGGGCCGACGGGAAGATCGTCGAGTGCTTCTTGTCGTCCGGCAGGTACTGGCGCGACAGGGTGGAGTCGGAGGTGGCGACGCCGCCCAGCTGGAAGCGCAGCAGACGGCTGTTGCGCTGGAACGCGTACTTGCTGCGCAGGTTGATGGCGCCGCCGGGGCTGTCGGCGTCCATGTTGGCCTGCAGGGTGTTGTTCAGCTCGATGGAGTCGATGCCGGTGATCGACATTTGCTCGAACGAGTTCTGGCGGCCGTTGTTGTTGTTCGAGGTGGCGGTCGCCATGCGGGCGCCGTCGGTGGTGAAGGTCGAGTACTTGGGGTCCAGGCCGCCGATTCGGACGGCCGTGGCGTCGACCTCGGTATAGTCGATCGACAGACCCGGCATGTTCTTCATGAACTCGCCGACGTCGCCCATGGTCAGGGCGCCGAAGTTGTCGGCGGCCACCACGGTCTTGGCGTTGGTCGAGGCGCGGCGCTCCATGATGGCGGCGGCCTGGCCTTCGCGCTTGGCGGTGATGGTCACCGCCTCAACGCCTTCGGTGGCCGCGGCCAGCGGCTGCAGCGAGAATTCGACGGTCGCCATCTGGTCCGAGGTGACCGTGACGACCTGCTTGGACTCCTGGAGGCCCGCGTACTTGACCACCACGGTCACATCGCCGGCCGGGACGCCGGTCAGTCGAAAATCGCCGCCGTTCTCGGACAGGGCGACGATCGGCGTGCCCTCAACCCGGACCTCGGCGTTGCGGACGTACTCATTGGTCGCGGTGTTGAAGACCCGGCCGCGAACCATGCCCGAGCCCACGCCGGCCTGGGGGCGCGAGGCGCCCGCGGCGGACGCGGCCTTCAAGGTGATGATCTGGCCGTCGTCGCTGTCGATCCGCAGGGCGGTGTTGGCGATCAGGCGACGCAGCGCCGTGCGCACGTCCATCGTGCCCTTCACGGCCGGGGTCTGGACGCCGTTCAGGTCACGGGCCGGAGCCACGATCTGCACTTGGCCCTGGCGAGCCAGTTCGGGAATGGCGCGGACGGCCGCCTGGGCCGGGATGTCGAAGACGCGTTCCTGCGCGAAAACGGGCGCGGCGATCGCGAGCGCGACAACCGACGTCCCGCAGGCGAGGACGGAGTAACGGGAAATCATAGGCTAGGCCCCCAAAGTCATCGCGTTGGTCGCGACCTTCGCGATTGAGAGGAACCGCCCGAGGCCTTCCGCTAACGGTAACAAAAACTTCTTATTCGGCGACCGATCGACGGCTCAGCACCACGGTGTCGCCAGACTGATCCAGCTTGGCGTCGAACACGCGCGCGATGGCCCGGCTGAAACCTACTGGGTCATTGGCCGCGAACAGTCCCGTAACCGGCTCGCGGGCCAGGACGGGGTCATCGACCTGGATGCGGGTGCCGCTGTAACGGGCGAACACCGCCGCCGCCTGGCTGAGGGTCTCGCCCTCGAAGGCCAGCTTGCCCTCGCGCCAGGCCAGCTCGCGCGTGACGGTCTCGGGCGCGATGGCCTGCGGGCGTTCGGCGGCGGGATGGTCTGACAGCACCAGCCGTGTGTTGCTGGCCAGCCGGAGCGCGTGGGCCGAGACCAGAGACGGCCCGACCTCGACCAGACCCTGATTGACCAGCACGTCGACGGGCGTCTGTTCCAGCTTGCGGACGCGGAAATTGGCCTGGGCCGTGCTCAGTTGCCGCCCGTCGACCTCGACGATGAACGGCCGCTGATCGTCACGCGCCACCGAGAAATAGGCCTCGCCCTTGAGCAGGGTGACGACGCGCCTCCCCTTCTCGTAGCGGATGCGGATCTTGGTCTCGGTGTTCAGCAGGACGGTGGAGCCGTCCTTAAGCGGGGCCAGGCGGATTTCGCCGCGCTCGGTGCTGATCACCGTGCCGGCGGCGGCAGGCAAGCCCACGGCCAGGGCCGCCAGGGATGCTGCAACGGCCGCGCCGCCGCCCCAGGTCAGGGCCTGCCGACGCGAGAACCGCGCGACCTTCGGCGCGGCGAAGTCGGCAGGATCGAAGTCGTCGCCCAGCGCCTGGGCGGACTCGCTCATCATCGACAGCGCCTGGGCGCGCAACATCGCGCCCTTGCGGCGCGGATCACCCTTCAGCCAGACTTGGAAAGCGTCTTCTTCCCCCGCGGACAACGGTCCACGATCCAGCCGCGCCGTCCAGTCGGACGCCGCCTGATCAATGTCTCGACTGGATTCGCGCTGTGCCATCTACCGGGGGGATCTCCGCATTCAAGGTCTTAGAGGTTTGGGGCCGCCTGTTTCCGCTACGACCAAACCAATCAATCAAGAATAGGACGCCCCGGGATATGTGAGTCTCGACCGTATTCTCTGTAATCCGCATCTGCGCGGCGATCTCGCGCTGAGGCAAGCCTTTGACCCGCCTGAGCACGAAAGCCTCTCGGGTCTTGGCCGGCATCGCCGCGATCGCCTGGGCTAGTTGCCGAAGTTCGTCGCGATCGATGGCCAGCCGCTCGGGCGTGGCGGCCTCGTCGGCATGCTCCAGGCGCTCCAGGTCCTCGACCGTCTGGATCGAGACGATGCGCGCCCGGCGCACGTGGCGGACCACGATCGAGCGGGCCACTTGGAACAGATATGCGCGCGGATGGCGAATGCCCTCGACGCTCTCCAGCTCGGCCAGGATGGCGTAGGACTCCTGGATGACGTCGTCGGGATCGACCCCGACCGGCGCGATCCGCGTCAGCCAGCCCCGCAGCGCGGATTCGTGCGGAAGGATGTTCCGCAGGAACCACCGCGTTCTTTCCCTGTCGGCGCTGCTCATCGTCCACCCGCTGACTGGATTCGTCTCACCGAGAGGCTCCGCCTAGAGAGCATTTGTGACAGCCAGACCTCAGCGCGCGGCCAGGTTGTCCGCGAGCTTGCGAAGCTCGTCAGCCGTGACTGGGACGAAAGGCTTGGCGGCGTCGCCGGTCCAGCGATTGAGCGTCAGGTCGGCGGTCTGGCCGTCCGGGGTCTTGGCGTTGACGGCCAGGTAGAACCGCCCCTGCCCCACCGGCTGGAAGCCCACATCGGCCTTCTGGTACCAGCCGCGCACGCCGGTGGCGGGGTCCTTCAGGCCGTCTTCGGCCAGGGGGATCAAGGCGCCCTGCTCGCCCACGCCGATCAGCTCGCCGGTCTTCGGCTTGGCGTAGGCGTCGAAGGCGTAGAGGCCGTAGTTCGGCCAGTTGGGCTTCTGGCCAAGATAGACGCCCATGAACCAGCGCTTGGACGCATCGTCATAGGCTAGGTTCTGGACGCCGTAGCGGGTGTTGCCGGTGCGGACGAAGACCTTGGCGTTCACGGCCGCCGGGCCGTTGTGATGCGGCGCGGCCTCGGTCAGCGGGCTGGCGTAGCGGCCCCAGTCGGCGATGTCGTACTGCAGCAGCACCTGCTGGTCGTTGTCGGTCCGCGTGGTGTTGCCATAGATCCCGTAGGCGACGGTCAGGTAGCGCTTGCCGTCCGTGTGGCCGAACGCCGGGCCGAACGAGACACCGTCGATGCCCGAGGCGTCGTAGCGGTGATCGGGCGAGGCCACGACATCGCCCTTGAACTTGCCGTCGTCGCCCTCGAACACACCGTCGCCGTTCAGGTCGGCGCTGTAGTCCTTGACCACTTCGGGCAGATAGACGGTGCGGAAGAGCTCGCTCTTGGACGCCTCGACGCCGACGCGGTCCAGCCGCGAGACGTCGATCACGGCAATGTAGAAGGCCTTGTCTTCCTTGTACTCCAGCGAGCCGTAGACCTTGCCGTCGGCGGCGTTGAAGTCGAGGTCGCCGAGATGCCCCGTCCAGCCGACCAGAGAGCCGATCAGCTTGCCGCTGAAGTCGTATTTCGCCAGCAGGGTCGTGAACGAGTAGTAGATGAAGCCGCCCTTCACATCGACGGCGACGCCCTGCACGTGGCCGGCCTTCCAAGTCCCGCCGTTTTGGGTCAGCGGCAGCTTGGCGAGGCCGCCCTCCGCGAGGGCCGGACCACCGACGCACAGCGCCAGCATCGAGGCGGCCAGGGCCAGGCGATGACGAACGGACATGGCAATGACCCCGACCTCAGTGTTGGCGGGCGGACCTAGGGCGTCTTGGCGACAGCTTGATGACGGTCAGACGGCTTCGCGGATGGAGAAGCTCTGCTCGATCAGGGTCGCCCGGCCGAAGATGGTCATGAAGGCGATGTCGGCCGCGTCGCGCCCTGTCGCCACCCGCACCAGACCGTCGATCGGCGCCCGGCCAGTGGCGTCGACCAGCCGCCAGCGGCCGCCCAGATAGACCTCGGCGATGGCGTGCAGGTCCGGCGGCTCCAGCTTCCAGGCATAGGCGCTGACCGCCCGCGCCGGAATATCGGCGGCGCGGCACATGCCGATGATCAGGTGGGTGAAGTCGCGGCAGACGCCGGCCCGGTCGACCAGGGTGTCGATCGCCGTGGTACCCGAATTGCTGACCCCGCCGAGATAGTCGATGTGTTCGCCGATCCAGTCCAGCATCGCCTGGACCTTGGCCCCGCCCTTGAGTTCGCCGAACTCGCGCTCGACGAACGGCTCCAGGCGGTCGGACGGGCTGTAGCGGCTGGCGCGCAGGAACGGCAGCACCTCGCTGGGCAGGTCGCGGATGGCCATGGCCGGCGCGTCGGTCAGGTCGTGGTCGCGTCGCATGATCTCGACCTGGGCGCGGTAGAGGGCGTTGACCGTTCCCGAGGCGGTGAACACCGTGCGTCGCTCGAAGGTCACCGGATCGTCGACCCGTACGGCGTCGACATTGGGCCAGAAGGTCAGGGCCTCAAGCCCCACCACCTGGTCGGGCCCATGGGCGGCCTCGACCAGCAGCAGCACCTCGCACGGGGTCGCGAAGTCGTAGGTCAGCGAGGCTTCGACGTCGAAACGCATGGGAATCCTGAGGATGGGCGCGGGCGGGCGCCGCCTATCAATCCGCAGGACGGCTTTGGGTTTCAGGTCTAGCGGGCAAACGGGAAAGGCGACAGCGACTTGCTGGTTTCCTCGACCAGCAAGGTGCGGTTGATCGGCGCCGCCGCGCGTTGCGGACAGGCCGGACGCTCGCAGATTCGGCACGATGGACCGATCTCCGTGGTGATCGGCGCGGCCATGTCCAGGCCTCGGGCATGGACCAGCTTGGACGCGTATTTCAGTTCGCAGCCCAGGCCGACGACCAGCTCGTCCTCAAGGCCGGCTTGCAAACCAGACGTCCGCCGCACCGTCCGCGACAGGGTGAAATAGCGCTCGCTGTCGGGCGTCTCGATCACCTGGGTGACGATGCGACCCGGGGTCTTGAAGCTGTCGTGGACGTTCCAGCGCGGACAGGCCCCGCCGAAGCGCGAGAACGGGAACGGCCCGGCCGCGAAGCGCTTGGAGATGTTCCCCGCCGCGTCCAGCCGCATCATGAAGAACGGCACGCCACGCGAGCCCTGGCGGCCCAGGGTGGTCAGGCGCTGGGCGGCCTGTTCATAGCTGATGCCGAAGCGAGGGCGCACCCGCTCGATGTCGTAGCCGCTGGCCTCCATGGCCGCCAGGAACGGCTCGTAGGGCATCATGATCGCGGCGGCCAGATAGCTGTCGAGGAACACCTTCAGCAGTTGGCGCGTGGCGCGGTCGGGGGCCTTGAAGCGGTCGGTCAGGTCCGACAGCACCTCCCCGCCCTCCATCAGCCCCAGTTGGTAGCACATGCCGAACGTGCGACTGGCGTGGGCCAGGGTCTCCGACAGCATCAGGCGCTTGCGGTGATGATCGTAGCGGCGCAGCGAGCCGGTCATCACCTCGACGGGCATGATCCGGGTCTGGATGCCGAACTTGCTCTGCAGGCGCTCGCGGACGGCCGGGGCCAGGTCCTGCGGATCGGCCTTCAGCTGGGCGACGATCTTCTCGGCCAGGGTCTCCAGCTCGGCGAAGTGGTTGCGCTGGGCGCCGACCAGGTCGCGGACCCAGTCGGTGGGCGAGGACTGCTCCGAAGCCGGCCCCGTCCCGTCCGGCCGCTCGAAGGCGCCCAGGTCGATCATCCGTCCGCGATCCAAATAGGCGCGATAGAGCCGCGCCATGGCCTCGGCCAGGCCCGGCGACAGCTCGGCGACCTCGGCCGCCTCGTGGCGCGAGACGCCCAGGTCGGCGAACATCTTGTCGGCCAGCACCTCCTCCAGCCCTGCTCCACCGCCGGGATCGTCGGCCGACAGGCTGCGTAGGTCCAGGTCATAGGCGTCGGCCAGCCGCAGCAGAATCTGCGCGGTCACCGGCCGCTGGTTGCGTTCCAAGAGATTCAGGTAGCTGGCCGAGACACCCAACTCCTCGGCCATCCGCGCCTGGGTTACGCCCAGGTCGCGCCGCAGCCGCTTCAGCCGCCCTCCGAGGAACAGCTTCTTGTCATTCTGCTTCTTGTCGAGCGTCGCCATTTGGTCAACTTGTCATGACTTTACAGAAATTACAAAGTCGATCTTTGACAAATTGCCTTCAATAGGTTCGACCCATCCCGCAGCGCAGCGTTAGCTCACCAGGACGAGTTTTCCTTGGCCCGCAAGGCTTCACCGCCGGGGCCCCGTACTGGGATCGAACGACCATGACGCAGCGCAAGACCTATGCCGACCACCGCGACGCCCTGCTGGCGCGCTATCCCGACGGCGTCGCACCGGGCGGGGTCGACATCGACGACATCATCCAGCTGAAGCTGCAGAACACCTTCCCGACCCACCTGGATATCGCCCGCGCCATGGCCCCGGTCATGCGCGCCGACATGGCCGCTTACGACGCCGACAGCTCCAAGTTCACCCAGTCGCTGGGCTGCTGGTCTGGCTTCCACGCCCAGCAGATGATCAAGTCGGTCAAGCGCCTGCGCGGCACGACCAAGGGCGCCTATGTCTACCTGTCGGGCTGGATGGTCGCCGGTCTTCGCAACCGCTTCGGCCACCTGCCGGACCAGTCGATGCACGAGAAGACCTCGGTCGTCGACCTGATCCAGGAGATCTACGTCTCGCTGCGCCAGGCCGATGAAGTCGGCATCAACGACCTGTTCAAGACCCTGAGCGCCGCCCGCAAGGCCGGCGACCAGGTCGCCGAACAGGCCGCGATCAAGGCGATCGACAACTTCGAGACCCACGTCGTGCCGATCATCGCCGACATCGATGCGGGCTTCGGCAACGAGCACGCGACCTATCTGCTGGCCAAGGAGATGATCAAGGCCGGCGCCTGCTGCCTGCAGATCGAGAACCAGGTTTCGGACGCCAAGCAGTGCGGCCACCAGGACGGCAAGGTCACCGTGCCGCGCGAGGACTTCATCGAGAAGCTGCGCGCCTGCCGCCTGGCCTTCGAGGAACTGGGCGTCGACGAGGGCGTCATCGTCGCCCGCACCGACAGCCTGGGCGCGGGCCTTACCCAGAAGATCCCGGTCAGCACCGGCGAAGGCGACCTGGCCGCCGACTACATCAAGTGGCTGAAGACCGAGGCCATCACGCCGGAAAACCCGCTGAAGGACGGCGAGCTGGCGATCATGAAGGACGGCGCCTTCCACAAGCCCGTGCGCATGCCCAACGGCCTGTTCGCCTTCCAGGACGGCACCGGCCGCCAGCGCGTCATCGAGGACTGCATCGCCAACCTGACGCAAGGCGGCGCCGACCTCCTCTGGATCGAGACCGACACCCCGAACGTCGACGAGATCGCCTCGATGGTGGCCGAGGTCCGCAAGGTCGTGCCGAACGCCAAGCTGACCTACAACAACTCGCCGTCGTTCAACTGGACGCTCAATCTGCGCAAGCAGGTCCGCGACCAGTGGATCGCCGAGGGCAAGATCCACAAGGACAGCTATCCGGAAGGCAACGTCCTGATGTCGGCCGAGTACGACAACAGCGACCTGGGCCGCGAGGCCGACGAGCGCCTGGCCCGCTTCCAGGTCGACATCGCCGCCCGCGCCGGGGTGTTCCACAACCTGATCACCCTGCCGACCTTCCACCTCACCGCCAAGAGCGTCGACGAGCTGTCGCGCGGCTACTTCGGCGAGGAGCGGATGCAGGCCTACGTCAACACGGTGCAGCGGGAGGAGATCCGCCGCGGCGTCTCGGCCGTGAAGCACCAGCATGAGGTCGGCTCGGACCTGGGCGACACCTTCAAGGAGATGGTCGCCGGCGAGCGCGCCCTGAAGGCCGGCGGTCACGCCAACACCATGAACCAATTCGCGGCCGAATAGAGGAGAGACCAGCCATGAATGCCTTCGCTCCCGCCACCATGCCGGACACCAACGCCGAACAGCGCGCCATCGATCGCGTCGCCGAGGCCTCCCACCGCCTGAACGAGGCCGTGCGCCGCGCCATCGAGGCCGGCTACTCGGTCGAACTGGTGCGCGCCTCGCGTCACCATGACGGAACGGGTAACTGGGGCGACCAGATCGTCCCCACCGTCCGTCCCAACGGCGCCGAAAAGAGCGCTTAGACTAACAATAACCGACCAGAGTCCTGAAGACGGCTCCCCGGGTTTCCCGGGGAGCCGATCCCACCACACCGGAAAGCTTCCCATGCCGCTCGACATCGCCGCCAACATCCAGGTCACCGGTCCGGTCGAAGGCCGCGCGGCTGAAGTACTCACCCCGGAAGCGCTGAACTTCGTCGCCGACCTGCACCGCCGCTTCGACGCTCGCCGTCGCGAACTGCTGGCCGCCCGCGACGCGCGGCAGGCCAGGTTCAACGCCGGCGAATTGCCCGACTTTCTGGCCGAGACCTCGCACGTCCGCGCCGCCGACTGGAGCGTCGCCCCCGTCCCCGCCGACCTGCTGGACCGCCGCGTCGAGATCACCGGCCCCGTCGACCGCAAGATGATCATCAACGCCCTCAACTGCGGGGCCAAGGTGTTCATGGCCGACTTCGAGGACGCCACCGCCCCGACCTGGGCCAATGTCGTCGAGGGCCAGGTCAATCTGAAGGACCGCTGGTCCGGCCAGTTGACCCACGTCGACGCCAAGTCCGGCAAGGCCTACGCCATGGGCCCGACCCCGGCGGTGCTGAAGATCCGCCCGCGCGGCTGGCACTTGATGGAGCGCCATCTGGAGGTCGACGGCCAGGCCGTGGCCGGGGCGCTGTTCGACTTCGGCCTCTACGCCTTCCACAACGCCAAGGCGACGCTGGAGCAAGGCTCGGGCCCCTACTTCTACCTGCCCAAGTTGGAGAGCCACCTCGAGGCCCGCCTCTGGAACGACGTCTTCGTCCGCGTCCAGGAGGCCCTCGGCCTGCCCGTCGGCACGATCAAGGCCACGGTGCTGATCGAGACCATCCCGGCCGCCTTCGAGATGGACGAGATCCTGTTCGAGCTGAAGGACCACATCGTCGGCCTCAACTGCGGTCGCTGGGACTACATCTTCTCGTTCATCAAGCGCCTGGGCCGCACGCCCGCCTTCCTGACCCCGGACCGCTCGGCCATGGTCATGGGCAAGGCGTTCCTGGGCGCCTATTCGCTGAAGCTGATCCAGACCTGCCACCGTCGCGGCGCCTTCGCCATGGGCGGCATGGCGGCCCAGATCCCGGTGAAGGGCGACGATGCCGCCAACCAGGCCGCCTTCGCCAAGGTCAAGGCCGACAAGGAGCGCGAGGCCGGGGCCGGCCACGACGGCACCTGGGTCGCCCACCCCGACTTGGTCCCGGTGGCCATGGAGGTCTTCGACCGCCTGATGCCGGCCGCCAACCAGCGCGACAAGTTGCTGACCGACCTCGACATCACCGCCGCCCAGATGCTGGAGCTGCATGAGGGCGTGCGCACCGAGGCCGGGGTTCGCGAGAACATCCGCGTCGGCGTCCGCTACACCCAGGCCTGGCTGGAAGGCCGGGGCGCCGTGCCGCTCTACAACCTGATGGAGGACGCGGCGACCGCCGAGATCTGCCGCACGCAGCTGTGGCAGTGGATCCGCCTCTCCGCCGCGCTCGACGACGGCCGCGAGCTGACCTCGGAGCTGTTCGTCAGCCTGTTCACCCAGGAGATGGCCGACCTGCGCCGCGACTTCGGCTCGCCCCGCCTGGAAGCCGCCGCCGAACTCTTCACCCGCATGGTGCTCTCCGACAGCCTGGAAGAGTTCCTGACCCTGCCGGCCTACGAACTGATCTAGTTCGCAGCGGGCTTGGCCAGCTTGCCGCTGACGATCTTCTGGAAGGTCGTCAGCGGGCACAGGCTCGCGCAGCCCGGGATCGGGAAGTAGCTGTAGGCCGGCGGATTGGCGGCCGTCAGCGGTTGCAGCTCGCGCAGCTGGTCCATGGTCTGGGCCGTATAGAAGGCGCGCACGAAGGCCTCGCCCTTGGCGTTGCGGACCAGCTCGAAGCCCATGGCCCCGCCGGGCGGCGGATCGTCCTGCGGATAGTCGGCGGCCGTGAAGTGAGCGTCCAGGAAGCCGCGCAGGGCGGCGATGTTGGTGTCGTGGCCGACCAGCAGGGTCAGCTTGCCCGTCCCCGCCTCGCCGTTCAGCGCCTTGAGGATTTCGGCGGCCACCGGCGCGGCGTAGCGCTGGGCGACATAGGGGTTGCCGACCTCGTAGCGGAACTTGACGGTGTGGAAGCGCAGCAGCGCCTGGATGTCGGCCTTGGAGGCGCGGCCCCAACCGACCTGATCCATCGGCTTACCTTCGACATACTCAAGCAGGACCGTCTGACCGGCCGTCGAGGCCACGCCCAGCGCGCCCTCCAGCGAGGCGTTGTCGTCCTTTGCCGCTTCCAGGTGCGAGGCCCGATCCAGGCGGCGGCCCAGCACACGGTCCAGGATCGCGAACTCCTTGGCCATCGCCTTGGTCTCGGCGGCGATGCCCGGCTTCTGGCGTTGCGAGGCCTTCAGGGCGAGGTCGCCGTTGATGATCGAGGCCGGGTGGAAGACGACGTCGGTCTCCTCGCTGTCCGGACGGGCGACCTTCAGGCCGCACCCGGGCTGCAGGCCTTCGACGAAGGCCTCGGCGGTCTTGATGGCGCGCGGCTTGCTGCTGGCCCAGGCGACGATGTCGCCGCTCGGGGCGCAGCCGTCGCGCGGCAGGATCCCGCGCGCGCCCAGGAAGGTGCGGTAGTACGCGCCCATCAGCCGCGCGCCCTGAGCGCCATGTGGGGTCAGGTCGCCGTAGGGCGTGGTCCAGCTCGACCAAGGCTGAGCGGTCGTGCCGGCCGGCGTGGCCTGGGCCTTCGTCGGCGGACGGACGCTGTGGCGCATGACCATGACCACGCGCTCGAGCTTCAGACCGTCGGTCGCGTCGGCGGCATGCGCCATCGCCGGCATGGCGATCAGCGCCGCCATCAGCATGTTTCGCAGACCCGCCATCGTTCCCTCCGCGTGCGTCGTTTCCGTGGGCCTTAGGCCGGATCGGCGACGCAAGCATGACAGCCAAAAGAAAAGCCCGGCGAATGGCCGGGCTTGAGAAGTAGGGAGGAAACGCCCCAGGAAGGGCAGAGGCCTCGGGCCTCACGGGTGTTCATCTATGCCTGGAAGAACGCCGTTCAAGGGCGCTCCCGAAAAAACTTCGGTTTCGAACGCGCTTGGCTTGCCGGGGCCGTGTGGTAAAGCGCCAGTCCATGTCTGATCCCGCCGATCCCGCCGACACCCCGCCCGCTCCGAAGCCGCGCAAGCCTCGCAAGCCGCGCGCCCAGGCGGCGATGACCTCGGCGGCTGTCCTGCCCGAGACCCCGGCCGAGCCCGCCGCGCCCAAGCCGCCGCGTCCGCGCAAGCCGCGCGCGCCGAAGCCGCCGGTCGAGGTTGTCGCCGAGACGCCGGAGATCGTCGAAGAGGTCCCGGTCCCAGAGCCCGAGGCCCTGCCTGAGGAAGCCCCCGCGCCCGAAGCCAAGGTGGTGCTGCCAGAAGCCGTCGAGGCCATCCCCGAAGCCGCCCTCTCGCCCGCCGAGCCGGTCCCGACCAAGAAGCCGCCGATCTGGAAGCGCCCCGCCTGGCTGATCGGCGCGGCCGCCGCCGTCGTGCTGGCCGTCGTGCTTGTCGCGTCACTGTTCTGGTCGCTGCCGCTGAGCCGAGCTCTCGAGCCGCTGAACAACTCGGCCATCGTGCTGGTCGCCGAGGACGGCTCGCCGATCGCCCGTCGCGGTTCCTACAAGGAAGCCCCGATCGATGTCGCCAAGCTGCCGAAGTACGTGCCCGGCGCCTTCATCGCCATCGAGGACCGCCGCTTCTACAGCCACATGGGCGTCGACCCGAAGGCCATCATGCGCGCCCTGGGCAAGAACGCTCAGGCCGGCGGCGTGTCGGAAGGCGGCTCGACCATCACCCAGCAGCTGGCCAAGAACGCCTTCCTGAGCAGCGACCGCAACCTGCGTCGCAAGGCGCAGGAAGCGATGATCGCGGTCTATCTGGAAGCCCGTCTCTCCAAGGACGAGATCCTCTCGCGCTACCTGTCGTCGGTCTATTTCGGCGACGGGGCCTTTGGCCTGCGCGCCGCGGCCCGGCACTATTTCGGCAAGCAGCCCGAGCAGCTGTCGATCGGTGAGGCCGCCATGCTGGCCGGCCTGGTGAAGGCCCCTTCCCGCCTGGCCCCGACCAACAACATTGAAGGCGCCCGCGAGCGGATGCGGGTGGTGCTGGGCGCCATGGTCGAGACCAAGACCATCACCCAAGCCCAGGCCGACGCGGTCGGCGAGGTCTCGGCGGTCGAGAACCCGGACAAGCTGCCGACCGGCTCCTACTTCGCCGACTGGGCCCTGCCCCAAGCCCGCGCCTCGATCGGCGCCCGCTACGGCGAGACGGTCGTCAAGACGACGCTCGATCCCGAGATGCAGGAGAAGGCCGAGAAGATCCTCAACGACTACATCGCCCGCGACGGCAAGGTCCTGAACATCACCCAGGGCGCCCTGGTGGCCATGCGCAAGGACGGCCGCGTCGTCGCCATGGTCGGCGGTCGCGACTACAAGACCAGCCAGTTCAACCGCGCCGACGGCGAACGCCAGCCGGGCTCATCGTTCAAGCTGTTCGTCTATCTGGCCGCCCTGCAGTCGGGCATGACCACGACCTCGCCGATCCTAGACACCCCGGTGCAGGTCAGCGGCTACACGCCCAAGAACCACGAGGGCAAATACCGCGACCGCGAGATCCCGCTGATCAGCGCCTTCGCCGCCTCGTCGAACGTCGCGGCCGTGCGCCTGGCCCATGACCTGGGCCCGGCCAAGGTGATCAAGGTCGCCCGCCAGCTGGGCGTCACCGAGGACATCCCCAACGACCTGACCATGGCCCTGGGCACCGGCGGCATGAGCCTGACGCGGCTGACGGCGGCCTACGCCTCGATCGCGGCCGGCGAATATCCGATCACGCCGCATGCCCTGGACAGCTTCAAGGCCCCCAAGACCACCGCCTATGATCCCAAGGTGCTAACCGGCATGCGCGACCTGCTGCGCTCGGCCACCCATCGCGGCACCGGCCTGGAAGCGGCCATCGACGGCGCGTTCGGCAAGACCGGCACCACCCAGGACTATCACGACGCCCTGTTCGTCGGTTACGTCGACGACCTGGTCGTGGGCGTGTGGGTGGGCAACGACGACAACAGCTCGATGAACGGCGTGGTCGGCGGCGGCGAGCCCGCCAAGATCTGGAAGGCCTTCATGTTGTCGGCCTTGGGCCGCAGCGCCGGGCCGGCCATCATCGAGGACCCGCTGGACGACCTGGGCCTGCCGCTGGAAGGCGAGATCGGCCCCGACGGCCTGCCGGTCGCGCCGCTGACGGTGCCGACCGATCCGGCCCAGCCGGCGCCGCCCGCCCCGCCGCCTCCGGTCGCGCCCCCGCCGCCCGAACCGCGCGCCTAGGGGTCGTTCAGACACCGTTCAGGTGGCCAAGGCCTAGCTCCCCGAAGGCACAGCTTTGGGGAGCTTCGCAATGCGCCATCTACCGGGACGAGCCCTGTTGGTCGGAGCGCTTCTTGTCGCCGCCGCCACGGTGATCGCCAGCTGCGAGACCATGAGCCCTAAGGAGTGCCTGAGCGCCGACTGGCGATCGATCGGCTATGGCGATGGCGCCAGCGGCTATCTGATGAGCCGCATCGACCTACATGCGAAGGCCTGCGCCAAATCCGGCGTGACGCCCGAGCCCATCAGCTACGCCCAGGGCCGCGACGAAGGCCTGCTGCGCTACTGCACCGAGGCCAGCGGCTTCTCGCACGGTCGCGACGGCGCCCAGTACTACAACGTCTGCCCCGCCCCGACCGAGGCTGAGTTCATGGGCGGCTATGTCGACGGCAAGCGGGTCTATGAGGCCGAGCATCGGCTCAAGCTGGCGAAGATGGACCTCGACCTGGCCGACAACCGGGCGGACAAGCGCGCGCGGCAGGCCGACGGCGTCGAGGAGGAGCTGCGCAATCCCAAGCTCACCGACGAACAGACCCGCGAACTGCGCGACCGCCTGAACCGTCTGCGCCGCGAACGGCGCGAGGCCATCGAGGACGGCCGCCGGGCCGACGCGGCCATCCGCGACGCCGAACGCGAGGTCGATGACCTCAAGCAGCGCTTCGGCTCGCACTACGGCTGGTGGTGACGCCTCCGGCCCGGCACGGTCGAGGCCCAGACGACTACCGCCACGGACAGCAGGACGCCGCTGAACAGCGCGCCGACCGCCAGGATGCCGGCCGGCGTGACGCGCACCTCGGCGCGGGCGTGCAGCGGGCCGGCTTGGAACTCGGCGACGGCGGTTTGTAGGTCGGGGGTCTGGACTTCGGACATCGGCGCCTCCGCAGCGGTCTGCCGTCAGATATCGCGTGGAAGCGTCCATGACGCCAGATAGGCGCGGCCGAGACGCACCAGCTCGTCCTCGAACTCTCGGCTTTCCAAGAAGTCGACGCCCTCCAGCACCGCCGCGCGCATTGCACCGTGGATCGCCCGCGACAGCACGAAAGCCTGGACGCGGGTGAGCGGACGGCCTTGGGCGTCGGTGAGCCCCACCTCGGCCGCCGCGAACTTCGCCGCCAGTTCGGCGTGGTCGGCCTTGGCCAACAGCGCCGACATCGCGATCCGCCGTGCTTGGCTCCGTCCGGCGAAGCCCCGGATGAAAGCGCGGATCATCGCTCGGTCGCGGGCCACGCCCTGGCCGCCCTCCAGCGCCGCCATCACCCGGTCGCGGTGGGCCTCGGTCTCGCGCAGGGCCAGGGCCCGCAGGATGGCCTGCTTGTCGGGGAAGTAGCGGTAGAGCGTGCCGATGCTGACCCCTGCCCGCTCGGCCACGGCATTGGTGTTGAAGCCGGCCTCACCGGTGGCCTCCAGAACCTGAGCCGCCGCCTCCAGGACGACGTCGACCGATGCCTGGGCGCGGCTTTGGCGCGGCGTTTCCCGCATGTTTTCAACGAGGCTCATAGCGGCCCTCCGTCCCCTGGAAAGTCGAGTAACAGAGGCCGCGCCGCTCCCCTAGCCTTCCGTAGGATCACATGGAGGGACGGACATGACCTGGGCGACCGAACGCCTCGACGCGCTGAAGGCCGGGACCGCGACCCCGCCGCCGATCGTCGAGACCCTGAAGCTGGGCCTGATCGACGATTGGGGCGAAGGCTGGGTGCGGAAATCCTGGCGTCCGTCGCCGGAGCTGGCCACGGCCGACGGCTCGCTGTTCGGCGGCTATCTGGCGGCGCTGGCCGACCAGGTGCTGGCCTTCGCGGCCATGACCGTGGTGCCGGGTGATCAGCTGTATCGGACGGTGAACCTGCAGCTGAACTTCCTGAAGGTCGCCCGCGACGGGCCGCTGGCGATCGAGGCTCGGGTGGTGGCCAAGACCCGCCAGTTGATCACTGTCCGCGCCGAATTCCGCCGCGAGGACGGCGCGCTGATCGCCGACGCCACCGCCCAGCAGATCGTGCTGGCGTTCGAAAATTGGCCGGCCGAGCGGGAGGCGGTGAATGGGCTGGGTTAGTCCCCGACGAGCTTCCCCGCCGGCGGCACCCGCACGATGAAGTGGCCCTTCACGCCTTCCGGCCACTGGCGGTACGGCACCACGCCCTCTTCGCTGGCGGCATAGGCCACAGCGTAGTCGACGATCGCTTGAGCGGCCTCGGGCGTCGGTTCGAACCGGCCCAGGACGTAGCCGATCTTGCCCGGCGCCCGCAGGTGGATCGAGCAGTGCTGGGTGCAGTTGAATAGGCACGGCATCTCCTGGATCGCCACACCCGAACCGGCCGCCGCCTCGCGCAAAGCAGCCGCCAGCAGCGCGCCGCCGCGCACGCCCTCAGGCGTCTCGCGCTCCTCGGCCGAGAAGCGGCAGGTGTTGCAGACCACGACGGCGGTCCCGTCGTCGGCGTCGCGGAGAATAGCCATGCCTCGCCCCTAGAGGCTCAGGCTCATTTCGGCAAGGACAGCCGGTAGACCAGCACCAGGTTGTCGTTGTCGCCTGTCCCGGTGTCGCCGTGCAGCGAGGCGTCGAAGTCCTGGCCGTTGACGTGGCCCTTGGCCGTGGCGAAGTCGTTGTCCGAGCCGACCAGCAGGAAGACGTCGCCGGTCTTGTCGAAGGCCGAGCCGATGGCCATGGCCTCGATCTTCTCCGGCAGGCTGGTCTGGGTCGAAGGCGCGACCGACAGGTTGATCCCGGACTTGGCGAGCTGGACCGGGTTCAGGATGTTGATCAGCTCGGCCTGGGCGGCCGGCTTGATGTCGGGGTTCAGAACGCCGTCCTTGGCGACGGGCTTGGCCTCAAGCTCGTAGGGCGTGCCGGCCAGGTTCGTCGCGCCGGCCAGATCGACCAGCAGGATGCTCTTGTAGACCGGCGCGTTGGCCGTGCCCTTGCCACGGCCGTTGCCGTCGCGGGCAAGGACCAGGATGCGGTCCTCGCTGAGCGCCACGGCTTCCGACTGGGCGGCGGTGACGTCGGCGGGCTGGCCGTCACCGTTCTCGCGCACGGTCGGCAGTTGCAGCACGTAGTGGCCGACCGGGGCCTTGGGCAGCTTGGTCTTGCTGATGTCGTAGACCAGCACGCGGGTGTTGTTGCGGGTCGCGGCGTTGGACGTCGAGTCCTGCATGGTCGCGCTCTGCAGCACGGCGATAAGGCGCTTGCCGTCGGGGCTGATGCTCAGGGCCTCCAGGCCCTGGTTGTTGCGGCGGCCTGTCGCCGGCGCCTTCTCGGCCCCGAAGTCCAGCTTGCCGGCCTTCATCGGCAACAGCGCCGGCACAGTCTGGATCGCGCCGACCAGCTTGGCGGACTTGTCGAACAGGTAGATGCCCGCCGCATATTCGTCCGAGACGTAGAAGCTCCCGTCCGGCAGATAGGCGATCGCCTCGCTGTCCAAGCTGAGCTTGCCGCCCCCCTCCCCGCCGACGGCCGGCGACGGATAGCGGACGCCGCCGCGCTCGACGACGTTCGAACCCGGATCCATGCCGGTGAAGGGCTGGCCGGTCTGGTCCTTCAGCAGGAAGCCGCCGGTCGGGGTGATGGTCAGGCCCTTCCCCGGAACGAGTTTGATCGCGTGCTCGTGGACGCGGTTGGCGTAGTCGGTCGTGCTCTTGAACGGGCCGACATTGTTCGGGCCGCGATCCGGCAGGGTGCGCAGCGTGCCGGTGTAAGAGCCGTCGGCCGCCTTTTTCCAGTTCGACAGCGCCATGCTGGAGAACGAGCCCAGGCTCTCGCCGTTGAAGTCGCGCGTCGCGGCCGGCAGCCAGCCGACGGCCACCAGGCCGTGATTGACATAGGTCTTGCCGCCGAACTGGACGGTCACGTCGCCCGGCGCCTTGTCCCAGTGCGCGCTCGTATAGGTCTGCGATTGGGCCGAGGCGCCGGCCGCGAAGGCCAGGGCGGCGAAGCCCACAATGGTTCCGACAAGACGACGGCGCGACATCGAGAGCTCCTTGAAAGGATGCTGAGTGTTTTCTGAGCTTGGCGCGCTCTTAGGGAGCGTCTGCATAGGTTTTGTGACAGCGAGCGTCGTGCGATCGCAGCAAAACTGTCATCTACATGTGGAATAGACGCGGCGCTCAACAACAATCGGCGCCGTAGACGGGAATCCGCGGGGCGCTCGATATCCAGGGGGATATCCTAATGCTGCTCCGATCCGCCAGCTTGGTGGCCATCGCCGCCTGCCTGATGCTTTCCAGCCAGGCCTACGCCGCCGATGAGGCTCCCGCCGCCAAAGCCGACGCGCCCGCCGACAACACCGAACTCGACGCCGTCGTCATCGTTGGCAGCGGCCAGACCCGCTCGGTCTCGACCCTGACCCCGGCCAGCCTGGAAGTCCTGCCGCCCGGCACCAGCGTCCAGAAGGCGCTGAACTTCCTGCCGGGCGTGAACGCCCAGTCGATCGACGCCCTGGGCGTCAACGAGCAGTCGCTGTCGCTGCAGGTCCGCGGCTTCAACACCACCCACCTGGGCTACAGCCTGGACGGCATGCCGCTGGGTGACGGCGCCTACAACAACTACAACGGCCTGACCATCAGCCGCGCCCTGATCTCGGAGAACCTGGGCCGCGCCGATCTGGCCACCGGCATCGCCGGCCTGTCGATCCCGTCGACCAGCAATCTGGGCGGCGCGCTGATCTACACGTCCGCCGAGCCGAAGAAGGAACAGGGCTTCTCGATCAACGGCACCGTCGGCAGCGAGGACACCGCCCGCACCTTCATGCGCTTCGACACCGGCGAGCATGACGGCTTCTCGGCCTACATCTCGGGCCAGTACAGCCAGCAAGACCTGTTCGTGAACCAGCCGGCCTACAACAAGTCGACCGGCAAGCAGATCAACGCCAAGGCGCAATACAAGTTCGACCGCGGCGTGCTGACCGCCTTCGCCGACTTCTCGCGCACCAACCAGGCCGACGACACCTACCTGTCCAAGGACATGGTCACCCGTCTGGGCTGGGACTGGGCCGGCTATGCGCCGAACTGGGCCGACTATGTGAGCCGCGCCTACTGCTCGGTGACCGCCCCGACCGCGCCGACCAAGTGCGTGACCGCGCCGTCGCCGCAGAAGAACGCCGACGTGACCTTCACGAACGGCCAGATCCTGCGCAACGATAACCTCTGGTACGTGTCGGGCGACTACAACCTCACCTCGGCGATCACGGCCCACGCCCAGATCTACCAGCACACCGACAAGGGCGCGGGCAACAACTTCATCACCGGCTGGTCGACGCAAGGCACGACGGACGTCTCTGACGACCTGCCCGTCCAGATCCGCGACACCCGCTACACCATCGACCGCAAGGGCGTGGTCGCCAGCCTGGCCTGGCAGTTCGGCTTCAACCACCTGCAGGCCGGCCTCTGGCTGGAAGACAACACCAGCAGCGCCGCGCGCTACATCTGGACCAACGTCACCGGCCCGTTCAGCCTGGCGCGGTACCTGGAAGGCGTGCCGGACACCGCCCAGTGGGTGCAGCAGACCGACTGGACCACCCGCCAGTTCTATGTCCAGGACACGGTCACCCTGCTGAACGACGCCCTGAGCATCGATTTCGGCTTCAAGAGCACCTACTCGAAGTCGGCCGCCCAGGCCCTGCGCGGCATCGCCAAGGCCCCGGTCACGGCCTCGAGCCAGTTCGCCAGCGGCACGCTGTACGCCAAGGACAACTTCCTGCCGGAAGCCGGCGTGCGCTGGCGCATCGCCGAAGGCCACGAGGTCTTCGCCAGCTACGCCGAGAACATGGCCATGTTCCAGGGCGGCTTCAAGCTGGGTCCGCAGTCGGTCTCGCAGGCCGTCTGGGACGCCCAGGGCAAGTACCTGGAGCCGGAAACCTCCAAAAGCTTCGACGCCGGCTACCGCTACATCAGCGGCCCGCTGCAGGTGTCGCTCGCGGCCTATGACGTGAAGTTCCAGAACCGCCTGCTGCAGTACAACCCCTGCCCGACCAACCAGCAGCAGAACCCCGGCTGCGGCAACTCCTTCCACAACGCCGGCGGCGTCACCAGCAAGGGCGCCGAGATCGGCGTGCTGTGGAAGGCCACGTCGTTCCTGAGCTGGTACAACTCGGCCTCGTACAGCAAGTCGACCTACGACGAAGACCTGAACTGGTGCACGACCACCTGCGTGATCAAGCAGACCAAGGGCAAGCAGCAGGTCGATACGCCCAAGACCATGCTGGCCAGCGTGCTGACGCTGAAGCAGGGCGGCTTCTCGGCCTCGCTGCAAGGCAAGTACACCGGCCGCCGCTACTACACCTACACCAACGACCAGGGCTTCGGCGGCTACACCACCTTCGACCTGGGCCTCAGCTACAAGTTCGCTCCGACCAGCTTCATGAAGGGCGCCAAGGCCTCGCTGAACGTCACCAACCTGACCAACGAGCGCCACGCGGCCAACTTCGACAGCAGCGTGTTCGCCCCGGATGACGCCGCCGGCAGCATCCTGGTGTTCCACTCGTCGGCCCCGCGCCAAGTGTTCGGCACGATCGGCTTCGAGTTCTAAGCCCTACGTCCAAGGGTAGACGTGACGAGGCTCTCCTCCGGAAACGGAGGGGAGCCTTTTCATTTGGCGGCAGGTTCCATCAGCGCGCGGGCCACGCCGTTGGTCCAGCCGAAGCCGTCCTGGGTGGGATACTCCCCGCCCCCGCCGGCCTTGGCCTCCTCGACGTCGTACTTCTCCAGCATCTTGCCGCTGGCCTTGTATTCACGCTCGACCGTGGCCAGCCAGCGCTTGGAGATCTCGCCGGCCAGGGCGTCCTCGCCATAGCGGCGCAGCCCCGAGACGGCGACCCACTGCAAAGGCGCCCAGCCGTTAGGGGTGTCCCACTGCTGGCCGGTGCGGATGGTGGTGGTGCGCAGGCCGCCGGGGGCCAGGAGTTCGTCCCAGGTCTTCTGGGCGACGATGTGGGCGCGCGCCTCCTCGGCCGCGCCGACGAACAGCGGATAGAAGGTCGCCGCGCTGAGCCGGTCCAGCCGCTGGCCGGTCTTCCACTGGTAGTCGAGATAGGCGCCCTTGGCCGAGTCCCAGAGGTAGAAGTCGATCGCCTGGGCGCGGGCCTGGGCGCGGCGGTCGAACTCGGTGACGCAGTCGGCGTCGGCCAGCTTGGCGCAGCCCGCCCCGATCGCCTTCTCCAGGCCGTACATCAGGCTGTTGAGGTCCACCGGCGCGATCGAGGTCGTCTGGATCGTCGCCAGGGTCTTGCCGTCGGCCATCCAGCGCGAGGAATAGTCCCAGCCGCTCTCAGCCCCGGCGCGCAGATCGCGGAACACCTCGGCGGGCGGACGGCCGCTCTTGGACGCGGTCTCCAGATCCTCGCGGTAGGACTCGTCGCGCGGCGTCTCGCGGTCGTCCCAATAGCGGTTCAGCACCCCGCCGTCGGCCATGGCCACCACGCGGCGGTGGGCCTCGCCCGGCTTCAGGTCGGCCTCGCCCTCCATCCAGAAGGCGTGCTCGCGACGCATCAGGTCGACGCGGGCCTTGATGGTCTTGGGATCCGTGGCCCCCGACAGCCCGACCATGGCGAAGAAGAACGGCGGCTGCGAGCGGCTCAGATAATAGGTCCGCGCGCCGTTGGGGATATGGCCATAAGTCGTGATCAGGCCGCCGAAATCGTCGATCATGTTCTCGACGAGGTCGTCACGCTTGTCGGCCTTCAGGCCCAGCATCGTGAAGTAGCTGTCCCAGTAGTAGATTTCGCGGAAGCGCCCGCCGGGCACGACGAACGGCTCGTCCATGGCCAGGGCCGAGCCGCCCGCCACGGGCTTGACCGGCGGCCGGGTTAGGTGCGGCCAGAGCGCGGCGATGTGGGCCTTGATCGGCGGCCGGGCGGCGCTGGGCTTGGGCGCCTTGCCGGCCTGCGGGACCACGAAATTGGCGGCGACGAAGCGCTTGAGTTCGGCGTCGCTGAACCGAGCCCGGGCGCGATAGTCGGCCATGATCTTCGCCGGCGCGCGCTTGGGGACCGCATCGACGAAGGTCTTGCCGTCCGGGAAGATCCGGCGCGTCTGAACCTGGTGGAAGAGCTCCTGGTAAGTGTCCGCCGGCGTTGGGACTTTCGCCGCCTCCTGCGCCTGGACGGCCGTGGACAGGGCAAGCGCGGCAAGCGACGCGGCGAACAGGCGGACCATACGGGGAGCCTCTCGGAACAGAAAAACGCGGACCGGCGAGCCGGCCCGCGCACGAAGTCTAGGGGATAAGTTCGTGGATCAGAAGTTGTAGCCGACGGACAACCGCACCGACCGACCCAGGATCGGACGGGCGTTGGCGCCGCTGGTCGAGCGCGGATCGCCCTCGGTCAGGCCATGGCTGTCGGTCAGATTGTCGGCGGCCACCTGGACGCTGAAGTCGCCGACGTTGAAGATCGCGCCCAGGTCGACCTTAGTGTAGCCCTTGAGCTTCTGGGTGTTGGCGTTGTCGCCCCAGCGGTCGTCCACCGCGCTAACCGTGCCGTAGAGCGTGGTCGCCACTTCGCCGATCCGGACGTCGTAGCTGGGCGTGAAGCGGATCTGCCAATCCGGTTGGCGCTGGGCGCTGTTGCCCTTGTTGGCCACGATCGAGGACTTCTTGATCTCGGTCTTCTGCAAGGTGCCGTTCAGGGCCAGCGACAGGCCGAAGTCCGAGCGCCACCGGCCGTCCAGCTCCAGGCCGTGGGCCTTGTTGGCGTTGGTCTCCAGCACCCCGCCGACATCGGCGAACTTGGCCCCGTCGAAGGTGTTGGCGAAGCCCGTGGCGTAGAGCTCGAACGGGCCCGAGCGCAGCTTGTAGCCCAGCTCGTACTGCTTGACGCTCAGCGTGTCGGTCAGGTTCTCACGGAAGTTGTCGAAGCTGGGGAACTTGTAGCCCTTGGAGTAGCGGGCGAAGACGCCCGAGGTCTCCGACAGGTCGTAGTTCAGACCGACCGTGTACGAGGTCTTGGACTGGCTGTAGTCGACCGTGCGGATGGCCAGGCCGTCCGGATAGCCGTTGCCGTCGTCGACCACATAGTCGGTCGAGAACTTCTCGCGGCGCACGCCGACGTCCAGGCGCAGGGGCTCCATGATCTGCCAGCTGTCGGCCAGATAGAACGCGTTGACCTTGCCGTCGCCGTTGGAGTTGAGGCCATAGGCCCAGCAACCCGTGCCGCTGCCGGCGGTGGCCAGATTGGCGCAGCTGATGTTGGCGGCCAGATAGTCGCCATTGGCCTTCACCTGCATCGGCTTGAAGTTGCCGATGGTCCAGAAGTCGTCCGACGAGAAGCTGGAGGCGTAGTAGCCGGCCGACACCGCGTGGGCGCCGAACGTCTTGGCGATGCTGAAGTCGTTGGTCAGGGCCTGGATCTGCTTTCCGACGATCCACGCGCCCCAGGCCTGGACGTAGTCGCCTGCCCCCAGGGTCGTTCCGCCGCGCGTGCGGACCGGACCGCCGATCACGGTCGCCACCGAGGCGGCCGTCACCGCCCCGCCGTCCGGCACCAGGCCATAGGTGTTGGCGTCGCCCTTGGTGAAGCTGAAGCGGTCGCGCACCGTCCAGCCATCGCCGAACTCGTGCTCGAAGCTGCCACCGGCCACATAGCCCTTCCAGCCGCGGCCATCGGCCAGGTCGAAGCTGCGGGCCGCGCCGTTGGCGTGGACCTGCAGGGTCTGCTGGCGCGAGAGCTCGCCCAGCTGGGTGTACTCGCCCTTGTCGATGCCGGGCACATTGACCGCGAACGGCAGGTACCAGGCGCCGTGGTCATCGGTGAAGCGGGCATAGAAATTGACCTTCCCGCGCTCCAGCTTCTTGGTCAGGTTGACCGTGAACTGCTGGCCCTTTTCGTTGTCGAACTGGGTGTCGCGCACGCCCGGCGAGCGGGTCACGTAGCCGCCGGCCATGAAATAGAGATCGTCGCCCAGCTTGCCGCTCATCACCCCGTCGATGCGGCGCAGGCCGTAGTCGGAGGTGGTGGCCTTGACGAGACCCTTGGTCTCCTCGCCGCCTTCCTTGAGCATGAAGTTGGTGGTCAGGCCCGGCTGGCCGTTCGAGAAGATCGGGTTGGGACCACCGCGCAGGGCTTCCATCCGCGAGATCGTCTCGTCGACGCGGAAGATCGACGAGTTCTCCAGGAACGACAGGGTCGAGGGCGGATAGATCGGCGCGCCCTGCAGCTGGATGGTCAGGAACTCGGCGTCGCCAGTGGCGGGGAAGCCGCGCACGAAGACGTTGGCGCCGGCCACGCCGCCCGAGGTCTCGACCCAGACGCCGGGCACCATGGACAGCAGCTCGGCGCTGCTCTTGGGCGAGGCCTTGAGGATGTCCTGGGCGCTGACCGTGGTGACCGCGAAGCTGGCCGACAGCTTGTCGATGCCGGCGCCGCCGGGCGTACCGACGACGATCACTTCCTCGACCTGGGCGGGCTCTTCCGGACGGCTTTGTTCTACGGCGGTGGCCGGCGCGGCGGCCTGGCCGGCGGCGCTGGCCGAGACCAGCAGCGGCCGCTCGCGGATGGCGTAGACGCCGCTGGCGGTGGACTGGGCCACCAGGTTCGAGCCCGACAGCAGGCGGGTCAGGCCCTCGTCGGCGCTGAACGCCCCCTTCAGCTTAGGAGCCCGCTTTCCGCGGGTAAGATTCTCGTCGAAGGCCAGCTGCTTGCCCGAGGCCCGGCCGAAGGCGCGCAGGGCGCCGGCCAGGTCCTGGGCCGGAATGTCATAGGCTTGTTCGGCGCGTGCTTGCGCCTGCACCGCGACGGGCGCGGCCAGGGCCATCAGCACGGCCGCCGAAGCGCCCAGCAGCCAGCGTTGCTCGAAAGACTTGCTCATTCGTCCCTCCCTCGCGCCGTTGTTTTTGTCTCGGCGCTTTCGGTCAGTTAGACGCCTCACTCCACGGAGGACTCACCGCCGGTCGTGAAGTTTTTTGGCTGGCGCTGGAACGAGCGCAGCACGGTCTCGCCGCCCTGGCCGTTCACCGCGCGCACGGGCAGCACCGCCGTCACGCCATCGATAAAGGCGCGGGTGTCGCCCGAGGTGAAGACGCCGCTGATGCGCAGGTTGGCCACGGTCGGATCGCCGATGCGCAGCTTCTCGCGGGCGTAGCGATTGACCCGCTCGACGGCCAAGGCCATCGGCTCGTCCTGGAAGACCAGCTGGCCGCTCTCCCACGAGGCGGCGCGATTGGGATCGGCGGGCGTGACCGAAGCGGCCTCGGAATTGACCTGGGCGACCAGCTCGTGGTCGGGCGTCAGCGACTTCTCGGTCGGCGCGCCATTGACGCGCAGCAGCGGCGGCGGACGGTTCCTGGCGCCCTCCCCGTCCAGCACGGCGACGTGGCCTTCGTACAGCACCACCCGCATCTGGTCGGCGACGCGCTCGACGCTGAAGGTGGTGCCGGTGGCGACCACCAGCTTGCCGCCGGCCGCGACCGAGAATGGCCGCAGCGGGTCCTTGGCCACCGCGAACTTGGCGCGGCCCTGCTCCAGCCACAGCCGGCGGCGGTCGCCGTCGTAGCGGACCTTCAGCACGGTGGCCGCATCCAGCGACACACGCGAGCCGTCAGCCAGCTCGACGATCCGCCGCTCGCCTTCGGTGGTGCGATAGACGTCCGGCAGGCTCGATTGCCAAGCGTAGGCCCCGCCCAGAGCGACGGCGGCGACCACGGCGGCCGCGGCGCTCCAGATCAGGGCGCGCGGACCAGGCTTGCGCGCCCACTGTCGGCGCTGGGCGCGGCGCAGGTCGTTCAAGGCCTCGCCGCGCAGAGCGATCATGCCGGGATGCGCGGCCTGCTCGTCCACCGCTCGCCAGGCGGCGACAGCGTCGTCCAGCAGCTCGCGATGCTCGGGATCGGCGGCGAACCAGGCGTCCAGCGCCAGCTGTTCGGCCGGCGTCAGCTCACCTTCGGAAAGGCGCACGCACCATTCGGCAGCCTGATCGAGGGCGAGGTCCATCTTGTCGTCGTCCATGGGAATGCTCATTCGCCCGCCCTCAGCTTGCGCGTCAGGTGGCCCATGGCCTTGAGGATGTGTTTCTGAACGCCACTGGTGGTCATGCCGTAGAGGGAGGCCAACTCGGCCTGCTTCATCCCCTCCAGGCGGTAGAGAAGAAAGATCGCCCGCGTGCGCTCCGGCAGTTCGCGCAGAGCGCGGGAGACGGCGCCCAGGTCCTCGCGGCCCTGCAGGATGCGAGCGGGATCCAGTGGCTCCTGGTCGAACACCTCGCCGGCCACGGCGGCGCGGTAGCTGGCCCGCACCCGCTCGCGCCGCTGGCGGTCGCGCAGCAGGTTGGCGGCCATCTGGAAGATGTAGGCGTCGGCGTTCTCCATGGCCGGGTCCTCGACCCGCGCCAGCTTGGCGAACAGCTCCTGGGTCATGTCCTCGGCGTCGCTGTGGGTGGCGGCGCGGCGCATGAAGAAGGCCATCAGCGCTGGCCTGTAGCGCCGATCCAACCCTCGAAGATCGTGTGGCGCGACCTGCCGCACGGCAAACCCCTGAATGACTGCACTCGACAGTCATGACGCACATGTCGCCCGAACGCACACCGGCCCCGCGAAGATTTTTCGCGGGGCCGGCATGAACGGAAGAGCCTAGACGCTCATCCGGATGATGATCCCGATGCCCAGGGCGGCGAAGGCCACGGCGACGGGGATGGTCAGGATCTGGGCCAGGGCCTCGCGGCCGGTGACGTGGCCGGTCCAGGTGGCGAGACCTCGTTCCAGGAAGTCGGCGAAGTCCGGACGCGGCTGGCCCGCCTTCGGCTCGACCTTCAGGAACACCCACGGCACGCCCAGGTACATGGCCAGATAGACCGCGCAGACGCCCAGATTGAACAGGACATCGCCCTGCCCAAAGAAGGCCCAGCCGAACGCGACGATGATCGCGGCATAGCTGGCGACGATCAGTCCGCCGACGGTCTTGGGCAGGTCGGCGACGGCCGCCTCGCCCATGCGGGGCGCGATGACGGGCGGGCCTTCGTACGGCTCGATGTCGGTGACGAAGACGGTGTAAGGCGCGTGTTCCATGATGTGAGCTCCTTTCCAGCTCTACGCGGCCAGGAGTTCGTCGGCCGGGCCGAAGAACTCATAGTGGATGCGGTCGACCGGCACGCCGGCCAGGATCAGCCCTTGGACGAGGCTCCGCAGGAAGGGCTTGGGCCCGCAGAGGTAGAAGTCGGCGGTGTCGAACGGCGTCTCGGCCTTCAGCCAGTCGATCGAGACGAAGCCCTCGACGTCGTGGCTGTCGCCCAGCACGTCGCCGGCCGCCGGCTCGCTGTAGAAGGTCGAGACCCGCGTGCCGCCGTGGGCGGCGGCCAGGGCCTTGATCTGGTCGCCCAGCGCATGGACGTCGCCGTTCAGCGCGCCGTGGACGAAGTGGGCCTCCAGGTCCGGATGGTCGGCGGCGATGGCTTCCAGCATGGCGACCATCGGCGTCAGGCCGACACCACCGCTCAGCAGCACCACGGGGCGCTCGGCGGGCTTGAGGTGGAAGTCACCGGCCGGCGGGGTGGCCACCAAGACGTCACCGACCTGGATCGCGTCATGCAGGTGGCCCGAGGCCACGCCGTGCGTCTCGCGCTTGACCGAGATGCGATAGGTCTCGCCGTTGGCGGCCTGGCTGATCGAGTAGTTGCGCTTCACGCCCTTCTGGCTCGCGGTGTCGAAGGCGAAGGTCAGGAACTGGCCCGGCTTGTGGGCCACGACCTTGCCGCCGTCCTGCGGACGCAGGACGAACGAGGTGATCACCGCGCTCTCGCGGATCTTCCGCTCGACCACGAAGGCCCGCCAGCCGATCCAGCCGCCTTCCTGGGCCTCGACGCCCTGGCGGATGTCCGTCTCGCGGCCCTGCAGGATAGCGGCCAGGAACCAGTAGGCCTCGCCCCAGGCGTCCAGGATCTCGTCGGTGGCGACGTCGCCGAGGACCTCCTTGATCGCGCCCAGCAGGGCCGAAGCGACGTAAGGGTAGTGCTCGGGCAGGATGTGATAGCCGACGTGCTTCTGGGCCATGCGCTCGACCAAAGCGCCCAAAGCGCCAAGGTTATCGATGTTGCGGGCATAGGCCAGGATGCCGCCCGCCAGCGCCTTCACCTGGGCCCCGGACTCCTGGTTGGCCTGGTTGAACAGGGCGCGGATGTGATCGGTCTCGAACAGCCGCTTGTACATCACCGCGGTGATGGTCGCGCCATGCTCGGTCAGGGCCGGGACCGTGGCCTTGACCAGGGCGATCGTCTTGCCGCTCAGCGGGGTGGTCATCGGAGGAACTCTCGGTTTAAATATGCAGACAAAATGCATCTATTCCGATGCCCGAACCTCGACAAGACAAAGATGCACCTTAAGTACATGTTCTAGAGCGACCCGCTCGACGTCCACGATATGGAACTGCTAAGTCCCCGCCCGATGCGCTTCACCCGCTACACCGACTACGCCATCCGCGTGCTGCTGCACCTGGCGGCCCATGACGGCCAGACGGTCTCGATCCAGGAGATCGCGCGCGCCTATGGCGTCTCCAAGGACCACCTGATGAAGGTGGTGCAGCAGCTGTCCAAGGCCGGCTTCGTGGCCGCCCAGCGCGGACGCGGCGGCGGCCTGCGCCTGGGCCGGCCGGCGTCGGAGATCCGCATCGGCGACGTCGTGCGCGAGACCGAGGAGAACCTCCAGTTGGTCGACTGCGCCAACTGCAAGGTCTCGCCCGTCTGCGGCCTGCCCCGCGCCCTGAACGAGGCCACCGCCGCCTTCATGGCCGTGCTGGACCGCCAGACCCTGGACATGATCGTCAGCGACCAAGGCGCGGCCCGGCTCCTGCTGACGCCCCTCGAGCCCGCTTCCGCCTAGACCGGAGCAGAATTGTTCAAGCGGCGGACGTCGCACGCCCTTTAAGCCGGGGTCATGAACCGGCGTTCGCTCACCCCCTCGCCCCGCGCGCGTCCCGGCGCTACAGCTAGGGCAGCGAGGGCGACGCCATGAGTCATCCCGGTATCGACAGCCTGCGACCGCACGAGCGGCCGCTGTTCCCCGGCTCCCCGGCGACGCCCGACTTCTCCATGCCCGTCCGCGTCGCCTATGGCTGCGTCGGCGTGCTGCTGGCCTTCACCAGCGCCATGGGCACGGCCCTGATCACGGTGAACCTGCCCAACATCCAGGGCACGCTGGGGCTGGACCCGGCAGAGGCCTCGTGGCTGCCCACGGCCTATGCGATGACCTCGGTGTCGATGAACCTGATCCTGGTGAAGTTTCGCCAGCAGTACGGGCTTCGGCTGTTCGTCCAGCTGGCGCTGGGGACCTATCTGGCCGCCGTCGTTGCGCATCTGTTCGTCAACGACTTCGCCTCAGCCCTGGTCGTGCGCGCCGCCAGCGGCGTCGCCGCCGCGCCCCTGACCACCCTGGCGATCTTCTACCTGCTGCAGGCCTTTCCCGCCGCGAGGCGATTGTCGGCCTTCGTGCTGGCGTTCGGCCTGCCGCTGGTCGCCACGCCCCTGGCCCGCTGCTTCTCGCCCGACCTGCTGGAGCTGGGCCAGTTCCGCACGCTCTACCTGATCGAGCTTTCCCTGGTCCTGACCACCCTGGCCGCCGTCCTGGCCCTGCGCCTGCCGCCGTCCGAGCGGCTGAGGGTGTTCGAGTGGGCCGACTTCGTCACCTATCCGCTGATGGCCATCGGCATCGCCTTGATCTGCGCCGTGCTGGGCCAGGGACGGCTGGAGTGGTGGTTCGCAGCCCCGTGGATGGGCATGGCCCTGGCCGTGGCGGCCGTGCTGATCATCGCGGCCGTGACACTGGAATGGGGGCGAGCCAACCCGCTGCTCGACCTGCGCTGGGCGATCACGCCCGACTTCATCGGCTTCATCCTGATCGGCTTCCTGACGCGGGTGCTGCTGGCCGAGCAGAACGTCGGCGCCGCCGGGCTGCTGGCCGCCGTCGGCATGGGCCAGGAGCAGACCCGCGACCTCTATGTGGTGATCACCCTGGCCACCCTGGCCGGCGCCGTCGTCGGGGCCCTGACGATCAGCCCGCAGACCGTGTTCTTCCAGATCATGATCGCCGTGGTCCTGATCGGCGTGGCCGCCTATATCGACAGCCATTCCAACGACCTGACCCGGCCGGCCCAGCTCTATGTCAGCCAGTCGATGCTGGGCTTCGCCACGGCCCTCGTCCTGGCCCCTACCCTGCTGATCGGCTTCATCCAGGTGCTGCAACGCGGCTGGCGCTCGTTCCCGACCCTGGTCGTGTCCTTCGCCGTCACCCAGAACATCGGAGCCCTGTTCGGCAACGCCCTGGGCCAGACCTTCCAGTACGACCGGATGCGCTTCCACTACGCCCATCTGGTCGGCCAGCTGGACGCCACCATCCCGTTCGTCGCCGACCGCCTGCGCGCCGGCCCCGCCGCCCTGGTCGGCCAGGCGACGCGCGAGGCCAACATCCTGGCCTACAACGACCTGTTCCTGCTCCTGCTCGTCCTCGCCGTGCTGACCCTGGCCAACACCGCGATCTTCACGCTCCGCGTCATCGCCAAGATGAAAGCCGCGCAAAGGGCCGCCTCATGACCGACGCCGCTGCTCCCTCGCCCGCCCCCTCGCCAGAAGCCGCCGAGGCTTTGCGCCATCCGACGCATGTCAGCCCCGGAACCCTGGCCATCGCCGTCACCGCCGCCGTCGCGGCCGTGCTGGTCATCCTGTTCGTCTGGCGGCTGCCGCCGTTCGCCACCACCCTGCAGGTGACAGAGAACGCCTATGTCCGCGGCCAGGTCACGGTGATGGCTCCGCAGGTCAACGGTTATGTCGTCGAGGTGGCGGTGCAGGACTTCGACCACGTCAAGCAGGGCCAGATTCTGGCCCGCATCGACGACCGCATCTACAAGGCCCGCGTCGAGCAGGCCAAGGCGACCCTGGCCGCGCGCGAGGCCGATCTCGCCAATATCGACCAAGCCCAGCGGGCGCGCACGGCCGCCCTCTCCGGTCGCGAAGCCGAGCAAGCCTCTGCCCAGGCCCAGGCCGCCCGGGCCCGCGCGGACCTGGCCCGCATCAACGACCTGGCCTCGGACGGCTCGGTGTCGCTGCGCGAGCGCGATCAGGCCGTCGCCACCCTGCGCCAGACCGAGGCCGCCGTGCGCCAGACCGCCGCCGGCGGCGAGATCGCCCGCCAGGACATCCGCTCGGTCGCGGTCTCACGCGATGGCCTGAAGGCCGCCGTCGAGGCCGCTCGCGCCGCCCTGCGCCTGGCCCAGATCGATCTGGACAACACCGTCATCAGGGCTCCGCGTGATGGGCAGCTGGGCGAGGTCTCGGTGCGGCTAGGCCAGTACGTTTCGGCCGGCACGCAGCTGCTGGCCCTGGTCCCCGCCCGCCTGTGGGTCACGGCCAACTACAAGGAGGCCCAGACCGCCCGCATGGCCGTCGGCCAGCCGGTGACCTTCACGGTCGACGCCCTGGGCAAGAAGAAGCTGCGCGGCGTGGTCGAGGACCTGGCCCCGGCCACCGGCTCGGAGTTCGCGGTGATCAAGCCCGAGAACGCCACCGGCAACTTCGTGAAGGTCGCCCAGCGCATCCCGGTCAAGATCGCCATCAGCCCGAACCAGCCGCTGGCCGCGCGGCTGCGGCCGGGGATGTCGGTGGTGACCAAGGTCGACACCAAGGGCGGCCGCTGATGCGCCGGCTACTTCCTTTGCTGCTACTCTTGAGCGCTTGCGCGACCACGACGCCCGAGCGTCCGGCCTCGCCCGTACCGCCACCGGCCGCGTGGCGCACGACGCCGAATGCCCAAGGCCCGCTAGCCGCCGACTGGTGGACGCTGCTGGGCGATGCGCGACTCAACGCCCTTGTCGATAAGGCCTTGGCCCGCAACGCCGACATCGCCCTGGCCACGGCCCGCGTCGACGAAGCCCGCGCCCTGTCCCGCGTCGCCCACTCGGCGCTGGTCCCGACCGTCGACGCCGTCGCCGGGATCCAGGGAACGCGGCAACTGGACGCCTTCGCCCGCTCCTACGAGTCGACCGCCGAACAGGTCGGCCTGCGGGTCGCCTACGAGGTCGATCTGTGGGGCCGCGTCCGCGACCTCGACGCCGCCGGTCGCGCCAGCCTGCAGGCCAGCGCCGCCGCTCGCGACAGCGTCCGCCTGGCCGTCGCCGCCACCGTGGCCCGCAGCTATGTTGGCCTGCTGTCGCTGGACGCCCAGCTGGCCGTGGCCAAACGGACCATCACCGCCCGCGAGGCCGGCCTGCACGTGATCGAGCGCCGCGAAGGCGCCGGCTACTCCACCAAGCTGGAGCGCGACCAAGCCCAGGCCGAGCTGGCCGGCGTCCGTCGTCAGGTCCCAGCCCTGGAGCTGTCCATCTCGCGGCTGGAGGCCTCGATCAGCGCCCTGACCGGCGATCCGCCCGGCCCAGTGGCCCGTGGCGGCGACCTCGCCGGCCTGCTGAGAAACCCGATCCCGGTCGAAGCCCCGTCCAGTCTGCTGGCCCGCCGGCCCGACATCGCCCAGGCCCAGGACAGCCTGATCGCCGCCGACGCCAGTCTGGCTGCCTCGCGCGCCCAGCTGCTGCCGCAGCTGCGGCTGTCGGTGTCGGCCGATCGGGTGTTTACCGACGCCCTGCCCGATCCGGTCGCCCTGTGGAACGTCGGCGCGGGCCTCGCCCAGCCTCTCTTCAACGGCGGCCGGCTGAAGGCCCAGGTCCAGGCCTCGGAAGCCCGCAAGGCCCAGGCGGCGGCCAGCTATCGCGGCGTGGTGCTGAACGCCTTCGCCGAGACCGAGACCGCCCTGCGCGCCGTCGACGCCTTGCAGCGCCAGGAGGTCGAGATCGCCGCCCAGCGCGCCGCCATCGCTGAAGCCGCTCGTCGCGCCAAGGACCGCTACCGCGCCGGTTACGCCTCATACCTGGAGCAGATCGACGCCGAACGCGGCCTGCTGGCCGCCGACCAGGCGGTGATCCAGGCCCGCGAGGCCCGCGCCGTGGCCGCCATCGACCTGGCTCGCGCCCTCGGCGGCGGCTGGACGCCGGTCCCTTAAGTAGTCGCGGAACAGCGGTTCAGGCGCGGTTGAAAGCGGCTGCCGAGGGTTCTAGACCGGCTCTCGTCTCCAGGAGTTCCCCATGGCTGTCACCGTCTACCACAACCCCAAATGCAGCACCTCGGTGAAGACCGTCGCCCTGTTGCGCGAGGCGGGCCTGAACCCGACGGTGGTGGAGTACCTCAAGACCGGCTGGACTCGCGAACAGCTGCTGGACCTCGCCGCGCGCTCTGACACCGATCTCAAGGGCCTGCTGCGCGAGCGCGGCACGCCAGCCGAGGAACTGGGTCTTCTGAAGGCGGACGTTTCGGACGAGGCGATCCTGGCCGCGATGCTCGAGCACCCGATCCTGGTCAGCCGCCCGATCGTCGATGGTCCCAAGGGCGTGGTGCTGGCCCGGCCGATCGAGAAGGCCCTGACGGTCGCCTGATTTTCATCCGCACACGGACACCACGTCGTAAAACTGTCGCGGAACCGTGACAAAAGGCCCAGCATTGCTCCGGCACGTTCCCCCGTGTCCCCGGACCACACAGGATATGACGAGATGAACAAGCTCCTTGGCGCGGTCGCGACGATCGCCCTGCTCGCCGTCGCCGACCAAGCTCACGCCGCCCGCGACTACGTCTGGGCCGCCGGCTCCTCGACGGTGTTCCCCTTCTCCACCCGCGTCGCCGAGAACTTCTCGAAGAAGACCGGCAAGAAGTCGCCGAAGGTCGAGAGCCTGGGCACCGGTGGCGGCATCAAGATGTTCTGCGGCGGCGCCGGCGAGCAGTTCCCCGACATCGCCAACGCCTCGCGTCCGATGAAGAAGTCCGAGTTCCTGGCCTGCCAGAAGGCCGGCGTGAAGGACATCGTCGAGATCAAGATCGGCTTCGACGGTATCGTCGTGGCCGCCGACAAGAAGTCGCCGGACTACAACTTCAAGCTCGAGCAGCTCTATATGGGCCTGGCCGACCAGAGCGCGAAGGGCACGGCGACCGTCAAGAACCCCTACAAGACCTGGAAGGACGTCAACGGCGCCCTGCCCGGCAACCGCATCCTGGTCTACGGGCCGCCGCCGACCTCGGGCACCCGTGACGCCTTCGTCGAGCTGGCCATGGAAGGCGGCGCTTCGAAGATCCCGTTCCTGGCCGCTCTGAAGGCCTCGGACGAGAAGAAGTTCAAGGCCACCGTCTCGCCGATGCGCACCGACGGCGGCTGGGTCGACGCGGGCGAGAACGACAACGCCATCGTCGGCACCATCGAGAAGACCCCGAACGCCCTGGGCGTCTTCGGCTACTCGTTCCTGGAAGAGAACGCCTCGCGCATCAAGGGCGCGGCGATCAACGGCGTGAAGCCGACCGCCCAGGCCATCGCCAGCGGCCAGTATCCGCTGTCGCGCTCGCTCTACATCTACGTGAAGAAGTCGCAAGTCGGCGTGACGCCGGGCCTGAAGGACTTCGTCGCCGAGTTCGTGTCGGACTCGGCCACGGGTCGCGGCGGCTACCTGCAAGGCCGCGGTCTGATCCCGCTGCCGCCGGCGGTCCACGCCCAGATGAAGACCAAGGCTAACGCCCTGCCGGCCATGGCCGCGCCGAAGGAATAAGCTTCCTTCGAGGCTGAGTTTGGAAAGGCGGTCTCTTCGGAGGCCGCCTTTTTCATTTGCCCCCCAACCCTTTGTCCCAGGGTGGCTTGTCCGGGACGAACTCCTCGAAGCTCACCGCCACGCCGGGATCGTCGTCCAGGCAGCTGGCGGCGATGGCCAGTATCCGGCCACTCTCGGGATCGCCCAGCGACGTGCCGCAGCGTTTGCAGAAGCTGCGGGTCAGCCGGAACGGCGGCTTGGGGCGGTAGTGGGTGAGCAGCTCGCGCCCCGCCAGCCAGTGGAACGCCTCGGCGCGGACATAGGCATAGACGCCGGACCCGGCCTTGCGGCACCGCGAGCAGTGGCAGGTCCCCATCAGCAGCGGCGGCTCGAACAGCTCGAAGCGGACCCCGCCGCACAAGCAGCTACCCTTGATCGTCAATACGCATCTCCTTGATCACTCAAGGAGTTTGCGCGGGGGCTGCCGCCAGCTGTGTGTCAGCAGGCTGATGAGACGGGTTGTCGCACCGTGTAGCGGGTTACCGCGTCCGCGAGGTCATGCCGGCGGCGGCGGCGTCGTCCGCCACTTGCGGGTCGAGCTCCGGGGCCGGGCCGCTCTGGCGCGTGGCCGGCGGCGCGGCGGCGGTGGGGTCGGCGACCGGGGCCGAGGTCTCGACCTTGTGCGGGGCGGGCTGGGACGTGGTCGAGCGCGCCGACATGGCCGCCGTCGCCGCGTCATCGGCGGCGGTGCGGGTCTCGGACGGGCCGTCTTCGTAGCCGCCGCCGCTGGAGGTCAGGAACAGGATCGTGCCGAACGTCGCCAGGACGCCGATGATGAAGCCGAGGATCACCCAACCGAACGGATTGCTGCGACGCTCGCTCATCTGACTTCGATCCCCTACGCCGATACTGCCGGCTACCATGCTCTAAACGCCTGAACTAGAGCTTGGTTACCCATTTCGGCTGGCAGGGGAAACTAGAGCGTCAGGTGCCCGACCACTTGCGGACCGGGCCGACATCGACGTGGACGAAATTGCTGGTCGGGTAGTAGCCGACGCCGCCGCGTCCCAGGTCGAGAGCGGCCTGGCGGACATAGCGCAGGTCGACGTCCTCCAGCTTGATGTCCATGGCCTTGCCGTCCATGTGCAAGCTGCGCTTGGCCACCTCGCCGCTGCGCTCGGCCAGCAGCCTGTTGGTGGCCGGCGAGCGGTAGCCGGAGATGATCTGGAACGGCGACTTGCTCTGCGTCTTGGCCCGGATCTGGTCGAGGATGTCGTAGAGGCCCGTATCCATCGGATGGGTCTCGTCGTTGCGGTAATCGCGCAGCACCTTGTTCAGGGCTTCGACGGCGTCGGGAACGTACTCGCCCTTCTCCCAGTAGATCGCTTCCAGCTTCTCGTCGGTGTGGATGTTGCGCAGGTGGACCCAGCGCGGCTCGACGGCCCCCTGGAGGGATGGCGCGGCGAAGCTTTCCGTCGGCGTCGGGCGCAGGCCCACCGGCGGAACCGGAACGGCCGTCGGGGCTTTTCCTTCCAGGATCGCCCCGATGATGTCGTCATCGGCGGCGCGAGCATCCGCGGCCGGCAGCAGGCCGGCGCCAAGAATGCCCAGCCCCATCTGGAGCAGCTTACGTCGATGCATGCGTACGCCCTAACCCGACACTAAGGTCGGGGAGGACAACCCAAAAGCTTTAAGAAATCAAGCTGAGCCAGGACGAAGTGCGGCGATCCGCTGCACCAGCTCGCGATCCCAGCCGTACGGGTCGTCGCGGAAGTTCACCTGCCCGTCCGGGGTCACATAGGCCGTCCAGTAGAGCAGGAAGACCGCGATCTGCTGCGGCAGCTTGGCCCGCACGGTGTCGCCGCCGGCCAGGGTTTCGTCGATCTTCTCGGGCGTCCAGGTGGCGTCGCCGGCCAGCAAAGCCTTGGCCAGTTCGGTCGGCTTCTGCAGGCGCACGCAGCCGTGGCTGGCCAGGCGGCTGAAGCTGTCGAAGCGGGCGCGGCTGGGGGTGTCGTGCAGATAGACGCCGTACGGATTGTTGAAATCGAACTTCAGCTTGCCCAGCGCCGCCAGCGGGCCAGCCTTCTGTTGCAGGCGCGAGCCGCCGTCGCCGGTCGGGATGACGATGAAGTCGTTGCGGCGCAGATAGCCGGGGCTCTTGCGCTCCTTGGGCCACAGCTCCTTGGACGCGATCGAGGACGGCACGTTCCACGGCGGGTTCAGGACGACCGAGTGGATCATCGACGACAGCATCGGCGTCTCGTCGCCCGGACGGCCAGTGACCGCGCGCATGGTCAGGGTCGGGGTGTCGTGGCTGAACACCGACAGGATCGCGGCAGCGACATTGACCTGGATGCGGTCGGCCGGCAGCACCTGCGGCAGCCAGCGCCAGCGCTCCATATTGGCGGTGATCTGGTCCAGGCGGCGTTCGACCGGGACGTTCAGCGCGTCCAGCGTGGACTTGCCAACCACGCCGTTCGGGTTGAGGCCGAAGCGCTTCTGGGCCCGCTGCACGGCCTGGGTCAGGGCGGCGTCGAAGATCGGCGCGCCGTCGACGGCGATGGTCGGGTCCTCGGCGGCCAGGCGGGCTTCCAGCGCGACGACGCGCGGACCGGTCGAGCCTTCCTTCAGCTCCGGACCGGCGGCCAGCGGCGCCCAGCCGCCCTTGGCGGCGATGTCGCGATAGGTGACCAGGCCCTTCTGCAGGGTCTGATAGCCGGTATAGGGCGGCGGCAGCGTGCCCAGCCACTCGGCCAGCCGATCCTGCTGGACGGCGGCGTAGAATTCCGGCGCGGGGTCATAGGCGGCGGGCTTGAGGCCCCACTCGTTCATGAAGCCGCTGACCGGCAGACGGCCCGAGCGCACGGCCTTGGCATAGGCCAGGGTCAGGCTGATCAGCTGGGTCTGGCCGACGATGCGGGCCATGGCGTCGCGCGACTGCAGCTGGGCGATCGCCTGGTCGGGCGCGAAGGTCCCCGGCTCGAAGCCGTGCAGGTACGAGTCACTCAACACCTGGCGCAGCAGGTCGATCTGCTCGGACCGCAGCTGGATGTTGGAATAGTCGGGCTGGATCGGCGACGGCCGAGGGGCATAGACCAGCGGAGCGGCCTGCTGGGGCGCTGCCTGCGGGGGACGGCCGCCGGCCAAGGGCGGGCGCTGCGACTGGGCCATAGACGACCGAGCTTGGGCGGCCTCCAGGGACAGCAGGCTCATCGCCGCCGCCAGGACGCCGCAGGTTCTCGAAACTCGCATCACCGTTAAGCAGCCCGCCCACACGCGCGGCCAGGCCGCGTCAAGGTTTCCAGATGGCCGTCGCCGGCCCTCCGCGTCAACGAAAGTAGCGTGAAAGGCGAGCCTTCCAGGCCTGTCTCGACAACGTTTTCCGACAACAGGAACCCGCAAGCCACACCGTCGGTTTCACTCAAAACGGGGACCGCCGGAAAACCGGGCGGCGAAGGCGATGGACAAGGCTTTGCACCAGAAGACTCTCGACCTCTATCCGATCGGCAACTGCGCCGTCAGCGCCTTGATCGACACCGAGGGCCGCTTCGTGTGGGCCTGCGCGCCGCGCGTCGATTCAGATCCGGTGTTCAGCGCCCTGCTCGACAACGCCGACATCGAAGGCGCCGAGGCCAAGGGCGTGTGGGACGTGCAGGTCGAGCGCCGGGCCGAGACTCGCCAAGGCTATCTGCGCAACACCCCGATCCTGCGCACCGAGATCGCCGACGAGGACGGGGCGCGGTTCGAGATCATCGACTTCGCGCCCCGCTACCAGCAGTTCGGCCGCACCTTCCGGCCGACCGCCTTCATTCGCCTGATCCGGCCGATCATCGGCGTGGCCCGCATCACCCTGCGCGTGCGCCCCACCGCCGGCTGGGGCGCCAAGGTGGCCGAGCACACCAATGGCTCCAACCACATCCGCTACCTGTGCTCGGACATGACCTTGCGGCTGACCACCGACATGCCGGTCTCGCACATCCTGGAGGAGCGCACGTTCCGGCTGGAGCGACCGATCGCCATGTACATGGGGCCCGACGAGGGCTTCGACGCCCCGATCGGTCCGACCTGCCTGCGGATGCTGAACGAGACCGAGAGCTACTGGAAGAACTGGGTCCGGGGTCTGGCCATTCCGCTGGAATGGCAGACGGCGGTGATCCGCGCCGCCATCACCCTGAAGCTCTGCATGCACGAGGAGACAGGCGCGATCGTCGCGGCCCTGACCACCTCGATCCCCGAGCACGCGAACAGCGGCCGCAACTGGGACTACCGCTACTGCTGGCTGCGCGACGCCTATTACGTGGTCCAGGCCCTGAACCGCCTGGGCGCGGTCGACATCCTGGAGAACTATCTGGGCTATCTGCGCAACATCGTCGACCGGGCCGGCGGCGGCCATATCCAGCCGCTGTTCGGCGTCGGTTTCGAGGAGGTGCTGACCGAGCGCTTCGCCCCCGACCTGCCCGGCTATCGCGGCATGGGGCCGGTGCGGGTCGGCAACCAGGCCTTCGAGCACATCCAGAACGACGTCTACGGCCAGATCATCCTGTCCACGGTGCAGGCCTTCTTCGACGAGCGCCTGCTGCGCCCGGCGACGGTCGAGGACTTCGAGGCCCTGGAGCCGGTCGGCGAGCGCGCCTTCCAGCTGCACGACCAGCCCGACGCCAGCCTGTGGGAGTTCCGCGGCCGGGCCAATGTCCACACCTACTCCTCGGCCATGTGCTGGGCCGCGTGCGACCGCCTGGGCAACGCCGCCGAGAAGCTGGGGCTGAAGGACAAGGCCGCCCTGTGGAACGGCCGCGCCGCCCAGGTGCGCAAGGTCATCGAGGACCGCGCCTGGAACGACAAGCTGGGCCGCTTCGCCGCCACCTTCGAGGGCGACGAGCTGGACGCCTCCTTGCTCCAGCTGGTCGACCTGCGCTTCCACGCCGCCGACGACCCGCGCAACGTCGCCACCCTGGCGGCGATCGAGGACGGGCTGCGGCGCGGGGCCTACCTGCTGCGCTACGCCATCCCCGACGACTTCGGCTCGCCGCAGACGGCGTTCAACATCTGCACCTTCTGGCTGATCGAGGCGCTGCACCTGTCGGGCCGCTCGGAGGAGGCGCGCGCCTTGTTCGAGGATATGCTGTCGCGCCGCACGGGCGCGGGCCTGCTGTCGGAGGACATCGGCTTCGCCGACGGCGAACTGTGGGGCAACTATCCCCAGACCTATTCCTTGGTCGGATTGATCAACTGCGCGGTGCTGCTAAGTCGGCCATGGACATCCGTCCGCTAGACTTGGTGAGCCGTGTTGCGGCTTTGACATCCAGCCGTCACAACTTGCAGGCAACTGCGAAGGCGGGACGCTCGAAAATCGGAGAAGCTCTTTGGTGAGCCGCAAACTGGCCTTGGCCGGCGTCCTGGGGTGTGTCGCGACGAGCGCCTATGCGCAGACGACTCCTGCTGCCCCTGCTCCTCAGGCTCCAGCCGCGCAAAAGCCGGCCGAAAAGCCGCTGACGCCGGAAGACCTCGACACCGAGGTCGAGGCCGTCACCATCACCGCCAGCGGCAAGCCCTTTGGCGCGGTCATGGGCGACATCCCGCCCGAAGAGACCTTCAGCGCCGCCGATGTGCGCTCGTTCGGGGTCTCGTCGATCACCGACCTGCTGACCGAGCTGACCCCGCAAACCACCAGCGGCCTGGGCGGCGATCCGGTCGTGCTGCTGAACGGCCGCCGCATCTCCGGCATGGGCGAGATCCGCGATGTCCCGACCGAGGCCATCCAGCGCGTCGAGATCCTGCCCGAGGAAGTGGCCCTGAAATACGGCTACTCGGCCGACCAGAAGGTCGTGAACGTGGTGCTGCGCCAGCGCTTCCGCGCCGCCACGATCGAGGGCCAGGTCGGCGGCTCGACGGCCGGCGGCCAGCTGAGCGAGATGGCCAACTACAGCCGCCTGCAGCTCAATCGCGATGGCCGCACCAACATCGCCGTGAAGATCCAGAACAGCGACCGGTTGCTGGAGAGCGACCGCGACCTGATCAGCCGCAACGACAACGGCCTCTACGACCTGGTCGGCAATATCGGCCCCGCCCTGCCCGGCGCCAGCCAGATCGATCCTTTGCTGCCCGTCGCCGTGGCCGGCGTCCCGGCCTCGGCGGCCGGCGGTCGTCCGGCCCTGTCGGCCTTCACGCCCGGCGTGGTCAACACCAGCGACCTTTCGGACAGCCGCACCCTGCTGCCCGAGAACCAGCAGCTGACGATCAACAGCGTCACCAACCGCTACATCCTGGACCGGGTGTCGGCGACGCTGAACCTCGGTTTGACCGCCTCGCGCAGCAACTCGCTGCTGGGCCCGGCGCGGGCGCGGCTGGTGATCCCCGGCGGCGACCCATTCTCGCCGTTCAGCCAGCCCGTGGCGCTCTACCGCTATCTGGGCGAGCTGGCCCCGCTGGAGCAGAACAGCCGCAACCTGGCGGGCCACGCCGGCTTCACCCTGACCAAGGACACCGAAGACCTGCGGCTGTCGCTGACCGGCAACTACGACCACGCGATCAGCCGGACCGAGACCGATCGCGGCGTCGACCTGAGCGGCGTCCAGAGCCGCCTGACCGCGCTGGACCCGACCCTGAACCCGTTCGCGCCGCTGTCGGGTCTGTCCCTGACCCAGGACCGCGCCCGCTCGACCACCGACACGGGCGACCTGCAGTTCGTCGCCAACCGCTCCCTGTTCAAGTTCGCGGCCGGGGACCTGTCGACCACCTTCAAGCTGGGCGCGACGGGCACCAAGCTGAACGCCAAATCGTTCCGCAATGGCGTCGAGACCGACAGCGACCAGTCGCGCGGCGACATCAACACCCAGGTCAGTTTCGACCTGCCGCTGACCAGCCGTCGCAAGGGCGTGCGGGCCGGGCTGGGCGACCTGTCGGCCAACCTGAACCTGGCCGCTCGCCAAGTCTCGGACTTCGGGACCCTGACCACGATCGGCGGCGGCCTCAACTGGTCGCCACTCAAGCCGGTCAGCTTCATCGTCTCGGCGACCCGCCAGGAGAACGCCCCCAGCATCGCCCAACTGGGCAATCCGCTGGTCACCACGCCCGACGCCCGGGTCTTCGACTACGTGACCGGCCAGACGGTCGATGTCACCCGCATCAGCGGCGGCAACGCCAATCTGCGGGCCGAGGAGCGCAACGTCCTGAAGTTCGGCGTCAATGTCCGGCCCGAGAAGATCCAGGGCCTGACCCTGAACGCCAACTACACCCGCACCCGCATCGACAACCCGGTGGCCGGCTTCCCAGCGGCGACGGCGGCGGTCGAAGCGGCCTTCCCCGATCGCTTCACCCGCGACGCCGACGGCAACTTGACCCGCATCGACAGCCGGCCGGTCAACTTCGCCAAGCGCGAGAGCGAGCAGATCCGCTGGGGCCTGAACTTCTCCCGTCAGATCGGCAAGACCCCGCCCCCGCCGCCCGGCGGCTGGCGCGGTCGCCAAGGCGGCGGCCAAGGCGTGGGCGGCCAGCGCCAGGACGGCTCGACCGTCCCCGGCGCCGATCTCCTGCGCCGCACGCCCGGTAGCGCCGGTGGCGACGGCGCGCCAGCCCGTGCGCCGCAGCCCGACGACCAGGCCCAGAACCAACAGACCCAGCCGCCCCAGACCGGCGAAGAGCCCCCGCGCCCGAACTTCGGCGACCGCAGCAGCGGCGCCGGCGGCGACGGCCCCCGCTTCGGCGGCGGCGGCGCTGGCGGACGCGGTGGCGGCGGCTTCGGCGGCCGGGGTGGTGGTGGCGGCGGCAACCCGCGCGCCACGCGGCTGCAGCTGGCTCTCTTCCACACCATCCACCTGCGCGAGCGCGTCACGATCGCCGACGGTATCCCGGCCCTCGATCTGCTGAAGGGCGACGTACTGGGCTCGGGCGGCGGCGAGTCGCGTCACGAGGTCGAGGCCCAGGCGGGCATCACCAAGTACGGCCTGGGCGCCCGCGTCTCGGCCAACTGGCAGAGCGCGACCCACGTCCGCGCGGGCCTTGGCGGGGCCTCCACCGATCTGGACTTCTCGGACTTGGCGACGGTCAACCTGCGCCTCTTCGCCGACCTGAGCGTCCGGCGCGAGCTGATCCAGGCGCATCCGATCCTGCGCGGCGTGCGGCTGACCTTCGCGGTCAACAACCTGTTCGACGAGCAGCAGACGGTGCGCGACGGTACGGGCGTGGCGCCGCTGACCTACCAGCCGGACTACCTGGACCCGCGCGGCCGGGTGGTGTCGTTCAACGTCCGCAAGCTGCTGTTCTAGTCCTGCCCCCTCGGTAAGCAGTAGCGCAAAAACCCGTGAGCTTCAGTGTTTCGCGGGATCGAACCCGGGCCTCCGGCGTTCTTGGCGCATGTTGCTTACTGATGAGGGGGTTCTCGCCATGACCGCGGCTCACACGGTCTCGCGCCTGGAATCTGTCGATCTCCCGCCCCCGCCGCTCGATCTGCCGCGCCGCTGCGCGCTGTTCCTCGATCTCGACGGTACGCTGGCGCCGATCATGCCGCGTCCCGACGATGTCGGGCCTGACGCCCGCCGCGCGCGGGTCCTGGCCCGCCTGCGCGAGACGTTCGAGGACCGCGTGGCCGTGGTCAGCGGCCGGGCCCTGACCAATCTCGACTACATCCTGGGCGGCGCGGTGCCCGCTATCGGCGCCGTGCACGGCTTGGTGCGTCGCACCGCCGACGGCCAGGTCATCGAGCGCGAGCCGCACGCCGGCCTCGCCGACGCCCGCCGCATCCTCGTGGAGCTGGCGCACTGCGAACGCGGTCTGCTGTTCGAGGACAAGGGCCTGTCCGTCGCCCTGCACTACCGCAATGCTCCAGCCTGCGCCGAGGCGGTGATCGAGGCCGGCGAGCGCCTGTCACAGGCCACGGGCCTGGTCCTCCAACTGGGCGACATGGTCGTCGAGCTGCGCACCCCCGGCGCCGATAAGGGCGCGGCGGTGACCGCCTTCCTGCGCGAGGCCCCGTTCCTGGGCGCCATGCCGGTGTTCATCGGCGATGATCTCACCGACGAGGACGGCTTCGCGGCCGCCAACCGCCTGGGCGGCTTTGGCATCCTGGTCGGCCAGCGCCGCCCGACGGAGGCGCGCTACAGCTTGGCCGACACCAACGCCGTCTTCAAATGGCTGGAGGGCCTGTCAGCCCCGGTGACCGCATGAGCCGGCTGATCGTCGTCTCCAACCGCGTCAATCCGCCGAACCCGGCGGAGGGCGGCGAAGGTTCGGTCGGCGGTCTGGCCATGGCCCTGGCCGCCGCGCTGCGGGAATATTCCGGCATCTGGTTCGGCTGGAGCGGCAAGACCATTCCGGAATTCACCGGTCAGCTGAACATGCAGCGGATCGAGGGCGTCACGGTCGCCACCGTCGACCTCGAGGAGACCGACTACCAGGAATATTACAACGGCTACGCCAACAAGACGCTGTGGCCGCTGTTTCACTACCGCGTCGACCTGACCGCCTACGACCGCTCGTTCGGCGAGGGCTATGACCGGGTCAACAAGCGATTCGCCGAGACCCTGCTGCCACTGATCGAGCCGGACGACATCGTCTGGGTTCACGACTATCACCTGATCCCCGTGGCCCGAGAGCTACGGCGGATGGGCGTGACCAACCGGATCGGCTTCTTCCTGCACATTCCCTGGCCGGCCCACCAGTTGGTCACCACCCTGCCTCGCCACAAGGCGCTGGTGGAGGCGCTGTTTCACTACGACCTGATCGGCTTCCAGACCGAGGAGTCGCTGCAGGCGTTCGAGGGCTACGTGTTCTCCGAGGTGCAAGGCAGCAAGAACGAGCGCGGCGAGCTGGTCGCGTTCGGCCAGCGCACCTGCGCGGCGGCCTTCCCGATCGGCGTGGACGCGGCCGACTTCGCCCAGATCGTCCAGGGTGAGAACGCCCGCAAGGTCTACGACCGGATGATGGCCCACAGCGTCTTCCGCAAGATGATCGTCGGCGTCGACAGACTGGACTATTCCAAGGGCCTGGAAGAGCGGCTGATCGGCTTCGAGCGGTTTCTGCACGACCATCCGGACCTGGTCCGCGACGTCATGCTGCTGCAGATCGCCCCGATCTCGCGCGACGAGGTCGAGGCCTATCAGGACCTGCGCTCACGGCTGGACGGCCTGATCGGCCGGATCAACGGCGCCTATGCCGAGATGGACTTCACGCCGATCCGCTACGTCAATCGCAGCTACCGTCGCGACGAGCTGGCCGGCATCTACCGCGCCAGCCGCGCGGCCCTGGTCACGCCGCTGCGCGACGGCATGAACCTGGTGGCCAAGGAATATGTCGCGGCCCAGAACCCCGACGATCCCGGCGTGCTGATCCTGTCGCGCTTCGCCGGCGCGGCCCGGCAGATGAAGGACGCCCTGATCATCAACCCCAACAGCCCGGAGGAGATCTCCGACGCGCTGGAACGGGCCCTGTCGATGGAACTGCCCGAGCGCAAGCGCCGCTGGGAAGCCCTGTTCGACAATGTGAGCCGCGAGGACGTCACCGCCTGGCGCGACAACTTCGTCACGGCTTTGCGGGCGCGGTCGGGACCGGATGAGACGCCTGAAGAGCCGGCCAAGGTGCGGTCGCTGGACGTGACGGCCAAGGCGCTGAAGGCTGGGCCGGAAGCGAAAGCGATGCGGGCCTAAAGCCTACTTCTCCGCCATCCCGTCGATCAGCTTCTTCAGTCGCTCCACCTCATCGGCCTTCAGCGGCCGATGCTGGGCGAAGTGGCTGATCAGGGGAGCAAGCTGGCCTTCGAACAGGCGGTCAAGCAGGCCCTGGCTCTCGGAGTGCACATAGGCGCTACGGTCGATCAGCGGGCGGTAGCCGTGCTTGCCTTCGGCGCGCTCGGACTTGATCGCCTTCTTCTTCAGCAGGCGATTGATCAGCGTCTTGACCGTGGCCTCGCCCCAGGCCTGGGACGCGCCGACCTCGGCCACCAGATCGTCGGCCGACATCGGCTGGCGACGCCAGAGGGCTTCCATGACATGCGCTTCGGCGGCGGTGATGTGCATGACACTTACATCCGTAATTCACCGGGGACGCTATACCCGCTATTACGGGTGTCAAGCGCGGCGAACGCTCACGCGGCTCGCGCCGCCACGATCAGGCCCGCCGGCGCATGGTCCTCCATCAGCGGCGCCAGGCTGAGCTCGATCTCGCGCTCCCCGCCATTCTTGACGAGCAGAGTCGCGCCCGTGACCTGCGGCTCGTTGGTCCGCATCACCGTCTCGATCCGCGCCGACAGGGCGTGGCGCTCGGCCGGGCGCACCACATCGGTCAGGCGGTAGTCGATCAGCTCCTCGACCTTGAAGCCGGTCATGGCCGCGAAGCGTTCGTCCAGCTCGGCGAACGCCCCGCGCACGTTCAGCCGCGCGGCGCCAACATCGTGCAGGTTCGAGGTCGCCGTCCGGAACGCCGCCGCCGCATCGAACCGCCGCCGCAGGTCGCGCTCCTCGCTGCGATTGAGCATTAGCAGGGCCACCCCACCCGGATAAGGGAAGGCCCGCATGCTGCAGCGTCGCTCGCCGCCCGGCGCGGCGCTGGCCTCGAACTCGCTGATCTCGCCGGCGCTCAGCGCCCGTCGCAGTTGCTCGCCGATCATCGCCTGGCAGGGCGCCGGGAAGAGCTCCCCCCACGACAGCCCCTCCAGCTGGCCGGCGCTCAAACCCGCCAGCGCCTCGAACGGACGGTTGACGGCCACCGCCTTCAAGGACTCATCGAAGGCCACGAACGCCTCGCTCATCGCCCCCAGCAGCGCCGCCAGCGCGGTCTCGGACCGTCCCCGTGTCTCGCGTATCGCGCCGTCGTCGGTCAGGCCGAAGAACAGGCCGGCCGAGACCACCGCCACGCGCGGGCGGCCGTGGTGGGTGACGATGACCGGCGCCTCCAGCGCGCGATCCTGCCAATGTCCGAAGTTGCGACTGATTTCGCCGGCCGTGACCGACAGGGGTTCCGAGTTCAGCGTCTTCATCACAGCCTCCTGGCTGTCCGCAAAATCCGCAAAACGCTCAACCGCCTCGCCTTAAGGATGATTGGCCTCGGCGACACACGGCAACGCTATAGTTGCACAACGCGTGTCACAACAGCCGAGACGCGCGATACCTCTGCGGCAGGACGTCGCACTTATCGCGGGAAATCCGCCGATCGGTCTCGTTACCAATCCCAAGTCGTGCGGACGCACACTCTCCCCTCGGAGGAGAGAGGAGACGTCACATGAAGGGACGCTCGAACAACAAAAGACTGCGGGGGAGCGAAAGCGGATCGGTGGCGGTGGAGTTCGCTATCCTGGGTCCGATCTTCCTGGTGCTGGTCATGGGGATCATGGTCTGGGGCCAGTACTTCTGGATGTCCCACGCGGTGCAGCAGCTGGCCAACGACTCGGCCCGCGCGGCCCTGGCCGGACTGGACGCCGGCGAGCGCGAGCATCTGGCGCGCGACACCCTGGGCGAAGAGGTCGGCGACTACGCCAACCTGAAGGCCGCCGCCGCGACCATGGTCGTGGAGACCCTTGGCGACCGCATGGTGGTCTCGGTCCGCTACGACACCTCGGACGCCGGCTTCCAGGCGCTGACGGGCCTGGTTCCCGCCCCGCCCAAGACGCTGGTGCGTCAGGCCACGGTGCGCCTGGGGGGCTACTGACATGGGACGCAAGCGCTTCGCCTCGAACCAGGACGGCAGCGTCGCCATCATCGGTGCGGTCAGCATGCTGACCCTGGTCGGCTTCTCGGCCGCCGCCGTCGACCTGGGCTCGGTGTTCATGGAGACCCGCCGGCTGCAGGGCGCGGCCGATCTAGCCGCCCTGGCCGCCGCCCGCGACCTGGATCACGCCGAGGCCGCCGCCACGGCCACCGCTCGCGACAACGGCTGGACCGGCCCCTTGGCCGTAAAAGTCGAGAAGGGCAGCTACCAAGCCAACCGCGCCATGGCCGCCCACGAGCGTTTCACGTCCGGCGTCAGCGATCCGGACGCGGTGCGCGTCAAGCTCAGCGGCGAGACCCCGCTGTTCTTCGGCCAGGCCCTGCTGGGCAAGCCGACCCTGACCATCCACCGCCAGGCCACGGCGGCCCGCGCGGAGTTGGCCAGCTTCTCGATCGGCACGCGTCTGGCCTCGCTGAACGGCGGCTTGGCCAACGCCCTGCTGACGGGCCTAACCGGCTCGCAGGTCAATCTGTCGGTCATGGACTACCAGGCGCTCGCCACGGCCAATGTCGATCTCTTCGACTATCTCGACGCGCTGAAGCTGGACCTGGGCCTGAAGGCCGCCTCATACAACGACGTGCTGGACGCCAAGCTGACCACGGGCCGCGCCCTCAAGGTCCTGGGCGCCGCGCTCGACACCCAGGGCCAGACCCGCGCCGCCAACGCCGCCAAGGCCCTGTCACGCGCCGCCGGCGACCGCACGCCGGCCCAGCTGAGCAAGCTGTTCGACCCCGGCCCCTACGGCGCCCAGGGCCACGTCACCGGCGGCCAGGGCGCGACCGTGCAGCTGGACGCCCTAAATCTGTCCAAGGCCGTGCTCGCCCTGTCCAACGGCGACCGCCAAGTGGCGCTGGACCTGGGCGCGACGGTTCCGGGCCTGGCCGGCCTCAAGGCGTGGCTGGCCATCGGCGAACCGCCCAACAACGCCCCCTGGATGACCATCACCGCCAGCCGCGATGTCATCGTCCGCACGGCCCAGACCCGCCTCTATCTGGAGGCCAAGGTCGGCGGGACGGGCCTGTTGCAACTCGCCGAGATCAAGCTGCCGCTGTTCGTGGAAGCCGCTTCTGGCGAGGCCCGGCTGAAAGCCATGGCTTGCACGGCCGGCGAGGCCACCTTGGACGTCCGTCCGGGCCTGGGGACCCTGGCGGTCGGCGAAATCGACACCGGCAAGCTGGCGGACTTCAAGACGCCCCTGACCGCGACCGACGCCGCGATCGCCAAGGCCCCGCTGTTCAGCGTCACCGGCAAGGCGTCGGTGTCGCTGGGCGGCAAGACCTGGCAGCCGGTCCGCTTCAGCCAGAGCGATATCCGCACCGGCGTGGTCAAGACGGTCGCCACCCACGACCTGGCCCAGGCCAGCATCGCGACCTTGCTTGGCAACCTGTCGCTGAAGGCCAACCTGGCGGGTCTGGGCCTGAACCTCGGCGAGAACGCCCTGACCGCCGCCACGGCCGCCCTGCTGACGCCCCTGGGCGCGCCGCTGGACGAGGTGCTGGACGCCCTGACCGGCCTGGTCGGCGTGCGCCTGGGCGAAGCCGACGTGCGCATGAACGGCCTGCGCTGCCGCGACGCGGCGCTGGTCGCCTAAACCCTCTCTTGGAAAGGAAACAACCCGATGCCCCTGCCCTATCACCGTCTGCGACTGGTCGACACGACGCCGGCGACGGAGTTCAGCCTGCTGGGTTCGGCCTTCGAGGCGCCGAACATCCGCGGGCGGCTGCACGCGATCTGCGCGCTCTATGCCTATACGCCCGTCCAGGCCCGGCGCGCCGAGCTGGTCGACGCGCTGGAGGACCTGACCCTGGAGGTCGCCCACCTGATGGCGCTGGATCTCCTGGAAAACGGCTGGCGGCCGGAGCCCGGCCCGCGCGCCTAGCCCATCGCCAGGGCCATGGCGGCCAGCAGGGTCTGGGGCTCGATCGGCTTGGGCACCGCGCCCTTGAACAGGGCCGGGTCCAGGATCGGATCGCGGTCGGCGGAGAAGGCCAGGATCGGAGTCACCCGGCCGTCAGCCGAGTCGCGGATGCGGCGGGCAGCGCCCTCCCCGTCCAGGCCCGGCATGCGCAGGTCCATCAGGATCAGGTCGAAGTCGCGGCGGTCGGCCCAATCCACGGCCTCGCCGCCGTCGCAGGCTTCGGACACCTCGATGTTGAAGGCCTGCAGGATGGTGCGCAACAGGATGCGGTTGGCGGCGTTGTCGTCGGCGACCAGCACCGAGCGGCCATCGACCCGGGCGGCGTAGTCCTCGGCGTCGGCCTCGACCGGCGCGTCGCGTTCCGCCACCAGCAGCGGCAGGGAGAACCAGAAGCGCGAACCGTCGCCCGGGACGCTCTCGACGCCGATCTGGCCGCCCATGACGTCGACCAGGCCCTTGCAGATGGCCAGGCCCAAGCCCGCGCCGCCGCCCTGGCCGCCGCCCTCGACCTGCGAGAACCGCACGAACAGTTGCTCGACGCCCTCGGCCGAGATGCCCGGCCCGGTGTCCTGGACCGTCCAGACCAGTGAGGCGCCGTCGGCAGACGGGCCCAGGGTGACAACCACGGAGCCCGTCTCGGTGAACTTCACGGCGTTGCCGGCCAGGTTCAGCAGCAGCTGGCGCACGCGGTCGCGATCGACCAGCACGCGCTCGGGCGTGGCTGGATCGACCTTCAGCTCCAGGCTCAGGCGCTTCTCGGCGGCCAGCGGGGCCAGCAGCTCCAGGGTGTCGCGGACGCAGGCCTGGACGGCGACCGGACGCGGCCGGATCTCGACATGGCCGTCCTCCAGCCGCGAGAAGTCGAGGATGTCGTTGATCGTGTGTAGCAGGGCCTCGCCGGCGTTCATGATCCGGTCGACCAGCACGCCATTCTCCGGGCTCAACCCCTCGTCGCGGGCGATCAGGCGCGAGAAGCCCAGCACCGCCGTCAGCGGCGTGCGCAGCTCATGGGTCATGTTGGCCAGGAAGGCGGCCTTGGTGCGGGCGGCGGCCTCGGCCACGCCGCGCGCCTTGAGCAGTTCAGCCTCGCGCTCATACTGCTCGGTGACGTCGCGGACCACGCCCATGATCGCCGTCTTGCGGCCGGCGGAGTCCAGTTCCACGGCAGTCAGGGCCTGCAGGCGGCGCTCGCGTCCGTCGTCGGGGCGGGTCCAGCGGAAGTCGATGAACGGCCCGGTCTCGCCCAGCGGCCGGCTCTGGTCGACCAGGGTGCGGACCAGGATCTGGTCGTCAGGATGGATCTGGGCGAAGACGACCTCGCCCGTGATCGGCGATCCTCGCGACATACCGTGCATGTCGTACATCTGGTCGGACCAGTCGCTGCGCCCGCTGACATAGTCGAAGCTCCAGCGGCCAAGGCCGCCCATGACCTCGGCCATCTCGGCCCGCTTCATCTCGGCCACGGCCTCGTCGCGGGCCATGGCCAGCTCCACCAGCAGGCCTTCGCGCTCGCTGTGCGCCAACTGCTTGGCCAGGGCCGCGCCCAGGGTCTCCGCGACTAGGCTGACGGTCTCGATGTCGTCGGCGTCGAAGGCGTCTGGCGCGGCGTCGAAGGCCTTCAGCACCCCCACCGCCCGGCCGTCCTGGAACAGCGGCGCGCAGACCATCGAGCGGATGCCGATCTTCTCGCAATTGGCCCGGTCGACGCGCTCGTCCGTGTGGGCGTCGGCGCAGTGCATCAGCCGGCCCTGAATGGAGGCCTGGCCCGACAGCGAGGCGGTCCGCGACAGCCTCAGGCCGCGATACTGGGCGTTGGCGGCGTCGATAGCGACATAGACCATCTCCTCGTCGTCCACGAGCTCGACCGCCACCCCGCCAGCGTCGAACACCGAGCGTAGAAGATCGACCGACATCTGCATGAATTCGTCGATGTCGAAATCGGCTGACGCAATCTTCGATTGCGCGCGGCAGATTTCAAGCAGGTGGCGATTACGCCGCTCCAGATAATCCAGGACCTTATCCTGCTTGTATACCACCGGTTGCACCTAGATAACGCAAGTATCTCGAAGAGAGCTTAACTATAGCGACTTTGTGACTGTTATACTCATCCACTTTTCTGAGAAGCGCTCACGCTCGACAATTGAAAACATTCACCCTGCTCGACCACAGCGCGACCCACTCGCCTGTGTGGAAGGTTCCCGGTGACCGAACGGGCGTTCACGGGCTCATTGTCAATGACACCGGTTTCCACTAGAGACGTCACAACACCCGCCAAGCGGGACCTGTGCCGAATATACGAGGGAGGACTAGCGGCGTGACCGTTTCTGAGGCCGACAGCGCGATTTTCGCCCCCGCGGCCATTGCTCCCCAGTTCGTAAAAGCCCGCCAAGAGGGCGTCAGCGTTCCCGGCTATCCCGGCGGCGTGATTCCCTCGTCCATGGCCGAGGGCTACGCGGTTCAAGACCTCGCCATCGCCGCCTGGCCGGACGAGCTGGTCGGCTGGAAGGTCGGCCTGGTGCCGCCGCAGCATCGTGAGCGCCTGGGCGTCGATCGCCTGGCCGGCTGCATCTTCAAGTCCAAGGTCCAGGACGCCAAGGTCGGCGCGCCGAACGAATTCCGCGCCATCGAAGGCGGCTTCTGCGCCGTCGAGGCCGAGTTCATCATCCGCCTGGGCAAGGACGCCCCGGCCGACAAGACCGAATGGACCGCCGAGGAAGCCGCCGAATATGTCGGCGAGCTGCTGGTCGGCGTCGAGATCGCCGGCAGCCCGCTGGCCACCATCAACGCCCTGGGCCCGACGGTCGTGGCGTCTGACTTCGGCAATAACGATGGTCAGATCATTGGTCAGGCCATTTCCAACTGGCGCGACATCGCCTGGGAGGATATGCCGGTCGAGACCATCATCAACGGCAAGTCGGTTGGCACCGCCACCGCCGCGACGATCCCGGGCTCTCCGCTGGCCGCCCTGGCCTTCCTGCTCGGAACCGTCGCCGCGCGCGGCAAGCCGCTGAAGAAGGGTCAGATCGTCACGACCGGCGCGACCACCGGCATCCACGACGTGGCTGCTGGTGACGTGGCCCATATCGATTTCGGCCCGTTCGGAACCGTGGACTGCGTCGCCGTTCCGGCGAAATAAGAAACGACCCGCTAAAAGGGGGAAGGAAGGCGTCCATGGACTTTTCGAAAGCGCCCGCCCCGTCCGAGAAGATCGGACGGTATCGTTGGGTGGTGGTCTCGCTGCTGTTCGCCGCGATGGTCATCAACTACGTCGATCGCCAGACGATCGGCCTCCTGAAGGCGGACCTGTCGAAGGAATTCGGCTGGGACGAGACCCACTACGCCGACCTCGTGTTCTACTTCCAGATGGCCTACGCGATCGCGTATCTCGCCTGGGGCAAGATCATGGACAAGATCGGGGCCCGCTGGGGCTTCGGCGTGGCCTTCGCCATCTGGCAGATCGCCCACATCGCCCACGCGGCGGCGGCCGGCTTCGGCGGCTTCGTGGCCGCTCGCATGGGCCTGGGCATCGGTGAGGCCGGCGGCTTCCCCGGTGGCATCAAGGCCGTGGCCGAGTGGTTCCCCAAGAAGGAACGCGCCTTCGCCACCGGCCTGTTCAACGCCGGCACCAACATCGGCGCCATCGTCACCCCGCTGGTCGTTCCCGGCATCGTGCTGGCCTTCGGCTGGCAGATGGCCTTCATTGTCACCGGCGTCGCCGGCCTGATCTGGCTGCCGATCTGGCTGATCATCTATCGCCGTCCGCGCGAGGCCAAGAAGCTCTCGGCCGCCGAACTGGCCTATATCGAGCAGGATCCGGCCGACCCCGTCGAGAAGATCGGCTGGGCCAAGCTGCTGACCAAGCGCGAGACCTGGGCCTTCGCCCTGGGCAAGTTCCTGATCGACCCGATCTGGTGGATGTTCCTGTTCTGGCTGCCGGATTTCCTGGGCAAGACCTACAAGCTGGACCTGAAGACCTTCGGCCCGCCGCTGATCGCCATCTACCTGCTGTCGGACGTCGGTTCGGTGGCCGGCGGCTGGATGTCGTCGACCCTGATGAAGAACGGCGCCAGCATCAACAAGGCCCGCAAGCTGACCATGCTGGTCTGCGCCCTGCTGGCCGTGCCCGTGATCTTCGCCGCCAACGCCAGCAACGTCTGGCTGGCCGTGCTGATCATCGGCGTCGCCACCGCCGCCCACCAGGGCTTCTCGGCCAACCTCTACACCCTGCCGTCGGACGTGTTCCCGCGCGCCGCGGTCGGCTCGGTCGTCGGCATCGGCGGCATGCTGGGCGCCTTCGGGGGCATGGCCTTCTCGAAGTACATCGGCAAGGTGCTGGACGGCATCGGCACCTACACGCCGATCTTCCTGGTCGCCGGCAGCGCCTATCTGATCGCCCTGCTGGTCATCCACCTGCTGATGCCCAAGATGGAGCCCGTGAAGATCTAAGGATCGCCACGACCCCACGATATCGAAGGCCGGGGAGCGATCCTCGGCCTTCTTTCGTATAGGACGGAGATTATGGCCACCTCCTCTTCCCTGAACGTCGCCCTGGTCGGTTACGGCTATGTCGGCAAGACCTTCCACGCCCCGCTGATCGCCGCGACGCCGGGCCTTGAACTCCACACCGTTGTGTCGAGCGATCCGGCCAAGGTCGCCGCCGATTTCCCGGACGCGCGCGTCGTCGCCGAGCTCGACACGGCCCTGGCCGATCCCGCGATCGACCTGGTGGTCATCGCCACGCCCAACGTCCTGCACGCGCCCCAGGCGATCGCCGCGCTGAACGCCGGCAAGGCCGTCGTCGTCGACAAGCCCTTCGCCGTCACCGCCCTCGATGCGCACGCGATGGCCGACGCGGCCAAGACCGCCGGCAAGCTGCTGACCGTGTTCCACAACCGCCGCTGGGACAGCGACTTCCTGACCGTCAAACGCCTGCTGGCCGAAGGCGTCCTGGGCGACATCGTGCTGGTCGAGAACCGCTACGACCGCTTCCGCCCGGAAGTCCGCGACCGCTGGCGCGAACGGGCGGGTCCCGGCTCGGGCGCCTGGATCGATCTGGGTCCCCACCTGCTGGACCAGGCCCTGGCCCTGTTCGGCGAGCCCCTGGCCATCTCGGCCGACATCGGCGCCCAGCGCCAGGGCGCGACCGCCGACGACTATTTCCACGTCACCCTGCGCTACCCGGTCCTGCGGGTGATCCTGCACGGCAACCTGCTGACCGCCGCGACCGGCCCGCGCTTCTCGGTCCACGGGACCAAGGCCAGCTACGTCAAGCACGGCCTGGACCCGCAGGAAGGCCAGCTGAAGGCCGGCATGATCCCCGGCGCCGGCGGCTGGGGCATCGACACCCGCCACGGCGCGATCACCACGGTTGAGAACGAGACTCCGGTGCACACCGACGTCCCGACCGAACCCTCGGACTACCGCGCCTTCTACGTCGGCGTCCGCGACGCGATCCGCGATGGCGCGCCCTCGCCCGTGTCGGTAGAGAGCGCCCTGCGGACAATGGAGCTGCTTGAGCTGGCCCAACGCTCGGCGGACGAGCGACGAGAATTGGCGGTTTAACGGCCGTCACGGAAGGTCGCGCCGAAACAGAAACGGCAACCGCCACGCCACATGTTGCCGTCACGCGAGTCAGCTTACGTAGCGTCGCGTTGCAGACATAGGGGCGTGCCGGCATGGCGACGATCAAGCAGCTGACGGACGCCTATGCGTCCGTGAACGCCGGACGCCAGCCCAGCCCCGAGATCCTGGGGCAGTTGAACAGCCTGGCCAATCTGAGCGTCAACGGCCCGATCAGCGACGCCCAGGCGCTGGGCTACATCCTGAACAGCGCCGACAAGACCACGTCGCTGGCGCTGCTCAGCTATCAGTTCTTCACCGGCAAGAGCCCGACCCAGGCGGGCCTGGCCTATCTGACCAATTCGCCCGACAACCCGAACGACCTCAACGACGCCTACTACGCCGGCTTCAGCCTCGAGGACCGCTACATCAACTTCGCCGGCAACCTGGCGACGGCGGGCGAAAGCGCCACGGCCTTCGCGGCGAAGTATGGGACACTGGACTTCTCGGCCTATGTCGCCTCGATCTACGAGACCATCGTCGGCGGCGCCTACGCCAAGGCGGCCGGCGTGGACGCCGCGGCGGCGATCGCGAGCCTGGTCGGCCAGCATGACGCCCTACTGGCCAAGGCCCAGGCCGCGGGCCTGATCAACGCGAACTCCAGCGCGGCCCAGATCGACCTGGCCCTCAAGGCGGTCACCGCCGGCTATCTGATGAGCCAGACGGTCCAGAGCGATGTCGGCCAGTACGCCTCGGCGGCCAACAACTTCATGGTCGCCCAGATCACCGACAAGGCGACCTACAACACCGACCTGGCGACCGGCTACGCGGCCGCGCCAGGCGCGGGCGGTGGCGATGGCCATGCCACCGGGTCGGATTTCACGTTCTACACCCCGCCGCCGCCTCCCCCGCCGGAGCCCGAACCCGAACCGGATCCCGACCCGACCCACGCCTTCGCCCTGACCACCAGCGCCGACACCCTCACCGGCAAGGGCTCGGCCGACACCTTCACCGGCGTGGCCACCTACGCCGGAACCACCGAGAACGTATCCTCGACCTTCAACGCGGCCTCTGACGTCCTCAACGGCGCGAGCGGCTACGACACGCTGTCGCTGACGATCGGCGGCAACGCCATGCCCAGGGTCACTCTGGACCCGACCAAGATCCGCAATATCGAGCGCCTGAAGGTGACGTCGACCGCCGTCGTTACGGTGACCCTGACAGGGACCAGCTTCACCGAGCTGGTCAACGATCAGTCCTCCAACACCCTGAACTTCACCGGTTTCGGAAGCAGCGTCACCAAGCTGGGGCTCAGCAATCTCGGGGCGCGGACGACCACCTTCAGCGCCGACGGCGCGGCCCTCACCGGCGCTCACGACGCCGTGACCTTGAGCCTCACGAGCGTGGGAACGACCTCGTCCGCGGCGTCGGTGACGATCAAGGCCGTCACGGCCGTCGCCAACGAGTACGAGACCCTGAACATCGTCTCCAGCGGTTCGCTGAACAACATCACGCTGATCACTGACGCCGTCCAAACCAGCCTGGCGACGATCAACATCAGCGGCGCCGCCCCCCTGACCCTGCTCCTCAACAACGACAGAGTCCGCGTCGCCTCGACGATCGACGCCAGCGCGGCCACCGGCGGCGTCACGCTCGGGAACTACCCCGGCACGAACACGCTCGGCGCGACCGACCACACCGTGATCCTGGGGACCGGCGCCAATATCGTCTATTTCGGCGCCAATCTCACCGCCGCGGACACGGTGGACGGCCACCGGGGCGACAACGACACCGTGGCCGTCGGCGTCGCGGTGACCGCCGCGGACCTCAGCCACCTGACCGGCGTGGAGGCCCTTCGCTTCTCGGCCTTGGGCTCCATGACCCAGGACGTCAGCCTGCTGCCCACCGGCATGCGCTTTGACGCCGAGCTTCTCCTCGGTGGCGAGGTCACGTTCACGCACCTGTCCAACAATGCGACCGTGGACCTGTTCCGGGGGAATGGCGGCGCAACCCTGACCCTGGTCTTGGCCGCTGACACAGGCGCCTCCGATGCGCTGACGCTGCGCTTCAACGCGCCTTCCGGCGCGTCCAGCGGCCTGTTCAGGCTGACAGACGTGAGCGGCTTGGAAACGCTGAACATCGTCTCCGGAGGCGGGGCGTCCAGCAACTCGATCTCCGATGATCTCGTCGCGGCCCGCCACGTCGTGACCGGCAATGTGGACCTGAGCCTCGGCCTCCACGCGGGCGGCAGCGTGGACGCCTCGGCGTTCACGGGAAAGCTGTCGCTCACCACCTCCGGGATCGCGGCCGACGCCATCGGCGGAACGGGCGAGGACACGTTCATCGGCGACGAGACCATTGCCGACCGCTATCAACTCGGCGCCCAGGGGCGCAACGCCCAGTCGGGCGCCGACCACGTCTATCTCAGCGCCAACGACATCGTCGCCTTCGTTGGCAATGCGCCGACCGGAACCGGCGCGGCGTCGACCTATGCCAGCGTGGCGGAAGTCCGGGATGGCGTGAATACGGGTGCGGTGCGCGGCGTCATCGCGACGTTCAGCGCCGACGACCACGATTTCAGCCTGAAGAACGCGGCCGGAACCGCCTTCACGGGCCTGGCCAAGGGCTCGGTCAGCCAGGGCCTCGCGGCGGGCGACACCATGGTCGTCCAGAGCCTCGCGGGCAGCGACGGGGCCGTGGCGGCGACGGCCAATGTCACGCTCATCAAATTGACGGGTCAGGTCTCCTTGAACAACAGCGGCGACGTGAAGACCTTGTTCGCCGACGCGATCGGCTCGGCCTCGATCACCGGCCTGGCGGCGGATGCGAACTATCTCGTCGCGGTCTTCGACGCTGGTTCCAGCAACAAGACGGTGTTCGCCGTGGTCAACACGGGCGCCAGCGGCGCGGGCGACACGACCCTGAGCGCCGCCGACTTCACCGACAGCGGCGTCGCCCTGATCGGCCAAGTCTCCTCGACCAGCCTGCTGGCCGCCATGAGCCTGGGGGCGGCCTTCTAAGTCCCTTCATCTTCGGCGGCTGCTGTCAGCCGCCGAAGATGTAGTCGGCCTTGTAGTAACCGTTGGCCGAGTCGAGGATGTTGACGCCATAGGGCGCCGTGCCGTCGGCCAGATCGGTCAGCCAGGCGTCATTGGACTTGGCGATCACACCCAGGTTCTCGGTCGCCGCCGCGGCGAGCAGGAAGCCGACCATCGCCGCCTTCGTGCCGATGCCGGTCGCGCCGTCGCCGCCATACGAGGCCAGATAGTCGACGCGGGTGTCGATCAGGCTGTGGACCTTGGCGTCGGTCGGCGTGCCGCCGAAGATCGCCGCATAGGCCTTCTTGGTGGCGTCGAACAGCGACAGAGAGCCGTAGCTGGCCGCGAAGCTGTCCTTGGCCTCGCCGTTCTTGCCCAGGTTCACCGCGAAGTTGATGTAGCGGTTCACGGTGTCGAACTTGGCGTAGTAGGCGCTGTTCAGGTTCGTCGTGTTGGGGCCCGTCGGCGAGATCAGGAAGTCGATACCGGCGCTGCTGGGCACCTTCCCCGTGAAGAACTGATAGTTCATCGAGGCCACCGAGGTGGTGGCGTCCGCTAGGGTCAGGATCTGGGCGATCGCGGCCGAGGCGGTCAGCGTCCCGGCCTCGGCCTTGGTGACCAGGCCGGCGACGTTCGTATCGCGCGCCGAGGTCGTTCGCAGGATCGAGGCCGCGGCGACCGTCACCAGCGATCCCGGCGCCACATAGGGGGCCGCGGGCGTCGAGATGACGAAATCCAGCGTGGCCCTCAGGCCGCCCGGGTCCGTGGCGATGAGCTGCATGGCGTAGTCGCTGGCGCCCGCCGGCGGCGTGCCGGAGAAGGTCAGCGTCACGGGGTCGAAGGTCATCCAGCTGGGCAGCGCGGCGCTGTTGGCGCGCGCGGTGAAGGTCAGCTTGTCGCCGTCGGGATCGCTGAAGACGGTGGGCGCGATGACGTACTTGTTCGTCGCGCCTTCCGTCCAGCTGATCTGGTTGAACGAGAAGGCGGCGGTCGGGCTGTGGTTCGGCCTTACCGGGTTCTGGTCCTCATACACCATGAGGGTCGTACCGGTGTAATATACACCCGCATTCCAAGCCGGATTGATGTAGTACACGCCTGTATATGGCGCGAAGAAGCTCGAGATGTTCTCTTTCTCGTCGTACAGATGATCCTGACCAACGGCCACGACATTGCCGAACTGGTCATACAACTCCATCATCGTCGGATTGAAGAAGCTGCTGCTGGATATGTCGTAAGAATACCCCTTGGTGAGGTACACCTTGAAAAGACTTCCGCCGTCTCGATTGGTGGCCTCCGCATAGGTTTCCCAAGGCGTTCCACCGATATCCATCGGACGAAATGTCATTAGCGGCGCTATCGACATCAGCCCGGCATTGATCGGATGGACGGCAGAATAGGTCGGATACGGTAGATCGGCCATTACGCTCCCCTTGCCGCGGCAATACAGCAGCCGAGACTGACTCCCACAAGGTCAAGTTGACCCACTCGACGGCGAGTAGCCCCAGGCAAGACCGCCTCCGACCGAAAGCGGTCGAAGCCCCCTCCTCTGTCGCCGAACTCTGCTATCACTCCTCCCATGCAACGCAGGCGAAGCATCCTCATCGTGGGCGGCGGGACGGCCGGGTGGCTGACGGCCGCCTATCTGGCCAAGGCCCTGCGCGTGGCCGAGCACGCGCACCTGGAGATCACCCTCCTGGAGTCGCCCGACATCGGCATCGTCGGCGTCGGCGAGGCCACCTTCCCCACCATCCGCAACACCTTGCGGTTCCTGGGGATCGACGAAGCCCACTTCATCCGCGAGACCTCGGCGACCTTCAAGCAGGGCATCCGCTTCGTCGACTGGGTCCACGCGCCCGAGGGCGGCAAGCATCACAGCTTCTTCCACCCGTTCGAAGCGCCGTTCTCGACCGAGGGGACCTCGCTGGCGCCCTACTGGCTGCTGCAGGACGAGGCCGCCCGCGCGCCGTTCGCCGAGGCCGTGACCATCCAGGCCCGGGTCGCGGACGCGGCCCGCGCGCCCAAGCGCCCGCACGAGAGCGACTTCGCCGGACCGCTGAACTACGCCTACCACTTCGACGCGGCCAAGCTGGCCCAGGTGCTGGCCGACCGCGCCCGCGAGCTGGGCGTGCGCCACCTGCAAGGCCAGGTCACCGAGGCGCCGCTGGACGAGACCGGGGGCATCGCCCGCATCGTCAGCCCCGAGCATGGCGAGCTGACCGCCGATCTCTATATCGACTGCTCGGGCTTCCGCGCCGAGCTGATCGGCAAGGCCCTGGGCTCGCCGTTCAAGTCGGCCAGGCCGATCCTGTTCGCCGACCGGGCTCTGGCCTGCCGCGCGCCCTATGATCGCCCCGACGCGCCGATCCAGAGCTACACCGTCGCCACTGCCCACGCGGCCGGCTGGACCTGGGACATCGGCCTGGCCGGTGCGCGTGGCGTTGGATGCGTCTATTCCAGCGACCACATGGACGACGACCAGGCCGTGCAGGTGCTGCGTGACTATCTGGGGGGAGCAGACATCGAGCCCCGCAAGATCAGCTTCGACGCCGGCTATCGCGAGAAGCAGTGGATCAAGAACTGCGTCGCCGTGGGCCTGTCGGCCGGCTTCCTGGAGCCGCTGGAATCCACCGGCGTGGTGCTGATCGAGGCCGCCGTGGCGATGATCGCCGAGCTCTTCCCGCACAACGGCCCGGTCAGCGCCCCGGCCCGCCGCTTCAACGAGTTGATGACGGCGCGCTACGACAACATCATCGTTTTCCTGAAGCTGCACTACGCGCTCAGCCAGCGGCCCGAGCCGTTCTGGCGCGAGAACACAGATGCGGCCTCGATCCCCGAGCGGCTGGCCGACCTGCTGGAGCAGTGGCGCTATCGCCCGCCGGCCCGGTTCGACTTCATCCTCGACCTCGAGACCTTCGCCTTCTTCAACTACCAGTACATCCTGTACGGCATGGGCTTCAAAACCGACCTGGCCGACGGCGCGGGCGAGTTCCCGGACGTCGCGGCGGCCGCCAAGCTGTTCGCCAAGATCCGCGGCTTCGCCGACCGCGCCACCCAGGATCTGCCGAGCCACCGCGACCTGATCGCTCAGATCAACCAGTTCGGCTTCGCCCTCGAGGGGGCTTAAGGCCGCGCCTCATCGCTTCATGTCCAGAAGCTCGACCAGCATCTCGTCGGCGACCTTGATGATCCGCGAGCAGGCCGAATAGGCCCGCTGCACGCTGACAAGATCGGTGAACTCCACCGCCAGATCGACGGTCGAGGCCTCCAGCGTGGCTGGAGCGATGTCACCGGCTCCGCCCTGCCCCGGCGCGCCCAGATGATAGCCGCCGCTGTCGCTGGTCACCTTGTAGGCGCCGCCATCGACCGCCTGCAGGCCGTCGGGGTTGGGAAAGGTGGCGATGGCGACCTGGGCGATCCGCCGGACGACGCCGTTGTCGTAGGTGGCTGTGACATAGCCCTGCTCGTCGATCTCGACACCCGTCAACTCGCCAACCGCCGCGCCGTTGGCCTCCGCCGTCTGGGCCTGGGACGGCGCGCTGAGCTGGGTCAGGCCGCCGGTCGCACCGGCCAGATCGATCTTGATCGTCTGGGCGGCGATCCCCAGACGATCGGCCCATCGCGGCGCGCTGCCGGTCGCGGAAGGGTCGGAGCCGCCGATGGCGATCGACGGCGGATCCCCCGTCAGCAGGCCACCGGTGTCCAGCAGCTTGCCGTCGTTTGTGAAGGTGACCTTGCCCGAGCTGATCAGGCCGTTGGCGTTGTTGGCCAACTCGCCTGGCCTAGTGCGCAGTTCGGCGAACCACTCGTTCGGACCCGGCCCCTTGATGAAGGACAGGGTCAGGCTGCGATCGCCTCCCTTGGAGTCGGAGATCGGGATCTGCATCTCGAAGTCCGGCTTGACGCCGGTGGACGGGTCGCGAGCGTAGTCAGCCATTGAGCGGGACGCGGGGTCATAGACGGCCAGGCCCGTGACATCGCTCTTGTCGGCCAGGCCCAGGTCGGCCAGCGCGACCGTCTGGCCGGCCGTGGTCAGGCTGGTGACGGGCGTGGTCGTCCCTTTCGGCGTATAGCCGACCAGAGCGCCGCTGGCCGGGTCGTAAGTCGCCACGCCGGAGGAGATGGCCACCCCCTCGCGTTTGATCTCGACCGCGTACTGATTTGCCTGGCCTGTCGGACTGTAGACGACCTCGTAGTCGGCCGCGCCGGAGGGGCTTTCCGGCGCTCCGGACTTGGCGATGGTGGCGCGGGCGGACGGCGATACGGCTTGGGCCGCGTTCAGATTGCCGCCGAGGCCGGCGCGCGTGGTCTTGTCGGTCGCGCCACCGCTGGAGGCGACCCGGATCGAGGACAGGCTCGACAGGTTCGACGGATCGGTGGTGATCGCGCCGGTCACCGGGTCGGCCAGCCAGCCCTGCAGGTACAGGCCCGCGTCGTTGCGCAGGTAGCCTTGGCTGTCGGGGAGGAACGAACCGGTGCGGGTGAAGAGCCGGCTGTCGGCCGCCGTGACCCCTTCGGCCTTCTTGGTGGTGACAAAGAACCCCGCGCCGGCGATCGACAGATCGGTTGTCGACTGGGTCGACATCGCGACGCCCTGCTGGGAGACGTGCTGGCGGGTCTTGGCGGTCAGCCCCCCGGCTCCGCCGGCATTGCCGACCAGGGACGAGAACGCCGTCGCCTGGCGCTTGTAGCCAGGCGTATTGACGTTGGCGATGTTGTTGGAGATCGCCGCCAGGGCCTGCGAATAGGCCAGCAGGCCTGAAACCCCGACTTGAAATGCGCTGCCTACAGTCATGACGACTCCCGTTGCGCGGGAGCGTCATGCAGCGATCGTGCGAGTTTGCGGATTCACTCAACATTGAGTGGATTAGATGGTTAACCCACGGAATCGTTTACCATATTTAGAGCGAAACTGCCGGGCGCCGACTGCGCGTGGAGCGTTTCCTGCCCGGTTCGCCGCAAGAAAAAGGGCCCGCCGAAGCGGGCCCTGAGGGGAACGTCGAGATCGAAAGTTCTTAGGCCCGCGCGCCGTCCGGCACCGCGCCCAGCTCGCCCGACTCGCGGGCCTTCTTGCCATAGACGACCTCGAACAGCGGGCTGGCCATCACCGTGGTGACGATCGCCATCAGCACCAGCATCGAAAACAGGGTCGGGCCGATGATGCCCTTCTGCAGGCCGATATTGATGATGATCAGCTCCATCAGGCCGCGCGAGTTCATCAGCGCGCCGATGCCCATCGAGGTGGCGTGGTTCTCGCCGGTCATGCGGGCGGCGACGTAGCAGGCGCCCCACTTGGCCACGATCGAGGCGGCCAGCACGCCCAGGGCGATCAGCAGCAGCTGGGGCGAGTTGACCATGTCCATCCGGGTGTTGAGGCCCGAATAGGTGAAGAACATCGGCAGCAGCAGCACGACGGCGATCGGCTCGACCTTCTTCTTCAGCTCCTCGACCAGCAGGCCGCGCGGCATGACCACGCCCAGGATGAAGCCGCCGAAGATGGCGTGGATGCCGACGGCGTCCATCAGAAACGCCGAGGTGCAGAAGGCCAGGATGACCAGGGCCAGCGACTGGGTGCTCATCTCGCCCTCGCGCTCGACCTTGCGGCCCAGCGGCGCCAGGATCTTCGGGCCCATGGTGACGACGAACAGCACCCACAGCAGACCGCCGCCGATGGCGAGACCCGCCACGCCGGGACCGCCGCCGAAGGTGGCCAGCACCAGGGCCAGCACGCACCACGACACGGCGTCGTCGAAGGCGCCGGCGGTCAGGGACAGTGTGCCCAGCGAGGTCTTGGCCAGGCCGCGCTCGTTGATGATCCGGGCCAGCATCGGGAAGGCGGTCAGGGCGATGCAGGCGCCCATGAACAGGGTGGCGTTGGCCTGGCTGATGCCGGCGGCGAACAGGCCTGGCACCTTCAGCAGGAACGGGGTGATCAGGGCGGCGATGACGAACGGCGCGGCGATGCCGGCGAACGACACGCTCATCGCGCTCTTGGCCTTGGCCTTGAAGTGGCCCGCCTGGAAGCTGGTGCCGACCATGAACATGTAGAGGCCCACGCCCAGCTGGGCGCCCACGTACAGGATGTTCTTGGTTTCCTTGGGGAAGATCGCGGCTTGCAGATCGGGGGCCAGCAGGCCCAGCAGCGACGGGCCAAGCACCACGCCGGCGATCATCTCGCCCACGACCTGGGGCTGCTTCAGCAGCTTTTGGCCGAGCCACCCGACCACGCGGCAGGCCAGCACGATCACAGCCAACTGCAGGAAGAAGTGCACGGAAAAGTCGGTCGGCGAGTAGCTGTGCTCGGCCGCCTTGATGGCCGGTCCGTGCTTGTTGAGCAGATCCGCCGCCACGGCGATGGTCTGCGAAAATAGGTCTGACACCGTCTTAGCCCCCTAATGAATGTCGTCTGGCTTTGCGCCTTGGCCCCATGCCGCGCAGGAATCCCGGACGCGCGCAACATCGCGACGGCATTTTTGACACCCCTGTCAGCCGATTGTTTTCGTTGCCCATTTTTTGTTGCCGGAACGCCACTATGTAGTAACGTACCTACAGACAGCCTTGTCATTATCGGGCGCTGGGGAGAGCCATGAAGGTCCTGACGAGCCGCGATTTCAACCAGGATGTCAGCCAGGCCAAGCGCGCGGCCAGAATCGAGCCGGTGTTCATCACCGACCGCGGCCGCCCCACCCATGTGCTGATGAGCGTCGAGACCTATCGCCGGCTGACGGGCCAGACCGAGACCATCGTCGACCTCTTGGCCATGCCGGGCCTGGCCCCGACCGAACTGCCGCGCTCGACCGAGGCCTGGAACCGGCGGGACGGCGGCTGATGCACCTTCTCGACACCGACGTCGTCTTCGAACTGCGCAACGCCAAGGCTGGCGCCACCGATGGCGGCCTGGCCGCCTGGGCGACCAACGCCGCGCGCTCCAGCCTGTTCATCTCGGCCCTGACCCTGCTGGAGCTGGATGCCGCCGCCGCCCGCGCCGAGCGCAAGGACAAGGCCCAGGGCGCCCAGTTGCGCGACTGGCTCGACAACCGCGTCACGCCCGCCTTCGACGGCCGCGTCCTGGCGATCGACGCCGCCGTGGTCCGCCGCCGCGCCCACGTGCCGCTGGCCGACAGCCGCGACGCCCTGCTGGCCGCCACGGCCCTGCAGCACGGCCTGACCCTCGCGACGCGCGACCTGGCGGCCTTCGCCAAGGTCCCCCGGCTGAAGGTGTTCAATCCCTGGGGCTACAAGCCCGAGGCGCTGGACGACGAGGAGGACTGGGGCCAGGCCGCCAAGGCCGGCACCCAGTGGCTGCGCAACATCTTCGTGCGGGGCTAAAGCAGAGCAGCTCCTAAGTTCGTCCACACTCTAAACTTCCGTCATTCCCGCCCTTGTGGCGGGAACCCCTCTGTCCGCCGCACGTGCGGGAGGGGCGGACTGCCGAGCAGTCCGCTTGCGTCTCTCGTGTCAGCTGAGCCAGGGGTTCCCGCCACAAGGGCGGGAATGACGGAAGTGTTTGGATAGAAGCGCTCACGACCTACTGTACGCCCGTGGCATCGGCCGCAGCGACGCGCACGGTCATCGAGAACGGCGCGAGCGGCGCGGCGACCTGGGGCGTCGGGGCTGGCGGCTGAGCCGCGACCATGACCGGGACGGGTTCGGCGGCGATCAGCACCGGCGGCGGGGCGGGCTTGGCGGCGACGAACACCAGGCGGTTCCCCTTGCAGGTCCCGGCGTTGTAGAGGCCCTTCAGATAGCCGCGCCGCACGAAGCCGGCCTTGATGGCGTCGCGGACCATCTGGTCGTGGCGCTCGGCCCCGGTCAGGCGGCGGACCCAACCGCGCATCGGGATGACGTCGGTGATGGTGCTGGCCACCACGCCCAGGACCGGCTTGGCCATGCCGCCCTGCCCGCTCTTGGCGTCGCTGCGGTCGTCATAGTCGTCGCCCAGCACGGCGTCGAATTGGTCGATCTCGGCCTTCAGCGGCGCGCAGCCCGGGGACGGCGGGGCATAGGGATCGGTCTGAGCCTTCTTCAGCAGGTCGGGGATCTCGGAGCGCACGACGTTGATGTCGCGCAGCGGCGCGGCGACGGCCGAGCCGAGGCTTTCGGTATTGGCCTCGGCCGAGGTCTGGGGCGCCTTCTGCTGCTTGCCCGCCAGCGCCGCATCGGCCGCCCCCAGCCCGAGGCTCAGCGCCAGCACGGCCACGGCGCACCGGCGTCCCGTGGAACTGTGAACTGGCGAAACCATGGTCCTGAACTCGCGAAATTGATCTGACCGCCAATCAACCCGGGAATCGCTCCGTCCGTTCCGAAAAGCGCGCGTTCATGATCGTTGCCCGCCCCCACCGAAGCGTGCTGATCTGCCCGCCTCGACCCGGGGTTGGATTCTCTACCGTGACGCCTGATCTATCGCGCCTGACCGACGCCGAGCGTCAGGTCCTGCGCCTGCTCGCCCAGGGCCACACGGCCAAGAGCGCCGCCACGCAGCTGGGCCTCACCGAAGCGGCGGTCAACGAGCGGCTGCGCGAGGCCCGGCGCAAGACCGGCGTCGGCAGCAGCCGGGAACTGGCGCGGCTGGTCGGTCCCCAAGAAATTCGTGACGAGAAAATCGGGGTGGCCGAGGCGGCGACGCGCACCGAAATCGTGACGAGCCGCAAATGGCCCATCCTTCTCGGAGCAACCTCGATGATCGCCCTCGCCGCCGCCGTCGGCGCCTTCGCCGCCCTGGCGGTTTCCGCCCCGCAAGGTCCGCCGCGCGTGGTCTCGACCTATCCCGCCGTCGGGGCCGAGGTCCCGGCCGGCCAGATCCAGCTGAAGGTCACTTTCGACCGGCCGATGCGGGCCAGCTATTCGTTCGTCGTCGCCCGCGATCGCGCCAGCTTCCCCGACTGCGCACCCAAGCCCCAACAGTCCAAGGACGGACGCACCTTTACCCTGGCCTGCACGGTCAAGGCCGGGAAGGACTACTGGATCGGCTTCAACAGCGCGAAATTCCAGAACTTCGCGTCGGCGACGGGCGTCCCGGCCACACCGGCGACGCTGCGGTTCTCGGCGCACTAGGCCCGGCGGCGCTAGGCCTTCGTCATCACCATGAGACTGTACCAGAGCTGCCACCGCAGCCCGGGGACCAGGGCGATGACGCGGTCGCAGGCCGCCGCGACCTTCAGCGCCAGGCCCCCGATCGGCAACGAGCGGAACGGGACCGCGCCCAAGGTCAGCAGGCCGTAGAAGGTCCATTGGGCCTTGCCGAAGACCCGGCGGGAGATCCGGTAGTCGACCGGCATCAGCGGATGCTCGTCGTCCGTCCGGGCGGCCGGCGTCACCATGCGGTACATGTTGATGGCGACGTTGCAGCCCAGGGGCTCCTTGAAGATGGCGACGCCGCCCGGCTTCAGGATCCGGTTGATCTCCCGCAGGGACCTTTCGGTGTCCAGGTGGTGGATGATCCCGCTGCCGAAGACGACGTCGAAGGTGTCGTCGTCATAGGGCGTGTCGTGGGCGTCGCCGACCGTGAAGCGGACGTTCTCCACCGCCTGGGCCTTCGCGCGGTCGTTGGCCATGTCGATCGCGACGTCGGAAATGTCGATCCCGTCGACCCTCGCGGCGATGGGCGCCAGCTCGAACGAGCGCTCGCCCTTGGCGCACCCGTATTCGAGGATCCGCTTGCCGACCGCGGCGGCCCTGACGGCCTTCCACATGTCGTCTTCGCAGTCCTTGATGGCGAAATAGTACTTTTCCTGAGCTTCGCGATTGTCTTCCGCGAACCGCTCATTGTGAAACTGGCGCTCACGTTCGAGCGCATCCGCTGCCATTGACATAACGGCGTTCTCCGTCCCTTCGCAATCCATCTCACCGCGCAGGTTGCGTGGCAAGAGCGTTGCAAGTCGGAGAGCCGGCGCTTTCACGCCGTCGGACACCGCAATCCCAAGCGTCACAAGGGATCGCGTTAAGTAAAAGAATTCAAAGAAAAAAGCCCCCGGCCTTGCGGCCGAGGGCTTCTCTTCAGTCTTCCGGGAGAGAGCTTAGCGGATGACCCGCGCGCCCTTGCCCTTCATCACGGCCTCGACTTCCGCCTGGCGCACCATCGAGGTGTCGCCCGGGGTGGTCATGGCCAGGGCGCCGTGAGCCGCGCCGTACTCGACGGCGGCTTGCGGACCCTTGCCTTCCATGAAGCCGAAGGCCAGGCCCGAGGCGAAGCCGTCGCCACCGCCGACGCGGTCATAGATCTCGAGGTTCTCACGCATCATCGAGGCGTAGAACTCACCGCCGGCGTACAGGATCGCCGACCAGTCGTTGACCGAGGCGGTCTTGGCGTTGCGCAGGGTGGTCGCGGCGACCTTGAAGTTCGGGAACTGCTTCACGGCAGTCTCGATCATCTTCTTGAAGTTGGCCGGGTCGATCGAGCTGATGTGTTCGTCCAGGCCTTCGACTTCAAAGCCCAGGCAGGCGGTGAAGTCTTCTTCGTTGCCGATCATCACGTCCACGTACTGGGCGATGTGACGGTTGACCTTCTGAGCGCCTTCCTTGCCGCCCTGCGACTTCCACAGCGAGGCGCGGTAGTTCAGGTCGTAGGAGATCACGGTGCCGTACTTGCGGGCGACTTCCACGGCTTCGATCACGGCTTCGGCCGTGTTCGAGGCCAGGGCCGCGAAGATGCCGCCGGTGTGGAACCAGCGCACGCCTTCTTCGCCGAACAGCTTTTCCCAGTTCACTTCACCGGGGCGGATCTGCGAGGCGGCCGAGTGACCACGGTCCGAGCAGCCGAGCGCCGGACGGACGCCGAAGCCCTTTTCGGTGAAGTTCAGGCCGACGCGGGTGTTGCGGCCCAGGCCGTCGAAGTCGCGCCAGATGACGTGCGAGGTGTCGACGCCACCCTGCATCATCAGGTCCTCGACCAGCCAGCCCAGGTCGTTGACCGGCAGAGCCGTCACGGCCGTCGAGCGCTTGCCCCAGCACTTCTTGAAAGCGCGGGCGACGTTGTATTCGCCGCCGCCTTCCCAGACCTGGAACTGGCGGGCGTTGCGGACCCGGCCGAAGCCCGGGTCGAAACGCAGCATCACTTCACCGAAGGACGCGCAGTCCCACTTGGTTTCCGAAGCCGGGCGAATGTTGAGGATGTTGTCGGTCATTAGGCCTTCCCACGAACCTTCTTGATGAGGTCCACCGTCTCGCGGACCTTGGCGGTGATGCCGGCGTAGTCGCCCGCGTCGAGCAGCTCTTGCGTGATCAGCTTGGAGCCCATGCCGGCGGCGACGATGCCCGCGCCGAACCACTTCTTGACCGAGGCTTCGTCCGGATCGACGCCGCCCGTCGGCATGATGCGGGTCCAGGGCATCGGGCCCAGGACCGCCTTGACGAAATCGGGACCGCCGACCGACGAACCCGGGAACACCTTGACGATCTCGCAACCCAGCTCTTCGGCGTACGAGATTTCCGAGGCCGAACCGCAGCCCGGCGAATACGGGATCTTGCGACGGTTGCAGACCTTAGCGACGTCGGCGTTCAGGATCGGACCGACGACGAACTTGGCGCCGTTGGCGATGTAGATGCCGGCCGTCGGGGCGTCGACGATCGAGCCCACGCCCATGATCACGCGCGGATCGGCCGAGGCGAAGTGACGGGTCACTTCGTAGAAGACGTGGCTGGCGAAGTCGCCGCGGTTGGTGAATTCGATGCAGGGCGCGCCACCGTCGGCGCAGGCCTGGATCACCTTCTTACAGACCTCGACGTCCGGGTGATAGAAAACCGGGATGACACCCTGGTCCATCAGGGCGGTCAGCACCGCCATACGGTCTTTTACCATCGTAGACTCCTTCCCGAAGGATCGATCTTGCGCGGAGGGCCTTGCGGACCGCCGCGCGTGCAAGATTTCGCCGGAATTGGCTCAGGGCGATCCCTTAGACCGCGTTGCGTTCGCACGCCACTCTGGGCTTGCCGCAACGGCACTTTGAAACACGTGTTTCGGACCCTTGGCCCGCGCGTCAAAGTCAGTGGTCGTCGTTTCCGTCCCTTAGCTTCTTCCGTCGGCTCTTCTCGCCCCTCTCCGGACGCAAAAGTGAGGGCGCCGGTATGACCCGACGCCCCGGAAGTTTGCGCAGGAGCGAGCTCAAAGAGCCGCAAACGAAACGGACCGACCACGACGCCGAACCGAAACGTTATGACACCGGTGTCACGGAAAACCGGAAAAGTGGCCAAGCCACTTCGCCACCGGTGTCATGTGGAGATAACCAGAAACCGCCGGGGAGCGCAAGCGGAGTTGGGATCCCTTTTTTGAGGTAGCAACACTTTGAAAAGGAAAGGCTTTGCAGGCTTGGGAATCCGACGTTTCGCCGGTTCTCAATTCCGCCCTGCCCTCACCCGATTTCCCGGCGAAAGCCGGGAGACCGGAAGGGTTGGGATCAGCCGGTGTTGCGCAGCCCCGCCGCGATGCCGGCCACCGTTAGCTGGATGGCCAGGCGGAGCTCCTCGTCGGCCTCCCCTGCCCGGCGACGGGACAGGAGTTCGAGCTGCAGGTGGTTCAGCGGGTCGACCGAGCGGCTGGCCAGGGACACGGACTCGGCGAGGTCTGGCTGGTTGTCCAGCAGGGTCGAACCACCCCGGATCTCCAGGGCGATGCGCGAGGCCGCGTCGTGTTCGCGCTTGATCGCCTCGAAGATGCGCTCGGCATTGGCCTTGTCCGGCGACAGGGCCACGTACCGGGCGGCGATGCCCATGTGGCTCTGGGCCAGGGCCAGCTCCATGTTCGACAGCAGCGAGGCGAAGAAGTCGAAATTGCCGGCCAGATCGCGCAGCTGCTCGACCGACAGGTTGGCCCGCTCGACGCCCGAGGCGAAGCCGTACCAGCCCGGCAGCATGAAGCGGGCCTGCGACCAGGAAAACACCCACGGGATCGCCCGCAGGTCCTCGATCTTGCGGCTGGCGGTCCGCGAGGCGGGACGGCTGCCGATGTTCAGGCCGACGATCTCGCTGATCGGCGTGACCGACCAGAAGAAGTCCTCGAACGCCGGGTCGTCATACACCAGGGCGCGGAAGCCGTGGAACGACGCCTCGGCCAGGGCGGTCATGGCCGCCTCGACCTTGGGGTCGGGCTGGTGCAGCGGACGCTCGGACGACATCAGCACGGCGGCGGCCAGGCCGTCGAGGTTGCGGCGGGCGGTGGGCTGGTCGCCGAAGCGGCGGGCGATCATCTCGCCCTGCTCGGTCATGCGGATGCGGCCCTGGACGGTGCCGGCCGGCTGGGCCAGCACGGCCTCGGCGGCGGGACCGCCCCCGCGGCCGACGCTGCCGCCGCGGCCGTGGAACAGCTGCAAACCGACGCCCATGCGGTCGGCCTCATAGGCGAGCGCCGAAGCGCCACGCGCCACGCCCCGACGGGACGCGACATAGCCCCCGTCCTTGTTGCTGTCGGAGTAGCCGAGCATGATCTCCTGCACCGGCCGGTCGCCTAGGATGGTGCGGGCCAGCGGCAGCTCCAGCCACTGGCGCAGGACGGCCGGGCCGTTCTCCAGGTCGCCGATGGTCTCGAACAGCGGCGCGACCTTGACCGAGGCGCGCGGCGCGGCCCCGCCCCAGACCATGCCGACCTGCTTGAGCAGGACCAGCGGCTCAAGGATGTCCGACAGGGTCGCGGCCTTCGAGATGATGTAGGCGCCGATACAGCCGTGACCGTAGTCGCGCACCGCCTGGGCGGCCGCCTCCATGGTCGCCAGCTCCTTGGTCGTTTCCTCGCTATAGGCGGTGAACGGCGAGACCAGGGGACGCTGGTGCGAAAGCTCCTCGATCAGGACCTTGCAGCGGGCCTCCTCGTCCAGCTTGAGGTAGGCCACGCCAGAGCCAGCGCGCTGGAACAGCTCGTCGACGGTCCGCTCGTGGACGTCGGCGTTCTGGCGCAAATCGAGGCTCATCAGGTGGAAGCCGCAGGCCTTGGCCACCTCGACCAGGGTGCGCAGGGCCGTGCCGACCAGGCGCTCGCCGCCGTTGCGCTCCAGGCTGTCGATGATGATCGTCAGATCCGAGACGAAGGCGTCCGGATGGCCGTAGGGCTCGACGTCGGTCGTCCCGTTGGCGAAGGTGACGGGCTGGCCGGTCAGCTTCTGCGACACAGCCGTCAGGCGGTCGAAGATCAGTTCCAGGGCCAGGCGGTACGGCTCGTCCAGGCGGTGGACGGACGGATCCCTGGTCTGGGCGGCCAGGGCCAGCAGTTCTTCCGACACCGGGGTGTAGGCGGTGGAGACGGCGAGGTTGGACCACAGCTTGCGGACCTCGCCGGCGTACCAATCGAGGATGACGCGGGACTGGCTTGCAAAGGCCAGCTTCAGGGTCTCGCCATTGACGCCGGGGTGGCCGTCGCGGTCGCCGCCCAGCCACGAGCCCATCTTCAGCAACGGGGCCAGGTGACCGTGCGAGCCGATCTTGGCCGTCCAGTCGCCATAGAGCTCGATGATCGCCGGCAGGATCGAGGTGCGGACGATCGACAGGGCGTTGCGGATCTCGTCCTTCACGGTGATCCGCTCGGGACGGTAGAGACGCGTGCGCCACATCAGGGCGATCTCGCGGAACAGGCCTTCGCGGATCTCGGCTTCCAGGTCCGGCGGCAGGTGGTGGCGGCGCAGGGCCATCAGGCGCGAGATCTCGGTCTCGCGGTCGACCATGCTCCGACGGCGGACTTCCGTCGGGTGGGCGGTCAGTACCGGCACCACGTTCATGGCCGCGAAGATCCTGGCCAGTTCCTGCTCGGACTTGCCCTTGGCGCGCAGGACGTTGACGGCGTCGACCAGGGTGCGCGGGCGCTCATCGCCCGGCTGGGCGGCGGCCTCGGCGTGGCGGCGACGGCCGGCGACGTCCTCGCCGATATTGGCCAGCAGCGAGTGGCTGGCGAAGGCGCGGGCCAGGAACACGGCCTGGTCGTTGGAGAGGTCGGCGAACAGATGGTCGAGGACCGGCGCGTCGCCGGTCTCCTCGTCCTCGCGGGAGGCGGCCTTGCGGGCCTTGGCCACCAGGGCGGCGGCCTCCTCGCCTTCGAGATAGGTGATCGCCTCGATCAGGAGGTCGCTCAGCAGGTTGGCGTTCTGGCGGACGTGACGGCTGGTGGGACGGTCGACGTCGATCGACAGGGCCGGATTGCGCATGCGCGAACTCCAGGAACGGCCGGAGCCGTTCCGAACGGGAATGGATCACGAGAAAGCGTCGGCGACGCAGGATCGATCCCGGCCGCCGATGCTGCGGCGCCGTCTAGCGCGCTTCACCGGGCGGGAAAACCCGCCCGGCACGATGGTTGCGCTACCATCGTATTTTTGCGTGGATTTATTTCGTTAGCGGGCCAGCCAGCCACCATCCACGGGCAAAGTAATGCCCTGGACGTAGTCAGCGGCCGACGAGGCTAGGAACACGGCGGCGCCGCCGATGTCTTCCGGACGGCCCCAACGGCCGGCCGGGATGCGAGCCAGGATCGAGGCGTTACGGTCGGCGTCGGCGCGCAGGGCCTCGGTGTTGTTGGTGTCGAAGTAGCCCGGCGCGATGGCGTTGACGTTGATGCCCTTGGTCGCCCACTCGTTGGCCAGGATCTTGGTCAGGCCGGCCAAGCCCGACTTGGCGGCCGTGTACGACGGCACGCGGATGCCGCCCTGGAACGACAGCAGGCTGGCGATGTTGATTACCTTGCCGCCACCCTGCTTCAGCGCCTGCTTGGCGAAGGCCTGGGTCAGGAAGAAGACGACCTTCAGGTTGGTGTCCATCACCGCGTCCCAGTCGGCTTCCGAGAACTCGATCGAGTCGGCGCGACGGATGATGCCGGCGTTGTTGATCAGGATGTCGACCTTGCCGAACGCGGCGACGGTCTCGTCGACCACGCGCTGGACGGGCTCGGTCGAGCCGAAGTCGGCCTTGATCGACAGGAACTTGCGACCCAGGGCCTCGACGGCGGCTTGCGTTTCCGTCGGCTCGCTGCGGCCAGCCGCGGCGATGTCGGCGCCGGCTTGGGCGAGCGCGATGGCGATGCCCTGGCCAATGCCGGTGTTGGCGCCGGTGACGAGCGCGACCTTGCCTTCGAGGCTGAACGGATTGGCCATGGTGCAGAGCTTCCCTTGAAGATTGTCATCCCGGACGACCCGAAGGGTCGATCCGGGACCGCCGGAAGCGCAAGCGCCTTGGGCGGTCCCGGGTCTACGCTGCGCTTCGCCCGGGATGACAAGCGAAGGGAGCGTGGGCTTTCGCCCTACTTTACTTCAGCTGGCAGATGTCCAGCACGTTCATGTCGGTGTAGTCGAGGTTCTCGCCGCCCATCGCCCAGATGAAGGTGTAGTTGGCGGTGCCCGAGCCCATGTGGATCGACCACGGCGGGCTCATCACGGCTTCCTCGTTGGCGATCACGATGTGACGCATCTCGTCCGGCTCGCCCATATAGTGGAAGACGCGGTCGTTATCGCCCAGGCCGAAGTAGAAATAGGCTTCCGAACGACGGTCGTGCAGGTGGGGCGGCATGGTGTTCCAGACGCTGCCCGTCTTCAGGACGGTCATGCCCAGCAGCAGCTGAGCCGACTTGCAGGTCGTCGGGACGATGTACTGGTAGATCGTGCGCTCGTTGCTGGTTTCCAGCGCGCCGCGCTCCAGGGCGACGGCGTCGGCGAAGGCCAGCTTCTTGGTTTCGAACGCGACGTGGGCCGGCAGGCTGACCAGGTAGAAGCGGGCGGCTTCACCGTTCACGCCTTCGAAGGTCACGTCCTTGGCGCCCATGGTGACGTACAGGCCGTCACGCGGAACGATCTCGTATTCCACGCCGTCGACGGTGATCTTGCCGGTGGTCTCACCGACATTGATCACGCCCAGCTCGCGGCGCTCCAGGAACGGGTGGCCGGCGGCCGAGGCAGGCTCGGTCTGGTCGGGCAGCTTGACGGCCGCGGTGGCCACGACGCCGCCGACGACGAAGCGTTCGGCGTGGTTGTACGTCAGGACGATCTGGCCGTCCTGGAACAGGCCCTGCATCAGGTAACGGTCACGCAGGTCTTCGTTGCCGGCCGCGAACATCATGTCCGGATGGGTGGCGTGGTAGGTCTTGGCGAACATCGGGAAGTCTCCGGAAAGGGTGTTCTATTCGGCGGCGGCGCGCAGCGTGGTCGGGCGAGCCCAGTCCGGACGCTGGTCCAACTTGTAGGCCTTCTTAGGCAGGTTGTACGTCAGATCGACGATCAGCTCCTCGGCCTCGACCAGGTCCATCCGGTGCTCGGCGACCATGCGGGCCAGGAACGAACTGTCGACGCGACGGGCCACGTCGTGGCGGGCCGGGATCGACAGGAAGGCGCGGGTGTCGTCGTTGAAGCCGACGGTGTTGTAGAAGCCGGCGGTTTCCGTGACCTGCTCGCGGAAGCGCATCATGCCTTCCGGGCTGTCGTGGAACCACCAGGACGGACCCAGCTTCAGCACCGGATAGTGGCCGGCCAGCGGGGCCAGTTCGCGGCTGTAGACGGTCTCGTCCAGGGTGAACAGGATCACCGACAGGCGCGGATCGTTGCCCAGGCGGGTCAGCAGCGGCTTCAGCGCGTCGACATATTCGGTGCGCATCGGGATGTCGGCGCCCTTGTCGCGACCGTGCGACTGCAGAAGGCCGACATTGTGGTTGCGATGCGAGCCCGGGTGGATCTGCATGACCAGCCCGTCGTCCAGGCTCATCTTGGCCATCTCGGTCAGCATCTGGGCGCGGAACAGCTCGGCCTTCTCGGGCGTCACGTTGCCCTTCACCAGGTCGGCGAACAGGGCCTCGGCCTCGACGTCCGACAGGTCGGCGGTGGCCGCGGTCGGGTGACCGTGGTCCGACGAAGTGGCGCCGGCCTCGATGAAGACCTGGCGGCGCAGGCGGTGCGCTTCCAGATAGCTCTTCCAGCTGTAGACGTCCTTGCCCGACACCTCGGCGAAGCGTTCGAAGGCGCGCGGGCTGCGCTCGTCCTCGAAGTCGATGACCGCGTCCGGACGATAGGCGGTGATGACGTGACCGCCCCACCCGCTCTCACGGATGGCCTGGTGATGCTTCAGGCTCTCGTGCGGGCCTTCGGTGGTGGCGATGGTCTCGATGTTGAAGCGATCGAACAGCGCGCGCGGGCGATAGGCGTCGGTCGCCAGGGCCTCGTTGATGCGGTCGAAATAGTCGTCGGCGTTCGAGCCATCGAGGAATTCGGTGAAGCCGAACACCTTGCTGAACACGTGGTTCAGCCAGATCCACGAAGGCGTGCCGCGGAAGAGGTAGAAGTTGTTGGCGAACAGGCGCCAGGCCTCGCGCGGATCGGTGTCGGGCACGCCGGCCTTGGACCGCACCTTCAGGGCGTCCAGGCTGATGCCCTGGCTGTACAGCATGCGGAACACGTAGTGGTCCGGGGCCAGCAGCAGGTCGGTGGCGTCCTGGAACGGCGCGTTGGTCGCGAACCACGACGGATCGGTGTGACCGTGAGGGCTGATGATCGGCAGATCCTTGACCAGCCCGTACAGGCCGCGCGCGTAGGAGCGCGTCGTCGCATCGGACGGGAACAGACGATCTTCGTGGAAATTCAGCGGCCTGGCCATGTTTCGCTTCCTCTTCCCAACGTCGTGACGGCCTCGCGGCGGGTCGTCGTGACGCGCTTGGTAACCGGTGTCACGACGCGTTGCAAGAAAGCAGGCGGTCGTCGCGACGTGTTGTGTTCAGGACTTCGGCGGCGCGGCCGAGGACTCCCGCAGGACAAGATACGGGATCGTGCTGGCCGGATCACGCGCTTCGCGACTTTCCCGACCGATCAGCTTCTCGGCGGCGATGCGGCCCACTTCCCGTGTCGGAATGTGGATCGTGGTCAGCGGCGGCCAGACGGCCTGGGCGATCTGGAAGTCGTCGAAGCCGACGACGGTCAGGTCCTCGGGGACCTTCAGCCCCGCGCGGCGCGCCGCCTGCAGGGCGCCAGCGGCCATTTCGTCGTTGCCGCAGAAGATGGCGGTGGGGCGTGGGGTCATGGCCAGCAGGGCCTCGCCGCAGGCCAGGCCGGACTCGAAGGTATAGGCGCCCTGGACAATATAGTCGGGCTTCAGGTCGACGCCGGCCTTCTGGAGCGCATCCTCCAGCCCGCCCCGGCGCTCGTGCGAGGAGCGGAAGTTGGGCAGGCCGCTGATGAAGCCGATCAGGGTGTGGCCCAAGTCGACCAGATGCTGACCCATCACCTCCCCGCCCAGACGGTCGTGGCCGACGATCATGTGCTCGGGCTTGTCCAGCTCGACCGAGGCGATGCGGATATATTCGCAACCGATCTCGTTCAGCAGCTTGGCGACCCGCTCGTCTTCCGACACCGACGGCGGCAGCACCACGCCGTACAGCTTCTGACGCTCGACGAAGGAGCGGATGTCCTGGAGGAAGGTCGGGCTGGCGCGGTTACAGGGGTGGACGACCAGCTCGAAGCCCGAACCGCGCATGCCGTCCAGCAGACCCAGCTGCATGTTCACGACGTACTGCGGGTTGGGGTTGTCGTAGATCATGCCGATCAGGAACGAGCGGCGGAACGCCAGACCCCGGGCCTGCGGATCGGGAGCGTAGCCCCACTCGGCGATCACCGCCTCGATACGCTCGCGGGTCTCGTCGCGGACAAAGGGAGACTGGTTGATGACGCGTGAGACGGTCTTCTTCGACACCCCGGCCAGGCGGGCAATGTCGTTGATCGTGGCCCGCTTGCGGCCGCCCTCCACGCCGCTCTCCCCCTCTTCCAGAATAGAGGCCGGGGTCGAGGAAGGCGTCTTCGAAGAGTTCACGGCGTTTCCAAGCAGCTTTAAGCGGTCTCTTTTGTCATACTCTAGCCGCGCCAGCGCCGCCAACCTAGGACGAAACGTCCGCTTTTGGGGTGACTGACACCGGTTACCATGTCACTAGACACACAAATTGGCGATACGAAACTCAGTGGCGACGACAAGCTATGACTGAAACGACCCTGGCGCCCCGCGAATCGATCCACCCGGTGGACCCCCGCGACCACGTAGCCACCGCCCTGCGCGACATCGCGGCGGGCGAGGTCCTGGACCTGCACGGCCAGGCGATCACCGCCCGCGCCGACATCCCCAAGGGCCACAAGATCGCTATTCGTGATGCCAGCGCTGGCAGCGATGTGCTGAAATACGGCTGGCCGATCGGCCGGGCCACGGCCGACATCGCCGTCGGCGACCATGTCCACGTCCACAATGTCGAGACCCGGCTTGAGGGCGTCGAGGGCTACAGCTTCACGCCGAGCGCGCCGGAGCCGCATGTCGAGCCCGCCGCCCGCACCTTCGACGGCTATCGCCGCAAGAACGGCCGCGCCGGCACCCGCAACGAGATCTGGGTGCTGTGCACCGTCGGCTGCGTGGCCAACACCGCCCGCCGCATCGCCGAGAAGGCCAATGCCCGCTTCGCCGGCCGCGTCGACGGCATCTACGCCTTCCCCCACCCGTTCGGCTGCTCGCAGCTGGGCGATGACCTGACCCACACCCGCAGCCTGATCGCGGGCCTGGCCGCCCACCCCAACGCCGGCGGCGTGCTGATCCTGGGCCTGGGTTGCGAGAACAACCAGCTGAAGGCCCTGCTGGAAAGCGCGCCGGACATCGATCGCGACCGCCTGAAGAGCTTCACGACCCAGATGGTCGAGGACGAGATCGAAGACGGCCTCGCCGCCGTCGAGGCTCTGGTCAAAATCGCCGAGCAGGACAAGCGCGAGCCGATCCCGGTCTCGGAACTGGTCGTCGGCCTCAAGTGCGGCGGCTCGGACGGCTTCTCGGGCGTCACCGCGAACCCCTTGGTCGGCCGCATCGCCGACAAGGTCGCCGACGCCGGCGGCACGCCCGTCCTGACCGAGATCCCGGAAGTGTTCGGGGCCGAGAACGTGCTGCTGCAGCGCGCCGCCAGCCAGGAGATCTTCGACCAGGCCGTCGCAGTGATCGACGACTTCAAGCGCTACTTCATCGACAACAACCAGCCGATCTACGAGAACCCCTCCCCCGGCAACATCGCCGGCGGCATCACCACGCTGGAGGAGAAGTCCCTCGGCGCGGTGCAGAAGGGCGGCCGGGCCCAGCTGGTCGAGGTACTGCGCTACGGTGAGCGCGTCGGCCCGCACGGCCTGACCTTCCTGGAAGCCCCCGGCAACGATGCAGTGTCCTCGACGGCCCTGACCGCCGCTGGCGCGACGGTGATCCTGTTCACCACCGGTCGCGGCACGCCGCTGGGCTTCCCCGCCCCGACCCTGAAGATCGCCTCCAATTCGGGCCTGGCCCAGCGCAAGCCCGGCTGGATCGACTTCGACGCCGGCCAGGTGCTGGAGGGCGTCTCGATGGACGACGCCGCTGACCGCCTCATGGACCTCGTGGTCGACACCGCCTCGGGCAAGGAGACCAAGTCCGAGCTCAACGGCGAGCGCGAGATCGCCATCTGGAAATCGGGCGTGACCCTTTAGTGGTCAAGCCAATTGCCAGACTTGTCAGACTACCGCATCTAAAGCACCGCTTCGTTCGACCTCCAGCTTCAGGCTTGCTCCCGTGACGGCTTCTTCCGCGACCTCCCCTGCCCTGCGTCTGAGCGCGACCAGCTATCCGGGCGCGATCCCGGGCGTCGCCCTGCCGGCCTATGACCGCGACAAGGTGCAGGTCGGCGTCGTCCACTTCGGCCCTGGCGCCTTCCACCGCGCCCACCAGGCCTTCTATTTCGACCAGTTGCTGGCCACCGATCCGCGCTGGGGCATCTGCGCCGTCTCGCTGAAGAGCCCGGGCGTCCGCGACGCCCTGGAGCCGCAGGACGGCCTCTACACCCTGGCCCAGCTGGACGCCGAGACCACCTTCCGCATTGTCGGCTCGATCCGCGAGGTGCTGGTCGCGCCGGAAGATCCGCCTTCGGTGTTCGCGCGTCTCGCCGCCCCGACCACCCGCATCGTCACGCTGACCGTGACCGAGAAGGGCTACACCCTGTCGGCCGAGGGCGGCCTCGACGAGAAGCATCCGGACGTCGTCCACGACCTGGCCAATCCGCGCGAACCCAAGAGCGCCGTGGGTTACATCGTCGAGGGCCTGCGCCGCCGCTTCGTCGCCGGCCTCGCCCCCTATGCCGTGGTCGCCTGTGACAACCTCGCCGACAACGGCTGGCGTCTGAAGGCCGCCGTCGTCGCCTTCGCCGGCAAGATTGACGCCGACCTCGCCGCCTGGATCGACGCCGAGGGCAGCTTCCCGCGCACCATGGTCGACAGCATCACCCCGGCCACCGACGACGCCCTACGCGCCCGCGTCCAGGCCGCCACCGGCCTGGAAGACGCCTGGCCGATCCAGCGCGAAGCCTTCACCCAGTGGGTCGTCGAGGACGTCCTGCCGGCCGATGCGCCGGACCTGGCCAGCGTCGGCGTCATCCTGACCGACGACGTGCGCGGCTTCGAGCGCGCCAAGCTGCGCCTGCTGAACGGTGTCCACTCGACGCTGGCCTATGCCGGCATCCTGCGCGGCCATGAGACGGTGTTCGAGGCGGTCAGCGACCCGGTGCTGGAAGCCCTGGCCCGCGACCTGATGGCCAAGGACATCATCCCGACCCTGACCGCGCCGCGCGGCCTGGACCTGGCCGCGTACGCCGAGGCCATCCTGGCTCGCTTCCGCAATCCGGAGATCCGCCACTACCTGGCGCAGATCGCCTGGGACGGCTCGGCCAAGCTGCCCTTCCGCATCCTCGGCACCCTGACCGAAACCCTGGAGGCCGGCCGCTCGATCGAGCGCTTGGCGATCCCGCTGGCGGCCTGGATGCGCTTCATCGCCCTGCGCGCCAAGACCGGCGAGGCCATCACCGACCCGCTGGCCGACAAGCTGACCGAGATCGGCGTGGGCGTCACCGGCGACGCCAAGACCGACGTCGCGGCGTTCCTGGCCCTGGACACGGTCTTCCCGGCGGCGCTGACGAGCAATTCGACGTTCGTGGAAGCGATCGAGAAGGCCTACAGCGACCTCGCCTAGCGAGTAACGCCTTTGGCGGTCAGCACCGGAACCACGGTGCTGACCAGGATCTCCAGGTCGAACAGGAACGAGCGGCGGGCCAGATAGGCGGCGTCCAGCGCCACCTTGTCCGGGATGGCCAGCTCGTCGCGGCCGTTGATCTGCGCCCAGCCGGTGACCCCGGGCCGCAGGACATCCACGCCGGCGGCCTGGCGGGCGGCGATCAGGTCGGCCTGATTGAACAGCGCCGGGCGCGGCCCGACCAGGCTCATATGCCCGACCAGCACGCTCCACAGCTGCGGCAGCTCGTCCAGGCTGAGCTTGCGCATCAGCGGCCCGACCGGCGTCAGCCAGCGATCCGGGTCCTCCAGCAGGTGCGTGGCGACTTCGGGCGTGTCGATCCGCATGGTCCGGAACTTGGGCATCGGAAAGAGCGCCGAGCCCTTACCCACCCGCTGCGACCAGTAGAGCCCCGGCCCCGGCGAGGTCAGCCGCACCACCGCCCACAGCACGGCGATCGGCAGGGCCAGCACGATCAGGCCGATCGCCGCCGCCATGAAGTCGAAGAGGCGCTTCACCTAAACGCTCAGCCGAGATCGCCGCTGGCCGCGTCGAGCAGCAGATAGGCCCGGCCGGCGTCCGACGACAGCAGGGCCGCCAGCAGGAAGCCCTCGCGGTCCTGGCCGGCGGCCTCCTCGATCATGCCGGCATAGCGCTTGAGGAAGCGCTCGGCATTGGCCTTCAGAGTCGAGTCGGAGAACAGGCGGCGGACCAGCCGGCGGATGGCGGCCGGCGCCAGGCGCTTGACCACCTCGCGGGCTCCGACGTCGTCGCGGGTCTGCAAAGCGGCGGCGATCTCGTCGATCCGGCCGCGCGGCAGCAGGGCGTGCGGGTCGATGCCCATGGCCGTGATCTCGGCGGCCAGTTTCTCACCCAGGGCCGCGTCGCCCGGCGAGCTGTTCTCGATGCCGGCCAGCAGGTTGCGCCAGCTCCAGCCGCCCTCGCCGTCCGGCTCGCCGGCCGGGGGCTGCGGCGCCTGCTTGCGGGCCGAGGCCTGCTCGAACACCGAGCGGAATTCCTGGTCGGTCGCCGTCGGCGTCAGGCGCAGGCGGCGGCGATCGGTCGGCGGCTCGTCATCCTCGTCGGCGAACTCGACCATCGGCAGCGGTTCGGGCTGGACCGGCGGCGGCGCGGGACGCGAACGGGTGGGCGGCGCCTGGGTCGGGGCGGCGCGGGCGGCCATGGTCGAGGCGCTGGACGCGGTGACGGCCCCGGCCGCCTCGCTGAGCATCTCGTAGTTGCGGCGGACGCGTTCCTGGAAGGCCTGGTCGATCGCGGCCGTCTCCTCGGCGGTGCGACGGACGGCGTTCATCAGTTGCTCGACGCCCTGCTCGATGGAGATCCTGACCTCGGCGGCTTTCTGCAAGGCCTCGGCCGGCAGGTCGGCGGTGCGCTTGCTGATCTCGGCCAGCATCGCTTCCAGCTCGTCCAGCGTGCCGCGGGCCGATTGGACCGAATCCGCCAGCTTCTGCGAGGTGCGCGCCCCGGCCTGCTCGACCATCTGGGCCGAGTGCTCGATGATGTCGCGGGCCTCTTCCATGCGGGACTCGAACACCGCGTCGGCCTTCTGGCCGGCGGCGAAGGCGATCTCGTTCAGCTGGTCGACGCGGCTGCGGGCGGCCTCTATGCGGGCGTCAACGCCATCGCTGGCCTCCAGCGCCGCCTTGGCCATGGCCTCCATGGCCGCCTTCAGCTCGTCCTCCAGCAGGGTGCGCTGGTTCTCGGCGACATCGCCGATGGTCTCGAGCGTCTTCTTGGCGTTGTCGGCCAGAGCCTCGCGCTGGACGGTCGCGCCGTCGGCCAGTTCGCGGAACTGGTCGGCGGCCGCGCTGATCAGGCCGCGCAGGATCTCCGCGCCCATGGCGGCGGTGTCCGACAGCTCGGTGGCGCCGACGCGGGTATAGGCGACGAACTCGGTGAGCTGGGCGGTGCGGGTCTCGGCCTCGGAGGCGAAGTCCTCCTGGTCCGAGCGCAGGGCCTGGCTGATCTCGACCAGGGCGGCGCGCTGGGCGGCCAGGCTCTTCTCGACCGACGACACCTGGTCGCCGACGCCGTGGCCGGCGGTTTCCAGGCGAGCGATCTGACGCGACAGGTCCTCGGCCCCGACGCGCGCGGCGTCCGAGGCCTCGGCGGCGGCGGCGGCCAGGTCGGCGGCGCGGGCGGCCAGGGCGGCCTCGGCTTCGCGCAACTGGGTCTCGGCCAGGTCGGAGGCTTCGGCCACCATGCGGGCCTGGCTGCCGATCGCGTCGACCACCGCCGTGGAGCGGGCGTCCAGCGATTGGGAGAGCGTCTCCATCGCCGTGCGCTCATGGCCCAGGCCCTGGGCCAGCTGGTTGGCCATCTTGGCGGACTCGGCGGCGGCCTCGGCCAGACGGCCGGTCTCTTCGGCCAGAGCCTGGCGCAGCGAGACGATGTGCTCGCGGGCCCGCTGGGCGGCGTTGGCGGCGTCATCGACGCCCTGGCGCATGGCCTCGACGGCGCTGGACGCGCCGACGGCGGCCAGGGCGGCCGGGGTGACGATGCGGTCGGTTAGGGTGCGGGTGCGGCGCAACTCGTCGGCGATGCCTGTCGCCTGGCGCAGCAGATAGGCGCCCAGCAGGGTCAGCAGCGCCGGGCCCAGCGCCAGGCCAGCGAACACCGTCAGGGCGAAGCCCTCGACCTTGAAGGCCGGCACGCCACGGGCATAGCCGAGCGCGAAGGCGATTGGGGCCAAGGCCCACAAGGCAGCGATGGCGGTGGCCAGGGTCCAGAACAGCACGCCCGACATGCGGCGCGGGATGTCCTCGCTGCGCAGCGGCACGGTCGTTTCGGGGCCGCGCAGGTCCAGGGTTGGCTCGCGGCTCTCGGCCTTGGCCGGCGCGGCGCGTTCGGGCTCGACGACCGGGGCCTGGGCCGGGGCGCTGGCGGTCAGCGAGGTGGCCAGCTTCAGCTCAGGCTCGGAGAAGCTTTCGGCCGGAATGGGATCGGGCTCGCGGCGACGGCGCGAGCGCACGCTCATGGGCGGCGGAACGGCCAAGTCGTCGTTCAGCGTCTCTTGCAGGCTCAAGGGCTCGGCGGTCGGGATGTCCGCCTCGGGCTCGGAAAACGACGTCGCCGGCGGGAGCTCTGGAGGGAGTTCGGGCGTGGTCTTGGCTTCCTCGGGCGGGGCGACCGTCGGCGTGGCGGAAAAATCGAGCGGTTGGCGCTTCTTAGGCTTCATACACAGCCAGGGTCCCAGAGCGTCGGCGAGGGGGAGCGCAGAGACAACCTTCGCGCGCCGAACCCCTCGTTCGCGTGTCACATGAACCTAACGGCGAAAAGCCTTGGCGCAAAGCAACTTTGCTTGCGTTTGCAAGGGTTGCGACGCCTTACGGGCCTGTTCAGGCGTCGCGTGCGGCCGGTTGAGTGATCTTCAAGGGCGCATTAACCGCGATCGGAGCGCTACGCGGCGAGCGAGCGACGGTCCGGGCCGCGGCGCTCTTGGCGTGGGGGCAGACGCCATGCTCCACGCTCACGCCAAATTGGCAGAGCGCGAACGACGACAGCCAGACGACCGCCACTGCCAGCATTTCCGTTAGAAAGCCCATAGCCCGTCCCTGGACTGATAGCGGCGTTATGCGAGCGTTTCGGGTCCAGGGCGAGTGAACTTTTGGTCATGAAAGCCGGCGCTTGCGAGCCCGGGCGCCACGTCCCCTGACAGCGCCCCCAGAATTCCGGCGGTTGTCCCACTCGGCGGCCGGGCCTAGGTCGCAAGCTGACGCGGCGCGGCCCTCCACGGGACGGGCCCGGACATTTTTCCTTTGCGGACCTTCGCCTTGGCCCTTACCCAATTCGCACCCGCCGCGTACCCGCCGGACCCGATGACGACCCAGATTTCGCCGGCCCGCCTCACCCACCTTCAGCGCCTGGAGGCCGAGAGCATCCACATCCTGCGCGAGGTGGCCGCCGAGTGCGAGCGCCCGGTCATGCTGTACTCGATCGGCAAGGACAGCGCGGTGATGCTGCACCTGGCCGCCAAGGCCTTCTATCCCAGCAAGCCGCCCTTCCCGCTGCTGCACGTCGACACGACCTGGAAGTTCCGGGACATGTACGCCCTGCGCGACAAGGTGGCGTCCGAGCTGGGCTTCGACCTGCTGGTCCACAAGAACCCGGACGCCGAGGCGCGCGGCGTCAATCCGTTCGACCATGGCAGCGCCCTGCACACCGACCTCTGGAAGACCGAAGGCCTGAAGCAGGCGCTCTCCAAGTACGGCTTCGACGCGGCCTTCGGCGGCGCCCGCCGCGACGAGGAGAAGAGCCGGGCCAAGGAGCGGGTCTTCTCGTTCCGCACCGCCGAGCATCGCTGGGACCCGAAGAACCAGCGTCCGGAGCTCTGGAACCTCTACAACACCCGCAAGCACCCTGGTGAGAGCCTGCGCGTCTTCCCGATCTCCAATTGGACCGAGCTCGACGTCTGGCAGTACATCCACCTGGAGAACATCCCGATCGTGCCGCTGTATTTCGCGGCCGAGCGGCCCGTGGTCGAGCGCGACGGCGCGCTGATCATGGTCGACGACGACCGCTTCCGCCTGCATCCGGGCGAAGTCCCGCAGATGAAGAGCGTCCGCTTCCGCACCCTCGGTTGCTACCCGCTGACGGGCGCGGTCGAGAGCACCGCCTCCACCCTGCCCCAGGTCATCCAGGAAATGCTGCTGACCACGACGTCGGAGCGCCAGGGCCGGGTCATCGACCACGACCAGTCCGCCTCGATGGAGAAGAAGAAGCAGGAGGGCTATTTCTGATGGCGCACCAGTCCGCCCTGATCGCCGAGGATATCGACGCCTACCTGCACCAGCACCAGCACAAGTCGCTGCTGCGCTTCATCACCTGCGGCAGCGTCGACGACGGCAAGTCCACCCTGATCGGTCGCCTGCTGTACGACAGCAAGATGATCTTCGAGGACCAGCTGGCGGCCCTCGAAGCCGACAGCAAGAAGGTCGGCACACAAGGCGGGGCGATCGACTTCGCCCTGCTGGTCGACGGCCTGGCCGCCGAGCGCGAGCAAGGCATCACCATCGATGTCGCCTACCGCTTCTTCTCGACCGAGAAGCGCAAGTTCATCGTCGCCGACACCCCCGGCCACGAGCAATATACCCGCAACATGGTCACCGGCGCCTCGACCGCCGACGCGGCCGTGATCCTGATCGACGCGCGCAAGGGCGTGCTGACCCAGACGCGCCGCCACAGCTATCTCGTCAGCTTGCTCGGCATCCGCCACATCGTGCTGGCGGTGAACAAGATGGACCTGGTCGGCTGGAACCCGGCCGTCTTCGAACAGATCGTCGCCGACTACCGCGCCTTCGCCGAGCAGATCGGCCTGACGGTATTCACGCCTATCCCGATCTCGGGCCTGGGCGGCGACAACATCGCCTCCGTCAGCGAGCACACACCCTGGTTCAAGGGCCCGATCCTGATGGACTGGCTGGAGGGCGTTGAGGTCGAGGACGACCTGCAGGGGAAGCCCTTCCGCATGCCGGTGCAGTGGGTCAACCGCCCGAACCTCGACTTCCGCGGCTTCTCGGGCCTGATCGCCTCGGGGACGATCAAGCCGGGCGACCGCATCCGCGCCCTGCCCTCGGGTCGCGAGAGCCGCGTGGCCCGCATCGTCACCCTGCCAGGCGATCTGGACCAAGCCGTCGCCGGCCAGTCGGTGACCCTGACGCTGGAAGACGAGATCGACATCTCGCGCGGCGACGTCATCGCCACCGCGGACGCGCCCGCTCCGGTCGCCAACCAGTTCGAGGCCACCGTCGTCTGGATGGACGACGAGCCCCTGCCGCCTGGCCGCACCTACCTCTTGAAGCTGGGCGCGCGGACGGTCAGCGCCAGCGTCACCGACATCAAGCACCGGGTGAACGTCAACACGCTGGAGAAGACGGCCGCCAAGCGGCTGGAGCTGAACGAGATCGGGCTGGTGAACCTGTCGCTCGATCAAGCGATCCCGTTCGAGGCCTATGCCGACAACCGCCAGATGGGCGGCTTCATCCTGGTCGATCGCCTCAGCAACCGCACCGTCGGCGCCGGCATGATCAACTTCGCCCTGCGGCGGGCCGACAACATCCACTGGCAGCACACCGACGTCACCAAGGCCTCGCGGTCGGCGCTGAAGGCTCAGCGCGGCCAAGTCGTCTGGCTGACGGGCCTGTCGGGCGCGGGCAAGTCGACCATCGCCAACCTGGTCGAAAAGCGCCTGCACGCTCTCGGCCGTCACACCTATCTGCTGGACGGCGACAATGTCCGCCACGGCCTCAACAAGGACCTCGGCTTCACCGAGGAGGATCGCGTCGAGAACATCCGCCGGGTGGCCGAGGTCGCCAAGCTGATGGTCGACGCCGGCCTGATCGTGCTGACCGCCTTCATCTCGCCGTTCCAGGCCGAGCGCCAACTGGCGCGCGACCTGCTGGACGACGGGGAGTTCATCGAGGTCTTCGTCGACACGCCCCTGGCCGTGGCCGAGGCCCGGGATGTGAAGGGCCTCTACAAGAAGGCCCGCTCGGGTCAGCTGAAGAACTTCACCGGCGTGGACAGCCCGTATGAGGCGCCCGAGAAGCCCGAGCTGCGGATCGACACGACCTCGATCGATCCGGTCGAAGCGGCCGAACGCATCGTAGCCTGGCTGGAAGGCCGCGAGATCGACTACACGATCTGATGTCTTGAGCGGCGCGATAGCAGGATCGCGCCGCCCAGGCCCAGCAGGGCCATGAAGGCGGTGGCCAGGTAGCCTTTCGCGCCCAGGGCGTCGAACAAAGGCCCGGAGGCCAAAGTCGCGATGCCCAGCGTGAAGCCCGACGACAGCGCCGAATTGATCGCCTGGGCCGGCGACGCGGCGGCCGGCGGGGCCAGCTTCTCGATCAGGCGCAGCGAGGCCAGGAACGACGCGGCGAAGGTCATGGCGTGCAGCATCTGCAGCGGGAACAGCGCCCACAGCGGCGGCTCGAAGGCGTAGAGGCTCCAGCGGATCACGGCCGCGCTCGCCCCGAGGATCAGGAACCGCTCCGGCCCCCAGCGGCGGCGCAGCGGCTCCAGGAACCACATGAAGCCGACCTCGGCCGCGACGCCGACGCCCCACAGGATGCCGATCATCGGCTCGCTGATCCCCTGCTTGCGCCAGAGGATGGCCGAGAAGCCGTAGTAGAAGGCGTGCGCCCCCTGGATCAGGCCGGCTGTGACCACCGCCAGCACGAAGGTGCGGTTGCGCAGCAGTTCGGACAGCCCCTTCCAGCGCTCGGATCGGTCGGGCTTGGCGCCCTCGGCGTGGACGCGTTCGGGTGGCACCAGCAGCGCGGCGGCGGTCGCCCCGATGAAGCAGGCCGCGGCGATCCAGATGGCGATGATGGTCGGGGCCGCGAAAGTCAGGATCGCGCCCATGGCCAGATTGGCGGCGATGAAGGCTGACGAGCCGGTGCCGCGCGGGATGCCGTAGTTGAAGCTCTCGGTCCGCGCCCGACGCAGGGTGATCACGTCGATCAGCGGTGAGACGGTCGACAGCAGGGTCTGGCCGATGAACCAGGCCGGGATGAACCACCAGAGGTTCGGCGCGATCAGCAGGCCCGCATAACCCAGGCCCGCCCCGACCAGCAGCACGACCATCGGCGTCCGCCGCAGGGTGAAACCGTCGGCCCAGACGGCCAGCACGGGGCCGGTGAAGGGCTTGAGCAGCAGCGGCACGGCCAGGATCAAGCCGATCTCACCACCGCTCATGCCGCGCGAGCGCAGATAGGTGCCGATATACGGCAGGCTGACGCCTGAGCTCAGATAGATCGCGGCGTAGAACAGGCAGAGGCGGACAAGCGTCGGGAGCCCCGGCTCCTTCGTCCTGTCCGCCCCAGCTTCCACCTTACTCGGCGCCGCCGAAGCGGGCCGTCCACTCGGCGATCTGCTCGTCCTCGATCTTCTTGAAGAGGACGTCCGGCACCGTCACCGGCGAGCCGACCAGCAGCTTGTCCAGCTCGACCTTGGCGTCGTTCGACGGCCACTCGGCCGGGAACTCCAGGTCGAACGCGCCGCCGATCGTCTCGGCGGCGAACGGGATGAAAGGCGCCGAGAGCTTGGCGTACAGCGCCACCAGGTTCAGCGCGGTGCGGACGATGACGGCGGCGCGGTCGCGATCGGTCTTGATCGCGGTCCAAGGAGCCGCTTCCTGCAGGTACTCGTTGCCGACCACCCACAGGGCCCGCAGCGCCTGAGCGCTCTTGCGGATTTCGATGGCGTCCATCTGCTCGGAAAGGTCGGCCAGGCGCGCCGAGACGTCGGCGAACAGCTTCTCTTCCAGTGGGCCGGGCTCGCCGCCTGCCGGCACCACGCCCTCGAACTTGCTCTCGTTGAACTTCAGGATGCGGTTGACGAAGTTGCCCAGCACGTCGGCCAGGTCGCGGTTCACGGCGCTGGCGAACTGCTCCCAGGTGAAGGCCGTGTCGCTGCTTTCCGGCGAATTGGCCGTCAGGTACCAGCGCCACAGGTCGGGCGGCAGGATCTCTAGGGCCGCGTCCATGAAAACGCCGCGCTTGTTCGAGGTCGAGAACTTGCCGCCGTACCAGTTCAGCCAGTTGAAGGCCTTGAGCATGTCGACGCTCTTCCACGGCTCTTCCGAGCCTAGAATGGTCGCCGGGAAGCTGACCGTGTGGAACGCGACGTTGTCCTTGCCCATGAACTGGACGTAGCGGACGTCTTGCGCGCCCTCGTCGGTGCGCCACCAGCGTTTCCAGTCACGGTCGGGCGAGCCCTCGGCCCACTCTTGCGTCGCGGCGATGTATTCGATGGGCGCGTCGAACCAGACGTAGAAGACCTTGTCTTCGAAGCCCGGGCGCGGAACGCCGTCCTTGGCCACCGGGATGCCCCAGGCCAGGTCGCGGGTGATGCCGCGGTCGATCAGCCCTTCGTCCAGGTGCTTGTAGGCGATCGAGCGGGCCAGCTGCGGCCAGTCGGCGTGGCTGTCGACCCAGGCGCGGATCTTGTCCTGCATCTTGGTCTGCAGCAGGTAGAGGTGGCGGGTGTCGCGCACCTCGATGTTCCGCGAGCCCGAGATCACCGAGTAGGGATCGATCAGGTCGGTCGGGTCCAAGAGGTTGCCGCAGTTGTCACATTGGTCGCCGCGCGCCTTCTCGAAACCGCAGTGCGGGCAGGTGCCCTCGACATAGCGATCCGGCAGGAAGCGCTTGTCGTCGACCGAATAGACCATCTGGTCGACGCGTTCCTCGATCAGGTCGTGGTCTTCCAGGGCCTGGCAGAAGTGCTGGGTCAGGCGATGGTTCTGCGGCGAGGACGAGCGGCCGAAGTGATCCCACGACAGGCCGAACGCGCGGCCGACATCGTGCTGGAGGATGTGCTGCTCGGCGCAGTAGGTGGCGACGTCCTGGCCCGCGGCGGTCGCCGCGAGTTCAGCCGGCGTGCCGTGCTCGTCGGTGGCGCAGATGTAGAGCGTCTCGTGGCCCTGGGCCCGCTTGAACCGCGCATAGACGTCGGCCGGCAGCATCGACCCCGCGAGGTTCCCCAGGTGCTTGATGCCGTTGATGTACGGCAGGGCCGAGGTGATCAGGATGCGAGCCATGCGGGCGCGGCCTTTCGGGGAGTCGGGGAACGCTAGAGAGCGTCCGCATATAGAAGGCCCGGGCCCGAAACAAAAGCTTCAGCGGATTGACCGAACGACGTTCTTGGATGCAGCCTGTCGAAAGCTGAGCTGGATACTGACGGTCCGGCCGTTTCGGGGGGAACATCGATGAAGCAGGTGAACTGGCTGGGCCTGGTGGTCAGCCTCGTCGTCGGTCAGGTGATCGGCTTTCTTTGGTACGGCACTCTGTTCGCCCAGGCCTGGATGAAGGCCACCGGCGTGACCGAAGCCGACGCCGCCGGCCAGGAATGGAAGATGGGCGTCGGCATGTTGAACATGCTCGTCGTCCTGCTGGGCCTGGACTGGTTGATCCGCCGTGTCGGCGCGACCGGTTTCGTGGGCGGCGCCAAGACCGCCCTGGCCGCCTGCGTGGCCTTCGCCCTCACCGTGGTGTCGCTGAACTATCTCTACGCGAACGGCGCGCCCGCCCTGCTGTGGATCGACGGGGGGTATCAGCTGGTGACCTACGCCGTGTTCGGCGCCCTGCTGGGCGGCCTGAAGATCAAGCCGAAGGCGGCCTAGAACGAAAAAGAGCGCCCGTCGCCGGGCGCTCTTTGCCTTTTCACTTCTCCGCCGTGGCTACAGCGGGATGTTGTCGTGCTTCTTCCAGGGGTTGGACAGCTCCTTCCCCTTCAGGCTCTTCAGCCCCCGCACGATCCGGCGGCGCGTGCCGTGCGGCATGATCACGTCATCCACATAGCCGCGTTGCGCCGCCACGAACGGGTTGGCGAAGCGGTCCTTGTACTCGGCCTCGCGCACGGCCAGGATTTCGGGGTCCTTGGCTTCCTGGCGGAAGATGATCTCCACCGCCCCCTTGGCGCCCATGACCGCGATCTCGGCGGTCGGCCAGGCGTAGTTGAGGTCGCCGCGCAGGTGCTTGGAGCTCATCACGTCATAGGCGCCGCCATAGGCCTTGCGGGTGATGACCGTGATCTTCGGCACCGTGGCCTCGGCATAGGCGAACAAGAGCTTGGCGCCGTGCTTGATCAGGCCGCCGTACTCCTGCTTGGTCCCCGGCATGAAGCCCGGGACGTCCACCAGGGTGATGATCGGGATGTTGAAGGCGTCGCAGAAGCGCACGAAGCGCGCGGCCTTGCGGCTAGAGTCAATGTCCAGCACGCCCGCCAGCACCTGCGGCTGATTGGCGACGATGCCGACCGTCTCGCCGTCCATCCGGGCGAAACCGACGACGATGTTCTTGGCCCACTCGCTGGAGATCTCGAAGAAGTCGGCCTCGTCGACGATCTTCAGGATCAGTTCCTTCATGTCGTAGGGCTTGGTGGCGTCGGCCGGCACCAGGGTGTCCAGGCTGGCCTCCTCACGATAGGCCTCATCGAAGCTCTCGCGCTCGGGGGCTGTGTCGCGGTTGGACGAGGGCAGGAAGTCGACCAGGCGACGCACCTGGGTCAGGGCCTCCAGGTCGTTCTCGAACGCGCCCTCGGCGACCCCAGACTTGGCGGCGTGGACCCGAGCCCCGCCCAGTTCCTCGGCCGTGACCACCTCGTTGGTGACGGTCTTCACCACGTCGGGGCCGGTCACGAACATGTAGCTCGTGTCCTTGACCATGAAGATGAAGTCGGTGATCGCCGGCGAATAGACGTCGCCGCCGGCGCAGGGGCCCATGATCACGCTGATCTGCGGGATGACGCCGCTGGCCAAGGTGTTCTCAAGGAAGATGTCGGCATAGCCGGCCAGGCTGTCCACACCCTCCTGAATGCGGGCGCCGCCGGCGTCGAACAGGCCGATGATCGGCGCGCCGACCTTCATGGCCTGGCGCTGGACCTTGATGATCTTCTGGGCGTGGGCGTTCGACAGGCTGCCGCCGAACACCGTGAAATCCTTGGAGAACAGGTAGACGACCTTGCCGTTGATCGTGCCCCAACCGGTGACGACGCCGTCGCCGGGGATCTTCTGGTTCTCCATGCCGAAGTCGGCGCAGCGGTGCTCAACGAACATGTCGAACTCCTCGAAGGAACCCTCGTCCAGCAGCAGGTCGATGCGCTCGCGGGCGGTCAGCTTGCCCTTGGCGTGCTGGGCGGCGACACGCGCCTCGCCGCCGCCGGCCTTGGCCTGCTCGCGCCGACGATCGAGTTCCTCGAGAATGTGCTTCACGCGCGTACTCCCCTGCCCGAACATTCATGCTGGTGGTTCGCCCACCTTGGAAACCCAGCCCTAGCGAGGCCGGGAGGCGCAGGCAAGGCGGACCTTGCGGCAGCGCACCAGCGGGTCAATTCGTCCGCGGACCGAGCAGGATGATGGCGGCGCCCGCGAGGCACACCGCGCCGCCGATCAGGTCCCAGCGATCGGGCCGGGCATTCTCGACCAGCCGCATCCAGACCAGCGAGGCGACGATGTAGATGCCGCCATAGGCCGCGAAGGCCCGCCCCGCGACGCTGGCGTCGATCCGCGTCAGCAGCAGGGCGAAGGCGATCAACGACAGCGTCCCCGCCCCGGCCCACCAAGGCGTCTTGCCCAGGCGCAGCCAGGCCCAGAAGGCAAAGCAGCCGCCGATCTCGGCCAGCGCCGCCAGGGCGTAGATGCCGGCGGTCTTGATCAACGCAGCGCCGCGAACCAGCGGTCGATCATCTCGGCCTCGACGGCCAGGAACGCCACACGAGCGGCCGCCTCGTCGTCCTGGCCCCACTGCTCGGCCTGGTACACTTCTTCCAGGCGCGACAGGTCCAGCGCCTTCTGACCGGTCAGGCGGCCTGCGCGCACGGCCAGGGCCAGCACGGTCGAGCCGTAGAGGCCCGAGGCGAAGGCCACGCCCGCCAGGCTGAAGTCGTCCAGGGTCAGGGCCAGGGCCTCGACCGCCGCCAGAGTGGCCGGCGGCTGCGGCTGGTGAATGATGCCGCCGACGGGGATGAAGACGAAGCCGAACTCGGCCTTGGCCCAGTCCAGGATCGCACCCCACTCGCGGTCCTGGCGCTCGACCAGCGGCGTCGGGTGCTCGGCGCGGTAGCAGAGGTGGTCGGAGGCGGCGTAGGCGGTGATCTCCTTGGCCACCTCGGCGCGGGTCTCGGCGATGCGGTCGATGGCCGTGAAGGCCAGGCGCGTGGCGGGCATCAGGCTGTTGTCGATATATTCGACCTGGGCTTCCCACTCAGCGGCGATCGTGTCCGCCAGGGCCTTGGTCGGCGCGACCAGCGGCTTTCTCGCGGGCGACTTGGGCGTGCGGCCGTCCAGCTGGATCGCGAAGCCGCCGTCCACCGGCGCGGCGGCGGCGGCCTTGTAGAAGCGTCGGGGTTTCAGCAGCAGCTCGGACTTGTCGTTCACGGCGAGAACTCTTTTGGGATGGTCGCGACGGAATGGGTCTCGACTGGCGTTGAATGAGCAAGATTGCGTGTCAGCGCAAGGGAGAGCGCCGCTTGAGCTTACCGTCCAAGGACATGATGGCCGCCATCGCCGTCACCCGCTTCGGCCTGGGCGCCCGTCCCGGTGAGATCGAGACCGCCAAGGCCGATCCGCGCGGCTTCCTGACCGCCCAGATCCGGCGCGAAGGCGCCGACCTGCCGCAGGACGGCGGCGAGAGCGCCGCCCAGCGCTTCGGCCAGATGCGCGACTACCAGGAACAGCAGAAGGTCGCGCGCCAGAAGAAGGACGGCGAGACGCCCGACGAGGCCGCCCTGCAGGCCGCGAAAGCCGCACAGGTCGCGCTGAAGGACAAGGTCGATGGCGACTTCCTGGCCCGCGCGCGGCTGGCGACCAACACCCCGGCCGCCTTCCGCGAGCGCTGGGCGCTGTTCTGGGCCAACCACTTCACCGTCTCGTCGACCAAGCAGATCACCTCGGTGCTGATCGGCCCGTTCGAGCGCGAGGCGATCCGGCCCAACATATTCGGCGGCTTCGAGACCCTGCTGGTCGCCTCGTCCACCCACCCGGCCATGCTGACCTATCTGGACCAGGCCCAGTCGATTGGCCCCAACAGCCCGGTCGGCGTCCGCCGGCGTGGCGCTCGCGCCGGGCTGAACGAGAACCTGGCCCGCGAGATCATGGAGCTGCACACCGTCGGCGTCGACGCCGGCTACACGCAAGGCGACGTCACCGAATTCGCCCGCGCCCTGACCGGCTTCTCGGTCGGCCGCGACAACGAAGGCAACGCCGGCCAGTTCATGTTCCGCGACGCCACCCACGAACCGGGCGTCCGCACGATCATGGGCAAGACGTACGCTCAAGGTGACATCCAGCAGGGCATGGCGGTCCTCAAGGCCCTCGCCGCGGACAAGCGCACCGCCCGCCATGTCTGCGGCAAGATCGCTCGCCACTTCGTCTCCGACACGCCCCCGTCCGCCCTGACCGCGCGGCTGGAGAAGCGCTGGATGGCCACCGGCGGCGATCTGGCCCAGGTCGCCAAGGCCCTGGTCGAAAGCCCCGAGGCCTGGGACCCGACGCCGACCAAGTTCAAGACGCCCTACGAATATACCCTGTCGACCTGGCGGCTGATCGGGGCCGAGCCCTCGGCGTTCGAGCGGCTGGGGCCTATCCTCACCGGACTTGGCCAAAAGCCCTTCTCGGCCCCCTCCCCCAAGGGCTGGCCCGAGGACGCCCAGACCTGGGCCTCGCCGGACGGCCTGGTGAAGCGGATGCAGTGGGCGCAAGGCTTCGCCGCCGTCGTCGCCGACCGCACAGATCCCAACGCCTTGGCCGTCTCGGCGCTGGGCGATCGCCTCACGCCCCCCGTCGCCAAGGCCGTGTCGCGGGCCGAGACCCGCAAGGAAGCCTTCGCCCTTCTCGTGATGAGCCCGGAGTTCCAACGCCGATGACCGCTCAAATGAACCGCCGCTCGCTGCTGAGCCTGGGCGCCGCCCTGGGCATCAGCGTCAACTTCCTTGGCAGCCAGGCCTTCGCCGCGTCCGAGGGTGATCTGGCTAAGAAGAAGCTGGTCGTCGTCATCTGCCGGGGCGGCATGGACGGCCTGTCGGTCTCACCGCCGGTCGGTGACGCCAACTACGCCAACCTGCGCGGCTCGATTGCCATGAAGCCCGACCAGGTGCTGAAGCTGGACGACACCTTCGGCCTGCACCCGGAACTGAAGACCGTCCACGCCCTGGCCCAGAAGGGCGAAGCCCGCATAGCACCGGCCATCGCCAGCCCCGACCGCGCTCGCTCGCACTTCGAAGCCCAGGACGTGCTGGAGACCGGCGCGGCCCATGTCTACGGGACCGAGACCGGCTGGCTGAACCGCACGCTGGAGGCCCTGGCGCCCGTGCGCAAGGTCGAGGGACTGTCGGTCGGGACCACCGCACCGCTGATCCTGCGCGGCAAGGTCCAGGCGGCCAGCTGGTCGCCGGGCAAGGGCGTCGATGAGACCGCCCGCCTGCCGACGCTGCTGCAGGATCTCTATCGCAACGACCCGATGCTGGGTCCGGCGTTCGCGCGCGGGCTGGAGACCGAGACCATGGCTCAGACGGCGATGACCGCCCTGTCGGCAACGCCGGCCATGAACGTCGCGGCCGCCTCGACGCCGGCCATGCCTGGCGCCACGCCGATGTCCACCACCGCCGCCAATGACCGCCAGAACCGCGCCGGCAGCGAGGCCGCCCGCAAGCTGGGCTCGACCCTGGGCGGCTTCATGATCCAGGCCGGCGGCCCGCAGATCGCGGCCATCTCGCTGGACGGCTTCGACACCCACGCGGGCCAGGCCGGTCAGATCGCCACGCGCCTATCCTACATGGACGCGGTGCTGGACGGCCTGCACACGGGACTGGGCGCGGAATGGAAGAACACCGTGGTCATCGCGGTCACTGAGTTCGGCCGCACCGCCCGCGTCAACGGCACCGGCGGCACCGACCATGGCACAGGCTCGACGGGGCTGGTGCTCGGCGGCGCGCTGAAGCCGGGGGGCGGCATCGTCGGCGACTGGCCGGGCCTGGCCGACAACGCCTTGTTCGAGAACCGCGACACCGCCCCGACCGTCGACATGCGCGGCCTGTTCAAGGGCGTGCTGGCCGAGCACATCGGCGTCGACCGCGCCATCCTGGAGAGCAAGGTGTTCCCGGATAGCGCGGCCGCGAAGCCGGTGACGGGGCTGGTCTAAAGCCTATCGACGGATCTTGGCGTTTCGCCGGCCGAAGGGTTCGGCGTCCGCCTCATCTTCCGAGAAGCCGAACTTGCGGAAGCCTTCCTTCATCTCGGGGCTCAGTGGAGCCTCGACATGCAGCATGCCGGCCGACGGGTGCGGCAGCAGGATCGAGCGGGCGTGCAGCTGCAGCTTCAGCCCTTCCGACAACGGGTCGGACTTCTCGTCGCCGTACTTGGGGTCGCCCAGGATCGGGTGGCCCATGGCCTTCATGTGGGCGCGCAGCTGGTGCGTGCGGCCGGTGTGCGGACGCAGCGCCATCCAGGTCACGCGCGGACCAGCGCGGCTGATGGTGACGAATTCCGTCTCGGCCGGCTGGGCGTCCGGGTCCTTGGGCTGGGCGGGAACGACGAGCTCGCGGTCGCCGACGCCCCGCTTGGCCAGGTGCAGCTCCATCACGCCCTCGGTCGGGTGCGGGTTGCCGGCGACGATGGCCCAGTAGGTCTTCTGCGCCTTGCGCTTGGCGAAGGCGCCCGACAGGCGCGCGGCGGCGGCCGGGGTCTTGCCTAGCAGCAGCACGCCCGAGGTGTCGCGGTCCAGACGGTGGACCAGGCGCGGACGGTCGACGCCCTCGCCCCAGGCGCTGAGCAGCTTGTCGACGTGCTTGGTCGTCTTGGTGCCGCCCTGCACGGCCAGGCCGGCGGGCTTGTTAAGGGCCAGGACTTCCTCATCCTCGTACAGCACCAGCGACTTGGCATAGGCGATGTCGCGCGGCGACAGCTTGGCCTTGTCGGTCGGATCGGGCGCGTCCGGCAGCGGCGGCACGCGGATCTGGCTACCGGCCGCCAGCTTGGTGTCGGCCTTGGCGCGCGAGCCGTCGACCCGGACCTGGCCCGAGCGGAAAAGCTTATTCAGTTGGATGTGGTTCAGGTGCGGCCAACGGCGCTTGAACCAGCGGTCGAGGCGAACCCCGTCCTCGCCGGCGTCGACGTACAGCGTGCGGACTTCCTTGGTGCTCATGCGAAAACCTTGCGGGCGATCATTAGGCCCGCGAACAGGGCCGCCACGGACAGAAGCACGCTGGCGGCGGAATAGGAGAAGGCTGGAACATAGTCGCGCTTCTGGATCATCAGCGCGGTTTCCAGCGAGAACGAAGAGAACGTCGTGAAGCCGCCCAGCACGCCGACGCCCAGCAGCACGCGCCACTGCTCGCTCGAGCCGTTGCCGCGATGCGCCATCCAGGAGGCGAGGCAGCCCATCAGGAAGCCCCCGACGATGTTGACGGTGAAGGTGCCGTACGGCCAGCCGGTCCCCATGACCCGCATGGCGCCGACCCCGACCAGATAGCGCGCGACCGAACCGACGGCTCCGCCAGCGGCCACCAGAAGCAGCTTGTTCATGAACGCCTTATGCGCCGAGCGGCTCCAAACGCCAAGCATCCAACGAAGTTCCCTTGATTTTCCCCGGTTTCTTTCACGGTAAACGCGTTTGGAAACCCTATTTCCGAACCCCTGGTTAAGCGCCTGGGTCGCAATCTGTGGGCGTATCAACAGCGCCAGAACCATGCCCTTCGACACCCCCTCCCCTTCAGACGCGACCGAACGCGTGGCCCTTCCGGGCCCGGTGGCTCAGCGCCTGACGGGCTCGGAGCTGGTCGCGCGTGGCTCCGTCAACGTCATCAGCATCAAGGCCATCCGCCAGTGGGCGGGTGACTGGTGGAGCGAAAAGCGCGGCGACGTCTGGACCTATGTCGAGCTGAAGCTGAACGAGCACCTGGACCGCAACGACATGCGGGCCCGCATCTCCGACAGCGAGTTCCTGATCGCCATGAACAACGACCAGGGCCTGGCCGCCCAGGCGACCAGCGTGCGGATCCTGGAAGACGTGCTGACCCACCTGCTGGGCAACGCCGCGACCAAGGACCTGGGGATCCGCTCGGTGATCGGGCTGGAGAACGGCGAGGCCGTCTGCAAGCCGATCGATCCCGCCGTGATCCTGGCCGCCCGCGCCCGTCGTGACTCGGCCCGCTCGCCGGTCCGTATCGAGGTGGACCCGGCCGACGAGGCCCGCCGCACCCCAGTCGCCTTCACCACTGCCGGCGGCGCCGCGCTTCGCGTGGATTTCACGCTCGAGCACGTGGTCAGCCTGCGTCGCAACATCACCACCGCCATCCGCGTCGAGCCGATGGTCACCCACCTGGCCAGCGGCCGTCAGGCTTCGGCCCGCGCCCTGACCAAGCTGTCGGATCGCGACGTCGCCTTCATCGACGAGACGACGCTGAAATACGCCTCGGTGTTCGCGCGCTCGGCCCAGGGCCACAACGCCCCCGAACTGATCCTGCCGGCCTCGTTCCGCACCCTGGGCACCCAGCGCGGCCGCGACCTGCTGACCGGCACCGCCGGCCTGTCGCTGAGCCTGCTGCGCGGCGGCATCATGATCGAACTGGTCGACGTCACGCGCGGCACGCCCGCCGGCCGTCTGCTGGAAGTCGTCGGCCTGCTGCGCGCCCTCACCCGCGGCGTCATCGCCCGCGTGCCGCCGGACAAGGAAGCCCTGCGCGTGCTGCGCGACGCCCGCCTGGCCGGCCTGGCGCTGGACGCCTCGGACCTCTCGGGCGAAGCCGCCAAGATCGCCATGGAGATGATGGCTTTCGGTCGCGACGCGCGCGGCCTGGCGCCCATGACCATCCTGCAGGGCCTGCCTCAGGACGGCTATTTCGCCGCCGCCGAGACGGCCGGCCTCACCCACGCGGCGCTGCGCGCGAACTATCCGCTGGGCAAGAAGGCGGCTGCGGCGGCCTAGGTCCGCTGGCGGCCGTAGCCGACGACCTTGACGATCTCACGGGCGTCATAGGCGTCGCGATCACGCGGCACCGGCCCCTTGCCGAACACCACCTCGATCGAGCGCGAGATCGCCGGGCCCGGGCCAAGGTTGAAGCTGGTGCCTACGCCAACGCCGACGGCGGACCGTCGCCCGAAGCTGGCCGAGCCGCCGCCGAACGAAACGCGCGGGCCGTTGTCGGAACCGCTGATATTGGTCGAGCGATCGGCGATCCGGAACCAGTCATAGCCATCGCGGACCGCCAGTTCGGCGGCGCGCAGCAGGGCGTAGTCGGCGACCTGCGCCTCCTTGGCCCCCGGCCCGCCCTGGAAGGTGACGCGATAGCGTCCGGCCTCCAGGCGATATTCCGAATAGCCGACGTCGTTCGGCGCGCCGAGCTGAGCGCGATAAACCGTCGGGGCCGTGGCGCATGCGGCTAGCAGGAAGGCCGACAGGGTGGCGGCGATCAGGGGCTTTGCGGCGATCTTCATGGCGAGCATCCTCAGACCTGATCAACGGCCTCGGAACCTGACTGTTCCGGAACCGCCAGGTCCAGGGCCTGGAGCATGGCTTTGAAATCGGACGGAAGCGGGGCCATGACCTTGCGCTCACCGCCCATCGGATGCGGGAAGGTCAGGCGCGCGGCGTGCAGCATCAGGCGCGGCACGGCCACGCCGCCCAGCATCAGCGCCCCGCCATAACGGCTGTCGCCGGCCAGCGGGCGGCCGATCGAGCCCATATGGACCCGCAGCTGGTGCATGCGGCCGGTGTCCGGCGACAGCTCGACCAGCGCGGCGACACCATTGCTGGCCAGGGTGCGATAGCGGCTGCGGGCGGTCTCGGCGTCCGGATGGTCCGGTTCGCAGACCCGCATATAGGCCTCGCGGCCGATCGACTCGCGCCGCAGCGGGCTGTCGATCATGCCGCCCTTCGGCTCCGGCGCGCCCGGCGCGACGATGGCCAGGTAGCTCTTGCGGAAGCGCTTGGCCATCATGGCCTCGCCCAGGAAGGCCGCGCCCGGCTTGGTCTTGGCCGTCAGGATCACGCCCGAGGTGTCGCGGTCCAGGCGATGAATCAGCCGCGGCCGCGCCTTGCCCGGCTTGGCGAACGCCCACAGCAGATCGTCCAGCGTATGGGCCTTGATCCGTCCGCCCTGGCTGGAGAGGCCCGCGGGCTTGTCCAGCACGATGATCGCCTCGTCCTCGTACAGCACCCACGACTGGGCCGCCGCGATCTCTTCCGGCGTCAGGGTGATCGGGCACTCGATGGCCTTGGGCTTGGCGACACCCGGCGGACGGCGATACGGCTTGTTCATGACGTGGCCTTACCGAACCAGCGGGCCAGAAGGAAGGCGCCGATCCCGGCCGTCAGCGTCGCGGGCGCCGCAACGATCAGCACCAGCGCGGCCACGGCCTCGCTCCACCAGGCCATGGGCCCGCCGAACATCACCTCGAGCGCCGTGTCGAAATAGGCCTCCCCGTAGAGGAAAGCGGCGACCGCGCCGGCCGCGATCAGGCCCGCCGACAGTGGTTTTCCCGCGAAGGCCTGGCCGGCGATCACCGCGCCGCTCGCCGACGCCAGAGCGGCCAGCGGCACGAGCAGCGGACCACCGTTCTGGGACACCCCGCCGAAAGACGCGCCTTGAGCGGCGAAAACGACCATCGTCAGCAGCAACAGCGCTGACGCGAGGTAGCGGTTTCTGAACACCCTCACTTGCCGTCCTTCCGGACCTTGCCCCAGGCTTCCAGGCGCTCACGCACCTTGGCCTCGGCGCCGACGGGCTTGGGATCGTAGAACTTCGGCCGCGCCATGCCGTCCGGGAAGTAGTTCTGGCCCGAGACGCCGCCCTCGACGTCGTGGTCGTAGGCGTAGCCGTCGCCATAGCCCAGCGACTTCATCAGCTTGGTCGGGGCGTTGAGGATGTGGGCCGGCGGCATCAGGCTGCCGGTCTCCTTGGCGGCGCGACGGGCGGCCTTGTAGGCGTTGTAGACGGCGTTGGACTTGGGGGCCGACGCCATGTGGACCACGGCCTGGGCCAGGGCCAGCTCGCCTTCGGGACTGCCCAGGAAGTCGTAGGCGTCCTTGGCGGCGGTGGTCAGCAGCAGGCTCAGCGGATCGGCCGCGCCGATATCCTCGGACGCCATGCGCACCAGGCGACGGGCGATGAACAGCGGGTCCTCGCCGCCCTCCAGCATCCGGGCCAGCCAGTAGAGGGCCGCGTCGGGATCGGATCCGCGCACCGACTTATGCAGGGCCGAGATGAGGTTGTAGTGCTCCTCGCGGTCCTTGTCGTAGGCCGGGCGGCGCTTCTGGAGGAACTGGCCCAGCTGGGTCGGGTTCAGCGGGCTATCCGTGCCGATCGAGAACAGAGTCTCGGCCAGGGTCAGCAGGTAGCGGCCGTCGCCGTCGGCCATGGCCACCAGGCTCGAGCGAGCCTCGGCGTCGATCGGCAGCGGCCGGTTCTCGGCGACCTCGGCACGCTGAAGAAGCTGGTCCAGCGAGTCCTCGGTCAGGCGCTTGAGCACGAAGACCTGGCAGCGTGACAGCAGAGCGCCGTTCAGCTCGAACGACGGGTTCTCGGTCGTCGCGCCGACCAGGGTGACGATCCCCTCCTCCACGAACGGTAGGAAACCATCCTGCTGTGCGCGGTTGAAGCGGTGGATCTCGTCGACGAACAGCAAGGTCGACTGGCCGGCCGCGCGGCGCATGCGGGCTTGCTCGAACGCCTTCTTCAGGTCGGCGACGCCGGAGAATACGGCCGAGATCTGCTGGAACTCGTAGCCGCCGGCCTTGGCCAGCAGGCGGGCGATGGTGGTCTTGCCGGTGCCGGGCGGGCCCCACAGGATCATCGAGGCCAGGCGATGGGCCGCCGCCATGCGGCCGATGGGCCCCTCGGGACCCAGGAGATGCTGCTGGCCCACCACCTCGTCGAGGCTTTGTGGCCGCAGGCGGTCGGCCAGCGGCGCGGGCGCATGAGGGGTCAGGCCGGCGGCCTGGAAAAGATCGGACATAGGATCTTTCTAGCAGGCCGCCGGCGCCAAGTCGCCCAATGTGCTTAACCTTGGAAGCGAGCCGTGATCCGCTGGCCGTTGCGCTCGATCGTCACCGCCCAGTTGCGGGCCTGGACGTTGGCGGCGGCGTTGAGGTCGGCGACGGTGTTGATCGCGCGGCCGTTGACCTCGCGGATGAAGTCGCCGGGCTGCAGGCCGATACTGGCCGCCGCGCCGCCGCTGATCTTGGTCACCAGCACGCCCTTGCCGGCGAACGGGTCGACATTCAGGTCCTGGGCCACGGCGGGCGACAGGTTGACCACGGTCGCGCCGGTGAACGGATTATTGCCCGCCAGGGTGCGCTCGTCGCGGGCCGGGGTCTCCGGCGCGGCCTCGGCGCGGACGGTGAGCGTCTGCGCCTTGTCGCCCCGCTGGATCTGCATCGGCACGCGGTCGCCGACCTTGTGCGTGCCGATGGCGAAGGCGCCGCCGCCCTCGTCGTTCACCGCTCGACCGTCGATCGACAGAATGACGTCGCCTTCCTTCAGGCCCGCCTTGTCGGCCGAGGAGCCCGGATAGACCTGGGCCACCAGCACGCCGCGCGGGGCGGTCATGCCCAGGCTGCGGGCGATGTCGCCGGTCACCGGCTGGCCCTTCACGCCCAGCCACGGCCGCACGACACTGTGGCCGCCGCCCAGGGCCGCCGAGACGACCTGGCGGACCACGGCGGCGGGGATGGCGAAGCCCACGCCCGACGACGAGCCCGAGCGCGAGATGATGAAGGTGTTGATGCCGACCAGGTCGCCGTCCATGTCGACCAGCGGGCCGCCGGAGTTGCCGGGATTGATGGCCGCGTCGGTCTGGATGTAGCTGCCGAAATTGGCCGCCCCGACGTCGGTGCGGGCCAGGGCCGAGACGATGCCGTTGGTCACGGTCTGGCCGACCCCGAACGGGTTGCCCAGCGCCAGGACGAGATCGCCGACCTCCATCTGGTCCTGGTCGTCGATGGCCATGACGGGCAGCTTCTCGCCCTTGGTGTCGATCTTCAGCACGGCCAGATCGGCGCGCGGGTCGTCCAGCAGCACCACGGCCGGGAATTCGCGGCGGTCGGCCAGCTGGACGGTGATGTCGCTCATCCCGTCGATATTGTGGTGGTTGGTGATGATCACCCCGTCGGCGCGGACGATGGCGCCCGACCCCAGCGAGCCTTGCACCTGACTGCCGCCCTGGCCGTTGCCGCCCATGAAGAAGTCCCAGAACGGATCGACGCGGCGCTGCACTACCCGGCGGCTGGCCACGTTGACGACGGCGGGAGCCGACTTCTTCACCACCGGCGAGAATGACAGCTTCATCGAGGCCGCGTCGGCCGGAACCCGGCGGGTCGGCTGCGGCATGTCGGGCACGGGTCCGCTGGCGACGGACTGGGCGTTGGACTGCCCGGTCGGGTTCGAGCAGGCGGCCAGCAGGACGACGACGGGCAGCAGGGCGCGGATGGTCTTCAAGAAAGGCTCCTAAACGTTACCCGTCAGCTCAGCCGAGCTTTCGGGCGACTCTAAGGCGTCAGGCCGCTTGCGGTTCCGGCGCCGGCAGCGGACGGGCCTTGGCGTAGGCCAGGACCGTCGAGCTCAGCATCAGGAAGGCGGCGATCAGCACCGGCAGGCCCGGCATGTGCAGGGTCGCGTCGTGGCGGATGGCGAAGGCGAACGGGAACAGGAACAGAGGCGGACCGATGATCGAGGCGATGCCCATCATGGCCGAGTTGGCGCCTTGCAACTGACCCTGCTCGTTCGGCGCGACGCGGCGGGTCATCAGGCCCATCAGGCCCGGCTGGATCAGGCCCGACAGCGCGAACAGCGGCAGGCCGCAAAGATAGAGCGGCCCGGTCGGGGCCAGGGCGTAGATCATGAAGCCGGCAAAGCCCGAGAACAGGCCGATCAGCAGCGCGCCGCGCTCGCCCAGCGCCTTGACCACCCGGCCGACCACCAGGACCTGGACGATGATGCTGGAGATGCCGCTGGCCATCAGGGTCAGGCCGATGGTCGCCGGCGACCAGCCGTAGCGGAAGCCCATATAGAGCACGAAGACGCTGGGCAGCACGTTATGGGCCAACTGGAACAGGAAGCCGACGCCGGCTAGGCCCAGCAGGCCCGGATGGCGTTGCAGCAGCTGCAGCGAGCCGATCGGATTGGCCTTCTTCCAGTCGAAGCGCGGCTGGCGGCGCTCGGGCGGCAGGGACTCCGGCAGGACGAAGAAGCCGTAGAGCCAGTTGCACAGGGCCAGGGCCGCGCAGACCAGGAACGGCGCGCGATGGTCGAACTGCCACAGCCACCCACCCAGGGCCGGGCCGAAGGTGAAGCCCACCCCGAACGCCGCGCCCATCAGGCCAAAGCCCTTGGCGCGGTTCTCCGGCGTGGTGACGTCGGCGACATAGGCCGAGGCGGTCGAGAAGCTGGCCGCCGTCATGCCGTTGAAGATCCGGCCGACGAACAGCCACCACAGGCTGGGCGCGAAGGCCATGAACAGGAAGTCGACGCCCAGGCCGAAGATCGAGGTCAGGATCACCGGCCGGCGCCCCCAGCGGTCGGACATCAGGCCCAGGATCGGCGAGCAGAAGAACTGCATCACGCCCCAGACCGTGGCGAACAGGATGTTCCAGTCGGCCGCAACGGCCGTGTCGCCGCCGCCGAACTGCTTCACCAGGTTGGGCAGGACCGGGATCATTACGCCCAGGGACAAGACGTCCATGATCGCGGTGACGAAGATGAAGCCGAGGGCGGCCTGGCGTTTCACGCCCGTGATCGGTTGGTTCATTGGTCGCCCTCCCCGGCGGTCCCTAGTTGGACGCTGTTCGCTTGGGCCGCAAGACCCGCCAGCAGCGCCCGCCACCATTCCCCGTGCCGTTGCAGGAAGACGCCGTCCGGAAAGCCGTGCCGCGCCACGTGCATGGCCGGCACGGTGTCCCAGCCGCGATGCTCGACGGTGACGCGCGTCCCCGTCTCCACCGGTTCGAAGCGGACCTCGACCTCGGTGTCCATCCCGGGTTCGAAGGCGGCCTGCCGCCAGCCGAACACCAGGCGCTGACCACGTTCCCAGACGCGGACCTTGCCGACCTCGAACACCTTGCCGGTTGGCAGGCGCTCGACCAGGCGACCGTCCTCGAAGGCCATGACGCCGGGCGAGCGCGGAGTGAACGAGAACAGGGCGTTGGGCCGCCACCACAGGGCGATGTCGTCGGTGAAGGCGTCGAACACCACCTCCGGCGGCGCGGCGATGCGCAGAGCGACCAGGATCTTCGAGCTCACTTCGTCTTACCCTCGACGTGCGCCTTCAGGGCCGAGAGCTGGTCGACCCAGTGGTCCTCGGCCGCTTCCAGCCAGGCCTTCAGCTGATCCATCGGCTCGGACCGCAGGCGATAGACCCGCACGCGGGCGTCGAACTCCGGATGGCTCTCCTCGACGAGGCCCGATTGACGTAGCGCCCGCAGGTGCCGGCTCATCGCGGGAGGCGTCAGGCCCAGGCTCTCGGCCAACTCGCCGGCCCGGCGCGGCCGCTCGCGCAGCAGGTCGACCGTGCGCCGGCGGTTCGGATCGGCCAGGGCCGCCAAAGTCCGGTCCAGGGCCTCGCTCACAGCAGCTTCTTCGGCGCGACGTTGCGCCAGGCGTCGGTCAACGCCCCGCGCGCGGTGGTTTCGTCGCAGGCGGAGAGAAGCAGGCGGGTCGCCCCGCCCTTCCCCCAGCCGCCGGGCACGGGGACGAAAACCTCCGGCTCGGCGGCGACGCGCATCTCCTGCTGGTCCGGCGTCAGCTTGACCATCGCCCAGTCGGCGTCGGGATTGCCCAGGGTCGCGAAGATCTTGCCGCACCGGAAGTCGACCGTGCCCATGTGCGAACTCTCGATCGCCTGAGGCATCGACAGGGCCAGCCGGCGGAAGTCGTCGGGCGTGATCATTCGGCCCCGACCGCGAACGTCAGGCCGCTGCGCTTTTCCATCTCTTCCGTGGAGACCACTTCGACATCGGCCGACACCGTCCAGATGTGGCCTTCCGGATCACGGCAGCGATAGGTGCGCGCGCCGTAGAATTGGGTCTCGGGCGGCGCGAGGATCTCGGCCCCGGCCGCGCGGGCGCGCTCACAGTGGGCGTCGACATCGGCGGCGATGTAGATGTGCACCGACTGGGTGTTCCTGGCCCCGATCGAAGCCGGGCTGGCGTGGTTCTCGCTCCACTCGTTGCCGATCATGATCCGCGTGTCGGCATATTCCATCTGCGAGTGCGCCAGGTTGCCCTCGGCGTCCTCGATCAGCAGGCTCAGCTCGAAGCCGAACGCCTTCTCCAGGAAGGCGATGGCGGCCTTGGGGTCGCGATAGACGAGGGCCGAGACCAGGCCAGGGCGGGAGTCGGACATGTCGAACATCCTTCCAATGAACGACAATATTTAACGCATATCGAAACTAATTGCGCAAGTCGGTTCGGGGTGGTGAGCAGTGGGCCGATCTCGCTTCACGCCACTCGCAACGGTTAGCGCAGCGCCTGCCCCACCACCTTCAGCGAGCCATCGCCCTTCTCGGGCTTCACGGCGGTGACCTTGGCCAGCAGCGGATAGACGTCGACATTGTCGAACAGCGGCAGGACCACGCCCGGCTTGAAAGACGGCCCGTGGGCCACGAACACGGCGCGCATGGCCGGGTCGTAGGGATCGAAGCCGTGCGCCCCGCCGTCCTTGCCGTCCCATTTGCCCGGCTTGGCCTTGGTTTCGAGGGTCGTCGTGTACCACCCGGTCTCCGACAGGCAGACGATGGCCGGCACGCGCTTGTTGCGGCCATAGTGGAAGCGGGCCGGGATCTTGGCCTTCTTCCAACAGGTCAGGTGCGGCGGCGCGCCCTTCAGGAACGCCGCCTCGACCGCCTTCTCCTGACCCGGTACGGCCGAGAAGCTGGTCACCGCGCCCTTGGCGACGAGGTGGATCTTCGAGACGTCGATCACGTCGTCCAGCACCACGCGGTTGGCGGCCGGCAGCGGGGCCATGCCGTGATCGGCGACGATGACGAGATCGGTGGTCTCGAACCGTCCGCGCGCCTTCAAGCCCTCGACCAAGCGGCCGATGCAGCGGTCCAACTCGACCAGGGCCGCGGTCAGCTCCGGCGAATCCGGACCGTAGTGGTGGCCCTCGGTGTCGGCGGCGTCGAAATAGAGGGTGGCGAAGGCCAGCGGCGGGCCGTCGGCGCTGTCCATCCAGGCGAAGAGCTGGTCGATCCGCGCGTCGTACGGCAGGTCGTGCTGGTACTTCATCCAGTGGCTGGGACGAACGCCGTCGATGGCCGTCTCCGAGCCCGGCCAGAACATGGCGGCGGTCTTCCGGCCCTGCTGCTCGGCCGACACCCAGAACGGCTTGGCCTGGCTCCACCAGCGCGGGTCGGTCATGGTCGCGCCGGTCATGGTGAACTTGGGACCGCCAATGTCGGCATCCTCGATCTCGTTGCCGACCACGCCGTTGCGGTCCGGGCGCTTGCCCGTCACCAGGGTGTAGTGGTTCGGATAGGTCAGGCTGGGGAACGAGGGCCGCATCGCCCCGCGCGCGCCGTCGTCGGCCAGGGCCTTCAGGTTTGGCGTGACGCCACGATCCAGGTAGTCGGCGCGGAAGCCGTCCATCGACACCAGGATCGTCAGGTGCGGGGCCTTCTCGCGCGCCTGGACGGCGGTTCCGATCGCCAGCGTCAGGACAAGGCACAGCAGGCGGAAGGCGGACATCGGCGAGTTCATGCGCCCCTGATCGTCGCCGCAGGTTTCAAGCGTGTGACAAGGCCCGCATGACCGGCTCTTAACTTGGCGGGGGCGCCCCGCGTCTCCATAGTCCCCTCGCCTGCCGAGTCGTCTCGGCGCCCGGAAGCAGCCCGCATGTCGATCGCCCTCGAGGCCGACCGCCTCACCAAGACCTACGGGGCGGTGTGCGCCCTCGACGACTTCTCCATCGCCATTCCGGCCGGCGGCGTGTTCGGGGTGCTGGGTCCCAACGGCGCGGGCAAGAGCACCCTGTTCCGCATCGCTCTCGGCCTCGTGCGCCCGACCAGCGGCGCGGTGCGGCTGTCCGGCGCCGCGCCCGGCGACATCACCGCCTTGCGCAAGATCGGCGCGATGATCGAGACGCCGCGCTATCCGGCCTATCTGACCGGCCGCGACACCCTGAAGATGCTGGCCCTGGAGAGCGGGGCCAAGAACGCCGACGTCGACGGCTGGCTGGAGCGCGTCGGCATCGCCCACGCCGCCGACCGCTCGACCGCCGGCTATTCGGTCGGCATGAAGCAGCGCCTGGGCCTGGCGGCCGCGTTCTTCACCAAGCCCGAACTCGTCATCCTGGACGAGCCGACCAGCGGCATGGACCCGGCAGGCATCCAGGAGATCCGCGCCCTGATCGTCGACCTGGCCAAACGCGAGGGCGTCACCGTCATCCTGGCCAGTCACCAGTTGGACGAGGTGCGGCGCGTCTGCGAACGCGTGGCCATCCTCTCCAAGGGCAAGGTCGTGGCCGAGGGCGGCGTGGCCGAGCTGACCGCCGGCGAGGCCCGCCTTCGCATCACCACCACCTCGCCGATCGCCCAGGTCCTCAGCGTGCTGGGCGCCAAGGGCGCGGCCGACGGCGTTGATGCGGTCCTGGCCGACATCCGCCGCGAGGACACCCCCGCCCTGATCCGCGCCCTGGTCGAGGCCGGGGTCGAGATCACCGAGGCCCGCTGGCGCGACGCCGACCTGGAAAGCGTCTACCTCCGGACTCTTGAGACTGAAGGGGCCGCCTGATGCTCGCCGACGCCATCGCCGCCGAACGCTTCCGCCTGCTGCGCGACCGTTCGACCCTGTTCTGGGGCTTCTGCTTCGCGCCGATCGTGGGCTTCATGATCAATATCGGCGGCGATTTGTTCCTGCGCTACATGATCAAGAAGCCGATGCCCGGCATGACGGTCGGTCTGCTGGACCAGGTCATCAAGGCCGTGGCCGGTGGGGCCGGAACCTTCGGGGCCCTGTTCCTGATGATCGGCGCCGCGGCCATCCTGGCCGGCGACTACCGCTGGGAAACCTGGCGGCTGCTGACCCCGCGCAACACCCGCCAGAACCTGCTGCTGGCCAAGCTGGTCGTGGTCGGCGAGGCGATCTTCTGGAGCCTGGCCCTGACCGCCGTGCTTTCGGCCGTGGCGGCCATCCTCGGCTCGGCGATCAGCCAGAGGGGCCTGACCCTGTCGATGTTCGGCCGCAACCTGTTCGACCTGATCGGCGTCGTGGCCATCACCTGGCTGGAGGCCATGACCATCGCCGCCCTGGCCGCCTGCGTCGGGGTGCTGACGCGCTCGACCATGGGCGTGGTCATCGCCTGCCTGGGCCTACGCTTCGTCGAGGGCATGCTGGCCAACGTCCTGCGCGCCATGGAGCCGCCGGGCAGCTGGAAACTGCTGGCCAATCCGGCCTACGACGCCGACCTGCTGCGCGCGGCGCTGCTGGACCCGTCGCAACTGGGTCAGGCCAGCGGTTCGGCCGGCCCCGCCCTGGCGGTGCTGATGGTGTGGATCGCGGCCCTCGCGGCGGGCGCGGTCGTGCTGTTCCGCCGCCAAGACTTGACCAAGGAGTAGGCGTGAAGACCCAGAAGCAACGGATGCTGGCCGGCGAGCTCTATACCGTCGACGCCGAGCTGCAGGCCGACCAGCGCGCGGCCCAGTCCTGGATGGACCGCTACAACGCCTCGGGCCTGGACGAGCGCCCGCTGCTGCTGGCCCAGGGCCTGGGCGCGGTCGGCGAGAACGTGGCTATCCGCGCGCCGTTCTTCGTCGACTACGGCTACAACATCCGTCTGGGCGACGGCGTGTTCATGAACTTCAACTGCGTGATCCTGGACGTGGTCGAGGTCACCATCGGCGCGGCCACGGCCATCGGCCCGGGCGTGCAGATCCTGACCGCCGACCATCCGCGTGATCCCGCCCTGCGCCGCACCGGCCAGGAGTCCGGCAAGCCGATCCACATCGGCGCCAATGTCTGGATCGGCGGCGGCGCGATCATCCTGCCCGGCGTGACCATCGGCGACGACGCCGTGATCGGGGCCGGAGCAGTCGTGACGCGGGACGTGGCGGCCGGGGCGACGGTGGTGGGGAACCCAGCGCGGCCGGTGACGCCGAAGGGCTGAGACGTCTCCACCCTGAGTGGAAATCCGGCCTCGCCCATGCCAACCTCCTGGCATGGGCATTTCACTCGCGTTGTTGGCCTCGTCGACCTTGCTGCAAGCTGGCGGCGCTTCTCAGCGAGCCGGGGATATCGTCGTCCAGGAGACGCCGAAGCCGGTCAGCTATGTCGTATCGACCCGGACGGTCTGTGGAGGTGTTGATTTCCGCGTCGAGATCAGCACGAACGCGGAAACCTCACGCATCACCCGGGCCACGGCCGATGGTCACGACCTTGTCCTCCACGCTCAAGGCGGCGAGCCCCTCGCCCGCTTGATCGGCGATACGCGAGTTATCGGCCTCAGTCCGTCTGAGTGTCACCCGTCCGCTCGGTCGATAGGCCTCGCCGTGACGACCTACGATTCCAAGCGCGACGCGATCCCGGGTCACAGCGGAGAGGCGACGATCGCGGCCACCGCGACACTCGCCGATCAGACGTCACACTAGGTTCGGAAGCCCTCGCCGCTCTCCCGCTCCGCAGCGCAGAAACGAAAAGGCCCCGGATTTCTCCGGGGCCTTCGCGTTCAGCATGCGCTGAAAGATCTTAGTCTTCGCTGTTGTCGACGAAGACCGGACCCGAGTCCTTGCCCTTTTCCGAGACGTCGCGGTCGACGAACTCGATGACGGCCATCGGGGCGTTGTCGCCGTAGCGGAAGCCGGCCTTCAGGACGCGGATGTAGCCGCCCTGACGGTCCTTGTAGCGCGGACCGATGGTGGCGAAGAGCTTGCCGACTTGTTCGACGTCGCGAACCGAGCTGATGGCCTGACGACGGGCGTGCAGGTCGCCGCGCTTGGCCAGAGTGACCAGCTTTTCGACGATCGGGCGCAGTTCCTTGGCCTTCGGCAGGGTGGTGACGATCTGCTCGTGCTTGATCAGCGAGGCCGACATGTTCGCGAACATGGCGATGCGGTGAGCCGAAGTACGGCCGAGTTTACGGTGAGCCTTACCGTGACGCATTTTCTATCTCCTGGGCATCGAGCCCGAGCGGCGCAAAACTTGTTGAGCGCCTGATTGTCACCAATCCTGGTCCGTCCCGACCGGGTCAGAGCGAAGCGCCGGGGCCCTCGACCGCGTGAGCGGCTTCAAAAGGCCCAGGCCGCCTCTCGAAAGAAGCGGCCCGGATTTAGCGCAGTAGGCTTAGAGGTTCTTAGATTTGGTCTTCGAACTTCTTGGCCAGGTCTTCGATGTTCTCCGGCGGCCAGTTCGGCACGTCCATGCCGAGGTGCAGGCCCATGCCGGCGAGAACTTCCTTGATCTCGTTCAGCGACTTGCGGCCGAAGTTCGGGGTGCGGAGCATCTCGGCTTCGGTCTTCTGGATCAGGTCGCCGATGTAGACGATGTTGTCGTTCTTCAGGCAGTTGGCCGAACGGACCGACAGTTCCAGCTCGTCCACCTTCTTCAGCAGGGCCGGGTTGAACGGCAGTTCCGGCTTGGACTCGTCGGCCGACTTGGCCTTCGGTTCCTCGAAGGTGATGAAGATCTGCAGTTGGTCCTGCAGGATCCGGGCGGCGTAGGCCACGGCGTCCACCGGAGTGACGGCGCCGTTGGTTTCCACTTCCAGGACCAGCTTGTCATAGTCCAGCGACTGGCCTTGACGGGTCGGCTCGACGCGATAGGCGACGCGCTTGACCGGCGAGTACAGGGCGTCGACGGCGATCAGGCCGATCGGCGCGTCTTCCGGACGGTTACGGTCGGCCGGGACGTAGCCCTTGCCGTTGTTGACCGTGAACTCCATGCGCACCGAAGCGCCGTCGTCCAGCGTGCAGAGCACGTGGTCGGGGTTCAGGATCTCGATGTCGGCCGGGGTTTCGATCTGACCAGCGGTCACCGGGCCGGGGCCCGTGGCGCGCAGGGTCATGCGCTTCGGGCCTTCGGCGTGCATCCGAACGGCCAGTTGCTTGATGTTCAGAACGATGTCGACGACGTCTTCACGGACGCCTTCGAGCGAGGAGAATTCGTGCACCACGCCATCGATCTGGATGGCGGTGACGGCGGCGCCTTGCAGCGACGAGAGCAGAACGCGACGCAGGGCGTTGCCGAGCGTCACACCGAAACCGCGCTCGAGCGGCTCGGCGACGATCCGGGCCTTGCGAGTCGCATCGGCGCCGGTTTCGATCTGCGGCTTCTCAGGACGGATCAGCTCGTTCCAGTTTCTTTCGATCACGTGGTCGGGTCCCTTGAACGCGGCTCGCCGGCCGCGTTTTGCGCAGCCGGCGAAGGAAGATTGGTGTCTAAAAAGTACTAGACGCGACGACGCTTGGGCGGACGGCAGCCGTTGTGCGGGATCGGCGTGACGTCGCGGATGGTCGTGATGGTCATGCCCGCGGCTTGGAGAGCGCGCAGGGCCGACTCACGGCCCGAACCCGGACCCGAGACGTTGACTTCCAGGGTCTTCACGCCGTGTTCCGCAGCCTTCTTGCCCGCGTCTTCGGCGGCCATCTGAGCGGCGTACGGGGTCGACTTGCGCGAGCCCTTGAAGCCCATCATGCCAGCCGAGGACCACGAGATCGTGTTGCCCTGAGCATCCGTGATGGTGATCATGGTGTTGTTGAACGAGGCGTTCACATGCGCCACGCCCGAGGTGATGTTCTTACGTTCGCGCTTTTTAACGCGACCCGGTTCCTTGGCCATCGTCAGGCTACCTTATTTCTTCTTGCCGGCGATCGGCTTGGCCGGACCCTTGCGGGTACGAGCGTTCGTGTGGGTGCGCTGACCGCGGACCGGCAGGCCCTTACGGTGACGCAGACCGCGATAGCAGGCTAGGTCCATCAGACGCTTGATGTTCATCGAGTTCTCGCGGCGCAGATCGCCCTCGACGGTATAGTCGCGGTCGATCGTTTCGCGGATCGCCAGGACTTCGGCGTCGGTCAGTTGATTGACCCGACGCGCATCCTCGATGCCCACCTTGGTGATGATTTCACGGGCCGACCGTTGGCCGATGCCGTGAATGTACTGAAGCGCGATCAGAACGCGCTTGTTCGTCGGGATGTTGACGCCTGCGATACGGGCCACGTCTAATGTTCTCCTAGTCACGCACTAAAGACGCGAACGGCGCGCCCGGCTCGGTCAGGGACCAAGACCGGCGCGCACGGATCGCGCCCTTTCGCGGAAGCGCCCCGTTATAGGGATCGTTTCGCTTCCGTCAACAACTGAATCCACCGGACATCCAGTGAATCAGGGCTTCTTTAAGCGACGACGCTCAAGGCGTTGTCGATGGAACTGGCGACGGCTTCGACCGAACCCATTCCGTCCAGTTCCGTGAGCTTCCCCTGCCCTTCATAGTAAGGCAGCAGCGGCGCGGTCTGGGCATTGTACTGAGCCAAACGATTCACGAAGACTTCGGGATTGTCGTCTGGCCGTCCCTGTTCTTCGAATCGCTTCTTGATCCGTTCGATCAGGGCTGGCTCGTCTACCTTGAGTCGGAGAACAGAGTCGATCTTCTGTCCACGCGCCGCCAACATCTTGTCCAGTGCTTCGGCCTGGGCGACCGTACGCGGGAAGCCGTCGAAGATGGCGCCGCCGGCCGCCTCGGCCTCGGGCAGGCGATCCTCGATCAGGGCGATGACGATCTCGTCGGTGACCAGCTCACCACGGTCCAGCACGCCCTTGACCTTCTGGCCGAGCTCCGAACCCGAGGCGATGGCGGCGCGCAGCATGTCGCCGGTCGAGAGCTGGACCATGCCACGCTCGGTGACCAGGCGCTTGGCCTGAGTGCCCTTCCCCGCCGCCGGCGGACCGAACAGGATCAAGTTCATTTAAGCCCCTTCGCGCGTTCACGGGTCTTAAGCCCGCTGGTCTCCCTCTGAAGACCTAGATTGCGCCGGAATAAAACGGAAGCCGGTTTTGTGACAAACCGGCTTCCGACGTGTCTATAAAAATTGAAGACAGGCTTAGCGGTTACGACCGCCGCGCAGCTTCGACTTCTTGATCAGGCCTTCGTACTGGTGAGCCAGCAGGTGGGACTGGATCTGCGCCACGGTGTCCATGGTCACCGTCACGACGATCAGGATCGAGGTGCCGCCCAGCGCGAACTGGTTCGACTTGACCGCCATCATCACCAACTCCGGCGCCACGCAGACGGCCGCGATGTAGCCGGCGCCGATCACCGTCAGGCGCGTCAGCACGTAGTCCAGGTACTCGGCGGTGCGCTTGCCCGGACGGATGCCCGGCAGGAAGCCGCCGTACTTGCGCAGGTTCTCGGCCGTCTCCTCGGGGTTGAACACCACCGAGGTGTAGAAGAACGAGAAGAAGATGATCAGCAAGGTGTAGAGCACCAGGAACGCCGGGTGGCCGTGCTGCAGCGCGCCGACCACGCCCGGCAGCCACTGGGCCCAGGACGGCAGGTTGGCCGCGTTGATGAACTGCAGGGCCGTCGTCGGCAGCAGCAGCAAGGACGAGGCGAAGATCGGCGGGATGACGCCCGCGGTGTTGATCTTCAGCGGCATGAACGAGCTTTCGCCGCCGACCATGCGATTGCCTTGCTGGCGCTTGGGATAGTGGACCAGCAGGCGGCGCTGCGAGCGCTCCATGAACACGATGGCCAGGATGGCGGCCACGGCGCCGATCAGGATCAGGAACAGCGGCGTGTAGTTGCCCGAGGTCTGCGACTGGACCAGCAGCTGGCCCAGACTCATCGGAAGGTGGGCCACGATGCCGGCGAAGATGATCAGCGAGACGCCGTTGCCGACGCCGCGGCTGGTGATCTGCTCGCCCAGCCACATCAGGAACAGCGTGCCGCCCGTCAGGGCCACGACGGTCGAGACGACGAAGAACACCGGGCCGACGCCGCCGGCCACCAGGCCGGGCTGGGCGCTAAGGCCGATGGCGATCGAGGCCGACTGCACGACGGCCAGAACCACGGCCAGGTAGCGGGTGTACTGGTTGAGGGTCTTGCGCCCCGCCTCCCCGCCTTCCTTCTTCAGCTTCTCCCACGGCGGATACACCGAGCCCATCAGCTGCACGATGATCGAGGCGCTGATGTAGGGCATCACGTTCAGCGAGAAGATGGCCATGCGCTGCACGGCGCCGCCCGAGAACGTGTTGAACATGCCGAGGATGCCCTCGGCGTTGCCGCTGAACAGGCGCGAGAACGCGGCCGGATCAATACCGGGGATCGGCACGTAGGTGCCCAGGCGGTAGACGACCAGAGCGATGATCGTGAACCAGATGCGCTTGTGAAGTTCGGTCGCCTTTTGGAACGACGCGAAATTCATATTGGCTGCGAGTTGTTCGGCGGCCGAGGCCATTCAGATCCCCACGACTCTATTACTGAGCCACAAATAGGTGAGGCCCGCCGTGATGTCACGGCGAGCCCCCTAATTCTGTCATCCCGATCGGAAACGAAGTCCCGGGAGCGCCAGGCGCTCACCGGGATGACATATGGTCTTAGGCTTCGGCTTCAGCCTTGGCCTTCTTGGTCACGGTGACCGAACCACCAGCGGCCTCGACGGCCTTGATGGCGGCTTCGGTGGCCGAGTAGACGGTCAGCTTCAGGGCGGTCTTGATCTCGCCCTTGCCCAGCAGCTTCACGCCGTCGAGTTCACGACGGATGACGCCGGCGGCGACCAGTTCGGCAGCGCCCAGCTCGGCGCCGGCCTTGAACTTGCCAGCGGCGACGGCTTGTTCCAGACGCCACAGGTTCACTTCGGCGAAGTCCAGGCGGAAGGGGTTGTTGAAGCCGCGCTTAGGCATACGCATGTGCAGCGGCATTTGACCGCCTTCGAAGCCGGCGATGGCGACGCCCGAGCGCGCCTTCTGGCCCTTCACACCGCGACCGGCGGTCTTGCCCTTGCCCGAACCCGGGCCACGGCCGACGCGCATGCGGTTCTTGGTCGAGCCTTCCTGCGGGACCAGTTCGTTCAGCTTGGTCATATGTGCCTCTCCTTGGAGATCTGCGCCCGGCCAGTGGCCGGACTCGGCTTGTGAAAATCAGAGCGCGCTTAAAACCCTAAAACGCCAGAGAACTCAATGGCGAAATGAGATTCCAAACGAAAACCACCCCGGCTTTCACCGGGGTGGCGTATTCCGTCGTCGCGTAGAGGACTACTCGACGATTTCCAGCAGGTGCGCGACCTTGCGGATCATGCCGCGGACCGACGGGGTGTCTTCCAGCGTGGACGTACGGCCCAGCTTGTTGAGACCCAGACCGGCGAGCGTGGCGCGCTGGTCCTTTTCACGACGGATCGGGCTGCCCGTTTGGCGGACCGTGACTTGCTTAGCTTCAGCCATGACTTAGCCCTCGATGGCTTCCGGCGACGAAGCGCCGTCGGCGCGACGGCCGAGGATGTCGCCAACCTTCTTGCCGCGCTTGGCGGCGATCTGGCGGGGCGACGACTGGACCTTCAGGGCCTCGAACGTGGCGCGAACCATGTTGTACGGGTTCGAGGAACCCGTCGACTTGGCCACGACGTCCTGGACGCCCAGGGTTTCGAGAACCGCGCGCATCGGACCGCCGGCGATGACGCCGGTGCCGGGAGGCGCCGAGCGCATCATCACCTTGCCGGCGCCCCAACGGCCAGCGCCGTCGTGGTGCAGGGTGCGGGATTCGCGCAGCGGGACGCGGATCATCGTCTTCTTGGCTTCTTCGGTCGCCTTGCGGATGGCTTCCGGCACTTCACGCGCCTTGCCATGACCGAAGCCGACGCGGCCCTTTTGGTCGCCAACGACCATCAGAGCAGCGAAGCTGAAGCGACGGCCACCCTTCACGGTGGCGGCGACGCGGTTGATGTGGACGAGCTTTTCGACGATGTCGCTGTCGACCCGCTCTTCGGGGGCGTTGCGGTCGCGACGGTCACGGCGTTGACCGCCTTCACCGCGCTGTTGTTCACCACGAGCCATTTCTGTTCCCTTAGAAGTTCAGGCCGGCTTCGCGCGCGGCGTCGGCCAGGGCTTTCACCCGGCCGTGGAAGATGTAACCACCACGATCGAAAACGACGTCCTTGACGCCCTTTTCGATGGCGCGCTCGGCGACGAGCTTGCCCACGGCGGCGGCGGCATCCTTGTCCGCGCCCTTGCCTTCGGCTTCCAGAGTGGAAGCCGACGCCAGGGTCACGCCGCGTTCATCATCGATGACCTGGGCGTAGATGTTCTTCGACGAACGGAAGACCGACAGACGCGGACGACCGTTGGCGAGGCTCTTGAGGCGGGTACGCGTGCGTTGCGCACGCTTGGCCGCGGATTCACGAGGAGAGAGCGCCATGGCTTACTTCTTCTTGCCTTCCTTGCGGCGAACCTTCTCGCCAGCATACCGCACACCCTTGCCTTTGTACGGCTCGGGCGGACGAATGCGGCGGATCTTCGCGGCAATCTCACCGACCACCTGCTTATCAATGCCGGCGATCTTGATTTCGGTCTGCTTCGGCACAGCGAAGGTGACGCCGGCCGGAGCCTCAACGTCCACGTCGTGGCTGAAACCGAGCTGGAGGCTCAGGGCGGTGCCCTTCAGGGCCGCGCGGTAACCAACGCCGACCAGTTCGAGGCTTTCCTCGAACCCGGCGGTGACACCGTGCACCATGTTGGCGACCAGCGTGCGGGAGAGACCCCACATGCCCTTGGCGCGCTTCGTGTCGACGCGCGGAGTCAGAAGGAGCTCAGCGCCCTCTTGCTTGACTTCGACTTCGTCGGCGATCGTCCACGACAACTGACCCTTGGGGCCCTTCACCGTGACCGTCTGACCGTCGAGCGTCAGGGTGACGCCCGAGGGGATTGCGACGGCTTTCTTACCGATACGTGACATGCTCTTTCCCTCCCGCGCCTAGTAGACGCGGCAGAGGACTTCGCCGCCGACATTAGCGTCGCGTGCAGCGGTGTCCGACATGACGCCCTTCGGCGTCGAAAGGATCGAGATGCCCAGGCCATTCTTGATCGGCTTCAGGTCCTTGATCGACGAATAGACGCGACGGCCAGGCTTGGACACGCGGCTGATTTCGGCGATCACGGGCTCACCGTCAAAGTACTTGAGCTCGATCTCGAATTCGGGGAACGCACCGGGCTTCTCGATCAGCGAGTAGCCGCGGATGTAGCCTTCATCGGCGAGCACGTCGAGGACGCGGGCGCGCAGCTTGGAAGCCGGCGTCGAGACCTTGTTGCGCTTGCGCGTGGCGGCGTTCTTGATGCGAGCGATCAGGTCGCTCAGGGGATCGTTCATCGACATCTGATCGTCCTTACCAGCTCGACTTGACGAGGCCGGGGATCTGACCCTGCGAACCCAGTTCGCGGAGCGCGATACGGCTCATCTTCAGCTTGCGGTAGTAGGCGCGCGGACGGCCCGTGACTTCGCAGCGGTTGCGGATGCGGATCGCCGAGCTGCTGCGGGGCAGCTTGGCGAGCTTGAGGCGAGCCTCGAAGCGTTCCTCGAGCGGCAGGCTTTCGTCGTTGGCGGTCGCCTTCAGGGCGGCGCGCTTTTCGGCGAACTTCTTGACGAGGGCCTTGACCGCTTCGTTGCGGTTGACGGCGCTTTTCTTTGCCATGGTGCTTTTCCCTGCCCGCTCTTAATTCGTGAACGGGAACTGGAATTCCTTCAGGAGAGCCTTGGCTTCCTGGTCGGTCTTCGCAGTGGTGCAGACGATGATGTCCATGCCCCAGATCTGTTCGATCTGGTCATAGTTGATTTCCGGGAACACCAGGTGCTCCTTCAGGCCCATGGCGTAGTTGCCACGGCCGTCGAAGCTCTTGCCGTTCAGACCACGGAAGTCCTTCACGCGCGGCAGCGCGATCGTGACCAGGCGGTCCAGGAATTCGTACATCCGGTCCTTACGGAGGGTGACCTTACCGCCGACCACCATGCCTTCGCGCAGCTTGAAGCCGGCGATGGACTTGCGGGCCTTGGTGGCGACGGGCTTTTGGCCGGCGATCGCTTGCAGGTCCTTCAGGGCGGTCTGGGCCTTCTTGGAGTCGGCCACGGCCTCGCCGATACCCATGTTCAGGACGATCTTGTCCAGCTTGGGGATCTGCATCTCGTTGGTGTAGCCGAACTGTTCCTTCAGCGTGGAGCGGATGCTCTCACGATAAACGGTCTTCAGCCGGGGCTCGTAAGCTTGATCAGCCATTGATCACCTCGCCGGTCGTCTTGGCGACGCGCACCTTCTTGTCGCCTTCGATCTTGAAGCCGACGCGGGTGGGCTTGCCGTTGGAGTCCGCGATGGCGACGTTCGAGACGTGCAGCGCGGCTTCCTTGTGCTTGATGCCGCCTTGCGGGTCGGCTTGGGTGGCCTTGGTGTGACGCGAAACCATGTTCACGCCTTCCACGACAACCCGGTTGTCCTTGGGCAGGACTTGCAGGACAGCGCCTTGCTTGCCCTTGTCCTTGCCGGCCAGAACGACGACGCGGTCGCCCTTCTTGATCTTAGCGGCCATTACAGCACCTCCGGAGCGAGGGAGATGATCTTCATGTGGTTCTTGGCGCGCAGTTCACGGGGAACCGGGCCGAAGATCCGCGTGCCGACCGGCTCGCTCGACTTGTTCACGATGACCGCGGCGTTCTTATCGAAGCGGATGACCGAGCCATCCTTGCGCTTCAGATTTTGATTAACGCGAACGACGACGGCGCGAAGCACGTCACCCTTCTTCACGCGGCCACGCGGGATGGCTTCTTTCACGGAGACGACGATGACGTCGCCCACGCTGGCGTAGCGACGGCCTGCGCCGCCCAACACCTTGATGCACATGACCCGGCGAGCGCCAGAATTGTCAGCGACTTCCAGGTTAGTTTGCATCTGGATCATGGTCTAAACCTTCCAGATTAAGCCGAAGCCTTGGGAAGCACTTCCCAGGTCTTCAGCTTGGACTTCGGAGCGCACTCGACGATGCGAATTGCTTCGCCGGCCTTGTACGCGTTGGATTCGTCGTGCGCGTGGTACTTTTTGGACTGACGCACGATCTTCTTAAGAACCGGGTGAACGATGGTCCGTTCGACCTTCACCACCACGGTCTTGTCGCCCTTATCGGAGACGACCACCCCTTCGAGGATACGCTTGGGCATATCGTTCTCCTTAAGCCGCGGCCTTGGCGCGCAGCACGGTCTTGATCCGCGCGATATCCTTGCGGATCTCGTTGACGCGGTGGGTCTTTTCGACCTGGCCCGTGGCAGCCTGGAAGCGCAGGTTGAACTGCTCTTTCTTCAGGCTGATCAAGGTGTCGGCCAGCTGGTCGGGGGTCAGGCCCCGGATGTCAGCAATCTTCATGATCATGCTTCCTGAGCCACGCCCGCGTCGATGCGGGTGACAACACGGGTGCGGATCGGCAGCTTGGCGGCGCCCAGGCGGAGAGCTTCACGCGCGATATCGTCCGGCACGCCGTCGATTTCGAACATGATGCGGCCCGGAGCCACGCGAGCGGCCCAGTAATCCACGGCGCCCTTACCCTTACCCATCCGGACTTCCGCCGGCTTGCCGGTGACCGGCACGTCCGGGAAGATACGGATCCAGACGCGGCCTTGACGCTTCATCTGGCGGGTGATGGCGCGACGAGCGGCTTCGATCTGGCGAGCCGTGATGCGCTCCGGCTCGACGGCCTTCAGGCCGTACGAACCGAAGTTCAGCAGGGTGCCGCCCTTCGAAGTGCCGTGGATGCGGCCCTTGAACTGCTTGCGGAATTTGGTCTTTTTCGGAGACAGCATGGCGATCTAATCCTTAGGCGCGATCGCGACGGTCACGGCGGTCGCCCCGGTCGGGACGGTCGCCGCGCTCACGGCCACCACCTTCGCCGGCAGGACCGGACTCGGTGGCGAGACGCTTGTCGAGCGCCATCGGATCATGCTCCAGCACCTCGCCCTTGAAGATCCAGGTCTTCACGCCGATGATGCCGTAGGTGGTCTTGGCTTCAGCGAAGCCAAAGTCGATGTCGGCGCGCAGCGTGTGCAGCGGCACGCGACCTTCGCGATACCACTCCATACGAGCGATTTCAGCGCCGCCCAGACGACCCGAGACGTTGATCCGGATGCCCTTGGCGCCGAGACGCACGGCCGACTGGATCGAACGCTTCATGGCGCGGCGGAAGGCGATACGACGCTCGAGTTGTTGAGCGATCGACTCGGCCACCAGCTGAGCGTCGGTTTCCGGCTTGCGGATCTCGACGATGTTCAGGTGGACTTCGCCTTCGGTCTGGATCGACAGGTCCTTGCGGAGCTTGTCGATGTCAGCGCCCTTCTTGCCGATGATGACGCCCGGACGGGCGGCATAGATCGTGATGCGGCACTTCTTGTGCGGACGCTCGATGATGATGCGCGAGACACCAGCTTGGTACAGGCGCTTCTTCAGGGCGGCGCGGACCGCGAGGTCCTGGTGCAGCATCTTGCCGTACTGGGCGCCGTCGGCGAACCAACGGCTGTCCCAGGTGCGGTTCACGCCGAGCCTCAGCCCGACCGGATTGACTTTCTGACCCATTAGGCGGCCTCACCCAGTTCGCGGACCACGATCGTGATCTCGGAGAACGGCTTCTCAACGCGCGTCGCGCGACCGCGAGCGCGGGGCGAGAAACGCTTCATGATCAGGTTCTTGCCCACATAGGCCTCGGCGACGACCAGGGAGTCGATGTCGAGGTTGTGGTTGTTCTCGGCGTTCGAAATCGCCGAGTACAGCGCCTTGCGGACGTCCTGGGCGATGCGCTTGTGGCTGAACTCGAGCTCGTTGAGAGCACGCTGGACGTTCAGGCCACGGATGGACTGAGCGACCAGGTTCAGCTTGCGCGCGCTGGTGCGCAGGGTGCGCACCTTGCACATCGCTTCGGAAGCCGGCAGGCGGCGTTCTTGCTTCTGCTTGGCCATGATTACTTCCTCTTGGCCTTCTTGTCGGCAGCGTGGCCCGGGAAGTTACGCGTGGGCGCGAACTCGCCGAACTTCATGCCGACCATGTCTTCCGACACGGAGACCGGGACGTGCTTCTGGCCGTTGTGGACGCCGAAGGTCAGGCCGACGAATTGCGGCATGATCGTCGAACGACGCGACCAGGTCTTGATGACATCCTTGCGGCCCGACGACAGTGCGGCGTCGGCCTTCTTCAGGAGGTACCCGTCGACAAACGGGCCTTTCCAGACGGAGCGGGTCATGGCTTAGCGGCCCTTCTTCGCTTTGTGGCGCGAACGGATGATGAACTTGTCCGTGGCCTTGTTAACGCGGGTCTTGGCGCCCTTGGTCGGCTTACCAGCCGGGGTCACCGGGTGGCGGCCGCCCGAGGTACGACCTTCACCACCACCGTGGGGGTGGTCGACCGGGTTCATGGCGACGCCGCGGACGTGCGGGCGACGGCCCATATGACGCGAACGACCGGCCTTGCCGAGGTTCTGGTTCATATGGTCGGGGTTCGAAACGGCGCCGACGGTGGCCATGCACGTATCGAGCACCATGCGCAGTTCGCCCGAGTTCAGGCGGATCTGGGCGTAGCCGGCGTCACGGCCGACCAGCTGGGCGTAGGCGCCAGCCGAACGGGCGATCTGACCACCCTTGGCGGGCTTCAGCTCGATGTTGTGGATGATCGTACCGATCGGCAGCGTGCGCAGCGGCGAGGCGTTGCCCGGCTTCACGTCGACCTTCTCGCCGGTGACGACTTCGTCACCAACCTTCAGGCGTTGCGGGGCCAGGATGTACGACAGCTCGCCATCGGCTTGATACTTGATCAGGGCGATGAACGCGGTGCGGTTCGGATCGTACTCAAGACGAACGACCGAGGCCGTGCCTTGCTTACGACGCTTGAAGTCGACCAGACGGTACAGGCGCTTGGCGCCGCCGCCGCGGAAACGGACCGCGATACGGCCATTGCCGCCGCGACCGCCCGACTTGGTCAGACCTTCAACGAGCTTCTTCTCGGGCTTGCCCTTGTGAAGTTCGCTGCGGTCGATCAGCACCAGGCCGCGTTGGCCGGGGCTGGTCGGATTAAAGTGCTTCAAGGCCATCTGATTAGAGCCCCGTCGTGATGTCGATCGACTGGCCGTCGGCCAGGGTCACGATCGCTTTTTTGACGTCGTTGCGACGCCCGACGATGCCACGGAAGCGCTTGGTCTTGCCCTTGGTGACGATGGTGTTGACCTTCGTGACCTTGACCTTGAACAGCTCTTCGACAGCGGCGGCGATTTCGTCCTTGGTCGCGTCGTTGGCCACCTTGAAGACAACCTTGTTCTGCTCCGAGAGCAGGGTCGTCTTTTCAGTGATCACCGGCGACAGGATCGTGTCGTAGTGGCGAGCGGTGGCGGCCATTAGGCGGCTTCCTTCTCAGCGAAACGAGCCGAGATCGCTTCCACCGCGTCCTTGGTCAGGACGAGGGTTTGGCGACGCAGCACGTCGTAGACGTTCAGGCCGGCGTTCGGCAGGACATCCACGTTCGGGATGTTGCGGGCCGCGAGCTTGAAGTTCGCGTCCACTTCCGGACCGGCGATGACCAGGGCGTTCTTCAGGCCGATCTTGTCGAAGGTGGCGCGCAGGGCGGCCGTCTTCGCTTCGGTCAGAACGACGCTGTCCAGGACGACCAGCGCACCCGACTTGGCCTTCGAGGACAGGGCGTGGCGCAGAGCCAGGGCCCGGATCTTCTTCGGCAGGTCGAAAGCGTGGCTACGGACGACAGGGCCGTGGGCCTTGGCGCCGCCGACGAACTGAGCCGCACGGCGCGAGCCGTGACGAGCGCCGCCGGTGCCCTTTTGCTTGTACATCTTCTTGCTCGTACGAGAGACCTCGTTGCGAACTTGAATCTTGTGGTTGCCCGAGCGGCGCTTGGCCAGCTGCCAGGTCACGACGCGCTGAAGGATGTCGCCGCGGATTTCGTCGATGCCGAAGATGGCGTCGTCGAGATCCACAGAACCGGCCTTCGCGCCGTCAAGCTTGATGACGTCGAGTTTCATTAGCCTTCGCCCTCTTCGGTCGTCGCCGCGGGGGCTTCCTCAGCGGGGGTTTCAGCGGCTGCCGGAGCGGCTTCGCCAGCCTTGCGGAAGGCGCCCGGACGCGGAGCGTCGGCAGGCAGAGCCTTCTTCACGGCGTCACGAACCTTCACGTAGCTGCCCTCGTGGCCCGGGACGGCGCCCTTGACCAGGATCAGACCGCGCTCGACGTCGACCTTCCAAACGGTGACGTTCAGCGTGGTGACGGTTTCTTGACCGAGGTGACCAGCCATCTTCTTGCCCGGGAACGTACGACCCGGGTCCTGGCGGTTACCAGTCGAACCGTGCGAGCGGTGCGAGACCGAAACACCGTGGGTGGCGCGGAGACCACCGAAGTTCCAGCGCTTCATGGCGCCGGCGAAGCCCTTACCGACGGTCACGCCTTGGATGTCGACCTTCTGGCCGGCGACGAAGTGGTCGGCCGTCAGTTCGGCGCCGACTTCGATCAGGGCGTTCTCTTCGACGCGGAACTCGGCGACGACGCGCTTCGGCTCAACGGCCGCCTTCGCGAAGTGGCCACGCATGGCGTTCGAGGTGTTCTTGGCCTTCTTGGCGCCGGCGCCGAGTTGCAGGGCGGTGTAACCGTCCTTCTCGACCGTGCGCTGGCCCGTGACTTGGCAACCGTCGAGCGACAGGACGGTGACCGGCACGTGCTGACCAGCTTCATCGAAGAAGCGGGTCATGCCGAGCTTCTTGGCGAGGATGCCAGTGCGTTGGGTGGGGAGAGTCATGGATCGGCCCTCCTTACAGCTTGATTTCGACGTCAACGCCGGCCGACAGGTCGAGCTTCATCAGCGCGTCCACGGTCTGCGGAGTCGGGTCAACGATGTCGAGAACGCGCTTGTGCGTACGGATCTCGAACTGCTCGCGCGACTTCTTGTCGACGTGCGGCGAACGGTTGACGGTGAATTTTTCGATAAGCGTGGGCAGGGGGATCGGTCCCCGTACCGTCGCACCCGTGCGCTTGGCCGTATTGACGATCTCGCGCGTGGAATGATCCAACACGCGGTGATCGAAGGCCTTGAGCCGGATGCGGATGTTCTGACGATCCATATCGCTCGGTTTCCTAGTGGGCTGCGCCCGCGTCTCGAACCATTTCAAAGACCAACTCGAAACCCCCGGAGGGATCCCGTACGCAGCGTCCGCAAAACAAATATCCCTGGCAGTCGCCTGCCGGGGGTGATGACCAGATATTGCACCACCCTCTCGAAAGAAGGCTTGAGGCGCTATGTCCGGGCGTCTCGCGAACCGCGTTTGAGCCCGAGAGCTCACAGCCGGTCCAACAGAGGCGCGCTTGTACGTTCCGGAATCGGTTTCGTCAAGCGCTCTGTCCGGTTCCTCCCGCCTTTGTGGGGCGCGACTCGTCGGGCGGGTTCTGAATAGGCGCCCTGCCCTCGCGGCGCAAGGCCCTCGAAAACATAACACCGGTCCGCTTTTAACGCTTTCCGCCCGATAGCTAGCAAGAACGCGCGCCCGCTCGCGCGTAGGCGAAATGGTCGCCCGCGCAAGTGTCACAAAAATGCATTATTCGGCCCGCAAGCGCCGCCGGACGCCTTGAGGCCAGGGTCGAACCTCCATAGATGCCGCCCCTCACCGACGGACTGGGCGGCCCCTCCCCCCAACAACGACCGTCCAGCCAGCCGGTGAGCCACTCTTGTGTAAGGGGATACCCCACTATGAATACGAAGCTCTTCGCCACCGCCGCCCTGATCGCCGCCGCCGTCTCGGCCCCGGCCTTCGCCCAGAACATCGGTTCGGTCGGCGCCGCCGTGAACTACACGGACGTCAACACCCGCCTCGGCGGCAATGACGGCACCTCGGCCGTCCTCGACGGCTCGGTCGCCATCCCGCTGGCCGGCGCCTGGACCGTGACCGCCAACGGCGACGTCTCGATCTCGGACAACGACCTGTCGGACGAAACCGTCGCCTCGGGCGCCGTCCACCTGACCACGAAGCTGGGCGACACCGTCCGCGTCGGCGGCTTCACCGCCCTGTCGCGCCCGTCGAACGACACCCTGTGGGCCGTCGGCGCCGAAGCCCAGAAGTACCTGGACAAGGTCACCCTGACCGGTCTGGTCGCCTACGGTCAGTCGAACGACCTGGACGCCGATCTGTACACCGTGCGCGGTGAAGCCCGTTACTTCGTGTCGGACAACTTCCGCCTGAACGCCGGCGCTGGCTGGTCGCGCATCGACACCAACATCAATGCCGACCTCTGGGACGTGAACGCCGGCGGCGAATACAAGTTCGCCAACACCGGTTGGTCGACCTTCGCCAAGTACACGCACGCTGAATCGAAGGACCTGGCCAAGCTGAACTCGGACGCCGTTCGCGTCGGCTTCCGCTACACCTTCGGCGGCAGCCTGAAGGACCGCGATCGCGCCGGCGCCGACCTGGCGACCGCCAGCGACCTGTTCGGCTTCGGCGTCCGCTAAGCGGACCCGTCCGATCGGACATGAAGAAGGCCCCGGGAGCGATCCCGGGGCCTTCACTCTATATATAGAGCAGCGTGAGGCGGATCAGCGGCCGCCGATGATCACGTCGCCCGAGCCGGCCACGTGCTTCTTGACCGCGCCATTGACCTTGGCGATGCGGATGTCGCCCGAGCCGGCGACCGAGACGTCGACATCGTCGGCCTCGCCGTTGAAGGCCACGTCGCCCGAACCCATCACATTGACCTCGACCCGGCGGCTGTGGCCGCCCAGGACGGTGATGTTGCCCGACCCGGCGATATTGCCTTCCAGCTTGCCGGCGATGCTGGCCACCTTGATATCGCCCGAGCCGGCGATGTTGGCTTCCATGTCACCCGAGACGGACTGGGTCGTCACGTCGCCCGAACCGGCGATGCTGATCTCGACCGAGCTGGCGGTCCCGGCCTTGGTGTCGCCCGAGCCGGCCTGGCTGATATGCAGCTCGCCCTTGGTGTTGGCCACCGTCCAGTCGCCGCAGCCGGCATTGCCCAGGTTGACGCTGTCCGAGCGACCGATGTCGCCGAACACCGCGCCGCCGGCCTGCACCCGCACGTTCATCGGCACGCGTACGGCGATCTGCGGGAAGTTGTCGTAGGACACCTCGCCCACGCCGCGGACCTTCACCGTGGTCTTGCCGTCGCGGGTGTTGCAGCTGTTGATCCGGTTCATGCGCAGGTCGCCGTCGACGATCACCTCGTCGCCGTTCTGGCGCACGGTCAGCGGCAGGTCGGCGTTGGTCGTCAGCATCTCGACCTTCACGTCGGTGCGGTTCTCGGGGATCACCACGACGCGGGCGACGGCGTCCTTGATCTTCACGGACGGCGCGGCCTGGGCGGCGCCAGCAGCGGTAACGGCGGCGGCCAGAACGGCCAGGGTGGTCAGAGCGCGCATCGATGTTCTCCCCTCGATTGCGTGTAATTCGATAAGGGGAAGCTAGCGGCGGGCCGACAAGGTTTCGACTTAATTCGAGGTCATGACCGCGATGTCATATACCGGCGATCGACTAGTCGACCATCAGAGCCGCCAGACCCAGCCCCAAGCCCAGCCCCAGACCGACGCCCGCGCCGAGCTTCGGGTGGCGACGCGCCATGGCGGCCATGAAGCCCGCGCCGCCCCGGATTTGCCCAACCAGGTCTGGCTCGCACGCGACAATACGGTCGAACCGGCGGGCCAGCCGCGAGACGCCAAAGCCGCGCATGGACAGGCCGCGTGACGAAGCCCGCCGCTCGATCAGGCCCTCATGGACCGCCTCGGCCGGATCGGCGAAGTCGCGCTTGTAGGCGTCGGCGTCGACGCCGAAGTCGACCCGCGTGACGCCCCGCGCGGCCGCGGCCTCCAGGGTGTCCAGGGTCATCAGGCTGCCCGGCGAGTACTTGGCGAAGGCCGGGTCGTAGATCGGGAACCACAGGTGATGCCGGCCGCCCGAGGTCAGGCCCAGCTCGGCGGCGACCAGTACGCCCCCCGCCTTCAAGGCCGCCAGCCGCAGGCCGAAGTCCGGCGCGTCGATCTCGGACAGCCGGTGCAGCAGGTCGACCGTCCAGCCGCAAGCGAAGATGTCGTACTGGTGAGTGCGCGCCAGCTGGGCGCGCTTGCGGTCGATGATGAGATCGATGTCGGCGCGCGCCGCCCGCTCGAAGGTGAAGGTCAGCGGGCCGTGATCGCGCTCCAGGGCCCGGCGTCGCCGCCGCTTGTCCTTCAGGAATCGCGCTTCGCGGCTGGCCAGATAGGCGTCGAAGCCTTGCGAGAGATCGGCGGCCATGGCCCGGCGGACCGACAGGCCGGGCCGGTCGCCCTCGCCCGCTCCGATCAAGCCGCTGACCCGCGCCCGGCGCACGCCCTCGATGCGGGGCAGCAGGGTGCCGACGCTGAGACCCGGCGCGGCGACCAGGCCGTGGAAGTCGCTGAGCGGCGCGGCCAGCGGCTGCAGCAGGCTGCCCCGCTGCTGGAACGGCAGGAAGCCGCGCACCACGCCGCCCTCGCGGACGATGGCGATCCGCGCGCCCGGCGTGACCTGGCCGGCGGCGTCGATGAAACGGAGATCGAAATAGGGGCTGGCCAGCGCCGGATCGGCCGCGCGGAAGTGGGCCCAGAGCGCGCGCTCGTCCGCTCCCAGCTTGGAAACCTCTACGGTCTCGACGTCCACGCTCACGCGCCCCTCTCCCTTGGGTTGGGCGCATTAAACATAGCGGCTCCTAACAACCGCTTTAGTTGCGCGCCTGCCAAGAGGTCTGGTGAGGTCGCAGGCGCACCGGCGCGGACTTGTAGGCCGGCGTGCCCGAGCGCTGGTCGTGATCGTCCAGCGACACCACGACATTGGTCTCGGGATAATAGGCGGCCAGGCACCCCGGCGGGATGTCGCGCGCCACCACGGTGAAGGCCCGCACGATCCGCTCGCCGGTGTCGTCGAACGCCGCGCCCAGGTCGACCAGGTCGCCCTGCGCCAGGCCCAGCCGGTCCATGTCGTCGGGATTGGCGAAGATCACGTCCCGGCGGCCGAACACCCCGCGATAGCGATCGTTCATGCCGTAGATCGTGGTGTTGTACTGGTCGTGGCTGCGCAGGGTGGTCAGGATCATCACGTCCGGATCGCCCTGGCGCGGATCGCCGCCCTTCGGGTCGAACGGCAGGAAATTGGCCTTGCCGCTGGCGGTCTTCCACACCCGGTTCGACGGCCCGACCTCCAGGCGGAAACCGCCCGGCACGCGGACCTTCTCATTATAACCCTCGAAGGTCGGGAAGACCTTGGCGATCAGATCGCGGACGGCGTCATAGTCGTCGGCCAGGCCCAGCCAGTCGATATGGCGGTCGTCGCCGAACGTGGCGTGGGCGATTCCCGCCACGATGGCCGGCTCGGACATCAGATGCTCGGACGCCGGCGGGTTGAGGCCGCGCGAGGCGTGGACCATCGACATCGAGTCCTCGACCGTGATCGACTGGCGGACGCCGGCGCGGACGTCCAGCTCGGTGCGGCCCAGGCACGGCAGCAGGATGGCGTCCTTGCCGATCAGCAGGTGCGTGCGGTTAGGCTTGGTGGCGATGTGGACGGCCATGTCCAGCTTGCGCATGGCCGCGAAGGTCCGCACCGGATCGGGCGCGGCCACCGCGAAATTGCCGCCCAGGCCCACGAACACCTTCGAACGGCCCGCTTCCATCGCCTCGATCGTCTCGACCACCGTATGGCCATGCTCGCGCGGCGGCTCGAAACCGAACACGGTCTGGATCGAATCCGACAGCGCCTTGGACGGCTTCTCCCAGATGCCGACCGTGCGGTTGCCCTGGACGTTGGAGTGGCCGCGCAGCGGACAGATCCCCGCCCCTTCCCGGCCGATATTTCCCTTCAGCAGCAGCAGATTGACCAGCTGTTGCACCGTGCCGGAGCTGTCGCGATGCTGGGTCAGGCCCATGCCGTAGCAAAGGATGGTCGCCTTGGCCTTCGCGTAGGCGGTCGCCGCCTCCTCGATCCGCTCGCGGGACATGCCGCTGCCGGCCTCGATATCGGCCCAGTCCATGGCCTCCAGCTGGGCGGCCAGGATCTCGAAGCCGGCGGTATGCTCGTTGATGAAGTCGCGATCGAGCACGTCCTCGCCCATCGCCAGCACCGCCTTCATCATCCCCTGCACGAAGGCCGCGTCGCCGCCGATCTTCAGCTGGAAATAGGCCGAGGCGATCGGCGTCGAGCTCAGGGTCGCCATCTCGACCGGGTCCTGCGGCGCGGCGAACTTCTCCAGCGCCCGCTCCTTCAGCGGGTTGAAGGCCATGATCGTCGCTCCGCGCCGGCTGGCGTCGCGCAGCGAGGTCATCATCCGCGGATGGTTGGTGCCGGGATTGTGCCCGAAGCACAGGATCAGGTCGGCGTGGTCGAAGTCCTCCAGCGTCACCGACCCCTTGCCCAGGCCGATCGAGTCCGGCAGGCCGACGCTGGTCGGCTCGTGGCACATGTTCGAGCAGTCCGGGAAATTGTTGGTCCCGAACCGCCGGCCCAGCAGCTGGTACAGGAAGGCCGCCTCGTTCGACGCGCGGCCCGAGGCGTAGAACTCCGCCTCGTCCGGATGGGCCAGGGCCTTCAGCGCCGCGCCGGCCCGGGCGAAGGCCTCGTCCCACGAGATCACTTTATAATGGTCGTCGGCCGGATCGTAGGCCATCGGCTCGGTCAGCCGGCCCAGGTCCTCGATGGCGTGGTCGGTCCAGGTCAGCAGCTCGCTGACCGTGTGCTGGGCGAAAACCTCGGGCGTGGCGCGCTTGGTCGTCGCCTCCCAGGCCACGGCCTTGGCGCCGTTCTCGCAGAACTCGAAGGACGAGGTATGCTTGGGATCGGGCCAGGCGCAGCCGGGGCAGTCGAAACCTTCGGGCTGGTTGGCCCGCATCAGGGTCTTGCCACCCTCGACCACCGTCTCCTGGTCGACCAGGGCGCCGGCCACGGCCTTCAGCGCGTCCCAGCCGCCGGCCGGATGGGTATAAGGACGAACACCCGAGACCTTGTCGTCCGCCATCACGCCGTCTCCAACACAGACTCTACAAGACGCTCAGCCCCGGCGAACACCGCGTGGCCGTCGGCGCGGGCCAGGGCCACCAGCGTCAGGTTGGCCTCTTGCGCCTTGGTCACCGCCAGCTCGGTCGGGGCCGAGACGGCGACCAGGATCGGGCAGCCCATGCGCGCAGTCTTCTCGACCATCTCGAACGAGGCGCGGCTGGTGGCGACGACGAAGCCGTCCGCCGCATCGATCTGCTGGCGAGCCATCAGGCCGGCCAGCTTGTCGAGGGCGTTGTGGCGGCCGACGTCCTCGCGGACCGCGACCAGCGCGCCCTCCTTAGTAAAGAAGGCCGCCGCGTGGGTGGCGCGGGTCAGGCGGCCCAGGGCCTGCTCGGCCTCCAGCGCCGCCAGGGCGCGGGGGATGGCGGCGTGCTCGATGCGAGCGCCCTCGCCCAGCACCGGCAGCGGCCGCACCGCGTCGGCCAGGCGCTGCACACCGCAGAGCCCGCAGGATGAGCGGCCTTCCAGGTTGCGTGGCCGGGCCTTCTTGATCAGCGCGCCGGGCGCCAGTCGCACATCGACCAGGATGCCCAGCGCCTCGTCCTTGCGGACGATCTCCAGCACGTCGGCGGCGGTGGCGATGCCCTCGGTGATCACAAAGCCCAGGGCCAGGTCCTCGACGTCCTGCGGCGTGGCCATCAGCACCGTGTGCGGACGGCCGTCGAACGACAGACCCACGGCCGTCTCGCGCGGCAACGGCCGCTCGAGGGCCTGGACGGGGACGCCGGCGCGCCATTGAACGGCCGGACGGGGCGTGGCGGAGGAACGCGACATGCCCGGAGTCTAGGCCCGCCCTGAGCCGAAAGGAACCATCCGATGGGATGAGCCCGTCACGTGACGACATGAATGTTCAAATCCGTCATCGTTCAGCGGATGACCAAACGCCGTTCCTGACGCAATGTCCCCCCATGGCTGGCACGACCTTCGACACCCGACGCGCACAGATGTTTCCCCGGCTGGAGGCGGCCGAGATCGATCGGCTGCGCCGGTTCGGCAAGGTCATCCACGCCGAGCCTGGCGCGGCCCTGGCCACCGCCGGCGTCGCCTCGCCCGGCCTGTTCGTGGTGCTGGCCGGCCGCGTGGCCATCAGCCGCCGCGACGCCCATGACGAGAGCCAGCCGATCGTCGAGCACGCCGCCGGCCAGTTCGTCGGCGAGATCGCCCAGCTGTCGGGCCGCCCCTCGCTGGTCGACGTCACCGCCATCACCCAGGTCGAAGCCCTGCTGATCGAGCCCGAACGGCTGCGCGCCGTGCTGGTGGCCGAGGCCGAGCTGGGCGAGCGGATCATGCGCGCCTTGATCCTGCGCCGGGTCAGCCTGATCGAGACCGGGGCCGGTGGCCCGATCATCATTGGCCGCGAGAGCGACGGCCAGGTCATCCGCCTGTCGGGCTTCCTGGCCCGCAACGGCCACCCCTACCAGAACCTCGATCCGGACCAGATGGACTGCGCCAAGGTGCTGATCCAGCGCTTCCAGGTCGACGACAGCGAACTGCCGATCGTGCTGTGCCCGAACGGCGAGATCCTGCGCCAGCCGACCAACCACCAGCTGGGCCGCTGCATCGGTCTGGTCGGGCCGATCGACGCCAACCGGCTCTACGACGTCGCCGTGGTCGGGGCCGGGCCCGCGGGCCTGGCCACCGCCGTCTACGCCGCGTCCGAGGGCCTGTCGGTGCTGGTGCTGGACACCCGCGCCTTCGGCGGCCAGGCCGGGGCCTCGGCGCGGATCGAGAACTATCTGGGCTTCCCCACCGGGATCACCGGCATGGCCCTGATGGGCCGCGCCTATGGCCAGGCCCAGAAGTTCGGGGCCGAGCTGGCCATTCCCGACGAGGTCGCCTCGCTGGTCTGCGAGGACGACGGCAAGCATCGCTATCGCCTGTCCCTCGCCAGCGGCGAGACAGCCCAAGCCAAGACCGTGGTCATCGCCAGCGGCGCCCGCTATCGCCGGCTGGAGGTCGAGAACCTGGACCGCTTCGAAGGCGCCTGCGTCCACTATTGGGCCTCGCCGCTGGAGGCCAAGCTGTGCGCCGGCCAGGAGGTCGCTCTCGTGGGCGCCGGCAACTCGGCGGGCCAGGCGGCCGTCTACTTGGCCAGCCAGGTCAAGAAGGTCTGGATGATCGTGCGCGGCGAGAGCCTGGCGGCGACCATGTCGCGCTACCTGATCGACCGCATCGAGAGCACGCCCAATATCGAGGTCGTCGTCAAAAGCGCGATCGTCGATCTCGAGAGCGAGGAAGACAAGGCCGCCCAGCTGTCGGCCGTGCGCTGGCGTGGTCCGAACGGCATCGAGACCGTGCAGCCGGTCAGCCACCTCTTCCTGTTCATCGGCGCCGCGCCCAACACCGCCTGGCTGACCCACTGCCATGTCGAGCTGGACAACCACGGCTTTGTCCGCACCGGGACCGATCTCGCGCCCGGCCATCCCTTGCTGCAGACCAGCCGCAAGGGCGTGTTCGCGATCGGCGACGTCCGGGCCGGCTCGGTCAAGCGCGTTGGGGCCGCCATCGGCGAAGGCGCCCAAGCCGTCGCCGCCATCCACGCCTATCTCGCGGAAGCCTGAACCATGACCTGCTCGCACGGCGACTCGATCCATCACGTCACCCCCGGCACGAAGGGCTGCGAGGAGTGCCTGAAGTCTGGCGGCTGGTGGGTGCACCTGCGCCTGTGCCGCACCTGCGGCCATGTCGGCTGCTGCGACGACAGCCCGTCCAAGCACGCCACCAAGCACTTCCACGCCACCAAGCACCCGATCATCGAGGGCTATGACCCGCACGAAGGCTGGGGCTGGTGCTTCGTCGACGAGGAATTCGTCGAGCTGCCCGACCAGACCCCGCAGGTCGGGCCGATCCCGAGGTTCGTCGAGGGCTAGGCTAACGCTCCACTCTACTCAGCGCTCAAGGGCGCCCTTGCCCGCGATGATCTTGTCGCGGAACTTCTCGATCCGCGCGAAGCGGGTCGCCGGCTGCTTGGCCTGGTTCAGGGCGAACAGATAGCTCTTCTGGCGGCCCGGCGTCAGCGTGTGGAAGGCCTCGGCCAGTTCTGGATCGGCGTCCAGCGCCTCGGTCAGCTCGTCCGGCGTGTCGATCTCGCGCGCGATCCGCACGGGCTTGGTCCCGGCCTCGGCGTGGTCCATCAGCTGGCGCAGATAGGCCCGGATCACCGGCGCCTTCTCGGCGACCCGCCCATTGGCAGTGAAGCGCATCATGCCCGGCGTCTGGCTGTTGGGCCCTTGCGGCTCCAGCACGCCTTCGCTGTCGACCAGCAGGCTGGGATTGAGGAAGGTGAGCCGGAAGTCGCCCCGGAACGCCCCGAAGATGGCGATGTTGCGCCCGGCGTGCAGGTAGCACGGGTGAGCCCACTTCACCGTCTCCTCCAGCCCCATGTCCAAGCAGATCCGGCGCAGCGCGTTCAGACCGTCGATCCACGGCCGGGTCGAGCAGTCCGGCGTCGCGAACCTGTCGCACCGGCCACAGCCCTTGCTGAAGAAGTCATCGGGATCGGTGATCATCGCCATGGCCTTCTCCTGCCACCTTTTCCGGACGAAGCGAAAGGGACGTGTTCGCGGACGCGCGGCGGCGCCCTTCCGCCGGTTGAGCCGACAGGTTTGGGGAGGCGGCGGAGCGTCCGGGCAAGGCCCGGATGAGGTTGTAGAGGAACACCGTTTCGGCCGAGGCCGGAGCGCTCCGCGTGACCGTTGCGCCTGGGCCCTCGACGCGCGGGGTCTTAACCCGCTTCCGAAAGAGGCCCAGAGCGGGCGGAGGACATGCGTTCCCTCCGGACCACGCGGGCGATTTCAGCCCGCGCCTGCCGCGCCGTTCAAACCCTCGCCGCCCGGCCTTCGTCCCGATGTTTCAGGGAACCCGTCCGGATCCGTCGCAAGGGCGGCCCTAAGGCCAAGACCAGCGCTTCCCGCTCGATCACCCCCGCCGCGCCTTCGGTCGCCAGCTGAACGCCCTCCCCGCGACGGGGCAAGGAGAAGTATGGGTGAGGTTTTCAGGGTGATGCGTCGATTTTGGTTGGGCTCGCGGGTGGCGGGCGCAAGGTGTTGATCTTGCTTGAATTTAGAAGCTTCAGCTCCCGTGCGCCGACGGGAATTCACGCTTACGGCAAATCAACAAGGCGCGCTACGAAAGTCCGCTTTCGGCCCAAAGACGACGTTTAGTCCTTCGCTGGAGGGCCGGCATTGCATTCCCCAGGATGAAAGTTGCAAAGCCGCTCAAAGACAACCCTTGCGTTTAGTGCAAGCCTCCTAGAAGTTTCCCTTGGAGGCGACCATGAGCTGGGACTTCGACGATATCCTAGAGTTGAATCCGCGGTCACCCAATCAGGTCCGCTCGCCCGTGGAGCGCTTGCTAGATGTTGGCGGTGCGTCGCCCAATCTTCTTTGCTACATGGCAGATGAAGTCGAGCGGCGCGGGCCAAACTACGTAGCCGCTCTCTTCCAACTCCCCTTCCCTATCTCACTAGAACGGACATGGGAGCATCTGCCCACCTCACCCGACAGTCTGTCGGCTGAGGTCACCTTCCTTGAAATGGTCCTACACATCGATGACTTTGGCCGGTTCAAGCTTTCAGACGGTCCCCTAGATCAAGTGGAAGAGACCGGCAGCGTTGCAATCGCCCAAGGGCTCGCGATCTTCCAAGTCTGGGGAAAACGCCAGCGAATCCATCCCCGCTACCTCTCCCTCGTGGACCAGGGTCGCTTTGATGAGGTCGTGGCTTCGCAAAGCGACAGCTGGATCCAGAACCGCCCCATAACCGCGCAGGCTTACGAAGAGAATTTTTCCACCCGCCTGCGCCTTGAAGTTGGCAGTATGCTGGCGCGCTTCCTTCCGACCTATAGTCTTTTGGCCCGATCGGAGGCGTCACCTCCCCACAAAATCTATGGCTTCTCAACGATGCTTTCACCGGGGCGCGTGTCGAAGGTGGGATCCGCGTTTCCATTGATGAAGCACTTTCTCAATCAACGCTCGTGTGGCGCGAACGCACCTGTCGGGAGTATGAATCTACAAGCGGCGCTTCGCGGTCCACCACGGGAACTGGGCCGTTTTGAAAGTCAGTTGTTCGCGATGGAACGGCTGCGGAGAGACGGCGAGGTCGCGTTGTCGGTAATCGGAACTGCAGCCCTCCTCGAGTGGTTGCTGGCGAGCCGATTTGGCAAGGGCACGTTAAATGCTCTCCTAAGAAGTCCGGAACTTCACTTTTTACCTTCAGAATTTCTTGCTCTCGCAGATGAAGCGCGAAGAGCGCGCAATGGTCTCGTTCACGGTGCGCCCCCAAAACGCCGCTTCGCGAGACAAGTTGGCGACATCGCCTGGAGTGGCCGGGAAATGGGCGATAACGCGCTCACCCCTGAACGCGCGCGCCAATTCATCGAAGGTGCCTTCGAAATTTTTCGACTGCTTAACCGCCATGCAGGTTCAATTGCCGATCGCGGGGAAGACCCGCTGAGTGCCCGCTAACACCCCCTTGGCGCGAGGTCCGGCCAATTTGAAGTCCGCTCTCCACCCTGAGCGAACATAGCGCCCAAGCAAAAGGCCCCGGAGATTGCTCTCCGGGGCCTTCGCATTTCTCAGCCGAAGCTCAGAAGGTCGATTACTCGACGATCTTGGCCACGACGCCGGCGCCGACGGTGCGGCCGCCTTCGCGGATGGCGAAGCGC